>NZ_JAWOQR010000140.1:0-1123 GCF_033337445.1 Vibrio sp. YT-15
ATGGTGTTTGATTACTTCCCTCGACTCAAAGAACGAACTGGTCTCGCAGGCTATTTGTCGGGCGGTGAGCAGCAGATGTTGGCAATTGGCCGCGCATTGATGGCGCGCCCGAAAATGATCTTACTTGATGAACCGTCGATGGGGCTTTCACCACTGTTGGTGAAAGAGGTGTTCAGCATCATCGAGAAGATCAACAAAGACCAAGGCATTACCATGTTGCTGGTGGAACAGAACGCGAACTTTGCGCTTCATGCGGCCGACTATGGCTACATCATGGAGTCAGGCAAGATTGTGCTCGATGGTACTAAACATGAGCTGCTCAATAATGAAGACGTGAAAGAGTTCTATCTGGGTGGCGGCGATGAAGAGCGCAAGAGTTTTAAGAATCTTAAGTCTTACAAACGTCGTAAGCGCTGGTTGTAAGGAGCAGAGATGAACGAATTATTCGATGCAAAAGAGTCTTTGTCTCCAACCGAGAGAGAAGAGTCGCTGTTTCAACGCCTGCCGACACTGATTGAAAACGCAAAAGCGAACAGCGAGCACTACGGCAACATCTTCGCAGATATCGACGCCTCAATCGCAAGTAACCGTGAAGGGCTCGCCCAGTTTCCGATCACTCGCAAATTCAATGTCCCAAGCCAGCAGCAGCTTAAGCCGCCGTTTGGTGGCTTAAACAGCGTTGCGATTGGTCAGATGGCGCGTGTGTTTCAATCTCCGGGGCCTTTGTATGAGGCGCAAACGGATGAATCGGACTTCTGGCGTATGGGACGCGCGTTTTATGCCGCAGGGTTTCGCCGTGGGGATTTAGTCCACAACACGCTCTCTTATCACTTCTCGCCGGGTGGATTCATTATGGAAGGCGGTGCTAGAGCGTGTGGCTGCGCAGTATTTCCAGCAGGCGTCGGCAATACCGAAGCGCAGATTGAAGCGATCAAACAGCTTCAGCCGACGGGTTACACGGGAACGCCATCTTATTTGTTGACGTTGTTACAGAAATACCAAGAGCAATACGGCGAGTTACCTAGCTTTACCAAAGCGTTGGTTTCTGGTGAAGCCGTCACCGCAGACATGCAACAAGCGTTTACGGACAAAGGGATTGCTGTATTTCAAGCCTACGCGAGTG
>NZ_JAWOQR010000141.1:0-1119 GCF_033337445.1 Vibrio sp. YT-15
AGGAAGAATGAAGAGCAAGTAGAACTTTTCTTGAATCTTTAAGTGAATGAGATACTTATCAATCCAGCGGAATGGAATTTCTTTCATAATTATTATAACCATACGAAAACCCACTATCCTTAGTGGGGTGAATAAGACAAAACGAATATATCACTCAATAATCAGATGCGGTACAAAGATGAACGTAAAGTGTGAGAGATTTATAGTTAAAGGTCACGTTCAAGGGGTTGGCTTTCGTTACCATACTTCGCACCAAGGTTTAAAGCTTGGTTTAACGGGCTACGCGAAGAACTTGAACAATGGCGATGTAGAAGTGATGGCTTGTGGGCCTAAAGAGAAAATTGACCAGTTTTGTGAATGGTTACAAGAAGGTCCGCGGACGGCGACAGTAGAAAGCGTTACGCGAGAGAGCGTATCGTACAAACCATTCCGCGGATTTAAAATTCTATAATATTACAGGCACTTAGCTGGTTTAGGTAAACCTGCTAGCTTTGTTGCTTGTTTTGCTGGGCCTTTTTTGAACAGCTTGAACAAATATTTGCTGTTGCCTTTTTCTGGGCCGTGTGCCTTTTCCATTGCTTTGACAAGCATTCGCACTGCTGGAGAGGTATTAAACTCTTCATAAAAATCGCGCACAAAATGCACAACTTCTAAATGAGCATCAGTAAGTTCGATGTCTTCTTCTTTTGCTAAAAGCTCAATCATGCCTTCTTCCCACTGAGTATGATCCAGTAGGTAGCCTTGAGCATCAGTTTCTATTTCTTTGCCTTTGTAAACGAACATAACGTCTTATCCGTTAAGTGAACATGGATGTTTATAGATTAGCGCACACGTTAGGAAGTTCTCAACAAAAGAATCCTGAAGTCGTACTGAGCGAAGCAAAAGCATACAAAGTAGCAGGGCTTTAATGGATGCTGATGATGTGTCCAAAACTCACTACTATGCAGAAAAATAATAAATTATTCAGCTTGTTAAAAAATTTACCGGGGTAATACCAAGACATTTGCATTTGTATTCGGGTTTATTCATTTTCATTATTGTTTTTTGATAGTCAGCTGTCTAATTAATGAAATTTTGTTTAAGGATGAATCGGTTACGACGTTGTGTTTATTCCTTTGG
>NZ_JAWOQR010000142.1:0-1115 GCF_033337445.1 Vibrio sp. YT-15
CCATACTCCTGAACGGCAACGACCGGATATTTTAATTGCTCTAAATCAGCGTGCTGAGCAAAAGGAATGCTCCATTCATCAAATGTGGATGGATGTTCTGGTTGGTTTTGTTTTGCCAGTTCCTGCAATTCTTCTTTCGAATACAGTTTGAAATACTCTTCAGGCTCGCCAAGTACTTTGTTGTGTTCGTCTTTGTCGACTAACGCCTGGTAAGCACTTTTAATCACCTCTAAGCGAGGCAGCAGCGCGAATGGGTCACCCCCATCAGAGTGAGGTACGGCAATAATGGTAGGACGAATATTCAGTGAGTGAGGATACAGTCTGATCGTATCTATAGATTGCGTAAGCAAATCCAAACATTGTTGTTCAGAAATTTCACGATACAAATTACCGCCCGCATGAAGGTGACAAATTGGTGGGCCGTTGACTAACGAGACACCCTTTTCAATAACAGAGACTTTGAATCCCAACTCTGCAAAATGAATGGCGGCTGTGGCACCGGCTACACCACCACCTACAACGGCGATGTGTTTATCTTTATGACTTAGAAACTCAGACTTCATTGCTTCACTAAAAATTTTATAAGGAGAAATCTTTACTAACCATGATTCTACTCGGGTTTGGGCATGATTAAAATCACAAAAAGTTCATGGGTTTGCGATAACTTTAAAAGTTGCTTTACGGAATAAAAAAATTGCAAAAAAAGTGCTTGACGAAGTGGTTTGATGAGCGAATTTTTAGCCTGTTGTGTATAAGAATCCCACTCTAAGACCCATGGCGTAAAGCTTGCGGAAACACCCCTATTTTTGACCTCTCCAGTTATCCCAAAAGTTATCCACTGTTTTTGTGGATAACTAAAATAAAAATGTCATGGAGTGAGTCCGCGTTAGTTATATAAATGGGTATTAAGTGTTTACTGGCGTTAACAATCTTTTCAACAAACTCATTACAACAAGTGCCAGTGTAACGAAAGTGGCTAACGGTAAAGCTATCCACAATTCAGGGTGAATTTGAGCATTGAGGTCAAACCCATACTTCATCACTGCTGCTACACAAGCTTCGGCTGCCATAACGGCGACAGAACTTGCGACAAGCGCCATAATTCCGTATTCCGC
>NZ_JAWOQR010000143.1:0-1115 GCF_033337445.1 Vibrio sp. YT-15
GGATTCTGGATAACGTAGAAGGCGCACGCGAAGATGCAGAAGCAGGTAAACTGCTGTTTGGTACCGTCGATACGTGGTTAGTATGGAAGATGACTCAAGGCCGCGTTCACGTTACTGACTACACCAACGCATCACGTACCATGCTGTTTAACATCAACGACCTATGTTGGGACCAAAAGCTGTTGGATGAGATGGGCATTCCGGCATCAATGATGCCAGAAGTAAAACGCTCTTCGGAAATTTACGGCAAAACGAACATCGGTGGTAAAGGCGGTACTCGTATTCCTATCGCAGGGATTGCAGGTGACCAACAAGCAGCGTTATACGGCCAAATGTGTGTGGAAGCTGGCCAAGCGAAAAACACATACGGCACAGGTTGTTTCTTGCTGATGAACACTGGCCAAGAGAAAGTCACCTCGAAGAATGGTCTGCTTACCACACTAGCTTGTGGCCCGAAAGGCGAGCCAGCTTACGCACTTGAAGGTGCAGTGTTCATGGGTGGTGCCTCTATCCAGTGGCTACGTGATGAACTGAAAATACTAAACGGTGCAGAAGATTCTGAATACTTCGCAACAAAAGTGGACACATCGAACGGCGTTTATGTAGTACCAGCCTTTACTGGCCTTGGCGCTCCATACTGGGATGCTTACGCACGTGGCACCATTGTTGGCCTTACTCGCGGTGTGAACTCAAACCACATTATCCGCGCGACTCTGGAAGGCATCGCTTACCAAACTCGTGACGTACTGGATGCGATGCAAGCTGACTCTGGCATCAAGCTCGCAAACTTGCGTGTTGATGGCGGTGCGGTAGCAAACAACTTCCTAATGCAATTCCAATCGGATGTATTAAACACAGAAGTACATCGTCCACAAGTGACTGAAGTAACGGCTCTTGGTGCTGCATACCTGGCAGGTTTAGCGGTTGGTTACTGGAACAGCATTGATGAGCTGCAAGATAAAGCAGTGCTTGATCGTACGTTCGAACCGCATGATGACGAAGAAAAACGCAACCGTCGTTACAAAGGTTGGAAACGCGCTGTGAAATGTGCGCAAACTTGGTCTGAACTGCACGACGAAGACGATTAATTTTTCTCCCAAACGAACAAAGAGCGC
>NZ_JAWOQR010000144.1:0-1113 GCF_033337445.1 Vibrio sp. YT-15
CTCAATAACATGATCGGAATTATCGCCATCAAAAGTGGCAAATCGATTCTTGGAAATAAACGCTTGTTCATTTACTACAACCTAAAAACGCTCTCAAAAGAGCGAAAACAACCAGAACTCAAGAGAGTTCAAACTATTCCGATGCTAAGAATCCAATAGGTCGGGTATGTTGGCTTTCTTAGATTTGTTGAAAGTTAAAGCACAACAGGCCTGTTCACAGATGCGGCGCAAAGGAGTGCGAGAAAGGAGGTGCAGCATCATCTGTTGTGGTACGTCGACTGGGAATGTTGTGAAGAGGATAAATACACCAGCCTTGATATTTTCGCCACTCTTTTTATCGTACTTAGTGTTGAATCCAGCAATAATTGATATCTCGCTCGGATGTTATTGTGTTTTGACTCAAAACCATTTATCGCCGCTCACGCCCATTTACTCCCTAAAAATACCATTGGTCGCATCCTACAGCTGACTATGAAGCGATGGCGTAATCTGAAACCATCAAATCACGTTCAACTAAGGACAGTCACCATGATGGTTTTCAATCTTCATTTATCCAGAGCCACAACCTTGCTCGGCGCGGCATTGGCAGCGTTTACCTTGAGTAGCAGCTTGGCGTTGGCAAACCCTACTGAGCAGTTACTAACTCGCTTTAACCAAGCCGCACAGGGCGACACGGGTTTGGTGGATACTGTACATGACGAGCTTTCACAATTAGTTCAAAAGCAAGGCGCTACGCCTGTGACATGGGTTTACCTTGGCAGCAGTGAAACCTTGCAAGGGCGCGATGCTTTTATGCCATGGAACAAGATGAAGTTCACTGAACGTGGGCTTGCCACCATTCAGAAAGGTTTGGATTTAATGGCAAATCAACCTATGCCGATTCAAGAGCAGCAGCGTTTACAAGGGCTACCAGAATATCAATTGGCCACTGCGATGGCGGCCACCACTTACACTTCGCTTCCGGATAGGTTTAATCACTTTGGGCGTGGGTACGGGCTGTACCTGACTCTGCTTGATGAACCGAGCTTCAATCAACAACCGTTCGCGGCAACGGCGTGGGTTTACCTTTACGCCATTGAAGCAGCGCTGCGTGCTGAGGACATGGAGCAAGCG
>NZ_JAWOQR010000145.1:0-1112 GCF_033337445.1 Vibrio sp. YT-15
TTGACGTTAACGAAAAATCTTGGGGCCCAAACTACCTCCACTTCCGTTTCTTCCTTGAAGATGACTTTGATACCGACAGCCAATACGGCATAGGGATGTCGACTAACTTTACCAACTTAAACGCGCACGGTGCTGAAATGGCACTCAACGTTGAGATGGGCACAGATAAGCTCATTGAGGCGGAGCTGTATTCTCCGGTTCTGTCGAGCCAAGAGTTTTTTGTTGCTGGTAAGGTGGCGTACAGCAGTGAAGGGCGAAACTTGCCGGTCAGTGATGATGACTCGAGTTTAAGTTCGGTGAACGATTTTTTGCCAGTGTCTTATACCGAGTTTGTTTCCGAGATAGCGATTGGCATTCAGCCTACGTTGTGGCAAGAGTTGAGATTGGGCGGTCGATACTCTTCGGGTAGCATTGAGTTATCGACATTGGCGTCTGTAGGCAATTTAGATTTTGAGCGAAGAGGCTTGTTTGCCAATTACCGCTTAGACACCCTCGATGATTTTGCTTTTCCTACGCGAGGTTTGTTGGTCGACCTAGAATATTTGGTTTCTCACGATACCAGCCCTGAAGAGATAGGTCAGTCCAAGCCTCAAGATATTGTGGAAGATACAGTGTATGAAATTGACGCTCGATTTAAGGGGGCAATGAGCTATCAGCGTCATACTTTAGTCGGACAAGCAGAATACAGCTTTGTGCAAAGTAAAAACTCGTCGATAACGCTGGACCCTCGTGAGTTAGGGGGCTTTTTGCATTTGTCAGGCATACCGAGAAACAGCTTGATAGGGCAAAACTTATTCTTCAGCAGTTTGGTATATCGCTACAAATGGTTCGACAATGATTTTGGATTGTTTGAAGCGCCAGTTTATGTAGGCGCGTCGCTAGAACATGGCGGTACATGGTCAGACAACGATCTGAAATTGAATGAAGCACCATTGTATAACGCTGCATCAATTTTCTTTGGTGTGGACTCGCCAATTGGACCTATTATGTTGGCATACGGTCGTACGGAGCAGGATATGGAAGCTGTGTATTTGATCGTAGGAACGTCGTTTAAATAATCGGGTTGTAGAAAGCAAAACCTTGGCATATTTGGTCAAAATTAGCAGAACTTT
>NZ_JAWOQR010000146.1:0-1109 GCF_033337445.1 Vibrio sp. YT-15
TCCAAACTTGGGGTATTGGTGCAACTATGGGTGGCTTGATGGCGGCAGGTTTGGTTTACGTTGCACTTGGCGCGATGATCAAAGTGCGTGGTGTAGGGTTTATCCATAAGATTTTGCCACCGGTTGTAGTTGGCCCAGTGATCATGGTTATCGGCCTTGGCCTTGCGCCAACGGCAGTCAACATGGCGGTAGGTAAAACGGGCGACGGTGCGGTTCAGTTAGTAAATGGCGATGCTGCGGTCATTATCTCTGCTGTTTCACTGCTAACGACAATTGCACTTAGCGTGTTCGCAAAAGGGTTCCTAAAACTGGTTCCTATCGTGGGTGGTATTTTGGCGGGCTATTCAGTATCCCTATTCTATGGTGTGGTTGACTTTACACCTGTGGCTCAAGCAGCTTGGCTTGCAATGCCCAACTTCACCATGCCTGAGTTCAACATCAACGCGATTCTATTCATGATCCCAGTTGCAATCGCTCCTGCGGTAGAGCACGTGGGTGACATGTTGGCTATCTCAAATGTAACGGGTAAAAACTACCTGAAGAAACCAGGCCTACACCGCACTATCGCGGGTGACGGAATCGCGACAATTGCAGCATCAATGGTTGGTGCGCCGCCAAACACTACTTACAGTGAAGTAACAGGCGCGGTAATGCTGACCAAAGCTTTCAACCCTGTAATCATGACTTGGGCTGCCATTACCGCTATTGTTCTTGCGCTGGTAGGTAAGCTAGGTGCGATTCTGCAAACCATTCCTGTGCCAGTAATGGGCGGCATCATGATTCTTCTGTTCGGTTCTATCGCAACCGTCGGTTTGAATACGCTGATTAAGAACAACGTTGATCTACACAAGTCTCGGAACCTAGTGATCGTTGCAGTAACACTGGTATTTGGTATCGGTGGTATGGCTTTCGGTATCGGCGAGTTCAGCCTACAAGGTGTAAGCCTATGTGGTATCGTGGCAATCCTTCTTAACCTAGTGCTGCCACACGACCTTGGTGAAAACCACGTGGTTGATAACGCTCAAATGGAAGAAGAAAGCGCGAAGTAATTCGACTGCGCGACTTTTAAGTGGCGCACTTTAACCTTTCTAAATAAACAGCAACAAAAA
>NZ_JAWOQR010000147.1:0-1104 GCF_033337445.1 Vibrio sp. YT-15
GGATTTTCTACATTCACACAATTATCCGATGCGATTCGTGATTTAGTGGAACTAAACCAAACCTACGTACAAGAAGATATTGCTAGCGCTCATGAAGCAGTGCGCAGCGCAATCACCTACAGCATTATTGCTATCGTCGCGCTATTGGCATTGAGTTTTACGCTAGGCCTATTCCTAACCAAACAGATCTGCACACCACTAAATTACGTGGTAAACATGGCGTCGAAAATCGCGTCAGGCGACCTAACTTACCAGCTTCCACGTAACAAAATTGGTCATGATGAGCTTGGCACCTTGGCAGATGCCTGCGTTGATATGCAAGCGAAGTTGCTTACTTTGGTCGACAGTATCTCGTCAACCACAGCTCAAGTAGGCACCGCCATTGAAGAAGTGAGCGCGATTTCCGAACAGACTTCAACCGGCATGGATGAACAACAAGTTCAGCTAAACCTTATCGCAACAGCAATGAACGAGATGCAAGCGACAGTAAATGAAGTCGCCAGCAACACCGAAGCAGCGTCAGAAACGGCAAACAGTGCTTCTCACGATGCGAAAGAAGGCCGCGGCGTCGTTCAAGAATGTATTAACCAAATTCACGAAGCGTCATTGGCGATTCAATCTGTTGGCAACATGGTGACAGAACTGGAACAAGACGCATCTAACATTAGCGTTGTGGTTGACGTTATCCAAGACATCGCGGAACAAACCAATTTGCTTGCGCTTAACGCTGCCATTGAAGCTGCGCGCGCTGGTGAACAAGGCCGTGGTTTTGCCGTCGTAGCGGATGAAGTGAGAACGCTAGCAAGCCGAACTCAAGCTTCAACCGAAGAGATCATCACGATCATCTCTAAACTGCAAAATTGTTCGAAGAGTGCCGTTTCAGCAACAAATAACAGCAGCGATTTGATTCAAGAGTGCGTTGAGCAAGCACAAAAAGCCGGTGCAACCATCGACCAAATCGAAAAAGGCGCAGATAACATTGCTGAAATGAGCATTCAAATTGCGAGTGCTTGCAGCGAGCAAAGCTCGGTAACAGAAGAGCTGCATCGTAACGTGGAACACATCAACCAGTTCTCTAGTGAAGTGGCGACAGGTTCACGCCAA
>NZ_JAWOQR010000148.1:0-1102 GCF_033337445.1 Vibrio sp. YT-15
TCACCATCAAAATCCGTCGCGATGATTGGGAAATTCAGCGTCAGTTCGTCACTGTTACTCGCATGGTCAATTGGGCCTTCGAGTGTAAAGTTGTAGCTGCCATCTGGATTCCCAGTTAACGTAAAGACAGGAATGGTTCCTGCGGTTGCCGTATAAGTGAAACTACCATCTGGATTTGCCGTTTCACTCAATGTCACCGCAACACCTTGCGAAGTAAGCCCATCAACAGGCATCGCACTGGCATCCAATTGGTAACTCACTACGCCATCAGAACCTTGATTGGTGGTGAAGTGTCCGTCAATCGATACTGAACCGTCTTGAGCCGAGCCAATCTGCGCGAGGTCATCTTCATCAACGGTGATCGCTTGAACATCGTTAATTGTTGGCTGGTCATCAACAATGGTTACAGGGATGGTTGCCGATGACGTATCGCCATCAAAGTCGGTCGCGATGATTGGAAAGTTTAGCGTCAGTTCATCACTACCAGTCGCGTGATCGATTGGGCCTTCCAACGTAAAGTTGTATGAACCATCAACATTCACCACCAGCGTAAATACTGAGTTGCCGTTTGCTGTCGCGGTGTAAGTAAAGTTTCCGTCGGCATTTGCGGTTTCTACCAGCTCAACGGCTTCACCATGTGAAGTCAAGCCATCAATTGGGTTGGTCGATGCGTCGAGTTGATAACTCACCACTCGATCGGAGCCTTCTGTCGTGGTGAACTTGCCGTCAACCGAAACAGAATCATTTTGATCCGAACCGATGCTCGCAAGGTCGTCTTCATCCACCGTTAAAGCTTCCACACCATCAATAGAAGGCGCATCATCTTTAACTTCTATAACGATTTCTGCGGCTTTGGCATCGTTCGAACCTAGCGTCAAAGAAGTGCGGTCTCCGTCGGCATCAACGGCATAAACTGGAATGGTGAACGTTAACGATTCGTCGTTTGCGCCAGTATGATCCAGCTGTTCATAGAGGTTGAACTGATATTCGCCTTGAGACGGTGAGTCGATACTGATGTCGAATACCGTAATGCGCACACCATCAAGCTCAATATAACCTTCGTAAGTACGAACGCCATTGACATCAGAAGTGAGTTCAAGAA
>NZ_JAWOQR010000149.1:0-1100 GCF_033337445.1 Vibrio sp. YT-15
CGTCCTTAGGCGAGGAGCTAAATGTACTGATTTGTTTTACGCTCGGCATCGCAAGCGGATCATCCGTTCTTACTAACTACAGCGCTTTCCATGCTCTTTGCATGAATCGTGAACATAAGAGCCAAATCGTATTTCCATCCTCAATCGTTCACTTTTTAAACCGCAATTTTATAAAATCAAATTTCAGATTTATGAATATCACCGCTATTTACTCATTTTTTTATATAAACCAAGCAAAAATGATAAAAATTAAAGCGATATTAGTTAATATCCGGTAATCTAAATCCAATTCCATTTTGCTAGTAACATCGCATAAATGACTGACGAGTTTAAGAAATCGACCGCTAACTTAAAAAAAGCGGTGCCACTAATGATCAAAAATAATGTAGCTGCCACCCCCGCAGACTACGCGCTTTGGTATACCTACGTAGACAAAACCATTCCAGAACTCAATTTTGAGATGGACGAAGTGTTAGAACACTATGGTATTTGTCCACCAGCAGCGAACAAACAGCTTTACAACAACTACGTGGCCAGTAGAGCAGAAACCAGTTTAGAAGATCTCAAAACCAACGTAGAAGTGCTATTGCATGAAGTGTCGAGCTCCATGAGTGATACTTTGTCAGATACCTCTTCTTTCTCTGCGATGGTCGATAAAAGCTTCAACAAATTAGAAAAAGTTGAAGACAACAGCTTGAGCATCGAAGAAGTGATGGTGGTGATCCGCCAACTCGTTGCTGAATCTCATGAGATTCGCCACTCAACTAAATTCTTAAACCGTCAACTCACCAATGCGAGTGAAGAAATTTCTCGTTTGAAGAATCAATTAGCCGAAGTACAAAAAGACGCGCTGTTTGATGGACTCTCTAATCTTTACAATCGTCGTGCCTTTGATACTGATTTGAGCATGCTGATTAACGCTAATCAGGCGATGACTCTCATCTTGCTGGATATCGACCACTTTAAAGCGTTTAACGATAACTATGGGCACCTATTTGGTGACACAGTATTGAAAGCGATCGCGCGTCGACTGCAACAGAGCTGACGCGATGGCGTGAGTGCATGCCGCTTCGTCGGCGCAGAATTTGCGTTAATGGTGC
>NZ_JAWOQR010000014.1:0-115210 GCF_033337445.1 Vibrio sp. YT-15
CCTTTCTTTTTCTGTCGCTTTCGATAATACTCTTGCGCAATATTACTCAGCTGGAAAATTTTATGCCTCAAGCAAACTCTGTGGTCGTACTCGACTTTGAAACCACAGGTCTCTCTCCTACTTTAGGTGATCGCGCAATAGAAATTGGTGCAGTAAAGTTAGTCAATGGCGAGGTTGTCGATAGTTTTCAGCAACTCATGAATCCCGGTTTCAGAGTGAGTTCTTTCATTGAGAACTACACCGGCATTACCAACAATATGTTGCGATCGGCACCAAGCTGCGAAGAGGTAATAGCGTCATTTAGTGAGTTCATTGCTGGCGAGAACCTTATCGCTCACAACGCGTCCTTCGATAAACGATTTTTAGATGCAGAGCTTGAACGAATCAACTGTGGTTATTCGGGTGAGTTTGCTTGCTCCTTACTGGTAGCAAGACGGCTCATTCAAGAAGCCCCATCACATAAGCTAGGTGAACTTGTTCGCTATAAAAATATCGACAACGACGGTGTTTTCCACCGTGCACTAGCCGATGCGCAAATGACAGCCAAGCTTTGGCTCTTAATGGTCGAAGGGATAGAAAACTCAGGCGTCGAAAAACCAAGTTTTCAGTTGATGCAAACAGTTAGTAAAACAGCCAAAGGAAAAGTCGACCTGCTACTCGCCAAAAGCCGTGCGTAACCCCCTCCGAACTAAAAGCTGATTCTAGTCTCTTCGACGTTTAAGTGATTTTCGATATACATGCGATATTGGTTATCCCAGTGAACTTCCTAATCCGAAAGCGGTAGTTCGCTGGTCTCACCAACCAAACTGGCTTACTATGCCAGGTACCTAAAACGCTTTGTGAGTCACTCATGAGCAGAAAAAATAACAAAAATCTCAGCATTCTTCTTAAACTCAACACCTTTATTGCACCGTATAAATGGCGGGTTGCGGCGGCCTTGGTTGCCCTTGTCGCGACAGCAAGTTTGACGTTATCCGTTGGCTATGGAGTACGCATACTTATCGACCAAGGGTTTGCACAGCAATCATTGCAAGAGCTTACCAATGCGATTCAGTTTATTGTTGGTGTCACACTGTGTATTGCCATTGGGACGTTCTTTCGCTTCTACCTTGTATCTTCGGTGGGTGAGCGTGTCAGTGCGGATATTCGCCTTGCGGTGTTTAACCATGTGATTACGCTGCATCCGAGCTATTTTGAGACCAACAGTAGCGGCGATATTATGTCGCGCCTGACTACCGATACCACGTTGCTGCAAAGCATTATTGGTTCATCGTTCTCGATGGCGATGCGTAGCGCTTTGATGTGCTTTGGTGCCATCATAATGTTGTTTGCCACCAACGTTAAGCTCACGCTGATTGTGCTAGCTTCTGTGCCTTTGGTTTTGGTTCCGATTTTGTTTTATGGACGACGCGTGCGTGCTCTCTCTCGCCAAAGTCAGGACTCAATGGCCGATGTCGGAAGCTACGCTGGAGAAGCGATAGAACATATTAAAACCGTGCAAAGTTTTAGCTCAGAGTCGCATGAACGAGCGGCTTTCGCTGTCGAGGTGGAAAAAGCTTATGAAGTAGGCAGACAGAGAGTAAAACAGCGTGCGATCCTGATATCAGGCGTTATTGTGATTGTGTTCAGCGCGATTTCAGGCATGCTTTGGATAGGCGGCAGCGATGTGATTCACGGAAAAATGTCTGCGGGTGACCTAGCCGCATTTGTGTTTTATGCCATTATGGTTGCCTCATCGACTGCAACCATTTCCGAAGTCATGGGTGAATTGCAAAGAGCCGCAGGTGCTACCGAACGGCTGATTGAGATCCTTCAAGTAGACAGTGATATTAAAGCGCCAAGCAACCATTTACCTGTCCGTTCCGACATGCGTGCTGAGGTTAACTTTAAATCGGTGAGTTTCAACTACCCTTCTCGCCCAAATCAACCAACTATCAAAGAGTTAAACCTAACCGCTGATCAAGGAAAAGTGTTGGCGTTGGTCGGCCCTTCTGGTGCAGGTAAAACAACACTATTCGAACTGCTGCAACGATTTTATGACCCACAGCAAGGGCAAGTGTTGTTTGGTGGTGAAGATATTCGACAGTTCGACCCAAACGAGCTTCGACGTCAAATGGCGCTCGTACCACAACAACCAGCGCTGTTTAGCCATGATGTTTTTCATAATATTCGCTACGGTAATCCTGAAGCGACGGATGAACAAGTTATCGAAGCCGCGAAAAAAGCCCATGCCCATGAGTTTATTGAGAAGCTTCCCGAAGGCTATCACAGCTTTTTAGGCGAGCGCGGCGTTAGGCTATCGGGCGGACAAAAGCAGCGCATTGCGATTGCTCGCGCGATTCTAAAAGATCCAAAAGTCTTACTGCTAGACGAAGCTACCAGCGCCCTTGATAGTGAAAGTGAACATCACGTTCAGCAAGCACTTGAAGCTCTAATGAAAGGACGCACAACGCTGATTATTGCTCATCGTCTTTCGACTATCCAACATGCGGATAAAATTGCGGTGCTCGACAATGGCGAATTAGTCGATGTTGGTAACCACCAATCATTAATGCAAAGCTGTGAGTTGTATCAGCGACTTGTGGCATTGCAATTTAAGCACTTGGAGTAACGTCTAGTTAAGCGTTCAAAAGTAAGTAAAGGCGAACAAAGTAATTTAATAACAATAGCTTAACGATGTTTTTGTATCAGTCCCGTGAGCCCTGGCGAGACTAGGGATCTGATAGCAGTGCGCTGAGTGGTTAATGAGATAATTTAGACCATGAAGAGCTAGAATAGAAGATCCCACATCATGTCCCATCGTCGCTGTACAAGGTGACGAAATACAAAAGATGCCACTCGCAGTTAAACGAGCGGCATTAAACCAAGCAGCTCGCCTTTTAACAAAGGAATTCCAGTAAGAATCCAGTAACCAGCGTATTCTCCCTTCAACTAGAAACACTCGTTCACAACTACTATATAAAACCCAATAAACTTCATTTGTAACAATTCAGGTTTCAAAAATAGGAAATCATTACTGAAAAAGTTTACCGCGTTTTGTGTTGCTATCTATGGTTACAATGTTTGAGACATCAATGCCTTCAAACCAAGCAACACAAAAGCGGCACCGATATGAACAGCGAAGCGAAACAACTATTTTCTTATCTATGTCAGCGATACGATGCGCTTTCTCAAGAGCTTGAGTCTCGCCCTTTTCCTGAATTTTCTGAGACTATTACTCATCCTCTTGGGCACTGTTTAGTCCGTTGCCCAGCAGGTAGCCAACGCTTTTCTATTGTAGCAGTCAACTTTGCACCCTCCGTTCGCGGGCAAGGCGTGCTTACTGCATTTATCGACTACATCAAAAGCAATCCATACCACTACCAAGGTGTTGAGGTTGCAATCATTGAAAACAAGAACTTAGCTAAACGACTTTTGTCTCTTGGCTGGAAGTACAAGTCCCTGTTTGGCAAAATTTTCTTCGCTAGCAAGCCGACCCTAGTAAAGGACTTTCAGTCTGCGTAATAGTTATTACGAAACCGCATCGACATCCAAAGTAAAACCATCACTCAAAATCCGTAAGCATGTTGAAAAAAACTTGGCGATCTTCTGCAGTTCTTCCTCGATGAGCAGTGTATTCAACGTGCGCGTCTGCGCTGGCTTTTGGGGATAGATTGATGCCCCATAACGCATTAATTTGGTTTGGTACGATGGAATAACGCATATCAACAATTCGCATTTCATTATTCGGATCCTTCGCTACAAAACCGTTTGAAAACCAACGGAAACGTTCGATGTCTTTTGCTTGTTGCGAGTGCGGGTTTAGCCACGGAAATTGCTCTTTTATATTTAACTTTGGAGTAGATTCGCCGGGGTAAATTTTTATTGAACGCCCTACCCTTACCGCATCTACATAGTAGTTATCTTCCGTTTCATAAATCAGCTTCCAAACCAAAAGGTTGCTAAAGCTTGGTTTGGCTTTTAACTGTATAGCCTTGTGTTGTCGCTCTTTGACGATTTCCCAACCAGCTGCTTCTGCTCTATCTCGTTGTATCGTTCCAAGGCTTAGGTAAGCCAGACACCATAAAAATGCAATTCGGGCATAGCTTGGGCTTCGCTTCAGTGCAGCAAACAAAAGCAATGTTAAAATAGGGAGTGTGAAAGCGGGGTCGATTACCGAAATAGTGTTCCAAGCATAACGCGTGTTGCTTATCGGCCATAGAAGCTGTGTTCCATAACTGGTGCATGCGTCTAATAACGCATGGGTACTATAACCAAGCGCACAGTAAAGCCAACTCTGCCGGAAGCTTAGTCCTCGCTTCTTTGCGAACAACGGATACAACAATAAAGCACAAATGAAACTACCAAACGGGATAAACAAGAGCGAGTGAGTAAATTGGCGATGGTATTCCAAATACAGCAAAGGATCAGTTGAAGAACGGATGAGTACATCTAAATCCGGAGCCATCCCAGAGACCACACCCAACACGCCAACAACTGCAAGGTTTCGCTTGTTGCTCACGGCCAGTGGCAAAGTTGCACCCAATAAACCTTGCGTTAACGGATCCATCGTTCACTTCCTTTAGATAGATGAAGCTCAGCTGGAAAGCGTACACGCTCAATAGTCGGTTCCAATTTAAAAACCAGAAGGTTCTTCGACATAAGTTATCCGCATTTTAGTGGAAAAGAATACACGACTTAGTCATGCATTTGCTTGTTTAGCAACAAACACCTTGATTTAGTGTAAGAAGGAATCACGCCGTTCGCTAGTGAACGAACAAATCTGAGTCTAGGCTTGTTTGGTATTTCAAACCCGAAGGTTTATCTGACGCGAAAAAACAAGGCGAACCAAATGGCTCGCCTTGTTTCTAATTTACTGAACGATAAACGGCAGGCGTTTAGTCTTGAGGATTCTCTTTCGCGTTGATTTCAGCGTAAGTGTGTAGCAGCTCCGTCAATGTTTTTACCCACGCAAAAACATCCGAAGGTACATTTTCGATTAGTTTTTCCACTAGAGCACAGTGTGTTTCTAACGTGATGGCCTCTTCCAAACGGAATGAGATCGCGTAGAAATGCCAAAGCACCAATCGCGTCATTCGCTCGCTATTTTGCTTTGCGTTTTCTGAGTCATCAAACGCTTGTTGAATTTCACTCAGTGCGATTGCTGTCATGCGTAGCATTGCATCAAGACGTGCAGACAACATGCGGTCTTCACTATCCACTTCTTCTTGATCAAAAGTGAACAGCTCATTCATCACGTCTTCTGGCACCATTTTACTGATCATACGAGCACTAAACTCTTCCAGCTCATGGCGAGGCATAGTTACAAGACAATCGAAGGTGTAATCACGAAGCATAAAATCACTCTAGGTTAGAAATCAATTTCAGCCTCGCATTCTAAATATTGAAATTTCAATTGCCAGTGTTAATTTCTATCCATCTACGAAAAACTACAAAACACCGTTGATTGCAATACCAACACCAATCCGCTGCTGATTATGATCATAGTCGATCAAGCTCTTACCATAACCCGCTGAGTATTGTGCGTACCCCTGAACTTTGCCCCAAATCGGAAATGACACACCCAGTTCTGCAAAACCCTTATGTGTTTGAAAGTTCTGGCGACCTAAAAAGGTAAACTCGTAACCATTCCACTTGTAAGCACTCGATAGCTCAAAGTGTCCCATATAGTCTTCGATATCCGGGTTATCATCACCTTTGGGATCATTAGGCGATGTCTTTTCATCTTCAGGTATACGCCACCAAGGCTGGATAGAAACCGCAAAATTGTCTTTTGCAAAGGTTAAGTTGGCATAGACACGGTTCCAACTGCGCGATAGCTCCTGTCTCTGACCGTTAGACTCATGTTCAATACCAAAACCTAACCAAGTCGAACCATCAAGTGGTTTCCAGTCTGTTGGGGTGTAGTAAAAAAGCTCTGGACGATAATTGGTTTCACGGAATGGACGAGATGCTGCACCCGTGTATACCTGCCAAAATGATTTAAGAGTCATTCCAAAAAACAGACCATCGCCATCAAACAACAAGTCATCATAGTTCATTGGTACTTTAAAACTGATTTGGAACTCCGCCTCTTCCTTACGCAGTTCATCGCCGTATTTGGTGTCGGCATACGCGCGTTTATTTACACGATCACTGTATGTAAACGGAAGAATATAGTTAACGCGATGCGCGACCAGACTAAACGGTTCGAACGCGTTTTCTCGTTCTGATTCCAAACGCTTGTCGACCAAACTTTCCTGAAGTTCTTCAGGCTCTTCAATTTCTGGATCAGCGGGCACTGTGCTGGTTACTGTGTCAAGCTCACACTGCCCGCGAATGCTCTTTATGGTTTCCTCACCTTTGCTTTGCTTTATTTTGTCTAACAAGCATAAATCATAAGCACTGGCTGTTTCTCCCATCGCAACTGGCGCTGCCAATAAACTCAGTATTGATATCCCTGCCACTTTTGAAGCCATCTGAAACCCTTAATATTCTTTATGTCAAACCAGATAATTTTAGTTTTTCTTGGTAAACCGCTTGCCATTCTGACGTTAAGGCTATGTTAAATGTCCGCCGACTTTACGTCTTGGATAAATGCAACAGACTTTAGACATATCGGTCAACTATGATCAAAGCGCAAAAAACAACCAAGAGTTGAGCATCATAGATAAAAACCACTCGTTTGCATGATGCTCATGCTCTCTATGCAAAAATACTGGCTCGTAACTTTGATTGCAAACCCGGCTATGAATAAACCCAAACCATAACCCAAATGCGCCAATGTGCTAAGAAAACGGGCTTTCCAAGGTGTTGGGGTTTTACTCGCAGCAAAACCAAATCCTAGACAAGGTTGAATGACCAAAAATGGGAAGATCAACGTTACCACGCCTGTAATTAAGCTGGGCATTAGACTGGGCTCTACCAACCAATGATGACCAAAAACAGTAACGTGAGCCAAAGCGAAAGTAACGCCGATGGCATAATGAAAAAACCAGCCCAGTGACTTTTCTCCCGGCATCGCCTCTGACGCCATAATTGGCGCATGCATAAACTTTCCTTGGGGCATGTACAAAACCCAGCGCGCAACCAACGCATAGTTTAATGAAGGAATACCAAACACTCTCCTTTGTAACCATGCCCATAAATCCATTATCAAAGTGGCACCAATCCCTATTAGCACCGCTTGCAATCCCATTAAAAGCAGCATTTTTCTCTCCTCAAGTTTTTGATTTGTTAAGGTCTTAGTTGCATGCTACAACTTAAAGCCAACTTGAAGTCAATGGGGAATAATATGGATATTGCAGAAGTGGTTAGAACATCAGGATTGCCGACTTCAACGCTCAGGTACTACGAACAGCTGGGGTTAATTCGCTCGATAGGAAGGAATGGATTGAGACGCCAATATTCACCAGAGGTACTCAATACACTCAATTTAATTAGTTTGGGGCGTATCGCTGGAATATCGCTTAACGAAATGGCAGAAATGTTGAATCAATCAGAAGTTTCAAAGCCATATATCGATCGTGACTTACTAACGAAAAAGGCACTTGAGATTGATGAGCAAATAAAACGTTTGAAAGCGGTACGAGACAGCCTAAACCATGTTGCCACCTGCCCTCATGAGTCACATATGGACTGTTCTTCATTTCAAAGGCTTATGAAGGTCGTAAAGCGTTATGTCCCCCAAAAGCAGAGATAAACCGCTCTCACTACCGTCCTATTCTTAATTTAAAAGGAAGTAACTCGACATGGAGGGTTACTTCCTCTCATATTACTTAGCTTTCGCTTTTACGTACTTCTTCACTTTTTTCATCGCCATTTTTTGCTTCAGCGGTGAAAGGTAATCAATGAACAAGTTACCAGATAGGTGATCAATTTCGTGCTGCATCACAATCGCCAAGAACTCATCGCTCTCGATTGTAATCGGGTTGCCATCACGGTCTAGTGCAGAAACAACAACTGACGTGTAACGCTCTACATCTGCGTAGTACTCAGGAACAGATAGGCACCCTTCTTGACCAAGTGCTTTGTTTTCTCCGCTCACCACTTCTGGGTTAACCAAGATTAAAGGATCATTGCGTTCGTCAGAGATATCGATGACAACAACCGCCTCTTTTCTGCCTACTTGGGTTGAAGCTAAACCGATACCATTGCCCGTTGCGTAAAGTGTTTCTAGCATATCGTCTATCAGCGTTTGTACTGTCGATACATCAGTGACTTTTTCTGCTTTTACTTTAAGCCTTGGGTCTGGAATGGAGAGAATTTCGAGGACTGCCATACTTACCTTTCATATCTATAAATCGTAATTCGTGGCGAATTATACACACGTTTCTCGATACATAAACCTGCTAAGCAATCTTGCGCACAAGGCATAAACCATTAACTCAAACTACAACACAATAAATGGGTTTGCCTTTTAGACAAAAAATCCTACAAACAGGAAACTAAAACGCCAGCACATTATGGCTGACGTCTTGTCATGATCCTAATTGAATCGTTTGTTGTATTTTATCTACTGACTTTCCTTGGCTTTGAGTAATACTCTAATCGCCATTTTCTCACCACTTTTTAAAATTAAGTAGGCGATGCCAATCGTTATTAGCATTATGATAGCAATAAAAATACTTACCCCACCGAGCTCAGATAATAAATAAAACGGAGAAATATCTAACGACATTAAGATAAGAGAGAACACTACCAAACTTGCTAAAGTCCACAGTAAAACAGCATACCATCTTGTTTTTGATGGCATTACATCTCCAGTCTTGTAGCCGAAGTAATAACCAACACTCATGGCTGGGATTAACGTGCTAAGAAAGCCTGTACCACTCATTTCTATCCCAACAATATATTCAATGGCCAACAGCAATGCAGCCCAACAAACGGACGCCAGACACAACAGAGACGTAACAAGAAGTACCGATGGTGGCTGGTTTATTTCTGATTCTGAATAGTTATTTTTTAATTCCACTTTCATTTCTTTCCATTTATTTGAATAAAATAAGCGTTTTAGATCATGCTTCCGCTTGGACAACCTAGAGAAACAACACCACAAGAAATACAACTTGTAGCTTTTTAAATAGTTTTATTTTCATTTAACCTAGATTCCAACTAACTGTTATTTTTAATAACTAAACCCTCTCTCTCAAATTGTATATTCAATAAGTTTACTCATATGGGTCTAGTGCAACCATGTTAATACGTTCTATGTATCAGGAACAATTCATTTATTTCCAATGACACTAGTGAGATTATGCGACGTGATTGGAATCTCACTTAAGTTTTCATGGATCTATCGCGCTGAAAATTGAAGCCTCTACCTGTCATAGAATAAAAAGCTGTCAAAACCAGTGGTTCTGACGGCTTTTTGTAAGCGCCCCGTGGGCATTACCTGCACCATCATTGCTTGAAGCTTATCTAGTGACAGACCTAGATAGCTAATAGTCGCACTTGCTGTCGGAGGATTTTATTGGCTTTTACGCGGACTTTAACCAACACATCACCATCGACCAACCTAAGGTCGAATATTGGTGAATGTCGCGATGGTGACTCCATCACTTTGTGACGACAACGATTTTACGTCTGCGCTAAAGTAATACGGATTAAGTGGCATTTTGCTCTCTGCTGGTCGCGCGTAGTAAAGCTTGGCAGGCTGTTTTGCCATTTGTTGCGCGTACAAATACCCGACCAACGCATGTTCAAACTGGTGGTAACCATTTCCCCAATGGAACGCTTTGGTTGATTTAGGACTCAGACCGACTCCTCCATATTGATGATCCACCCATACGTCCATAAAAGTGGGTAACGTGTATTGAAGCGTTTCTTTCATCGAACCATCGACAAGAGAAACTGTCATTGCCGCTTGATCGAGCTCTGCCCATTCCCAAGACGAGCTATAGTGCTTGTATGGTCTTGATTGCCAAGCAGGAATGCTCTCTTGCGTCCATTTACTCTGCCATTCTGGTGAGAAAAGCGCTTTGACTTGCTCAAAGTTTTGCTGGTATTGCGCTTGCTTAAGCGTGTGTTTCATTCCTTTGAAACCAAACTCTGTCCAATTGGAATTTTCCAACAACTGACCAGTGAGATACGTCATCCAATACGCTTTGATGGTGTGTCCAAAATCATTGTGTTTCGCATCTGGCATCATTACCGCTTTGTGGTGTATCGCGCCATAAAAGCGCTGCTCTTTGACGGAATAGTAGTTATCTAGCATCACTTGCGTCAGCCATTGCAGATCTTGCTTCCACTTGGCTTGCGCTGGCGGTGGTAAAAGTGGCGTCATTAACAACAGGTAGCCATTAATTTGGTCAAGTTGAGCGACTAACTCTTGCTGCTTCTCACTTTCCCCATCACCATCTTTCAAAACCCACGCCAGACCGCGATCATCGCTTCGTCGGTATTGTTTAAATATAAACGCTTGCTGGTCGATAAGCGCTTGTTCGACCTTTGGGTCTTGCGTTAAGTAGTAGTACATCGCCAACCCCACCAAAGCGTAAGCTTGGTCTTGAGAAGTTCGTTGTTGCCACTTCATCCCCGGTTTTCCACTACGCGTAAAGCTCACAAAGCCGCCGTTTTTCTCATCTTGTAGGTGATCAATCAGGTAATAAGCCCCTTTCTTTGCCAGCTCTAATGCTTGCTTGTCACCCGTAAGATGAAAAAGCACGCCATAAGCGTAAGTTTGGCGCGATTTCATGCGGGTGTATTCGCGATCGAAGTGCGGGCTAATCCACCCTTTGTTTAATTCTTCACACGGCTTTTGTGGGTCGAGAATGACACCGTTATCACAACGAAATGTCGGAAAATTCCCCGCAGGTTGCCCATGCGCGCTTTCCATCATCCAATATGGGGCTAGGCCATTCGTCACATGGTTTAACCAATCATCCCCCGAAGGCAGGTCTACATCAGCAAAGCTGCTCATGCTCGTCGTTGCGAGCAATAAGGTAAGATATTTAAAAGACATAACACTCAATTAAGTTATTGAATTTTATCCAGTATAAATAACTCCCTTTACGCATATTGTTGTCGTGCTCACAATCGCCTTACGCATTTGTTTGCATCAATCATCTTTCAGCCTTGTTCGATAACTGAGCCGAGAATAAACGCTACTCTGTCTTCGACTGATATTTTGGGCACTTCGATCAATTGATAACCAAACTTGTGGTATGCATCGACCATCTGTTGATACGTGGCGACCGCTTCAGAAAAATCTTGCTTTCGCTCTTCGTCGTTGCTGAATATCGACGTCCACGGTGGAAAAATGAACACTTGAGAATGATAACGAAGCATCTGGCAATGCGTGATGAGCTCATGCGAGATTGGAAGTTGTTCCAACTTACTGTAGCCATATACGTCCACAATACTGCGATCAAAAAACACATTCCCTTGGTGGACATTGAAAGCTCGGTAATTGCTCACTTCTGCCTTCATCATTTCGTCTCGAAAAGCTTGTTTGTCATTCCAAGGTAATGCTGAACCGTGATTGGCAACCTGCGTTTGTATTATTTGACGGCCGGTTTCTGGCGCGCAGATAAAGCCTTGTGTTTTTAGTTGTTCGATAACCGAGGTTTTTCCTGCACCGGGACCACCAGTGAATACGATGAGTTTATTCAAAATTGTTTCCTTATTTTTTTGTTTGAGTGAAGTAATGCGTGTACAGCCAAGAAAATTGGCATCATCTGGCGTTTGAAATTGGCATTTGGCACGCCAGCGTTAAGCGAGATCGGTAGTGGGAAATTTGGGGGAATAGTACTGGGCAGTGAAGAGATATACAAAGTAAGAACCGAAACGACGTGTTCATCGGTTATGGAAAACGGAGGAATGCTGAGCGAAGCAAGCTCGCCCAAAATACTGGGTTGGGAAATGGTGCGATTGGTTCTGCTGGTTAACGCGTCAATTGGATATCTATATCAAGAAAATGGCACCTAAGCCTAAGAACGCAAAGAAACCAACGACATCGGTAACGGTCGTCAATACTACCGAGCCAGCCACGGCGGGGTCAATGTTAAACTTCTTCAACGTGAATGGTATCAACGTACCCGATGCCGCGGCCGCCAAACTATTGAGGAAAATGGCACAACAGATAATAAGCGCCAATGGCCAAGAGTCAAACACCATGTAGACGACACCCGCGATGACTAATCCCATGATCAAGCCATTAATGGTGGCGATTTTTAATTCCTTATTCACCAATAGCTTCAAGTTACTTTGGTGCAAGTGGTTCAATGCGATACCCCGAATGGCCACCGCTAAGGTTTGGCTACCCGCGATGCCGCCCATGCTCGCCACGACAGGCATTAAGATCGCAAGCGCAACGACTTGCTCGACCACATTATCAAAAAGCCCAATGATGGCGGAGGCTACGAAAGCGGTCAGCAAGTTAATCACCAACCAAAGTGCTCTTAGCCTTGTCGCCACGCTTAATGGTGTGAACAAATCTTCTTCGCTTCGTACGTTTTCTGCCACTACAGCTTGTAGGCTGAGTTCGCGCAACGTAATCGCAATGGTCGCCATCGACAAGACGCCCATAATTTTGCCACCAGCCATGATAGGAAACCAATGTGCTCCACCATCAATCGAGACTTGTTTGCTGACGCTTTGAATCGTTTGAATATCTTCTAGAATTGGCGTAACTACGGTCAAGTCGGTAAGTTTGATATGATTCTCGTGCAGCAACAGGGTTTGCGGCTCTATCGTACCAATCACACCACTTGCATCACGCACAATAATCAACCGCACTGGACTTTGCCCACGTTTTAGCAGCTCGGTTTTGATGCCTCCTACGCTGTTTTTAGGGTTTGCGACCAGAAAGTGAGGCTCGGCATAACGTCCAACTTTGTTGTCTTCATACGACAATGCTTGTTGGATATGCGCGACAGACTCTTCACTTTGATCAATAAGGTATTCATCTACAAATTCGGTCGGTAGAAAGTCCGCAAAGATGATCAGTTCAGAATCAGTTATGTACGCCAAGCGTTCATGTTGTAAGTCTTTATTGAGTGATTGATGAATGTGCTTGGCGGTGTCGTATCGGAGCAAATTTAATACCGTCCAATACTTCTCAGGCGGCACTGCTTCTATGACACGCTTACGGTAAGCAATGTTGACCGATTCCAAAATGTTCGCAATCTGTGCTTCTTGATAGTCTTTCAAAAAGCTCAAGTCTTCGGTCGATTCTATCGCTTTAATGATCTCAGCAAGCAAATGTGGCACTTTGCGGTTAATTTGCAATTGGTTGGAATCTATCATTACTTTTACCTATAGCTTTCACTACCACATTCGCCGCATTGACGATATGTGCTATCCGAAGGCATGAATTCTTGATGTTAAAATTCTAGGCGATAGTTGACTTAATTGCGGAATTTATATTTCGCTCGCAGAAACAAAACGCCTCTGCATCAGTTCATGGTATAGACTTGAATGTGTGTCAGGCTCATTCGCCTTGTTTGATAATGGAGTAATCAATGGCACCTGTATTTTTTCTGACTCAGCAGGCCGCCTTACCAAGTCGTAAGGTGCTTCGTAAAGTGATTCAATTTTCGACAGCGTTGGCTCAGCCTATTGTGGTTTTAGTGGAAGACCATCGCCGAAGTGAAGATCACGCATTCGCTCATTTTCTCAGTTTCAACTCTGACCATATAGAAAAAAGACAAGCTGAGTTTGAATCTTGGACCTTAAAGTTCAACGCATTAATTGTCGAACTTTGTGAAGAAGAAGAGCTTGAAACGCCAACGCTCTCTTACGAGCATTTCAAAGGGAGTCATTGGGTTGAGCAAGTTACGAAACGGCTTGTTGACCACACTGACTTACTGCTCGTGGGACACTTTAACAAACACGAGATTCAAACGATGCTCACAGAACTAGCACAACAAGATTGCGACTTGTTGCTACTGAGTGAGCGTTCATGGCCTTCTCACGCCAACATGCTTTGTGCAATCGACCCACTTCATCGAGGGGATGAAAAGTCGATAGTAGATAAAGCCATCGTCTCGCGAGGCTCAAAATTGGAACAAACCTTAAGCGGGAAAATGACGCTCGTTTACTGCCGATACGTCGCGCCATACCTCTCTCGCTATCGTGCAGAGATATTAAGCAACCAAAAAGCAGGCATTACGGACTTTATTACTGCGCAAAAGTTAACTCGAGTACCACTACTGCTGCCAGAAGGAAACCCTGAAACGGCGTTACCAAAAGCAGTTAAGCAATCACAAGCAGCGATTTTGATTATGGGGGCATGTAAACGAAGCATGTCATCTCAATTTTGGTCTGGCAGCACTGTAGACACGTTACTTGATCAACCACCTTGTGACCTACTGTTGGTCAACAGTTCCAAGGGCTGACTAGGTATTCCCTATTGACCAACCCTTTCAATACCAAGCGCAGTTATTGGCTCTTTACATCTTCTAACTGCGCGGCTTCATGCTCTGCGTTCAAGGCTTGTTTCTGCTGCTGTTTTATCTCATCCCAACTGCGTCCCGACTCAATCGCAGGTACACGCTGATCGTATTTGTTGCAGGCTCTTTCGAGTACTTTCTCAGGATCTATGCCCTTTTCTCTTTCCAGCGCTTTTAATACGTTAAGATAGTTCCACAACACATCGCCTAACTCGTCTTCCAAATGACAAAGGCGATCCTCACGAATCTCTTCGCGGACTTCATCAACTTCTTTGCCAATGGCCTCCAGATAAGTCTCTACGCCTTTAAACCAAGTGTTGGTTTGGTCATATTGAGATTTTCTCGTCGCAATTGCATACAGCTCATCAAATTTCTTCATTGCCTCTCCGTAGAACACGTTTTTATTTATGCCTTTTTAGGACGAATAAACTTCCCTTTAGCCGTCACTCTAACTTCGCTTTCGACCCGCAATTGAGCCACCAGTTGATATATACCGCGTCGTTCACCTTCACAGTGTGCAGTAATCGTGACTCGATCATCTAACTGAATAGGTGCATGGTAGCGCACATCCAACTGCGCCGTAAGGGCTTGAATGTCTCTAGATAACAAACAATGCGTCATTGCACCATCGAGAAGCGAACTGGCAATACCACCATGCAACAGGTCTGTGTAACCTTGATAACGCGGTAAAACGTGAAACTCTCCGACAACAGAACCATCGGCTAGGTATTGGTAGTTCACGGCCAAAGAGTTCGGATTCACATTAATTGAAGAACAAACCGCACATTGATGATGAGATTCGTGAGTGTAATGACAATAGCTGTTTGTAGACATGATAGTTACTCGGTTTCTCAAAAGAGTAATTAGCATATGCCAACAATTAAAAAGAAACGGCGAGTAATCTTTGTTTGCATGTTGCAGGGCCAGCAACCTCGCTTTTCATAACACTAAATAATCATTTTAATAATTAACGATAATTTCCAGTTTATTTAGAGTGGCGATATGGTTTGCATAGTGATTACGCAACGTTATGAAAAGGCGACTTATGAAGTTTCTCCACACGATGATCCGTGTAGCTGACCTAGACAAATCTATCGAATTTTATACAAAAGTTCTGGGAATGAGTGTTTTGGATCGTTTTGAAAACCAAGAATACCGTTACTCACTGGTGTTTGTTGGTAACACTGATCAACCAGATGGCGCGACCATCGAGCTAACTTATAACTGGGATACCGACAGTTACGACTTGGGTAACGCATTCGGACACATGGCACTGGGGTCTGAAGATATTTACGCCGCTTGCGAAAAAATTAAAGCGCTTGGTGGCAACGTTACTCGCGAGCCAGGTCCAATGAAAGGCGGAGAAACTCACATCGCGTTCATTAAAGATCCCGATGGTTACCAAATCGAACTCATCCAAACTCACAAATAACGAGGTTTCCTATGACAGACGCATTATTTCAACCCATTCAACTTGGCTCTCTCTCATTAAAAAACCGTATCGTTATGCCTCCGATGACGCGCTCTCGTGCTTCTCAACCAGGCAATATCGCTAACGACATGATGGCGACCTACTATGCTCAACGTGCTGAAGCGGGCCTAATCGTTGCTGAAGGCACACAAATTTCGCCAATGGGTCAAGGCTATGCATGGACACCAGGCATTTACAGCCCAGAGCAAATTGCTGGCTGGAAAAAAGTAACTGATGCAGTGCACGAGAAAGGCGGCACTATCTTCGCGCAATTATGGCACGTTGGACGTGTGACTCACCCTGATAACATTGGCGGTGAGCAACCTATTTCTTCTTCTGCGCTAAAAGCAGAAAACGTGAAAGTATTTGTCGATAACGGCACAGACGAACCGGGTTTTGTCGACGTGGTTGTGCCTCGTGAAATGACCAAACGAGACATCAAGAACGTTATTGAAGAGTACCGCCAAGCCGCACTAAACGCGATAGAAGCCGGATTCGATGGTATCGAACTTCATGCAGCGAATGGCTACTTGGTCAACCAGTTTATCGATTCTGAAGCGAATAACCGCACCGATGAATACGGCGGCTCAATTGAAAACCGTCTGCGTTTTCTTGGTGAAGTGGTAGAGGCTATGACGCAAGCTATTGGCGCAGAGCGTGTTGGTGTTCGTCTTGCACCATTCACTTCGTTAAATGGCACCGTTGATAGTACGCCAGTCGAAACCTACACCGCCGCTGCAGCGCTGCTTGATAAACTCAATGTGGTTTACATTCACATTGCAGAAGTGGATTGGGACGACGCGCCAGACACTCCGCACGACTTTAAAACCGCAGTTCGTGAGGCGTATAAAGGCACACTGATCTATGCCGGTCGTTACAACGCAGAAAAGGCGCAACACGCGATTGAAAGTGGTTTAGCCGACATGATTGGCTTTGGCCGTCCGTTTGTTGCAAACCCAGACTTACCAAGCCGCATCAAGCATGGCTATCCGCTGGCAGAACATGACCCTGCCACATTGTTCGGCGGCGGTGAAAAAGGCTTGGTGGACTACCCTGCGTATCACGCGGGTTAATTCATCTACGTAAAGCTGATTCGTAACTCGCGACAAACCAATAGCGAAACCAAAAGAACCTTGCTCTTCCCCCTGTGACACCAAGATGCAGGGTTCTTTTTAGGCAAGCCACCAGAATTAACGTCTTTGACAAGATGTACAACCTCGGCACGCAGAGCGCGTCGTTTTACTGAGCAAACTGCGTTGTACTTTACAGTAAGCATTCTTTAAAGCACGACGACCTGAAAACCAATCATCCGGTTTAGTGAGGATTAAGTAGCCGTGAAACCTCTTAACCAACTCGGTTCGATTGTTTTCGATAAATCGGCTATCAAACTCGATGTCGAAGTAATTCAAAGCCTCTTCGATACAAGTAAAGCTGGCAATTTTTTCCTGAATCGTATTCTCTGTCATCGTTTCTTTAGCGTAATCATTTTCAATGAAGTCTAAGTGCCTCGCGCTTTACGTTCTTTGATTTAGCGCTTCTTAAGATCATTCTTTATGGGGTTTCCATATTGAAATTCAATTTGGGAATTCGTTAACCCACCTAGCATTTTCATTTTGACAATCAATTTAAGGTACTGATTTAAATAAATATTATTTCTGGTTCATATTTTGCTCTACTTCATTAAACGGAATGTTGGAGCAACACGATATGACTTACAGAGCAGAAGTAGACGGATTAAGGGCGATTGCTGTCACGTTGGTGATTTTGTTTCATGCAGGAGTTGAGCAATTCGCTGGTGGCTTTATTGGCGTCGACGTGTTTTTTGTGATCAGCGGCTATTTGATCACCACCATCGTGATTAACGACTTAGAAAACCAGAAGTTCAGCCTTGGTGATTTTTATGAGCGACGCATTCGTCGCATACTCCCCCTCTTACTGGTGGTGATCGCCGTCAGCTATTTGATGTCTTGGTGGCTATTTTTGCCGCAAGCACACAAAGACGTTGGTCAGTTTGCAGTATCTTCCATTCTTTCCTCATCCAACATTCTTCTGTATTTAAAAGGCCACAATTACTTCGGTTTAGAAGATCAAGCCAACCCGCTGTTTCACACTTGGAGCTTGGGCGTTGAAGAACAATACTACATTGTCATTCCTTTGCTACTCATGCTACTCGCTCGTGGCAAAAACGCGTTTTACCTGACTTTTTTCATCGCGATATTTGCGCTGAGTTTGATGACTATTGTCTACGCGAGCAACGATCCTGATTTCGCTTTTTACATGATCTTCTCTCGTGCTTGGGAACTGGCAACCGGTTCATTACTCGCATTAGTGATGAGAAAAGTCCAAGTTCAATCTAACGATACGCTGGCAACCATTGGCATCGTTTTGATATTGGCTTCCGCGCTTTTGTTTGAAAAATCGCAAGATGGTGCGGGCATTACGCTGCTGGTGCCGGTCATCGGTAGCGCGTTGGTGATTTTGTTTGCCTCTAAAGACAATGTCTGCGGTAGATTACTGAGCCTAAAGTGGGTCGTGTTCGTCGGCTTAATCAGCTACAGCTTATACTTGTGGCACATTCCATTATTTGTCTTTTACCGCTACGTGTTGGATGCAACACAAGACATCAATATCCCACTTTACGTTGTCACTCTTTTTGTACTTTCTTACTTCACTTGGCGCTTTATTGAAAAGCCGTTCCGTAGCCGAAAAGCCATGAGTATGCGCACTGCGTCCGTGGTTATTGTGTTGTTGACGTTGCCCTTGCTAACGTTCGGCGTTATCGGTCATAAAAACGGTGGTTTTCCAGAAAGAAGCGCATTTTTCGAGGCCATGCGCGTTAACAACGGTTATGGTTTAGATTGCAACGGCAACACCAACGTTAACGATGTGTGCTCGTCTGCGCCGCAGCCCGACATCGCTGTGTTAGGCAATAGTCACAGCATGGTTTACGTGAAGCGTCTATCCGAAGTAACACCAACTGGCGTGGTGCAACTTACTCAAGATTCCTGTGCGGTCGGTTATGTCGACACCATCAAAGGTGCTGGCTCAGTTCCTTGCCGACAGTTCTTCAATGAGGCTGTCGATACAATTCTAAGTACCCCTTCCATTCGTCGCGTTGTTATCTCTTCTAATTTCAATAAAGAGCTTTCACAAGCCGATTATGAAGCATCATTAACCAAATTATTGAATGAACTGAAAGGAAAGGAAGTGGTCGTTTTCGGTCCAACCCCTTCTGCACCGTTTGCGGTAGGAGAATGCCTTTGGAAAGCGCGTTTGTTTGGCGAGACAGAAGAGTCTGCCTGCGACTTTTCTCCCAAACAACATCACCCTCAAAACGTGGCGAAGTTAGTGAACTACTTTGAGCAATTTGAGCACGTTGAGTTTGTCGACTTGACCGATGCCATTTGCAGAAATGGCGTATGTCGAATGAGAGTTGGAGCAAACAATGCGATGTATACGGATGACAGCCATTTATCTTACAAAGGTGCTGAGTTGGTGCTTGGGCATTACCTCAACACTACAAATGAAGCGCAACAGTTCACTTACGATCGACAATAACCAAGGAAATAAACTTTTATGCTTCAGCGCTTATCTCAGGTAAGCGCTGAATGCTTTAAAGCAAGACAAAGCTAGGCGTCTATTTGAAAATGCGCGGATCAAACGCGAAATCGAGCTTTTCGGCTTTCTTGATGATCTCTTTCATTTTGGGATGATTTGGATTCACCACGTAGTTTTTATCACGAGGTGAAATCGTTGAAGGCACTTGCAGCGCGGCAAACTCTGGATGAGGATCATTGAGAAACTGATCACCAATGTACTGCGTAGACTCGCTCGCCGGTATTGCTCGCCACGTCACAGGGAGATCTTCTTCATCTAAGGTGGCGATGAGGTATTCTGGCATTTCAATACGATATAAATCGTAAAGTTTGGTGATAGCAGGATCGTTGTTTACGTGAACAAACACTTCCAACGAACAAAGGGATTCCGATTCAGAGAAGTAGAGGGCTTCGGTTCCTTTTGAGTTCCATCGCCCTCCAAATAACTTTGCGCCAACGGGGCTGAATGGCGTGTCAGCAAATTTCTTTTGTGTGAGACGATAGAGCTTCATATTACGAGAATACCCCGTGCTCTAAACGGCCGATCAAATCTTTTACGATTTCAAAATCCACCGTGGTCGAGACCATATCAAGTGGACGTTTTCCACCTAAGCCATACACATTCTCTCTCATCCATTTTAACGCGCGCTCTTCGTCGTCAAACAGTTCTGTCGCGAGTTTCAATAACATCGCTAATCGATAGATTGCATCACTTTCTTGCGTATTGAAGCGCTCATCGTTTTTTAGACGACGCTTGACCGTGCTGACAGGTATCAATGTGACGTTTTGAAACTCACTCTGAGAAAGCTTCACACGCTCAACAATATTGCGATACACCTTTGGCTCAAAGCCTTTGTGAACCGCATCAGTGCGACCTGTTTCAGCGTCTTCAATACCCAACATAAACCAGAAATTGGCTTTATGAGGTTGTTTCGGTTTGAAGCTTTTTAATGCTGCAGTTGCCATATCAAGCTCCTATGGTTCATATGGTCCAGTTATTATGGTTCAAATGAGCTTAATTTTCAATCAAAGTAACAATCAAAGTAAAAAGATAGGTAAAGAAAAAGGCGAGCTTTTCGCCCGCCTCTCTTACTTATTCATCAACCCATCTACCGACAGGCATCGTTTCACTTATTGCAAGTCAAAACGATCCGCGTTCATGACTTTCGTCCATGCGGCGATGAAGTCATGGATGAATTTTTCCTGATTATCATCTTGCGCATACACTTCCGCATACGAACGCAGGATCGAGTTTGAACCAAAGACAAGATCCACTCGAGTAGCCGTCCACTTCACAGCGTCGGTTTTACGATCACGGATTTCATATTGATTAGCACTCACTGGTTTCCACGTATATGCCATGTCAGTAAGGTTCACGAAGAAATCATTCGACAAAGTGCCGACTCGCTCAGTAAATACGCCCTCTTTTCCACCGCCGTAGTTACTGCCTAGAACGCGCATACCACCGATAAGTACCGTCATTTCTGGCGCCGTTAGCCCCATAAGCTGAGCACGATCTAATAAAAGCTCTTCTGGCTTAACCGCGTAGTCTTTCTTCAACCAATTTCGGAAACCGTCAGCGACAGGCTCAAGAACTTCGAATGATTCAACATCCGTCATCTCTTGGGTGGCATCACCTCGGCCTGGCGCGAATGGCACACATACATCATGACCTGCGGCACGCGCAGCCAGTTCAATACCTACGTTCCCAGCAAGCACGATAGCGTCTGCAACACTACAGCCCTCTTCTGCTGCTATTTTTTCTAACACCGCAAGAACACGGCTTAGACGTTCAGGTTCGTTCCCTTGCCAATCTTTTTGTGGAGCCAAGCGAATTCTCGCGCCATTTGCACCGCCTCGGCGGTCAGAGCCACGGTAGGTACGCGCACTATCCCACGCCGTACTTACTAACTCACTAATGGATAGGCCACTTGCTTCAATTTTTGTTTTCACTAAATCGACATCGTAGTCTGTCTTACCTGCGGGCGTTGGGTCTTGCCAAATAAGATCTTCGCTTGGCACATCAGGGCCGAAATAACATGATTTTGGTCCTAGATCGCGGTGTGTCAACTTAAACCAGGCACGAGCAAAAACGTCATCAAAGTACGCAGGGTCATTTTGGAACTTTTCTGCAATCTTACGATATTCAGGGTCCATTTTGAGCGCCATATCGGCGTCGGTCATGATTGGATTGTAGCGCTTAGAACCGTCTTCAACATCGACAGGCTTGTCTTCTTCTTCAATGTCGATTGGCTCCCATTGCCATGCACCTGCTGGGCTCTTTTTCAGTTCCCAGTCATACTTAAATAGTAGGTGGAAGTATCCGTAGTCCCATTGTGTAGGGTGTGTTGTCCAAGCACCTTCAATGCCACTCGTTACCGCGTCACGGCCAATGCCACGTGTTTTGTGGTTAATCCAGCCAAGACCTTGCTCATGAACGTCTGCTGCTTCGGGCTCTGGGCCAAGGTTTGCGGCATCACCATTACCATGACACTTACCCACCGTGTGACCACCAGCTGTGAGCGCGACGGTTTCTTCATCGTTCATTGCCATTCGCGCAAAGGTCACTCGCATGTCATGTGCTGTTTTGAGAGGATCTGGGTTACCGTCTACCCCTTCAGGGTTCACATAGATAAGACCCATCATTACCGCAGCAAGCGGGTTTTCTAAATCTCGCTCACCAGAGTATCGGCTGTTATCAGCGTCACTTGTGGCTAACCATTCTTGCTCAGACCCCCAGTAAGTGTCTTTTTCTGGGTGCCAAATGTCCTCTCGTCCAAACGCAAAGCCAAAGGTCTTAAAGCCCATGGATTCGTACGCCATGTTACCGGCAAGGACAATCAGGTCTGCCCAACTTAGTTTGTTGCCATATTTTTTCTTGATTGGCCATAAAAGGCGTCGAGCCTTATCGAGGTTGGCGTTATCTGGCCAAGAGTTGAGAGGAGCAAAGCGTTGGTTGCCTGTAGCAGCACCGCCACGGCCATCCGCAATACGATAACTGCCCGCTGCATGCCATGCCATTCGGATCATTAAACCACCGTAGTGTCCCCAGTCGGCAGGCCACCAGTCTTGGCTATCAGTCATTAAATCTTTTAAATCTTTTTTAAGTGCTTCGACATCTAGCTTTTTCAGTTCTTCTTTGTAATTAAAGTCCTGACCAAATGGGTTGGTTTTGGAGTCGTGTTGATGCAGGATGTCTAAGTTCAAGGCATTCGGCCACCAATCCATCACCGACTTATCTGTAGATGTTTGCCCACCATGCATAACTGGACATTTACCTACCGAACCGCCGTTTGCTTTGCTCATATAATGCTCCTTCGTGTCGTGGTTGTGGTAACCACTCTTTGTTATTCAATAAATCGAATATCCACCTCAAACAGCGTAGTTCATACACTGTTTTTTTAGTTAACGCCAAGTCAAAATTTCAAACATTTCAGCGAATAAATAATTGTTATCAAACATGTACCTATATGCAGAAAATATGGATAGAGATCAGTTTAAGTCCATACCTGAATACTTAATCCCAGACAGCCTCGCCATGTTGTGATCCCAGGTCGCTAAATCATGATGACTAAATTCATTCAGAGCGTGATGACCACACGCCCTCGCCATGACTTTCATGAGCTCGACCGAGGATTCGAAGAAATTTTTCAGTTGCTGGGATGACTTTTCAACGTCGAGACGCTGCCTCAAATCGGCATTTTGTGTCGCAATGCCTGCCGGGCAATTATTGGTGTTGCAGATGCGAGCGGCGACACAACCGATCGATTGCATCGCACTGTTTGCTATCGCTACTCCGTCTGCTCCAAGTGCCAACGCTTTGACAAAATCCGTAGGAACTCGCAACCCACCGGTGATGATTAATGTGACGCGGTCACTTACACCTTTTTCATCTAAGTACTTACGTGCACGAGCTAATGCAGGAATGGTGGGCACACTAATATGATCACGGAACATAGTTGGCGCCGCACCCGTGCCACCACCGCGACCATCTAAGATGATGTAATCAGCCCCAGCATCAAGCGCAAACTGAATGTCTTGCTCAATATGGTTGGCACTGAGTTTAAATCCAATTGGAATGCCGCCTGTGATGCCACGAACTCTGTCAGCAAACTTTCTGAAATCGTGAGTAGTGTGAAGATCTTTGAACGTTGGTGGTGATATCGCTGGTTGTCCCTCGGGGATGCCTCTCACCTGAGAGATCTTACCTACATTTTTATTTGCAGGCAGATGACCACCCGTGCCCGTTTTTGCTCCTTGCCCGCCTTTGAAGTGAAACGCCTGAACATTAAGAAGCTTAGATTCGTCGTAGCCAAATTGAGCACTAGCAAGCTCATAGAAATACCGTGAATTAGCGGACTGCTCTTCCGGTAACATGCCACCCTCACCAGAGCAAATCCCAGTCCCCGCCAACTCTGCACCTTTTGCTAGTGCAATTTTCGCCTCTTCAGAAAGTGCGCCAAAACTCATGTCCGACACCAACAAAGGAATGGCGAGTCTGAGCGGCTTACGCGCGTTTGGCCCCACAATCAATTCGGTAGACACAGGAACGTCTTCCAACAACGGTTGTGTCGCCATTTGCGCCACCATGATTTGTATAGCATCCCAATGTGGTAGCAAATGCCTAGGAACCCCCATTGCAGCCATCGGACCATGATGACCGAGTTTAGAGAGTCCTTCTCTCGCTAATTGGTGGATAAACTCGAGGGTTGGTTCTTCTTGTGTAGCAGACGCCGTTGGTTTGTCTCTTTTCTCTCGCTTTTGTTCCGGTCCCTCTTTACCGACTTGCTCTGCGGTAAATCGCTTGTGTGTACCATCACAAAAAGGAGCATTGGCGGTATGCTTACATTGGCAGAGATAGGCATCTTCGTCTTTTTCCGCACTAAAGCTCATTGGCTTTAAGCCGGTTCCTGAATGAGACCCATCGCAGTAAGGTTGATTTTTAGAGCGCCCACATCGGCAGAAGTAATATTCTTGCCCAGCTTTCAACTCTACTTTGATCGGCTTGTTATCAGCGATGATTGGCTTGCTCATGTTGCCCCCTATTTATTATTGTTAACCATGCTTTCTCGCTGGCTTGCAATAAGCGTAGAACAGGAGCGTAAAGAGCGTCAGTGTCGCCGAGTAAAATGCGCGATTGTCGCCCGACTAACCTATACTTTTTATGGGTCTCATACACGTGGAGGCTATATGACGATTGCAACCCGATTAGATGAATATTTGACTGAGCATAACATTCACTTTCAAACCGTGAATCACAGCCACAGTCATAGCTCGCTACAAAGTGGTGTTGCAGCAGGTGTGCCTTTAATGAATATCGCAAAAGGTGTGATTCTAGAGGATCATGAAGGGCGTCATATGATGGCGGTCTTACCTGCCAACAACAAAATCAGTTTGTCGAGATTAAACGACGAATTTAATGCCACCTTCCACTTGGTGAAAGAGCGTATGGTTTACCGACTCTTCACCGATTGTGAACACGGCGCTATTCCACCGATTGGTAGCCCTTACCACATGTCGACAGTTTGCGATGAAAGACTAGCAAACTTGGAACATGTCTACCTTGAAGCTGGCGATCATGAAACTCTGATTAAGCTGGACCGAAAGGCGTTTAAAGAACTGATGAACGACTGTAGATATCTAAGATTCAGCAGTGAAGTTCTGCATTAAACTTGCCAAGATCTCTCGACACTTCCTGAACAAGGCTCTTTCAACAAGAGCCTTTCTTTGTTTTGTTGGTAGCACGCGAAGGAAGTTTCTCGGACTTTGGTGCTCAGCGTTTCAGAGCACATAGAAACAAAAAACCGCCTATTCGGGCGGTTTTTTATCAATCAAATCATAATTATTATCGAACAAAGATCTTTTGGATCGCTTTTATCGCCATAGCCCTACGGCGCATTAATACGCTCGTTCTTGGCAACCATTTCGGTGTGTGAAGAATGGTTTTCGCATGACTAAAAGTTCTGAATCCTTCCTCTCCGTGATAATGCCCAATACCCGATTCACCAACGCCACCAAAAGGCGCATCTTCAGCGCCAACATGTAAAACCGTATCATTAACGCCGACGCCACCACTGTGGGTGTTGCGTACAATATGTTTGATAGTCGATTTGTCGTCCGACATAACATACAGCGCAAGTGGTCTTTGGTGCTGATTAATGTAGTCAATCGCTTCATCAACGGCATTGTAGGGCTTAACAGGTAGAAATGGCCCGAAGATCTCCTCTTGCATGATTCGCATATTCGGCGACACATCCGTGACCAAATGAGGATACAGAAGTCGTTCCTCTTGGGGCGACGCTTCAACAGTATGAAGGTTAGCACCTTGCGCTTTTGCATCCTCAAGTAGCGCAGTCAAACGATCATATTGTCGTTGGTTGACAATATGGGTCAGCTTTTGATTCTTGTTGGATTTTAAATAGAGCTTTTCAAAACGTTTTAAGAATAACGAAATGAACTCTTCGACACGTTCTTGCGGTACAAACGCGTAGTCAGGCGCGACACAAATCTGGCCTGCATTAATGCATTTACCAAACAAGATAGCATCAACGGCTTTCTTCATGTCTGCATCTTTTGCAATGATCACCGGGGACTTTCCACCCAACTCTAACGTCACCGGGGTAAGGTTTTCCGCTGCCGCTTTTGCCACTGCGCGGCCAACACTCGTAGAACCCGTGAACAAAAGGTGATCGAATGGCAGTTGGCTGAATGCTTGTGCGACGTCTGCTTCACCCTCAAAAACTTCGACATACTCAGACAACCCACGGCAAATATCGACGATGACTTTATTGGTTTTTGGCGTAAATTCGCTGAGCTTCATCATCACGCGGTTGCCAGCAGCCAATGCTGTCACTAAAGGCGCAAGGCTCAAAATCACAGGAAAGTTCCACGGTGAAATGATTCCGACGACACCTAACGGTTGATACTGAACGGTTACTTTAGAAGGTGCGAGCAATAAGCCGGATTCGCGCTTGCTGGGTTTGCACCATTTTTTTAGTCGTTTGAGGGTATAATTAATATGCGAGACCGTTGGCAAAACGTCGGTCATAGCGGTATCAAATTCTGAGCGATAGCCAAAATCGTCACTTAACGCTTCAACCAGCGCTTGTTTGTTCTCAAGCAGCGATTTTTTTAACAAAACGAGGTGCTGTTTACGTTCATCCAAACTAGGATAAGGCTCGGCTGCATATGCCGCTTTTAAGCGTTCGAGGCTTTGCTGTAACAAGTTATCTACTTCAACCTCTGTGATTGCGTTCATGATGCTTCTCCTAGCCTAGTTTCTACCAATGACGCTCCAAGTTAACACGAGCGCAACAATGTTACTATTGTAGCGCTCGTGAAGTTAGAGTTCGAACTCTGATTAAAATATCTCTGGGGTGGATACTACATCAAACGTAGTTCATAAATGCCCAGTCGTTGAGAGCGGTCAAGCATATCAAACTCATGATCAACGTATTCTTTTAATGTGGCGCCTGCACGCTCAGCAATATTGATGCTAGCGATGTTATCTTCCATACAATGGAACTGAATGAATTGTGCGTGCCCTTTCTGCTTCAAAAAAGGGATCAATACTGCGAGCACTTGATCAATCACACGATGGCCTCGCCCATTGTTGGCAAGCCAGTAGCCAATTTCAGTAACACGCGTATGTGAATCCACACCTTTAATGCCAATAACACCCGTAAGCTGCTCATCAAAATAAATTGCACACCAGTGGGAATCCAGCGCGTTACTGTTCACTCGCTGGGAAATGTAGTTAACGGCCTCTCTATGATTCGTGACAGAATCCGTCCAAGGTAGATAGCCCTCAAGGCTCTCTCGGTGAGTGTTCACAACTTCTAGTAAAGCGGACGCGTGTTTCGTGTTGAGGGGCTCAATTGAGACCCTTTGCGAGACGGAAAAACGCTTCTGTAAGTGATTTCCTTGATACGTCTCTTGGCATGTGACTTCATCCATAGATGTTATTCCTTTTTATTGTGAACGCTCAGCGCAAATCCTAACGCTTCATTTTATGAGAACAAACCTCTCTATAAAAACTAATCAAAGCCGTTGCCGTTCATTTAGCCCTTTTGATCGATCAGCGTAAATGGCGTTAGTGATGCCACATCTACATAATGTTTCCATACATGTTCATATAGGTGATGCTGATTGGCAAACGGAGCCAGCTGCTTAGCTTCTTCAAGCGTACACCAGCGATACTCTGTATGCTCTTCGTTAAGAACAACTGATTGGTTAGGCGGACAAAATAGCACAAAACATGGGATAACCATGATACGGTTATTTTTTGCTTCGTAGAACTGCTCTAGAAAGTCTGCTGTATGTAACTCAACTTGGTCAATTAGTGTCTCTTCTTTTAACTCTCTTAAAATGGTTTGCCACCCGGCTTCACCCGCTTCGATACCACCTGCAACATGGCACCAATAGCCACCTTTTACGCGTTTGAGTAACAGCATTTTTTCTATGCCATCAATTTTTGAAATGACAACGCCTGAAACATGCGTTGCTTTTATCGGGATCATGTAAGCTCCTTAAATATCGAGTTTTTATTGTTACGCTGAAGAGAGGCAGATTAATTGCTACGTATTCTACTGTTTATTCATCTTGTCGACAGAAGTGTTTGAGTTGAGAGGATTTAATCGCTAACTAAGTATGCTAAAGTGAGATCTGTCGCAACAAATGAGCAGTAAAATGTCCAATTCATTCAACACTATGATTCCCATCGGTGTGCGCTTTATGGTGCTTTCCGCGTTCGGCTTTGCTCTGATGTCGGCTACAGTAAAGCACGTCGGCAACTACGGTATCCCCGTTTTTGAAATCGTTGCAGCAAGAGCGCTCGTTTCACTTATCATTAGTTATTTCGATGTAAAGCGAAAACGAATTTCTGTATGGGGCAATAATAAGCCATTACTATTTGCACGCGGTGCTGTGGGCACGATGGCTCTGATGTGTGTATATTATTCAGTGACCACCTTACCTTTGGCAGAAGCGACGATATTCCAGTATATTCATCCGGTATTTACTGCACTACTCGCCGTATTTTTCTTGAAAGAGCGCATCCAGCCGTCAACTTTCCTTTGTATTGCGTTGTGCTTACTCGGCATCTATATCATGGTAAGCCCAGAAACTGGGCAAGGCTCAGATAGCGCTTTACCAATGTTTAGCGTCATGATTGCGATCTTAGGCGCATTTGGTAGCTCAATTGCCTACGTCATTGTCAGAAAACTGAGTCAGACAGAAGACAGCTCAGTGATCATTTTCTATTTCCCGTTGGTTGCTCTCCCCGCTTCACTCTTACTGATTGGCGACGATTTTGTAATGCCCGATCTATATCTGACTTTCATGTTGGTTCTAGTTGGTGTCTTTACCCAAATTGGACAATTGGGGTTAACCAAAGCGATGCAAACTCAACAAGCGGGTAAAGCCTCCGCTTATTCGTATATCCAGATCGTATTTTCTGTGTTGTTGGGCATCATTTTCTTTGGCGAGGTTCCGATCATTTGGACGTACGTCGGTGGCGGTCTGATTGTTACAGGCGCATTAATTAATGCGTTTGGTCATCACTTACGGTTACCTTTTATTAAGCGCAACGCTTGATATACCTACCCAGAACCGTAAACACGACATTTAGAAAAACAGCCAGAGTGACTCTGGCTGTTTTGTGTTTAGCCTAACGTTAAGCTGATATTTTTAACCCTGCGATACCAGCGACAATCATTAGCAAGCTTAAGGCTTTGATAAGTGTTGCTGGCTCATTGAACAGATAAATACTCACGACTGCCGTGCCTATTGCGCCAATCCCTACCCATACGCCATAAGCAATGCCTAAAGGCAAGGTTCTTAACGCAATGCCAAGCAACCAAAAGCTCAATAACATAAAGACAATAGTGAATGCCGAAGCACCGAATTTGGTAAACCCTTGTGAATATTTAAGACCGACAGCCCATGCGATTTCACACAAGCCCGCAATGAAGAGAATTCCCCAAGCCATGTCACATTTCCCAACGAGATGGGGTCGTCCCCGAGAAAAGATAGAGCGGTGAGGTCGTCCTCACTTCTGATTGACTGCTTATTATATACAGAAATTTAAACATAAAAAATAAAACACGGCGATAAACATACAACTCAAACATCTCATGTACGCTTAAATTCTACGCTTTTCTTTTTAACGGTGGCGGACTCTCTATTTCGCATCAATAACGACACCGTTTTTTAACAATTTACATATAACCTTCTGGTGTTGAAAGTGTTGCATTTATTGCACAAATCACACAAAAACTAATTGAACATGTAAATATGAAAACGTTTGTGTGACTAATATCGCTTAAAACAATGACTGATGACTTTAATATTCAGCCGAATTAATTATAAGGTATGACGTACCCATGAAAGCAATCAAAACCTCTATCGCTATCCTTGTTGGCGCCGCTCTACTATCTGGATGTAATGACGAAACTGAATACGTCAATGTTCAGCCTAAAGAAGTAAAAATAGCGACTTACAACCTCTCTTTTGACCGCGCTACCTTCGAAACTTTGGTAGATGAAATGCAAATTGAACCAACGCAGCAAACTGCGTTGGTCACCTCTTATTTAGACGGTTCAATCGCAGCCGAAGACAAAACCACTGCGGAAAAAGTCATTCAAATTCGTAACGTTGCAGCAATCATTCAAAAGAATCGTCCTGATGTTCTTATGATGGCGGAATACAACAACGAGGGAACAGGCGAAAACAAAGCAGCCATTGAAGGATTCCAGAAGAACTACTTGTCTGTCGCGCAAAGCATCAATGGCGCGGGCGGTGAAGCAAACCTTGAGCCTATTGAATACCCTTATGCTGAATCTTACTCAACTAATACAGGGTTGTTGAGTGAGTTTGATCTCGACAACAACGGAACCGCAGGTCAAATGCCAGGTGATGCATGGGGCTTTGGCATGTACCATGGTCAATATGCATTTGCCCTTATGTCTAAGTATAAAATTGACACAGCAAACACACGTACATTCCAAGCATTTAAATGGAAAGATATGGAAGGTGCGAAAATTCCAACCATTACTATCTGCGATGGTTCGCAAAAGATTCCAGACGGCATGAAGTGTGGTGATGAATGGTACTCAGCGGAAGAATGGGATCAAGTGCGTCTATCTTCGAAAAACCACGTTGACGCACCAATCATCATTCCAACTCGCAACGGCGAAGAAGTTGTACACTTGTTGATGTCTCATCCTACTCCACCAGTATTCGACACCGGTAAAAACAAAGCGCAAAACGCAGCAGAAGTGGAGTTTTGGCATCATTACATTCAAGGCAAAGACTATTTTTACGACGATGCGGGTAAAACAGGTGGCTTAACGAACGGCGCTAAATTCGTAATGATGGGTGATCAAAACCTTGATCCAGTGTCTGGTGACGGTATTAGCTCTGTAATGCAAGAGCTGCACAACGATCCATTGGTTAATCAAACCGTGATGAATGGTGAGCTTTACCCAACAAGCTTTGGTGCAGCCGAACACGCTGTTGACCGCAGCTCAACTCACCCATATCCGAATCGCATCACTTCAACGTTTGGCTTAGGGGTAGACTATGCCTTGCCTTCAGCAAATTTGAATGTAATAGACTCTGGTGTGTACTGGTCAGCGTCTTATGAAGAAGGGCGTAAACTATTTAACGATGCACGTATCGGTAAGTATGGTGATGGTAAAGATGTATCTTCTGACCATCGCATGATCTGGATTAAAGCACAGTTCTAGATTGCATAAAAAAAAGCCAACCACAAGGAGTCGTGATTGGCTGTATATATTTGTGAACAAGATGGTTCACTAACAACGTCAGTTGGCTAGGTGACCCTCGGCTTAGAAAGGGTCACTCATACTAAAGCATGAGGCGTGCCAACTTTTCAGCGCACAAAAACAGGTTGTTATTTAATCACTTTCATTAAAACTTAACCAATAGCTACTGTTTGCTCACAGAATAAATTGCAATTTGCAAACTACCATTGGCATTTCGCAATAAACCTGATCTTTAGCTCTTGCTTTTATTGCTTCCTAGCTAAGTCGCGTGCAAGGATTAACGCAAGTCCGAATACTTGCAAGAAGAGTCCGATATTCTTGTACCAAGCGATCTTTTCATCCTGCTTTGCCATTACCTCATTGAGCCCTACATTCTCAATGTAGTAATTATCGATGCGGTCTCTATACGAAGCTTGTGCCTGATTTATCTTTGACATTAGTTGAGGAAGTTGATCAATTTTTATTTCATCCGACTCGTTATGAACCCAAGAAGATAAATGCCCTGCTAATACCTCTTCTAGCTCTAAAGGTATCGCTACGCTCTGACTTATGTGCACATGCAGCAGTAAAGCTTCTCTTTTCCTTTCTAGGGTTTCCACACTGTTCCATGCGAGTTGGATGGAATACAAGTTTTCTGCTGTTTGCTCTGCGAGCTGCGAGTGCTGTTTACCCAACTTATCAAGGACTAAGCTAGTAACGATGATCGCGCCAATATTCAGTACTAATCCAATCAGAACGAGTACCCAAGGTGGTGGAATGTAACGTCGCAGACTTACCATAACTTATCGTATGGCAGGTAAATCATATTTAACACAACCAATGAAAGTATCACCAGAAATGTCACCTGCATCCCTCTAATGCGTTTTTTCAAGTCTTTTTTCAATATGCCTTTAGCATGAATAACTCGACCAATTACAAAAATAATACCGGTGAGATGTATCCATGTTGGGTAAGCACTGTTAAATTCTAAAAGTGCCATTAAAATCAGGGTAATGGGGATATATTCTGTCGCATTACTCTGGGCACTACGAGCAATTTGTAGAGCCTCTACCCCACCATCGGCATAAGCAATTTGATTTAAGCGACGTTGCTTAATTACTTGAACAGCCAACCAAATAATGAGTATTGCGAGAATGTTGGCATACAGAGCAGTGATCATATGTCGTCCTTCTTGATCTGGTTTTCACTTATATAAGCGTGTCACTTGGCTATAACTATAGCGGTATCATTATGATAATGCGTCAAATAATCTCAAGTTATGATTTCTATTCGGGCAAAAAACGAAAGCCAATGCTTCATGACATTAAAAATGCCCTCGAATGGAGGGCATAAGAATAAAGAAGCTAATATGTGAGAATATTGAAACCACTATAAGGGGTGTTTGACCAGCTTTTTGCGCCGATGCCCTTTGATAATACTTTCAAAAATTGTGAACAACAGCCCTACCCAAATAAATGCAAAGGTCACCGCTTTCACTTCGTCAAACAACTCGCCAAAAAACATAACTGCCAACACAAACTGCAAGCTTGGCTCGATGTATTGCATTAGACCGACGGTTGATAAATTAGTTATACGTATTGCGATAGAATAAAATACGAGTGGCAAAAGTGTGATAGGCGCACTGCCAAAATACAAAAGCAATGTTGTGGTATCTGTGCCCGAAGCCAGTTCACCAGTTGCCCATTGTTTATAGAGCAAATATGCGAGTGCAACTGGAGTCAGTAACAACGCCTCAACAAACAAGGTTGTACTCCAGTCATAATTTATCTTCTTCTTGTACAGCCCATACAAAGCAAAGAACAACCCCATCGTTAGTGCGATAACGGGCAGCTGACCATAGTGAATCACTTGATACATAACACCAATTGTTGCCAGCACGATTGCAATAAGTTTGCCTTTTGAGAGCCTATCCCCAAGAATAAATACGCCCAGCGCAACAGATACTAATGGCCCAATAAAGAAGCCTAAGCTGGCATCGATGACCCGATGATGGGTCAAAGCCCAAGTGAACGCACTCCAAGAAATACACATCAAACTGCTCGCCACAAACGTGTACCACAAGGATTTTTTATCAAGCCAGATTTCTTTCCAATTCAGCCCTCGACGGGTTATCCCAAGTACAATTAGAAACCCGACAGGTACAGACCCAATGATTCGCCATGCTAGCAACTCATCCATAGAAGCATTTGGTAAATAACGATAATAAATTGGTAGCAATCCCCAGATCACAAAGGAGAATGCTGCCATAAAAGTGCCATAACGAGTGTTATTCATAAAACTATCGCCCATCTAAACGACCAATTTGGCGTAAGTAAACAAGTCCGCCATACATAAAAAGGAATGCAATCCCGCAGTGACTTTATGATGCAGATGGCATTATTGGCTCAACGCTTGTACGACGGCGGTAAAGCCACTCACAAAACACAACATAAGTGCCCCAAACCGAATCTTTTCTTTTGGTAACGACTGGGTAGTTTTCATTGCTAGCCAGTAACCAAGCGACGCAGCAGGTAATAGAGGAATAGTAATGACCAAATGATGCAATGTGAAGAAGCCCACTGGGATTTGTACTATTAGTGAAATAATCGAACTGAAAACAAAAAAAGCCGATAAGTTGCCGCGTAACTGATTTGCTTCTTGATGCTGCAACAATAACGCCATCGGAGGACCTCCAATCGCAGAACTGGTACCAAACAACCCAGAAAAGAAACCAGCACATGTCATACGCGAAGGCGTAGGCTCAACCCGAAACGGTAAAACACTCACCACGACTGCAAACAGCACCAACAAACCAATCCAAAGGGTGAGAGTTTGTGTTGATACAAAAAAGAGTAGCAAGCCACCAGCAATTGATCCCGGCACTCGCCCAATCAACGCCATCTTTAAGCCGCCGATTTCAACACTACTGCGGTGCTTCATCGCATTCATCAACGAAATAAATAACGCGACTAAACAGATTGGCGCAGGAACATATTCTGGCGCCCAAAGAATCAGTAAAGGTGCGGCAACAATAGCCAAGCCAAAACCGATTGCGGTCTGGACATAAGAGCCAAGAAATATCAAACCTATTGCAAGGAAGTTTATCGAATCGAATTCCATTTAGATTATTCTTATATTTGAAAAATAAACACAAAACCAAAGCACATTCGCATGATGAATACCTCAGGCATGCTGCGATATGAATTCCGCGTAGCATTCATCAAAGTGAATAAAAAGACAATCCATTTGTGCGGTTCGCCCTCATTTGCATTTTGTATTTCATTCCGCTGATGTACATGTTTGCTTACATCGAAGAGGATTCATGCTCGCCTGTTCACGCAGCCTTTCTTCAGCGGAATTAATGACCTCTTAAAATCTAGCCGAATTAGACCCGTGAATTCTCCGTAGCATTTAATGGATTCAGTCAATTAGTGCGGCGTCGGTATAGCACTTTACAACTCACCTCTTTATACTATTAATCGATTTATCATTACCGTACTTATTTACACAATAGACAAGTGTACGGTCAGTGTTTTTCTACCTTTAACTTGCTGTGAAAATAATATGAAAAAACAAACGGGATTTACTCTAATAGAGTTAGTCGTAGTTATTGTCGTGCTCGGTATTCTTGCTGTCACTGCCGCGCCACGCTTTTTAAACCTTCAAAGTGATGCACGTGAAGCACGTTTGGAAGGAATGAAAGGCGCTATTGCGTCAGCATTAGGCGTGGGTTATGGGAAAATGGCGATTGCAGGGTTGGAACATTATCCATATATATCAAATAAACACACCGACGCAGGTTCAGGTAAGGGCCCAGAAAGTCTGCCTTTCTCAAGCTGTGAGTTAAATGGCTCTCTTAACTGTACATTTAGGTACGGTTACCCAGATGCAGATGAAACAAGCTTAGCTCTATTAGTCTCGGAACTTGAGAATCAGCATGGTGATAGTGACTGGAAAATTGTTCAGACTAACAACATTAAAGTCGTCATTTCAGCAAGAGATGATAAAAATAGTAGCCTAACTCAATGCGGAATTTTATATGGGCCACCGCAGACTCCAAACGAGAGTTACACCTTAGATATTCTTCCCTGCCCTCAATAAAAATAAGGCTGCCAATCGGCAGCCTTATTTGTTTCATCTGATCGGTTTTTTACGCAAAGTTAAACACGTATTTATCCATCATATTCACCATGCGGCCAATCTCTGGCTTGGTAATCGTATCATTTGCGCCAAGAGATAGTGCTTTCGCTCGGTTATCCTCACTCATCAATGACGAGAACATAATGATCGGCATTTCATGAAACGCTTCGGTATCTCGTAGTCTCTTCACTAAGTGCATACCATCCATTCGAGGCATTTCTACGTCCGTAACCACCGCATCTAATAGCTCTTTAACTGGCAAGTTTTCTTCTTTCGCAACCTCGATCAAGCTCATCAACTTCTCATGCGCCTCACCACCGTCTTTACATGTGATCACATTGTAGCCTGAAGAAGCTAATGTATCTTGGATCAAAGAGCGAATAAATGCTGAGTCATCCACCACCATGATCGTTTTAGCATTACGCTTACCGACCATTCTCTGGTTGAGATCCACCGACTTGTCCCCTTTCACATCGTATTTTTCCATACTCAATTCTGGGTTGATGTCTGCGATGATTTTTTCAAAGTCGAGAATCATGATCAGGTTGCCTTCTTTACGGACAACGGCTACTACACAATCTTGTTCGCCCGCTTCCAAAAACTGACTTGGTGATTCCACATCATTCCAAGAGATGCGATGAATACGCGAAATGCTGTCAATTAAGAAGCCGTTGGTCATTTTGTTGAAATCCGTAACGATTACAAACTTGCGCTCCAGATCTTGTCGTGTTGGTACACCTAACCAACCAGCTAAATCCACTAAAGGCGTCAGTACATCTCTGGATGAGAACACACCAATCATATGAGGTTGTGCGTTTGGATAATCGGTTGTTTCTGGCACGCGAATCACTTCTCGTACTTTCGCAACGTTAATGCCGTAATAACAAGTTTTTGTGCTGCCATCTGGCAATGTTTTTTCTAAATGAAACTCGATGATTTCAAGCTCATTGGTACCACTTTCTGTCAAAATGGTGCTGGTTACGTTACTCATAAAGCCAATTATCCAACCAAAAATACGCATCAGAAAAAGTTTGATGCAAACGCCATGAGAAGCCATTCTCTGGCTAAAAATCCAAAAGTCCTTTTTAGTCGTTACAACAAAATTTGTAAACCATCAAAAGGACGGCTAACGCACATTTCCATACCAAACCATGTAAAATTGTCTCATTTTTGAACACGAAATTATGAGTGGCCAAAGTGCGAATTAACACCTCCACTTTTAGCGGCCGAGTCAATGAAAAGTTTAGAAATAATTTGAAGTGATGTTCAGCGTCAATAGCCAAACCTATCCAACAGATATCAGTGCAAAGTTGGCTAGCGTGCTCATGCCTGGTGTAGAACAAGCTCTCTTCAAGTGGCATGGTATAAAACTGCGCTTGTGAACACGGGTTTAAATCGAAGCGCTAGAGGCATCGCAAGAAAATCTGAAGGCATAGAACACTGAAAGAACACTTTCAGTTTGTTAGTTTTCTGTCAGCGTAAGTTTTAAGCAATCATCCTATCACTAGGTATTTCAATACCTGACATCGCTATTCCCATAATCAAGACACTGATTTTCACTTTTGGAAAGAGTCATTTTCCTTCCTCTTAGCAAGGTTTTTCCTACAATCTTATTCATCCAATTGCGCTGTCGCCTGACAGCACACTAGTTGATGTATTAGGTGAGGTTAACTTTGAATAATGTTCTTATTATCGACGCTCAACCATTGTATAGCGAAGCACTTGCTTCTCTAGTTGAATCTGTAATCAACGCAGCTGAAGTGATTCAAACCACTGACAGTGCGGAAGTGATGGATCTTGTTCGAGGCCAAAAGATTGATTTGATTATTCTAGACGTAGTGCTTGGCGATCGCGATGGTATGCGTTTAGCCAAAAACATTTTAGCGACGGGATATCGTGGCCGACTGTTATTTGTTTCTTCACGCGACTACTCGAGTCTTTCTAAAGCAGCGTACGAAATGGGTGCAAACGGCTTCTTAAGCAAACATGAAACAAGAGAGACCATTATCGACGCAATTGTGAGTGTTTCACGCGGTTACTCAATGTTTAAGTCGACTCACACACCATCGTCGGGTAACGTAACACTCTCAAATCGCGAAGCCATGGTGTTCCATTATCTTGTACAAGGCTACTCAAATAAGAAGATTTCTGAACAACTTTCACTCAGCGCTAAAACAATCAGCACCTACAAAACGCGTATTCTGAAAAAGTACCATGCGGACACGTTGATTGAACTTCTGCATACTATTCCTCAGTCAGAAAACATTGAGTTTTGCCGCTAAGCGCTCATGTATTTTGCAATAGCACCGATTAACAACTGGTGCATTGCATCATGTCTTAAGCTTTGCTTCACCTGTACAACCACTTTTGGCCAGCCATCTGGGTAAAAATGCTCTGGCACTCTTATAAATTTATATCCATCAATTGGCGCCTGATATTCAAGTAACACGGTTGCGGCGCTTTTTTGCTTAATTAGCTTCAATACGCTGCTTACGTTGTCTAGAGCCGCAATACGGTTGATGACCATACCGTGGCTTTCCATTGCACGCTTAACGAGCTGCTCTTTCTCTTTCCAACCGATAATCTCTAACATGATAAAGGGAAGTTTGGCCGCTTCTTCCAGGGTGGTAATTCCCAGCTCTTCAGGAACAACTACCACAGCAGGCGCATAGCCGATGAACTTCTGATAAACAGATTTCGGAACATCCTCGTTGAAGTAATGTAACTGCGCATCCACTTTGCCTAGGATTATCTCTTCTATCGTATACTCTGTAATCGTTGCTATCGAAATGTGCGCCTTGGGAAACAGCGCCATTAAATCCATTGCAAGTAAATGCCCAAATGAGTATTGAGCGGTTTGCGGTAAACAAATGGTGATGTCTTTTTCGTAGTTTTCCGGTTCAAACTCATCTCTAATTAGACAAGTTTCAAGCTTCTCGAGTGCATCGGAAATTTTAGGTAATTGACGTTTTAAATAGTCCGTCGGTTCCATGTGGTGAGGATGCCGAATAAACAATTCATCGTTTAGCTGGAGTCGCAATCGGGCAAGGTATTTGCTAATTGACGCTTCGCTCTTCCCCATCGCTTTCGCAACGGGCTTGAGCTGACGGTGCTTATCCAGTAAGACAAGTATTTTAAGTAAGTTTAAGTCGAGATCTTTGTTCACGTGCGACACCAGATGTAAGGTCGAGAATAAATAGAGCAATCACTATTTGTTGACTGCTCTAATATAAAAGACCACTCATTCTGTTTGGTCAAATTAATCAAACAGTTATGTCATGGTTATGTTCCGTAACTTGGCATTTAGTCAATACCAGACCTGCTTAATGGGACTTTTGTCTGTGTTTTTTCATCTCATAGAGATCTTCATCTGCACGTACAATAACGTCCTGAAGCGTTTCGTGTAACTCATTCGCCGCGATACCAGTACTCACACTAACCTCGATATCCAAGGTCTTTAGTCGGTTATCTTTAACGACACTACGAAGCTTCTTCGCCAATATTGAAGATTGGCTGATACTGCAACCTGGCAGAATCGCAACAAACTCATCACCACCAGTTCGAACTAGATAATCACTATTTCGAAACACTTTAGACATAGCATCAGCAATAATCCCAATAACTTCGTCCCCTACATGGTGACCGTAATGGTCATTGATTCGCTTGATCCTATCGCCATCTATTGCAATGACGGAATATGGCGCGGTTTCCAAACGACGTTTGAATTCGCTATCTTGAAAGACTCTACGGTTAAACAATCCCGTTAAATCATCTTTCGTCACGTTCGTCAGTGCTTTCGCGAGGCGAAGTTTGCTCTCTTTAGATTCATAAGCTTTGTTGTAATACGCTAAAGTTACGAAAAAGAAGATGATAAACAAGAACACGTAATCCAGTACAATTTTACTGAATGGGTACATGTAAACAATGAGATTGTTGTTGTCTGCGACATATGATTGGGTGTACGCGAATGATGGAAAGGGGTAGCCAGCGAAGTAAATCACCATTTGCTTGTTCCCATTCGCTATTTGAACATCCACCGCTTTCCCATCATTATAAAGCGGCGAGAGGTACAATTGTTCCGAAAACTCTCCCACTAACTCACCTTGAAAGTAAACCGGACTCATGATGCTTATCGCCATGTCATCGGAGTATGTCGTTTTAAATGGTAGGGAAAACAATACCCGGTCCGTTAGTTGCTCTTTCCACGCGGCTAACACACAAGAATAGTTACTTTTACACCAATCAACATCAAATGTGGCTTTCACTCCCTCTAGCGCTTCAATCGGTCTCTCTAAGATGAGTTTGTTTCCAGTATAAGAACGAAAATACATAACGGCATTTTGTCGATTGAACGCATTTGATAAATAGGCTTCAGCCTGATGAAGCGATTTCCGTGCAACAGCTTCAACGTAATTAAGTTTTTCATAACGTGACAGGGAGTAAATCGCATCTTGAAAGCTCAGCTCTGTTTGCGCTTCTACTTCACTCACGCTCATACCTTTGTATTGCTCGAGCTGCGCTTCCGTCAATAGCCCCATGAGAATTACTTTTTGTTTTATTTTGGCTAAATTATTCGCGTAAGTGTTGAACTGCTTTACTTCATAAGAAATTAACACCGCACCAATCATTGTGACAGAAGTGACGAATAGTAATGTTGCGATGAAAAGAGACAACGCGATACTTTTAAGTGTCATGATGCGGTCTTACGCCCCCGCCACTCTTGTTAGCTCAACAATGTTCTTTACGTTAAATTTATCCAATAGACGACGTTTGTATGTGCTGACTGTTTTATCACTTATTGATAGCACTGAAGCGATTTCTCTATTGGACTTTCCTTGTAGTAAATACTTCATTACTGCGCTTTCTCTGCTTGAAAGTTGTGGCATTTCTCGAACGCTATTAACAACTTGCTTAAATTTGAAGAAGGTATACCCCTTCTCTACCGCTTCTATCGCGTCTTTAAGAATGTCGTGATTTTCCGATTTACACACATAGCCATCAGCGCCAGAACGAAAAGCCATTTGGCTGTACATTTGGCTAGTTTCAGCGGAGAAGAAAATGACTTTGCCTTCATAACCATGGGATTTGATACGTTTGTAGAAATCAAACCCATCGCAATCTGCCAAGTTCACATCTAAGATCAACAGTTGAATTTCTTCCTTTTTCAATATTTGTAATGCCATCTTCGCTGATGTTGCAGTAAATACCCCATTTGTTTTACCTAACTCTTCCAGCAACGACTTGATTGCAACACAAACGAGAGGATGATCGTCAAAGATCAAGTAATTCAATTTATTCATATCTTTCATTTAGTATGGTTATGGCTTCTAGTGGCATGGGTTTATCAATGTAGAAGCCTTGGCAAAGATCAATCCCATACTCACGTATCGCTTGCAGTGTGACTTCGTCTTCAATACCTTCCGCGACCAATCGTATATTCAAACTTTTCGCTAACGCGCAAATAGCAACAACGATGTTGCGTTTTTTGATATCGCATTCGACACCTTGTACAAACGAACGATCGATTTTTAACTCGTTGAATGGCAGTTGAGCCAGTTTTTCAAACGTCGATGACCCCGTGCCAAAATCATCTATTGAGACAGTGACACCGTTCATCCTCAACTTGAGTAAATTCTTGTACAGGGACGCGCTAGTCTGAAATGTATCTCGCTCTGTAATTTCAATGGTGATTTGTGATGGGTCAATCTCGCTCTCTAAACATTGCTGTAAAAAGTAATGAGAGAACGCCGTATCTTCTAAATTTTCATGGTCTACATTGATGGATACGTTTTGCGTCAATCCGCGGTGTTTCATGTCATAGATAACATTACTCAATACAGCTTGAAACAACTCTCCAGAAAGGCGGCAACGCTCTACAATTGGCAAAAAATAATGAGGGGGTAACACACCATAAATAGGATGATTCCAACGCGCGAGCGCTTCATACCCAAGCACTTCCCCACTTTGCACATCGACTAAAGGCTGGTAATAATTTTTCACTCGCCCTTCAGCCAGAGCAAACAGGAATTCTTGATCTTCCACTTCAATAGGTTGCGCAAAGCTGACTTGTTTCGCTTTTTCATCTTTTATTTTACCCAACAAATCAACGACTTCATTTTCATCGTATGGCTTAGGCAGCTTCCCTAATACTTCAAAACTAAATCCCTCGCACATGGCTCTTACCGCAGAAATAATGGTCAATTCCATTGCACTGACCAGTACAACTTGCCCCTGGTACTGGACTTTATCGAGCATTTCCATCATATCGATGCCGTCTTTTCCGGGCATTTGGATATCACAAAAAATCACGTCAAAATATTGTTCCTGCACACTCTGAATAGCGGCATCCACACAGTTAAAAGGGATGACTTGCGCGCAATAGCGTTCCAATATTTGCGTAAGTATTGTGGTTTGTAGCGGATGGTCATCAATCACCATCACATTAAATTGTGTATTCATTTGTCTCTACCCAATAGTTTATGTTTTCGATCTCCTGCTCGATTCGTAAAATTAGCTCCGCTGTTCGCCTGTCAAACTCCGCAGCAGTAACTCGTTCTGCCTCAATACAAAGCTCAGCCAGCATGCTTACCCCTATCGCCCCAACCGCTCCTTTGATGCCATGAATGACCCGTTTTTTGTCTCGCTCAGTCGATGCGGCGTTTAAGTTTTTTATATCTGTAGACATTGATTGACTAAACACGCGCGCAATCTCTTTTGCGTCCTGTGCTTTGAACCGTTTAATCCAGCCGGGCAGCCTACCCCTCTCTTTTTCGCCAATAAATGGAATCAAAACGGTTTTTAATTGATTAAGGTCATAGGGCTTGTAGAGCACATCATCAATGCCGATATCCTGTGTGCGCTCAATGGCAAGACGAGCATCTTCTGCTGTCACACCGATGATTGGAATTGCTTTAAATTCGGAGTTTTTCACGTGCCTAACAAGCTCATAGCCATCCATTTCTGGCATATGAAAATCGGTCAGCAGCAACACAACGTTTTCATCTTGGTTGATGTATTCCCATGCTTCGCGGCCGTTATTCACAATGACAGGTTCGATTCCAAGTTCATGAAGCTGCATTGCTATCACACTTTGGTTAATGGGATTATCTTCTGCGACCAGTACCGTGCCGAGAACCCAAGAAACCACTTCTTGATTTACGTCACTAAGCTTGGTTTCTTGCTGCGTTTGGCTGAGCAAATTGAACAATGTATCTGGATATTGAATCTCTCTTAGCGTAAGACTGCCAAGTACCCTTTGTTCGTCACGCAGCATTAGGCCATTAAAACTGGCATCGCTGTCGTGTATAGGGTGAAGGTTCGCCACCATTGTTTTTAACGTCGCTGGACGCATTTTCCACGCGTCACACCACTGGCGAATATTAAGTGGTAAGCTCTCGCTATACGTCCAGTTCAAACAAACGTCTGGCTCAGAGTCGCAATGCTCAATTGGCAGTCTGACAGTAATCGTCGTGCCCAAGCCAAATTGTGAATCGATGCAGAGCACGCCGCCCATGCAGTCGATCAATCGGTCAACAATGCTTAGCCCCAATCCAGTACCGCCATATTTACGCGTAATAGTGTCATCCGCTTGAACAAAAGGATTGAGAATGCCTTCGAGTTGGTCATCCGTCATGCCGATACCTGAATCCGCCACTTTCAAAATAAGCTGCTTTTCATGAAGAATGACACTGATTCCAACTTCTCCTTCGGCAGTGAATTTCATCGCATTGGAGAGTAGATTGGTGGTAATTTGCACCAATCGCAGCGCGTCGATTTCAATGAAAGCATTCGAAAATGGTTTGATTGTCACTTTGTAATCCAAACCTTTCGCAAGCGCTCGTGGTTCAAAGCTTCGAAACACATCGCACAAGGTTTTAAGCAAGTCGGTCTTAACTGGGGCGACGGTTAAGTGCCCTGCCTCTAACTTTGAATAATCCAGTACTTCGTCTACTAGCGTATTCAAATGATTGAGCGAGCGTATGGCTTGGGCAATTAACTCGCGATTTGAATCTGCCGTCACTTGGCGATTTAGCAAATCGAGGATGCCGTGTGCTGCCGACAATGGCGTTCTTAATTCGTGACTCATGGTTGCCAAAAAGTTTTCGCGCGCACGTACCGCGGTTTGCGCTTCTTTTTGCGCATCGATTAACGCCTGCTCACGTTCTTTTTGCTGGGTAATATCTTGAATAACAGTCAGTACAAACTTGTTCTTACCGCTAGGAGAAGCGATGACTTTGCGTTCTCGATATACATGTTTAATATCAAGTTCACAGCCCGACGAGGCAACCTCTTCTGAAATACGCTTTCCAGCGATAACAGTGGTTAGTTCATCAAAATTATTCACCAGAGGAGCGTGCGCAGAATCACTTTTCAACTTACATTGTTGGCACTGTTTACTGTTGTAGTTGGCACAATTGCTCATCTCCATATGGTTATTTTCACTATGGATAAAAACCAAGCTATTGATCTCTTTGATGATGTCCATCAGCCATTGCTTTTCCGCTTCCTCATTGTCAGCATTAAATTCGGCTAACCTCACTTTAAGTCGCATGTGAGATAAGATGAAATACGCCGCAATTAACATGAGACAGAATATGAATGAACCAGCAACAACAAATGTAGCGATCTGCTCCGCGTCATAGCCATAAGTCAGTTTGAAGCTTCGGTGAGAACGCAGCAGTTTTTCGATCTCGTTAGAATCAATGGTTTCGATGATGCTGTTCAACATGTGTTGAAGTTGTGTATTGTGGTTTGCAACCGCAAATGCATTAGAGAACGTCAAAACGTCCTCCGCATTGATCACCAAGCCATCGACTTGATCTTGTGCAATCATGTTGTGAACGATGTCGTCAGGAATATAAGCCACATCCAAAACGCCCGATTTCAAATCGGTAAGCAGCTTTTTCAAATCATCATAATGATCAACTTGGCCTTGCTGCCAAGTGCCCAAATGAACTAACCCTTGCTTTTTCAAAGTGAGCAGAATACCCGCTTCTTTCAGTGCAGATTTATCGCGCTTACTCTGCTCCGCTTGGATAGCCACGTAATTACTGTGCATGAATGGTTTAGTGAACAACCAATCTGACTTAGGTAGCTCACCCACATAAGAGATGGGGACTATATCGGCATCAAATGCCGTTAATCCATTAGAAAGGCTCGACGTCGGCTTCACATACTTAAAGCTCAAGCCAGTACGAGACTGCAATAAGTCGACAAAATCTGGAAAGAAGCCATCTAACTCGCCCGTTTGCGAATCTCGGTAGAGAAACGGATAAGCTTCGTCACTGCTGCTGTAAGTTATCACTAGTTTGTTTTGATGATTACGTCGGTAATCTACCAATAACTTATCACTGATATGGTAAGGATTTTTCGAGGCGACGGAGCGAATATTTTTTCCATTTTGCTCCCACTGAAGGATTTTGTTGATGTCATCGATCAGACTCTGTTTGTCCAACGAAGCGATAAAACTCACCTCTTCGTTTTTCAACCAACTGGGAATATCGACAACCCCTTTTACAATGTCATTCAAATCCAAATATTGGGTAATACCAACATAAGTGTAAATAAGCGCGTTCGCTTTACCTCGCTTAACTTCATTAAACGCCTCTAAACGTGTTTTAACGTAATGTATCTTATCGATACCGCGTTCAGTGAGGTTGTCACAATATATACTGCCCTCAACACACACCCATTTAAGATCACGCGCATCACTATCTCGGTAAGTGGCATTCCGATACCAAACAGCGATAGTGCTCGAAAAAAAAGGCATCGAAAACAAGAAACGCTTTTCTCTTGCTGCTGTTTTACTAAATCCAACCGCACCATCAATCTTCTTGCTTTCGACATCCGCAAGTAAAGACGGAATATGCTTGTAAGTCCGAAGTTCTAACTCATAATCCAAAGCTTTAGTAATGTTAGACAAATACTCAAGACTAATTCCGTACGAAGGACCAACGCTACCGTCAAACGAGTCTTTAGCTTCGTCTTGCGCAATAACACCAACGATGACCTTCGGTTTAGGACTCTGTTTGGCAGTTGAGCAAAAAGAACTCGCTAAAAAAATTAAGGCGACGGACGATACCGTAATACTTCTAAGAATACTGAGCATGACTGCTTCCTCTGAATGGAAGCTCAGACTAGTTTTTGTCAGATAAAAGTCAAACTTCGCTCAATAGCGAAATAAAAATAAAGCTTTGATATAAAACCAAAAAGCCAAAATTCGTCAGAACAATCTGACAACACAATCCACCTTTGACTACACAGTGTTTGCGTTCGGTCTCTCACCCAGACGGATATTCACTGCGAGTCGGTATACATAAGGGATGTGTGCTTTTAGGTTTGCACGCCATAGCTTTTTACTTTCATCTTGAATGATTCATCATCATTCCATGATAAACTGGCGTATTAACATGAAAGAAAGCTCAACTCCGCGGTTTCGAGCAGCTTGAAGTAAACACAGTTTTAGAAAATGCGTTCTAGTATTGTGTCACTCAAGATTCACATTGCTACTTTTACAACCGCTGGAGCATTAGAAAAATTAAGGTATTAAATTCAAATGGTTAATAACTCAATCCAGTGGTTTCCTGGCCACATGCACAAAGCACGTAAAGAGATCGAAGAAGCAATCCCTCAAGTGGATGTGATCATCGAAGTACTGGATGCTCGTATTCCTTTCAGTAGTGAAAACCCTTTGATTTCTCAAATCCGTGGTGACAAACCTGTCGTTAAAGTTTTGAACAAACGTGATTTGGCCGATCCAGAGTTAACTCAACTGTGGATTGAGCACTTGGAGCAAGAGCAACATGTAAAAGCAATGGCGATCACGACTTCTGAACCACAAGAAGTGCATCGAATCATGGAGCTTTGCCGCAAACTTGCCCCACACCGAGAAGAGATTGGTAAAAACATTCGCACCATGATCATGGGCATCCCAAACGTTGGAAAGTCGACGATCATTAACACCCTCGCAGGTCGAACAATCGCTGTAACAGGTAACCAACCCGCGGTTACACGTCGTCAACAACGTATCAACCTGCAAAATGGCATCGTATTATCTGATACTCCAGGAATTTTATGGCCAAAAGTGGAAAATCCACACAGTGGCTTCCGCCTTGCGGCTACTGGCGCGGTAAAAGATACAGCGATGGAATATGACGAAGTCGCATTCTATACCATTGAATACCTAGCAGCTCATTATGCAGACAAGCTTAAAGAGCGTTATCAAATTGAAGAGCTTCCAGAATCAGATATCGAGATCATGGAAGAAATTGGTCGTCGCCGCGGTGCACTACGTGCAGGTGGACGTGTTGACTTGCACAAAGTATCAGAGATCTTATTACACGAACTTCGCCAAGGCACTTTGGGCCAAATTACATTAGAACGCCCAGAAATGATCACTCAAGAGCTGATTGAAGTCGAGATTGAGACCGCCCGTAAAGAAGAAGAAAAAGCGAAGCGTAAAGAAGAGCGTCGTAAGCGCTATTTACGTAATAAGCGATAAGCTTGTCTCTTATCTACTCATGTTTCAAGGCGCGATTTTCGCGCCTTTTTTGTTATCTAATGCGCCCATTTTTTTCACTTTTCAAACTTTATATTCCTCATCCAAAATCCCAGATATGAAGCACGAAAAAACACCGCAAAATCGCCGTATAAACTTTAAGCACAAACTAGTTTAGACCCCGGGCCCCTATAGAGTTACAGCCACCATCCAACCCTCAAATGTCGAGTTTGCAAGGGTCTGCAAACTTATGCAACCTGGTTAGTGACACTCTCCCCAAAATCCGCAATATGAATAAGTGTCAGCGCTGGCGTTTTTCCATATGAAGAAGAGATTTATTATGAGTGAAACTATACAAAGCAAACCACTTCCCTCCTTTATCGAGGAACGCCTAGATTTTTATATTCAAGATCTAATCGAACCGAATGAGAACAAAAAACACCTTGTTCTTGGTAAACGCCCACCGTGTAATGCCGTCGTCCTGCAAAGCAATGATTACCTTGCGCTGTCTCATAATAAGGAGATTCAAAACGCGCATCGTGATGCGATTTCCCAGCACGATGACAACGTCGTGATGTCCGCGATTTTCTTACAAGATGATGAATCGAAACCTGCATTTGAAACGCAACTAGCCAGTTTCGTTGGTATGCCTAGTTGTCTACTTTCTCAATCTGGTTGGGCTGCGAATGTCGGTTTATTGCAGACTATTTGTGCACCGAACATACCTGTGTACATTGATTTCTTTGCACATATGTCTTTGTGGGAAGGCGCACGTATTGCCGGAGCACAAATTCATCCGTTCATGCATAACAACACCAGTCACCTAAGAAAACAAATTTCACGTCACGGTTCAGGGATCATTGTTGTGGATTCGGTTTACAGCACTATCGGGACCATCGCTCCTCTACGTGATATCTACGAAATAGCACAGGAGTTTGACTGCGGCCTGGTTGTAGATGAATCACACTCTTTAGGTACACACGGTCCACAAGGTGCGGGGATACTGCAGAGCCTTGGCTTAACTCATAAGGTAGATTTTATTACCGTTAGTCTTGCCAAGACATTTGCTTATCGTGCTGGCGCGATTTTAGGCCCAGAAAAACTGTCGAAGACGCTTCCGTTTGTGGCGTACCCTGCAATATTTAGTTCTACCGTATTACCGCAAGAGATCATTCGGCTAGAGAAAACACTGGACGTCATAAGAAAATCAGATGATAAGCGAGATATTCTGTTTGAAAGAGCCAAGTCTTTAGCCGTTGGTTTAAAACGCATTGGATTTACTATTCGCAGTGAATCACAAATTATCTCATTAGAATGCGGCAACGAGAGAAACACTGAGCGAGTCCGCGATTTTCTCGAAGAGCGAAATGTTTACGGCGCAGTGTTTTGCCGCCCTGCAACTGGAAGGAACAAAAACATCATCCGTTTTTCAGTCAATGCCGACATGACAGCTGCTGAAGTTGATCATGTACTCACTGTCTGCCAACAAGCATTCGCACACCCTGACTTAGAGTTTGTGTAAGTTAGTGTGTAGATAAAACTAAAGAGCTCAACAGTTTTGCTGAGCTCTTTATTCGTGTTATTCGTTGTGAGCAACTCGCCTCAAGAAAACAAGTCGCGAATGATTAGATCCAGTTTGCGATTTTATCGAACAAGCGATTTTTATCCGCCGGTTTTACGATGAAGTCAGACATACCCGAAGACCCAATTTTGTCCAACGTGACAGGTGAACTATCCCCTGTATGTGCAATAATAGGTACCGACGCATAGTTTTTATCCGAGCTTCGAATTCGCCTAGACGCTTCTACACCATCCATAATTGGCATTTCGATATCCATCAGAATGAGATCAACATCTTCTTGCTCTAGTGTATCCAGAGCCTGCTGCCCGTCTTCTTTCTGAATCACTTCAAAGCCTTGCTTTTCAAGTAACATTGCCGTGAATTTACGCAAAGATTCATTATCATCCACGACCATAATTGTGCGCTTATTTGAATTATCTAACGTCACCGAGGCCGTTGGTGTCGATACATAGCTTGAATCATATAAGAGACGCTCAATAGTTGGTTTAGTATTCAATAACCAGGCTTGCGTTTCGATCCAAATAGGTTCATATGCAGCCTTACGTGCTCTCTGAGTCGGATGATGCTCAAAAAGATAAACGATGCGTGCTTCAGTGAAAGACAAGAGAGATTCTAATCTATCCAATTGGTTTGCTCTTGGATCTAAGCTCTCAAGATCGATAAAAATCAGATCGAATTCGAACTCGTACTCTTTCTTTTTGAGTACTTGGTTGGCATCTAAAATCGTCGAGTCAAAGCCCATAAAACGGCTGATATCTGTTACTTTAGACACCAAGATATCTTGGCTAGTCACCGTTAGAATGGTTTTGAGTTTAGTCAGATCGTTTTTGATTTCATTAACGGTATCAGATGTCGTTAGTGGGAAAGTTAATGTAAATTGAGACCACTCCCCTAACTGAGATTGACACTCAATGTTCCCCCCAAATGAACGCATGACTTTTTTACAAAACGGTAGACCCAAACCATAACTTCCTGATTTGCCAGTGGTGTAAAAGTCTTGAAAGATATTGCGTAGAACATCAGGAGCAATGCCAGCACCATTATCGGTTACAACAATTTGATTAAAGCGTTCTGAACTTATCATGGATACATGTATGTGAAAATCTTCAGATTTACGGTGATGGAAGGCATTCTTGAAAAGATTATACATAACGTATTTAAGCAGCGTATCACTACCTAGAAACTCAAACTCACTTCTCGCATCCAACGATATGGCAAATCGATCAGTGGCACGTTTATAACTGAAGCTTTCAATTGCCTGTTCAACGACCGAGTGAGCTGAATATTTTTTGAAGCTAGAACGAGAAACTCGATTTTCATCAATCGAAGTCAGCAATAAATCGATGGTTTCATTACCCGATTGGATAATGTTCATTGCATCCTGACTCACTTCACGTAATAAGGTGACATCTTCTACACTCATGACGTACTGCTCTTTTCCTGCCTCTTTCATGTTGGGCAAGATCGACTGGATAACATCTATTGAAGTGCAAAGCCCACTCAACGGGTTACGCATTTCATGTGCAATCCCTGCCCCGAATGATTTTGCCAGCGAGACTTTCGCTTCATGTTCAACTTGGTTACGAAAATAGAACAAATTACCGAAGACATAAATAAACAGAAAGATTGGCACATGAGTCCAATCCATGGTCAAGTCAAGATGGAACCCTTTTGCAACCCAAGCGAAGAATGTTGCTAAACCTATCCCAGCAAAGGTTTGAGCAAACATGACCCTAGTAACATGAACCAGTAAAATGTGTAAGAAAATTGCAGACATAAACGACATAACCCATACATTGGACCAGTCATTCATCAGTAACATATAAAAAAAGAAAAACGGTAAGCACAGCGTTATCGTCACTTGGTAGTAAATAGGAACATAATCTCTCCAAGTCGATGATAAGCGGTTTCTAAAAATGATGCCGAAAAACAATAACGAGCAAAACAATCTAAGAGGTAAATTTTCATAAGCCTGTGGAAAGGCAAACTCCCAGACAAAGTAGTACAGCGGAAAGCCAAGAAACCCCATCCAGCCAACGAGAGTTAGGTTTGGTTCTGCATATTGATAAACCTTACGTATCGAGTCCATATAATCTGTTTTGCTTACTCCGCCTGACGCACAACAATGTGATTTTGATTCACTTTTATCATTTTATTATTAACTAATTATATATTAATCATCATTTATAAGCAGCGCGAAATGACGTAAACAGCTCGCAATACTTATCTTTAGTTTCAATCTTTTAAGACAGCTGCACTTGATTTACAACCAAATAAACAAAGTTGCATATAGTTTAGTGTAATTTTGCGATAATCGCTCTGTATCCAATTGGATGTTAATCTCATTTTGTTCTAGAAACTTAAGTCGCGCCTTTGGCACGGCTTTCCAACGATTTAAAAACAGCACTCACCGCATATAGCGCGGTGACAAACAATTGGCTTGGGGTGTGTCATGAATTCTTTCCAGATAAAAAATGTCATTTTTGATGTAGGTAATGTATTGGTACGCTGGTCTCCAGTAGAAATCGTTCGCTTAACATTTGGTGGTTCCGTAGAGTCAGAGAAAATGGCTCAGATGCTATTTTCATCACAAATCTGGAAAGATTTAAATAAAGGGACGATCTCCGAAAGGGAAGCAAAACAGCGTTATCAACGTGAACACCAAGTAACGACGGAAGAAATGGACCGCTTCTTTTATTATGTAAAACACACTCAAATATTACTTTACGGCAGTATAGAGCTGTTAAAACGAGTAAAAAGAGCCGGATATGGCGTATATGCGCTCACAGACAACATCAACGAAATTGTGGAACATCTTCGTACTACCTATGAGTTTTGGCCACTGTTTGATGGAGCAATCATCTCTTCTGAAGTTCAATTACTAAAACCACAAGCGGAGATCTACCAAACTCTACTTTCAAAGTATCAGCTTAACCCCGAAGAGACAGTATTTCTTGATGACATGCCTTACAATGTTGAAGGTGCCCGAGCAGTTGGCATGGCTGCTATTCAGTTTGAAAATGCTCAGCAATGTGAGCTCGAACTAAAAGCCATGGGGGTTAACTTCTAGAAAGCTTTTAATAAAACATAACGTTAGGGTGCGTAAACAAAAAAGAGCAGTGTTGAGACTGCTCTTATCTAATGTTTTAGAACGCTAGGTTAGGAGTAAATCACGTTTTCCTCAATCCCACTAACTAATGACTGGGCGTTCTTCCAACGGAATACTTTTTCTAACACCTCTTTGCCATCAGGTGCGCGCCAAGTTCGCTCTTGATCCTCTTGTCCACCAATGTGGCGATAGAATTCAATCGCAGAAATGTTTTGCGACACAACTTCTAAATAAAGACCTGTGTCTTTAAAGTACTGCTGTTGCCATTCTGCGACAGCAAGTAATAGCTGCTTACCAATCCCACGACCACGGTAACTGTCATCAACATGCAATGCGTCAATAAAGGTTCCACGCTCGAAATCATGGTTGCCGAACACACAAACAAAGCCAAGTAGCAAACCTCCCTCCTCCGCCAAGACAATGTGCTGATTGAATGGTGGGTTGGTCAAACGGGTTTGCCAAATCAGTAGTTTGTCGTCAATCGCTTCTTTCTCAAGATAGTTATCACTAAGAATGCCACGGTAATGACGCTTCCAGCTATCCGCATGAAGATGCGCAATGCGCTCGTAGTCCTTATATTCCGCTAATCGTAAATCCATTACGTATTCCTATTTTCTTACATTTTTGCTTCTGTTTATAGAGTCTCGGTATATTCCACCTTTATAACACTTGTTTCTTGGCAGATTTTATACACCTTAAGCCAGAGCTCACTTTTTAATACTACTCATTATTCAATTAAAAGCAAAATATCCCATCAAGTTCCTTAATCTACACCCAAAGGAATAGTCACATTTGTCTAACTTTAATTTGACTTACATGTGTACGCTGATATTCTGGCGAACAGTTGTTAGCTCAAAGTTAGGGATACATCTGTGACTCAAAACAAACCACCTGTTATCTGGTTGAATACATTAATATTTTCTGCCAGTTTTGTTCTGACTTTTATTGTAATGCCTTGGTATGCATATCATTTTGGACTAGGTTGGGAACATCTAATTTGGGGAGTGATTGCATTTAGTTTTACTAACCTTTCTATTACAGCAGGCTATCATCGTCTCTGGAGCCACAAAACGTACGAAGCTCATCCTATTTTGCGCGCCATTTTTGCGATTGGAGGAGCATTTTCTTTGCAAAATAGTGCATTACATTGGTCTTCTGATCATCGTGTGCATCACAAACATGTCGACAATAACGATAAAGATCCGTACTCAGCCAAGCGGGGTTTTTGGTATTCTCACATTGGGTGGATGTTACGTGATTACAATAAATCAAAGGAAAACGAATATACAAACTGCCGTGACCTAAAGCGCGACAAAATCGTCATGTGGCAGCATAAGTATTATGTTCCACTTGCCCTACTGACTAATATTGGTTTCCCAGTCATGCTCGGACTGATCTACGGTGATATCTGGGGGATGTTATTGGTCGTTGGTGCGGCTCGACTCTTTATGAGTCACCATACGACTTTTTTCATTAACTCCCTCGCACATATTTGGGGTAAGCAAACTTTCACAGACAAAAACACTGCTCGCGATAATGGTGTACTCGCCTTTTTCACATTTGGAGAGGGTTACCATAATTTCCATCATATTTTCGAGAATGACTATCGCAATGGCGTGTATTGGTGGCATTACGACCCAACGAAGTGGTTGATAAAGTCATGTTCTTGGCTAGGACTCACATCTAAGTTGCGCACAACGCCTACATTTAGAATTGAAAAAGCCCGTGCGAGTCAACTTTTGAAGAAAGCAAGAGAAAAGCTAGAATCGAAACCGAATACGCAAACGATCCTCGATCAACTACAGCACGAGTTTGATACTCTAGTTCATCACATGCAGGAATACTACGAGATGCGCAAAGAAGTACTCGGTGCCAAAACTGCCAGTGTGGTAAAAAAATACGAATGTTCTGTAACGAAAATGAAGTACCAGCAAATTAAAGCAGAGTTCGAACGGCAGCAACGTAGTTGGAACCTTATGGTTCGTCGATACGCATAGTTTATCCTCATTCTTACGATTACTTAGCTTCGCTTCCGCGAAGCTTTTTTGTTGTGAAGAGTGTTTTCCAATAATTGCTTATTGAGTAAAGTCTTTTTCCTATTGTGAATCAATTCACTCATTATTCATTCACTTTCCTAGTCATATTTTCCTTCCTATAAATAGCTTCAAACCAGCATATAACACTTAGAAAACCAAATTCCAACAATACAATCTAACGAAATTATTTATTAAATTATTATTTGTCTCAGATCATGCAAGCCCCATATTTGTCTCGTGCCACAGCTAAGAATTCTGTAAATTCCTTGTCATAAACTGAAACAGTTTCTTTCTTTTTTACATAACATTCGGAGATCCCTATGTTAGAGCTCTTAATTGGCTTAGTGGTTACCATTGCGGTGGGTTACTTTATTGTCAAAGGCTATAAAGCTGCGGGCGTGTTACTGACAGCTGGTATTGCTTTACTTCTTATGACTGGCGTTTTGGGGCACGACGTGCTGCCGTCAAAAATCACCTCAACTGGTAACATGGTGACAGATGCGCTTGAATACGTGAAATACATGCTTCAATACCGCGGTGGCGGTCTTGGTATGCAAATCATGCTGCTTTGTGGTTTTGCGTCATACATGACTCATATCGGCGCGAACAACGTGGTAGTGAAACAGTTCTCTAAACCGCTTTCTGTCATCAAGTCTCCTTACGTCCTTTTGGTAGCGGCTTACATTGTGGCGTGTTTAATGTCTCTTGCGGTAAGTTCTGCAACAGGCCTTGGCGTACTATTAATGGCGACACTATTCCCTATGATGGTCGCGATGGGCATTTCTCGTCCAGCAGCCGTTGCAGTGTGTGCCTCTCCAGCGGCAATCATCCTTTCTCCTACTTCTGGTGATGTTGTTATCGCAGCAGAAAAGTCTGGTTTAGAGCTTGATGTGTTTGCGGTACAAACTGTGTTGCCTGTTTCTATTTGCGCAATCATCGTCATGGCAGCGGCAGCGTTCTTCTGGAACAAATACTTAGATAAGAAAGAAAATACGCCAATGGAAAAAATTGATGTATCAGAGATCAAAGCTGACGCACCAGCGTTTTATGCAGCTCTTCCATTTCTACCTATCATCGGCGTTTTCCTATTCAACGGTCGTACCATTCCAGGACTTAGTCTAGACATCTACACTATTGTGGTTGGTTCGATTTTCCTTGGAGCTCTGATCCATTATGTTGTAAATAAGTTCGATGGTAAGAAATCACTAGAAGATTTAGATTCTTGTTACGCAGGCATGGCTGACGCGTTCAAAGGCGTTGTGATGCTTTTGGTTGCCGCAGGGGTTTTTGCACAAGGTCTGATGTCTATCGGTGCTATCGATAACCTACTTCATCTAGCAGATAATGCTGGTGCAGGCGGCGTTGCTTTAATGCTTATTCTAACTGCATTAACAGTTGCAGCAGCAATTGCAACGGGTTCGGGTAACGCGCCTTTCTATGCGTTCGTGGAGTTAGCACCATCTTTAGCTGCTAAAATGGGATTAAACCCTGCGTTCCTAATTATCCCGATGCTTCAAGCATCAAACCTAGGCCGTACTATCTCACCAGTATCTGGCGTAATCGTTGCGACATCAGGTATGGCAAACATCAGCCCGTTTGAGGTTGTAAAACGCACATCCGTTCCAGTTCTAGCAGGCCTTATCACGGTGATTATTGGTACTATGGTGCTTGTTCCAATGAGTGCCTAACGGTATTGCCACGATCAAACTAAAAGCAATATCCGAACAAAATTACGTTTAATTAAAAACGCCAGCAAATGTGCTGGCGTTTTTTTTATTCTAATGTGTTGATTTACGCTGACTTAAATCGGTCAGGAATCTTAGTGATGCTCTCTCTGTAGCTAAACCATAAGTAGGTAACGGCAAGCGAAAAGAATAAATATGAAAGTGCGAATACGATTGGAGACGTGATTAATTCCGCGGACATTCCCCACATCACACCGACTACGGTTATCGTCAACTTAGAAAGCATGCCGCAAATGAGTAGGAATAAAGCAAGCTGTGGAAAGCGCGAGCTGCGAAATGCGAAGAAATAACAGCTACCTACCGCTAAAGAAGCAATAGATAAGCCCAACATAAATGAATGGATGTGGTCTGCTGATGCGATACCAGCGGATACCGAAGCCATGAGTAATAGGAACAGTTTCATAAGTCACCTCACAACAAATCTAAAAAGCATCCCTTCATAAATGAAAACTCATTTTTCACTATATTCTGCGCCTAAAATCAGCAATTACAAGTTACTTTTTTGCTCACTTAATGAACATAAAAGCTAATCAGCTTCAATTATTACAAAAGGTTAACAATTAAAAATTAAGAAACCCTTTGCATCTGATACTTACGACAGTTAGATGATAAATTCGCCATTTTTGTTACAGATGGTTAACATAGAAACATTTTGAAATTTTTTATTTGAAATGTGAACTGTGCACTCAACAGCGTAAAACCTCTCTGTCTTGACTCATCATTCGTTATTAGCGAACAAAAAATATCACTTTTTTACAACGTTCTTACTACATACAAAACCATGAATTCACATCCACTTTTAATGTTGCAAATTATTTTATCAGTAACCGTAAAAAGAGATTCCAATCACATATTTATTGGTTATAATCCGCGCTCATTGCGTTAAACGTTGAAAAACGCAAACTAATTTTGAGAAAAAACATCTTTAAACCAACCTTCTTTGCGGCATTGCCAATAAGAGGAAAAACTGAGAATAAAAATGAGCAAGATTGATAAAGCTATGCGCATCCTGTTAGCAGGGTTCTGTATCAACCTTTGTCTTGGCATCCTGTATGCTTGGAGTGTATTCAACAAGGCACTGGTAACTGAATCAGGCTGGAGTGCTGCAGAAGCTTCTGCACCTTACGCAACTGCAACCATCACTTTCTCTATCTGTCTTCTTATTGCAGGTATTCTTCAAGACCGCATGGGCCCTCGAATGATCCTTATCCTAGGTACTGTTCTTACAGGTCTGGGCATGATCGCGTCTGGCTTTGTGAACTCTCCACTAATGCTGAACATTACCTTCGGTGTGATCACAGGTGCAGGTATCGGTTTTGGTTACGCATGCCTATCACCTTCTGCGATGAAGTGGTTCCACGCTTCGAAGAAAGGTATGGTTAACGGCATTATTGCGGCAGGTTTTGGTCTAGCGGCTATTTACCTTGCGCCAGTAACTTCTGCGCTAATAGACAGCATGGGCATTCAAACTAGCTTTATGGTTCTTGGTGTTGGTATCCTAGCGATTGCGGTTCCTCTTGCAGCAACCATCAACAACCCACCAGCAGACTACACACCTGCGGAGCCTAAAGTAAAAGAAGGCCAAGCACCTAAAGCGGTGAAAAAGTCAGATGACTTAACTTGGAAAGCAATGTTGAAAACGCCACAGTTCTACTCTCTATGGATCATGTACGCGTTTGCAGCTTCTGTTGGTCTAATGATCATCGGTAACATCACGACAATCGCAAGCGTTCAAGCAAACTTGCCAAACGCGGTTTACCTAGCGTCTATTCTTGCTGTATTTAACTCTGGCGGTCGTGTTGCCGCGGGTATGCTTGCAGATAAAATCGGCGGTGTTCGTACGCTTCTACTTGCGTTCGTTCTACAAGGCGTAAACATGGTGCTGTTCGCGACGTTCGACTCTGAGTTTACACTGATCATCGGTACAGCAATCGCAGCGGTAGGTTACGGTACACTTCTAGCGGTATTCCCTACTCTAACGGCTGAGTTCTACGGTCTGAAAAACTACGGCACTAACTACGGCGTGCTTTACACAGCATGGGGGATCGGTGGTGCAATCGGCGCAGCGGTTGTTGGTTTCTCGATGACAAATGGCGACGGCTACACCTTGGCTTACACAATTTCTTCAGCAATGATGGCAGTATGTATCGTACTTGCGTTCATCACTAAGCCATTGTCTGAAGCGAAAGTAGCACAGCTAAAAAACGCATAATTGCGAATTGATTTGATAGCAAAAAGGCTTAACCTATGGGTTAAGCCTTTTTTGTTATCGGTCGTTTATGGAAAGCCCTATCGAACTTGCACCAGACTACTATCTAGAGAACTTCTTTAAGCTGACTCATCACGCAGTAACTTGGTACAGCGATTTACTGACCAAGGAAGAACACGCATGGCTTTGCTCGTTTGATTCTTTGAGCAAACACGCCCAGTGCCTTTTGGTACGTTTATACAGCCGAAAGGGATGTTGGTTTCGAAGTGATAAGCTGAGTTATCCAGAAATACCTTCTATCAATGAAGCACTGGCAGAATTGAGTCAACATGAGTTTGTAGCCCTTTCCCCACCCCTTTCTCATCAAGGGTTAGCGGCTAATTTACTGACCAAGCCAGAAATCTCCACGCTTTATCCCGAACTGCCGAAATCACTCAAGAAAGACGCCCTTGTCGAACGTTTGAGTAATGCGGAATTTGATCGTACAGAGAAGCTTGAGTTTACGATCGTCAAACTCAATTCAGCTCATATGATCGACGTGTTGCTCACTCTGTTTTTTGCCAACACCCATCAAGACTTAAGTCAGTTTGTGCTTGATGACTTAGGTTTGCATCAGTTCGAGCAATATCAATTGAGTAAAGTGCGCCGTTTCTTTGATTCACGTGAGCAAATAGACCGTTTAATTGAACTGAGCCAGTTGGCCAACCTGTACTGGCAATTTGACCGAAAAGACAAAGCCAATCTCGACTTATTAATTGAGGCAATGCCTCAGCCCGTTAAACACCGTTACGTAGATCGTAAACGCGAGCACATGTTGAATGACATAGCACGTGATTACGAACGGCTTAATGATCTAGAGACCGCCCTATCTCTATTTGGGCAAACTCAACTCACACCGAGCCGAGAACGACGCGCACGTATCTATGACAAATTAAACCATGATGATTTATTTGGTGACATTGTCACAGGTATGCTTCACTCACCGATCGATGTGTCTGAGCTCGAAGTTGCACAAAAACTTGAGCAACGGTTAAAACGAAAACAAGGCGAGAAAGTGCCAAGAGTGACGAAGCCAACCTGTACGGAATACCGCCTTGAACTGGATTTATCTCAACAGAGAGTCGAACTCGCCAGCAAAGCGTATTTTGAGTCCTTAGGCTGGACAGTATTTTACACCGAAAATGCACTGCTTAATGCATTACTTGGTCTCACTTTTTGGGATGCGATTTTCGCTCCCATCGAAGGCGCATTCATCAATGCCTATCAACATCGTCCTCTGGATTTGTACCATTCTGATTTTGTTACCAAACGCCAAGCTTTGATAGATGCGACGTTTGACGAATTGGAAACGGGCAATACTCATACGTTGTTAACTAGGTACGATGAGAAGTTTGGTATCAGCAATCCATTTGTGCATTGGAGCTTAATAAGTAAAGAGCTACTCGAAATGGCACTCGATACAATCCCAACTAACATGTTGATGGCGCTATTTAAAATACAATTGAGTGACCTAAAGCTTTACCGCAATGGGATGCCTGATCTGATTGCTTTTAAAGGAAACGAGTTCGAATGGATTGAAGTAAAAGGGCCAGGCGATAAACTCCAAGACAACCAATGGCGTTGGATTAAAGAGTTTACTCGCCTTAATGTGCCATTTGCGGTGTGTTACGTCGCCGCAAGTTAACTCTCTTTATATAAAGAGCTTGGCGCATATTCATTAAAACAATTTCTTTTTTACCGCACCTTGCTCTTTTTCTGAAATATTTTTGTTTCTTCACGATCACTTCACGCTTCATCACACACAATGCGCTTCTACTCATTAAGTTGATTTGAAGAGGCAAAATAAAATGAACAAAACACTTCTTGCGTTACTTGTTACCTGCTCAGTTTCGGTATCTGCGGCTCCTTATGTAGGTCTGGAATATGGACTAGGCACCACTGACCATGATTTGGAACCTCACTTTTCAACTGACAACGTAACACTCAACCCTGAGCTTGAAGACGGTATTTTCTCAGGCTTTGTCGGTTACGCATTTAATGACAACTGGGCATTGGAACTGGGTTACAGCCAGTTTGACCTTGATGATAGTCGTTCAAAAAACCTAGGTATCAAGTCAATCGATGGCAAAGATTACCATCATGAAATGGATTGGGATGCGTCAATCAAAGCCAAGCAAGTGTCGTTGGCTCCTGTGTTTAACTATGCATTAAATGATAAATGGACAACAAAATTCAAAGCGGGTCTAACGTACACGGAATACAACGCCAAGGTTTCTAAACATCAAGAATACGAACTTGTCACGAACGACGATGTGGAAATGACCAACACGCTTTTCCATAGCTCGGAGAAAAGCAACGAGTTAGGCGCAATGTTCTCTGTGGGCGCGGAATACCAAGTGTTGCCAAAGCTCACCATTGGCGCAAACGCTAAATACCAACTAGACAGCTACGCAAACACTGCATCCTTTAACGTAGGCACAACTTATTACTTCTAATATAAGGAGATGATAATGAAAAGAGTATTTTTAACATCCATGCTTGCCCTACTTTCAAGCTCGGCTTTCGCCGCGTTTAATGGTCCAGAAGTCAGTGCAATCAATACGGTGAAAGAGGCGCGCAACGCAACCGACGACAGCGCTGTAGTGCTAACCGGGCATATTGTTCAATCATTTGGTAACGAGACTTACTTGTTCAAAGACAACACTGGTGAGATCGAAGTAGAGATCGATAACGAAGATTGGATGGGTCAAGAAGTGACACCAAAAGATACCGTAATGATTCGAGGAGAGGTTGACGCAGATTGGACAACTACGCAGATAGACGTTGAGACAATTCAAAAACGTTAAGAAGCTGACTGATACCTCAACACAAATAACACAGCCACATTTTAGTGGCTGTGTTACGCAATAATCATGGAAAACGCTCGTTTAGCTAGTCAAGCAAGGGCAATCTTGCGGTACGACTAACCGTATACTCTTAGGCTGAACATCAAATCTAATGGTTCTCGAATGAAAAGGTTCTCCATCTAAATTAAGAGGCAATGGATTCGGGAAGTCTATCTCTAACCAGCTTGCTCTTGTGTACTTCACAAACTCTCCTTTCTCACTCGGGTTATTGATCTCGTCGATTACTTTAGGCAGCTCATGAGGTAAAAATGGGCGCACCAATGTTAGATCCATCAGCCCATCATTAATCACCGCTTTTGGAGCTAACTCTTGCCCACCTCCAGCAAGGCGCCCATTACAAAACGCACCGAGCAACATTTCTCCCTGATACGCACCACCTTCAATCGTTATTGTTCCGTCATATGGTTTAAAGCCAAGTGCTTTTACAACACCAGTTAGCGTGTAAGCTCCGCCGCCAAGAAAGTTTTTGAGTTCAACAGGCGTTTCTGCTGTAACTTCTGCGCCAAACCCTGCTGTTGCCACGTTAATAAAGCAGCGATCGTTCGCTTTGACGCAATCGACCAAAGCGGACTGCCCCTCAACAGCAAGAGATAAAGACGCCTTAATGGAATTAGGTACTTGAATAGCGGTAGCAAAGTCATTGGCGGTACCAAGGGGAATAATGGCTAACTCAGGGCGTTTTTCTTTGTCAATTTGAATAATCGCAGAAGCCGCCTCATTGACGGTCCCATCGCCACCAGCGACAACAATACGTTCAATGCCTTCAGCAACCGCTTCTTTTACTAGCCGTGGCATGTCTTGAGATTCCCACGTCACACGCACCTGTACGTCGATGCCTTTGTCTCTCATTTTCATGATTGCATCTCTTAACTCTGGATTCCCAGCTTTTTTTCCGTTAAGGATGGCACGTATTGTCTTTTTCATTGCACTTCCTATTGGTTGATGACTTTTCCTGCTTGCCTAATCTGTGAACGCAACCACTGATGGGCGCTGTCGTTTGTGCGACTAGGATGCCAGATTGTGCAAAGCTCATACATTTGTTCATCAAATGGCATTGATAAAGATTTAACATGATAGGTGTTATTGAACAAGTTGATCATCGACTCTGGCATTAAACCAATGTATTCACTACCACAAATAATTGGGAGCATTTCTAGTACGCCTGAGGCTCGATACTTAATCTTTCTCTTATCCAAGTCGACAATGTCATCGGCGTTTAACAAGCTCTTACGACTCTGCCACTGCGAAACCACTACGTGTTCTTCTTCAAAAAATTGTTCAGCCGTAATCTCGTCATTCAGGCGTGGATGCGCTTCGCTACATACCACCACCAAACGCTCCGTAAGTACAGTTTCCAGTTTTAGCACCGTTCTTGCTCTTGGTGTGATATCAATGATCAAATCGTATCGTTGTAACCTCAGATCACTTTCAAAATCTTCCGTAAAAAGCGGATGTACTTCTAATGCAACATTTGGCGCCGACACACGGATTTGTTTCATGACTTGAGGTAGCAACTCAAAGCTTGCAACGGACACACAGGCAATAGAAAACACTCTATTCGACACTTTAGGGTCAAACTCACTAGAGGCCGATAATGTCGAAGTGAAATTTTGTACTGAAGCTAGAAGAGCAGGATAAATATCCATCGCGAACGAGGTAGGCTCGACACCTTTAACGCAACGATGAAACAATGGATCATCGTAGATATCACGTAGCCTTGCTAGCGCTTTACTCACCGCAGGCTGGGTGATGTTTAAACGCGCCGCCGCCCGAGACAAGTTACGCTCTTCATAGATGGCAGTGAAAATGGGAATAAGATTAAGGTCGGTCGGTTTCATGCTATTAAATTTTCGAAAGTCATTTCTCTATCTTATCTCTAACAACATGATTTTTCGCGTAACAACGTATGAAAAATGAGCGGGATGGCTTATTTTAATGAGTTTTAACTCAATTTTGACGCATTTCATTCACCACATAGACTGGCATCACTGTGCAACATAAAGCTTGGATTAGGCTTTGCCTAAGTAAGGGGTAAGAAACTCGCAGACTTCCTCTCCACATAAACCCGTTTCTACCTCTATACCTGCTTGTTTTAGAATCTCGATACCTCGGCCACTGTTGCGCGGGTCGGGGTCCAATATGGCTACGACGACTTTGCTTATGCCGGATTTGACTAATGTCACCGCGCAAGCTGGCGTGCGACCAACAAACGAACACGGTTCCAGCGTAACGTATGCGGTCACCGATTCTAACGAGCCTTGATACGCATTCAGCGCTTCCACTTCCGCGTGATTGCCACCAATCGCTTGAGTATGCCCTTCAGAAACGATTTGATTGTCTTTCACTAACACGCAACCAACCGGCGGGTTGGGTTGACATTCAGGAAGCGCATTTTTGGACACTTCCAATGCGCGGCGCATAAACTCTTGGCTCATTTGAACTCTATTCTCTAATAAAAACGAGGCGCTATATTAGCGCCCCGTTTTATTCATTGCCATCTCTTCCAATGACTTTGTCCAGTTCTGGTAACGCTCGCGGAATACGGAATTTAAAGCGTTTTTGTTTGGTCTGGATTTTGCGCCACATCGACTTCATTAAATAAGCGCTATTTTCACCACTTTGCATTCGCGACGCACTTTTTTGCCACGATTCACTCGTATCGGCTTTGTACATTTCCAGCTCTGCCGTATTTAAACGCAATTGTTTGTACAATATGGTCCTTGCTTCAGACCAACGTTTAGCCTTTAACAAACGGTGGAACGTCAACCATGCTGGTGTCGGTCTGTTGCGGTAGTAACGTTTAATGGCTACCAATGAAATAATCACAAAACCCAGCAATACAAGCGTGGAAACAATCCATGCAAAGTACGTTCTGATGAAGGACTTCAACGTGTGCTTCGCGGCAAAAGTTTTGCCCTCTAACATCACCGTTTCCACTTGCTGAGTCTTACTGTTCCACCAAAGGAACTCATAATCTGGCAGGGTTAATTCACCACCTTGTTGAATCACGTACACACTCTCTTCTGTGCGTGTTGACTGGTAATCGCCACGTGTTTGCGTATCTGTCAGACGGTGAGGTTGAGGGTACGCTTGGTAACGGGTTGTTGATTCTCCTTTCAACAAGTCTGGTAGCAATACAGATAGTGAATCTTGAGCCGAAATGGTGATTTTACGCGTGATTGCATCCCCAACTTTGAGTGACTCAGTGGAGGTATCCCACTCTTGCTTTACCTCTACATCTGTTGCAGAAAACCAAGGTGTCTCACCACTCAGCAGGCCCGATGGCAATATGGTTTTGAACTTAATCGGCTGCGTGTAAAGTGTGCCTGACACCTTCTCGCCGTCCGGTGCAGACACCTGAACGCCCACTGCGACAGGTGGAATCACAAAATCACCAGAAGCTTGAGGATACAAAGTCACTTCCCAGCGTTGACGCGACCAAGTTTGCCCCTCTTTTTGCTCAGTAAAGTTGGTTGCTAGTTGATTACGCTGTTTGGCGATAACATTGGGTATTTCAATATTGCCAATTCTCGTACCACCCGTAAACCAACGCGGCGTTGCCACTTCGATGGTTAAAATAACTTGCTCATTGACGCTAAAACTTGGTGTTTTCCGCTTCTCTCCAGCCGTTGGTTGTTGACCAATCCACGCTTGTAACTCAACACCATGCTCTCGTTGAACGTCACGAATATCTTGAGCCAACACACTACTGCTCAGGAGGAAACCGAAACAGGTAACTAACCACAAGGGTAAAGCAAAGGGCCTAAAACGGTGGCTTTTCATCATTGCACCGCCTCCTCTGTATTTTCGTTCGCAGTAGAGGTTGATTCTCCGGTTTCTATTGAACGCAATTGAATCTGAAACTTCGCATTTAAGAAGTATTTAGGATCCGCTTCGACTCGCTTTAACCATTTGTCGGCTAATTCTTGGCTACCTAAGATGTCGTCTGCACTTAACGTCTCTTTAATCATCAACTCCGCTGACGTTTTTTCATCCGCCCCTTCTGCGGTTTGAGGGTTATCGCCTAGCTCGGTTGATGCTTCTTGCTCTGTTCCTGCCTGACTCTCACTCATCCGGTTGATGTCCTCTACAATACCACCAATCACTTTCAAGTTATGCTCAACATCCGGTCTTAGCCTCTCGCTCAACGTTGGCTTGTTGGCTAGGGATTTTAACAAGTCACGTGCAGCCAAATATTCACGCTGACGCGCCAATGCACTCGCCGCATTATAAAGACCGTAATCTCGAACCTCTTCGGACGGGTCGTTTTGCATCTCCAAAAACGCACTGTGCGCGAGTTCAAACTCGCTAGCGTAGTAGTACGCCGTACCTTTGCGTAATGGATCGACAAAGTGTTTCGCGGCTTCTAAATACGCTTGTTTGTTGAACAAACGCTGTCCTTGTTGATCTGGCGTTAGCCACAAATCCCACCACCATTGCGCCACCTTGTCGAAAGCCGTCACTTTTTGCACAACTTGTGGCTGCTCGGCTTTAACTGAAATGTTCTCGGCCATTGCACTGGTTGGCATCAATAACGTGCCGCTCATCATTACAATCACGCACCACTGCACTAACCACCCTTTTCTAAACCACAGCATCATGATCAGCGCGATTGGGAACAGAAGTTGATACCCCATGTCTTTCCAAGGCATTGAAGATTCGCCATTAAGCTGCATATTGCGCTCAACGTATCGGTTCAGTTGCTCGATATCACTGTTATCGACGGTCACTTCCACCAATCGACCGTTGGTCTGGCTGGCCAGTTTTTGTAGAGAATCCAAATCCATTGGGTTGTTACTCACAATGTCAGCGTTCCCTGCCGCAAGAATTAACAGTTGATAAGGTTTGCCCGAGAAATACGCTTGGTATTGCTCAATCGTGGCCGGGTTCACGCCGTCGCTCACCAACAGAACGGTGGAGCCTGGTTGACCTTGCAATTGTTGATCAATTAACGGCAAGGCTTTTTCGGCAAGCTTACCTTGCACGGGCATAATTTCTGGCGTAATGGCCGCCAAAAATGGGTCAAATACTTTGCTGTCTTGAGTTATAGGCATCGCCACATGAGCACTACCCGCGAACACGACTAAACCCGTTTTTCCGCCTTTTCGCGCAACTAACAAATCGCGTATTTTCTGTTTGGAACGCTCAAGGCGGCTTGGTGGGAGATCTTTTTGCAGCATCGATTCGCTGTTATCAAGCACCACCAGCAGAGAGGCTTTATCTTCGCCAAAGGGGGAAGATTCACGTTGCCACGTTGGGCCTGCACAAATCACAATGGCGATGAACACAATCAGCATCAAGAGCTTAAGCGGCAGTTGCTTACGCCAACCTCGCTCACCTATCGTCAAAGCATTGCGTAAATGTTCGGGCAGAATATCCTTCCAGCTTGGCTTGCTTTCTTCTCGCCAGCGTAACCACACCAAGAAAAACATGGGGACCAAAGCCAGTAACCACAGTGGTCGAATAAAATGAAACTGCGTAAAGAATTGCGTCCAACTAAGAGAATCAAACATCGCTCTCTCCTAATGATGATCGTGTAACAGCCCTTCTTTTAAGTGTTGCGACGCTGAACGCGAGCAAATGCATGATGACCACTAACGCCATCAAGTAATGATGAAGGCTTTGTTTTGGGCGGTATGTGGTGCTTTCGTAAAGTTGAGGTTCCAGTTTGCCTATTTCGTCGTAGGCAGCCGATAGTTCATCACGGTTGAGTGCTTCAAACGCTTCACCGCCGGATTCTTTCGCAATGCGATGAATCGTGTCCATATCCAACGCGGTTTCACCTATCGTTTCCGGATCGCCCATCGCAATGACGTGTACTCTCACGCCTTTGGCTTTCGCAACTTTCGCCGCATCAATCGGTTCAACAAAACTGCCCGTGTCGTTACCATCGGTTAATACAATCGCGACTTTTTCACGGTTTTGATCTTGTTCTAAAGCACCACGCGACTTATCGCTTTGCTCAAAAACTTTAATCGCTAAGCCAATCGCATCACCAAGATGGGTACTCTGCCCTGCCATTGCCACATCGGTTTGGTTAAGCAGTTCGAGCCACACTTTTTGGTCTGCGGTAAATGGCGTTTGCACGAAAGCAGCATCACCAAAAAGCACCAAGCCTAATCGGTCACCTTTACGAGACTGAACAAACTCCGACAGCACTTCTTTTGCCGCATCAAGACGAGAAATTTTTTCGCCTGTACGTGAGGTGAAATCTGGCTCGGCCATGGAGCCCGAAAGATCCACCACCACCATCACATCGCGGCCTAAACTCTCGCGAACTTGAGGCTCGCCTAACACGGTGGGTTTTGCCATCGCACACACCACCAAAAGCCATGAAAGAATTAACGTTGCTCGTTGCCACCAACTCGGGGTCAACTGGCTTGCACCTTCTGATGGCGTCTCGCCAATCGCTTCCACCAGCTGACTAAAAAACGGCACTTTGATCGCCATTTGCTTAGTGCGATATGCGGGCACCAAGTAGTACACCACCAACGGCAAGGGCAAAACCAGAAACCACATTGGGTGAGCAAATTCAAAACCAGACAAACCAGTTAGCGATACAAGAAGATCATTCATGTTAACCTCCCTGATGTGCTTTGCGTTTCAATCGTGGTGATTTCTTTGCCGCGCTTTTTTGAGCATCACCACGGTGTTCACTCACCCAGTTTTTCGCACGAGCAATTAGCGTTACACGATCTTCGTTGGTTAGCGTAACGCTTGGGTCAACAATACTTTGTAGCCAGCACTTTGAAAGCTCATCGTTAAAAACCATTTGCGAGTTTGCTTGAGAATCTTCGGTTTGCGGATACAGCGCATCGAGCTTGCGCAGAAAGGCGGTATCAAACAATTTCGCGTTGCGGCTATCAATTTGAATCAGCACTACTTTAAGCACCGAGAACAATGCTTTAGGCATATCTTTGTCGCTCGATTTGATTTGCGAAATCGCCATTAGAGCTTCTTTTCGGTAACGATTATGCCACCATTGCCGAGCCAATCGATATACGACGTACACCAATGCAATGAGCACAACCGCCGCTAAAATTTTCCAGCCAATAGTTTGCGGGTACCAACTCACGCTAGATGGTACGGCCACATCATGCAGCTCTCTGAGTATGTAGGTACTCGGAGGCGTAGGAAGATCACTCATTTAACGCCCTCCTACCAGTTTTTGAAATTGTTTAATGTGCTCGCCTGTCGTATCGAGTTCGATGTGCGGAAGGTGTTTCATCGCCATAAGTTGAGAGAGTGATTGACGCTGTAAGCTAGTTCGAGCCTCAAGCTTTGCGCTCGCAGCTTCTACCTTTGCTTTGCTGTCTAAGTTGAGTTGATACTGCCCATCACCAACCACCCATTTCGATTTTGCCAAATCGTCCGGTAACGTTTGTTCTAATGGGTCACTAACCATCACTGCGAGAACATCATTGTGCTGTTGCAGCTGTTTAAGGTGATCAAGATGGTGCTCCTCGCAGTCGCTCCAGTCGCTGATAAAAATCAAAGTGGATTGCTTGAGCTTCATACGTTTAATGAGCTCAATCCATTGACTGAACGTTACTTTTTCGGAATTGCGGGAGTCCACATTGAGCGATTGATTGGCTTTAGCGAGACGTTTAAGTTGCGCCAGAAGATCGTTTTGCGAACGCTGTGCCTTGCTGTGAAACAACGCCTGCTGGGATGCGATGACAAAACCGACTCGGTCGCCATCTTTTAATACTCGCCACCCACACATCGCTGCGATCTCTGCCGCGACAACCGATTTCATTACTTGCGTCGAAGCAAAAAACATTGTGCTTCTCTGGTCGACACACACGATTACGTTGCGATCTTTTTCTTCTGTATAACTGCGTACGTGCGGCTTACCCGTACGCATCGTAACTTTCCAATCAAGGTTACGAATATCGTCACCTAATTGGTAATGACGCAGCTCTTCGAAGTTCAATCCACGACCGCGAAACAGCGAATTGTGTCGACCAGAGAGTACACTACCCGCTTTTAGGTGAGGAAGTAAACTGAATGATTCTGCTTGTGCTTGCAGACGTACTAAACGAGCGTAATCGCAGTACAAACGGGGATCCATCCCCTGTGATTTTGGCGCAAGAGTTGGCTTAGCCATAATGCCTCCCACTTATCCAATTTCTACACAATCTAGCAGCTCTTGCACGACTCGTTGGTGATCGACTCCGTCTGCTAGTGCATCGTAGGTCAAAGAAAAACGGTGGCCCAATACAGACGGAACCATGGCACGCACATCGTCAGGAGTCACATGGTCACGTCCTTGCATCCACGCATACGCACGAGCGCACTTGTCGAGAGCGATGGAAGCACGAGGACTAGAGCCAATCTCAATCCATTTTGCTAAGTTTGAATCAGCATAACGCTCTGGCTTACGAGTCGCCATCACTAACGCAACGATGTAGTTTTCCACTAGGTCTGATACCACGATGTTTGGTAACTGACGGCGCGCTTCTAGCACCACGTCTGGCTCGATGTGTTTTGGCGTAATAATTTCGCTGCTGGTTTCCGCACCCAATTCTTCACTGCGCACCAAACGAATGATGTCACGTTCTGCGTCATCTTCTGGATAATCGACGGTAACCTTCATGATAAAGCGGTCCATTTGCGCTTCTGGCAGTGGGTACGTGCCCTCTTGCTCTACTGGGTTTTGCGTTGCAAGCACCATAAATAAGTCTGGCAATACGTGAGTTTTATCGCCTACTGTGATTGTGCCTTCGGCCATGGCTTCAAGCAGTGCCGCTTGTACTTTGGCAGGTGCACGGTTGACCTCATCAGCAAGTACAATGCTGTTAAAAATGGGCCCAGGTTGAAAGTGGAGTTGCGGCTTACCATCCAGCTCTTGATAAACCTCAGTACCCGTCACGTCAGATGGTAAAAGATCCGGCGTAAACTGGATTCGACCAAAACTGGTGTTTAACAAGTTCGCCAACGATTTTACGGAACGTGTTTTTGCCGTTCCCGGTAAACCTTCTAGCAGAATATGCCCATTTGTTAATAACCCGATGACTAAAGCTCGAACCACGTGGCTTTGTCCAATGACGCTTTTTTCTGTTTGTTCGATGAGTTCTTTTATCGCTTGTTGTGCGTGGTTCATAGGATACCTTTTCAATGGTTTAAGCCGTCTTTTCGATAGTTAAGTATAAGAACAAATGAAATAACTTAAGGTTATATTCACTATGTTATCTTTGCGGTTCTTGAGATTGGAGAAGTTGTGCAAGACCAACCAACATCGGTAACGCATAATCAAAGAACATTTTGATTCCCGAACACAAATAGTTTAGACCACTCTCACCATTCGGCGTTTTGATCAAACGGTTTTTTGGGCACTCACCCCAACAATAAGGCAAGTAAGGGCATTGCTTACAATACGTCGGCAATGAATCGCGTTTTGCCATGCCAAAAGTATATTGTCTTGTAGAGAAGGCCATTTCATTCAGTGAGTGTTCATGAATGTTGGCGAGTTTGTATTCTGGATACACATAGTGGTCGCAACTGAACACGTCGCCATTGTGCTCAATCGCCAACCCTTTGCCACAAAACTCCGCCGTCACGCAAAGCTGAGACGGTTTCTCCATTACTTGCGCCACCGCGGTTTCAAACAGATTAACCAGCACACGGCCAAGATCGTTATTCACCCACTCTTCAAAGGTCGCCATTAAAAAGCGTCCCCAGTCTTCAGGATCGACTGACCAATCCGTTACAATCGACATAGGATGCCCCGGTTTAGCCAGATCACTGCCTTTGGTTGGGATCATCTGTTCGTTCCAAAACTGCGGCGCGGTTGTTTGGAAGTTGTTGGCTTCTACCACCGGCGCAAACTGAATATAAGTCACACCCAATTCTTGGGTTAAAAATCGATATACTTCGAGCGGGTATTTCGCATTGTGACGATTCACCGTGACCAACGCGTTGAATTTCACGCCATGCGCTTTGAGCTTATCTACCGCTTTCATCACGAGATCAAACGTTGGCTTACCGCTGCGGGTTTTGCGATATTTGTCGTGCAGCTCTCGTGGTCCATCAATCGACAAGCCAACTAGGAAGTTGTGCTCTTTTAAAAACGCACACCACTCATCGTTTAGCAAAATGCCGTTGGTCTGAAGGTCGTTTTCAATGCGAACGCCTTTCGGCTGATATTTCTTTTGCAAAGCTACGACATTGCGGAAATAGTCCAACCCAAGCAGCGTCGGCTCCCCGCCCTGCCATGAGAATACAATTTCTTCGCCATCCTGACTTTCGATATAGCTTTTCACGAACGCTTCCAGTGTTGCGTCGTCCATTTTTGGCTGCTTTTCTTGGTGCAGTAGATTTTCTTTATGCAGATAAAAGCAGTACTGACAATCGATGTTGCACTTTGCTCCGCCTGGCTTTGCCATCACATGGAATCGACGGTCATACGCGCCCAGAACAGGCGCTTTAGACGCCGTTTTAAGAGGAACAATAGGCATAGTAGTAGAATGGCGAGGGGAAATCTTACTCATACGTTTCTCACTATTACATATACCCAAATAACCTCGTGAGCGCTGTACAGCAAAAGTGAAGCTATTTGGGTATATAGCGCTCCAAAAAGCGCTATATAATCTTAATTTACTTAGAAGACTTAGGTACGAACGAACCTGCTTCCATACGAGGCGGGAATTCTTTGAATGTACCCATCACCTCTTTCACTGTATCCATTGCTGGCATCATTAAGAATGAACGCTCGTACATCCAACGAGAATAACCCATGCCTTGATCGCCTCGTTCAAATGGATCAATGCTCAAGTCAAAGATCAGTGGCACACGAAGTTTAGTGAACGGCTTACGCCATACATCCATACCCGTTTCATTCTCTTGAATCATAAAGTGGAACTTGTACTTTCCTTGGCGCAATGCCACAAGATCGCCGTCGTCGCTCCAGTAAACGAACTCATTTCGTGCGGATTTGTCTGACTTACCCGTTAAATATGGCAGTTGGTTGTAACCGTCTAGGTGAACTTTGTAGTCCATATCGCCAACTTTTTTGCCTTTTAGCAGTTCGTCTTTAACTTTGGTATCACCTGCCGCAGCAACTAGTGTCGGGAAAAAGTCCTCTAATGACATCATGCCGTTGAATGTTTTACCTGCCTCAATTTTTCCAGGCCATTTAATCAACATTGGCACACGGAAACTCCCTTCCCAGCCAGTGTTTTTCTCTGAGCGGAACGGTGTCATCCCTGCATCCGGCCACAAATCAACCATAGGGCCGTTGTCAGTGGTGTAAACAATGATTGTATTGTCATCCACACCTAACTCTTTGATCTTGTTAAGTAGCTGACCGATTTGGTCATCGTGCTGCTTAACACCATCCGCGTAGAAACCGGCACCTGTTTTACCTTGGTATTCTTCAGGAACATGTGTGAAGTTGTGCATGCGAGTGGTGTTAAACCAAGTAAAGAACGGCTTGTCCGCTTTTACTTGTTTTTCTATGAAGCTTTCTGCGGCATCAAGAAACTCACCATCAACATTTTCCATACGCTTACGCGTAAGTGGACCGGTATCTTCGATTTTGCCGTCAGCGTAAGAATGGATAACGCCACGAGGGCCAAATTTCTTCTTGAACTCCGGATCTTTAGGGTAATCCACGTTCTCTGGCTCTTCTTCTGCGTTCAAGTGGTATAGGTTGCCGAAGAATTCATCAAAACCGTGGTTGGTAGGAAGATGCTCGTCTCGGTCACCTAAATGGTTCTTACCAAATTGTCCGGTTGCGTAACCCATTTGTTTAAGCACGGTTGCAATCGTCGGATCTTTTTCCGAGATACCTTCCGGAGCGCCTGGTAAGCCCACTTTTGATAGACCTGTACGTTTTGGCATTTGACCAGTGATAAATGCAGAACGGCCTGCTGTCGAGCTTTGCTGTGCGTAGAAGTTAGTGAACTTCGCACCCTCTTTAGCAATGCTATCGATGTTTGGCGTGTTGTACGCCATCATGCCTTGGTTATAGGTACTAAGGTTCCAGTAACCAACATCATCACCAAAGATGACAAGAATGTTGGGTTTGTCCGCTGCATGTGCAACTGCAGATGCAGCGCCCAAAGCTAACGTACATGCGTTAAGTACGAGTTTTTTACTGCTCGTTTTGGTCGCATTTTTCATATTATCTCCAAGAGTTCGCTAGTGCGTAAAAATGGTATTCGCTTTTCAATACCATTGTTGATATAAGATAAAGCACTAATTTCAGGCGATAAATGCAGTCAAAATTAGTTAACCTATAAATTAAATTTATGAGTGACGTTATGGACTTGAATTTGATCCAAACTTTTCTTGTTGTTGCGGAGTTTCAATCTTATACAAAAGCCGCGGAACAATTAGGGCTTACACAACCTGCTGTGAGCGCTGCAATAAAGCGTTTAGAGCAAGTCGTCGATAAGCAATTATTCGTTAAAAAAGGGCGAGGTATCGCACTAACCTCCACCGCTTATCAATTACTGCCGCAATTCCAGCAAGCGGTTAATATTATTGACAATGCGATATCTGATAAAAATCATTTTGAAGTGTGTTGTTCGGAAATTTTGTTGCACATTATGGACCCGATAAAGAACACTATTTTTTATGAATCACCACCCGAAAAATTCCTATTATTTGAGCTGTTAAGACAACAAAAAGTCGATCTAGTAATCGATACGGTGATCACGAAAGATGCAGCGTTTATTATTGAAGATGCCTATGAGGAAGAAGCCGTGGTTATCTGTCGTGAGAACCATCCCCGTGTACACGGCACGCTCACAAAAGAGCAATTTTATGAGGAAACTCACTGTTTATTTTCAGGAAAATGGAACAACATGTCGGGGTTCGAGCAACTAGCAAAGGAAACAATTCAAGAAAGAAAAGTCGACTTGATCACATCTTCGCTAGCGGGCATGGCGCTGTATGTCGCCCAAAGAGACAGTTTAGGGATCGTGTCTCAATCTTTTGCAAACAAGTGGAGCAAAGCGCTCAAACTTCAAATTTTGCCCTGCCCCATTTCGATACGCTCTATCCCTTACAAGTTCGTCTACCATAAGCGAGAGGTAAACAACCCAGCCCACATCGCTCTACGTGAAAAAATCAAAGCCAACTTAACGGCAGCCCACTACGAACCAATTTGTTTATAACTCTTGTCAATTGAAGCGTTAGGCGTTTTCGTCCTCAAGCTTTCTACAAAGCTGAATAGATAGAATTTTACAGATAAAAAAGAGGCTCATTTTAATGAGCCTCTTTCTATATGTGATACTTCACTTAGCTTTTCCTACTTATTTGGGTTCTCTTTTAGTTTCTCCATCACTTGATCGAGCGAGAAGCTTGCTGCTTTTTGCCTTGGTGGGAACTCTTTAAACGTTTCAAGGAATCTGCCTACGTAAGCTTGCGCAGGAACAAGCATGTAAGCACGGTCTAGCATCCAATCGTAGTAAGTGTTAGAAGTGATATCAGCCACTTCGTAAGGATCCATACGCAAGTTGAAGATCTTAGGAACACGAAGTGTGGTGAATGGTTCAGCCCAAATACGCAACGTACCTTTTGCTCGTTGCTCCATAAAGACCAGCTTCCATTTGTTATAGCGAAGTGCAGTTAAGTCTCCATCATCTGAGAAGTAAAAAATTTCTTCTCGTGGGGCCTTATCCTCTTTACCAGTCAAATATGGTAGGAAGTTATAGCCGTCTAGGTGAACTTTGAATTTCTTACCATTCGCACTATAACCTTTGAGCAATTTCTCTTTGATATTGTCATCACCCGCGGCAGCAACGAACGTTGGCATCCAGTCCATGTGATGCATGATATCATTCGAAACAGAGCCAGCTTTAATTTTACCCGGCCAACGTACCATCGCAGGAACTCGGTACGCACCTTCCCAGTTGGTATTTTTCTCTCCACGGAATGGCGTTGTACCTGCATCTGGCCACGAGTTCATGTGTGGGCCATTATCGGTGGAGTAAAAGACGATTGTGTTGTCTTTAATACCCAAATCATCCACTTTTTTCAGTAGCTGACCTACATGGTTATCATGCTCGACCATACCATCTGCATACTCGCTGATACCTGTTTTTCCAGAGTTCTCTTCTTTCACATGAGTACGGAAGTGCATACGAGTTGCGTTCCACCAGACAAAGAAAGGTTTTTCAGCCTTGACGGCACGATCCATAAAGTCGAGTGCCGCATCTAACGTCTCTTCATCCACGGTTTCCATGCGCTTGCGAGTTAGAGGCCCTGTATCTTCAATTTTGCCATCAGCGTACGAACGGATAACGCCGCGCGGACCGAACTTTTTACGAAACTCAGGATCTTTAGGATAATCGACGTTTTCTGGCTCCTCCTCGGCGTTCAAGTGATAAAGGTTGCCAAAAAATTCATCGAAGCCGTGATTAGTAGGAAGGTGCTCATCTTTATCACCTAAGTGGTTTTTACCAAATTGCCCTGTCATATAGCCCATCGGCTTCAGCATTTCGGCAATGGTTGCGTCCTCTTCCTTCAAGCCAAGATCAGCACCTGGAAGCCCCACTTTACTCAAACCTGTTCTAAGAACGGTTTGGCCCGTAATGAAAGTAGAACGGCCCGCTGTACAAGATTGCTCACCGTAATAGTCAGTGAACATCATGCCTTCTTTGGCGATACTGTCTATATTTGGTGTTTTGTACCCCATCAAGCCAAACGTGTAAGCACTGAGATTGGACTGGCCAATATCATCACCCCAAATGACGAGAATATTTGGTTTCTCTGCTGCGATACTGCTACTTGTCGCACCGATTAAAGCGGCGGCAAGAATCGCTAATCGGCGTTTAACGCCATATTTCGCTGTCATATAAACCTCTGTGTGTATTAGAAAAGTGCTTCCTGCAACAGAATGTATAGTTCACAAATAGCGGATAAGCGAATTTACTAAATGAGAATTCTTTCTATCTTCGCCTAACATTACACCGTTATTTGTAGCTAATACGCACTCCAATAGCACTTTAGTTCAGAGCGCCATCGCACCATTCATCACTACTATTAATCTCAAATATTAAGATTGTCTACGCATATCACAGTGCTCATAAAGTACCTGATTGCTTTTATATAAATATTAATGATAATACGTTTTACTACTATTAATAATTAAGGTACCCGTGTGCTTGACTCCAAGGTTTCAAATGGAAAAACTTCCCAATGCCAACACAACGGCGTTCACCATAATGATGAGGAGCTATTACTAGATAAGCGCACTCACTCTGTGGTACTCAATTACCTGCCAAACAAGAAATCTGTTCAGTTAACAAGCATTCAATTTAAGCTGCTGCAAACTCTCACTCACCATCAAGATCAAGTACTTAGTAAGCATTTTCTTTACGAAACAGTACTAAAACGTGAATTTACTGAACATGATCGAGCACTCGATATGCACATGAGCAGAATGAGAAAGCGTCTAGTTCACGAAGGCGTTCCAACAGACAGAATTCAGACAGTCCACCGCCAGGGTTACATTTTCAAGCGCTCAGACAATCAACAGAAAAATTAACGCTAATTGACCCAACTTTTGGTAATTGACCGCTTATTTTGCTTTAATTAATGCAAATTCTAATCACGTAAAATAACTCAATGAATTTGCGCTTAATTTTTACACTTTGCATTGCTACTTTGTTTGCCGGCTGTGCAACCTATGCTGGTCTTAACTATGACCAACTGTTTGGTCCACAGCTCGTGCGTGAACGCACAGTTGACGTGGAAACCCCTCAAGCAAACTTCTTCCAAAGCGAAGTTAAACCCATTATGGATAACCGCTGTGTCGTCTGCCACGCGTGCTACGATGCACCATGTCAACTTAAGCTCTCTTCTGTTGAGGGCATTGACCGTGGTGCGAGTAAAGCACTGGTATATGAAGGAACAAGACTCACAGCCGCAGCACCAACACGCTTATTCGAAGATGCAGAAACAACCCAAGAGTGGCGCGATGCGGGTTTTCATCCGGTTCTCAACGAACGTGATCAAAGCATGGCAGCCAACATTGATGCAGGCCTTATCGCACGTTTGCTACAACAAAAAGAGCGCCACCCATTGCCTGACCAAGTCCAGTTAGAAGGCTTTGACTTTTCGATAGACCGAGAGCAAACCTGTCCGACGATTGAAGAATACGAGCAATACGAAAAGGATAACCCGACCTGGGGAATGCCTTTTGGTATGCCAAACCTATCAAACAGTGAATACCACACACTCATGACTTGGTTGGAAAACGGCGCAATAATGAACGTTCACCGACCTGTTAGTGAGAAAGAGCAAGCGCAAATAGATAAGTACGAAGCATTACTTAACCACTCTGATTTGAAAAATCAGCTGATGGCTAGGTATATATATGAGCATTTATTTTTATCTCATCTCTACTTTTCGGAACTCGATGAAGATCCCCGATTCTTCACGCTCGTCCGCTCTGCTACACCACCAGGACAGCCCGTCAAACGTATTTCAACGCGTCGCCCGTACGATGATCCAGGGGTTGAACGTGTGTTTTATCGAATTATTCCAGAGCAAGGGACCATAGTAGATAAAACTCACATGCCATTCGCGTTAAACAAGCAACGCATAGAGAACTGGAAAACTTGGTTTATTGATGCTGATTACATGGTTAGTCAGCTACCGAGTTATGAACCAGAAGTTGCTGCAAACCCGATGACATCATTCATCGACCTTCCAGTGAAGTCGCGCTTTAAGTTCATGCTAGATAATGCACAAAATACAATAATGGCATACATCAAAGGCCCAGTTTGTCGTGGCCAACTGGCATTGAATGTTATCAATGATCGCTTTTGGGTGTTTTTCCTTGATCCAGATAAAGCAGACATCCCAGAAGTAAATGAGTTTTACCGATCTCAGGCTGATAATCTAAAACTGCCGGCAGAGCAAGAAAGTAACACGCTACCTGTTACCAACTGGGTCAAGTACGCGCGTCAACAAGCTCGCTACCTAGAGGCTAAATCTGAGTTCACTAATAACTGGTTTAAAGAAGGTGAAAACCTATCCACCGATGTAATTTGGGATGGTAATGGCACCAACCATAATGCGGCATTAACGATATTCCGCCATTTTGATAGTGCTTCTGTTGTTCAAGGGTTAGTTGGTGAGCAGCCTAAAACAGTGTGGATTCTTGACTACGCGCTACTAGAGCGTATCCACTATTTGCTTGTTGCTGGGTTTGACGTTTACGGTAACTTCGGCCATCAGCTCATGACACGAATGTTTATGGACTTCTTGCGTCTAGAAGGCGAAAGTAACTTTATCTCTTTGTTACCCGCCGATATGCGCCATGAACTTCAATCTAGCTGGTATAAAGATCAAAGCCCGCAGTTGAGTGACTTTTTACAACGAAATGTGAAGCCGTTTAACCAACCAACCAGCGTTCAGTATAAGAGTGACGATCCAAAAACGGAGTTGGTGGAGTTGTTGAGAGAACATGTCTCAGGTGTGCTTCTGCCTCGCTACGAAATTCAAGATACGGCTCTTTCTGCGAGTAATGAAAAACAACTAAAACGCATTGACCACGTTCGTGGTGAAGGCCTGAAAACCGTTCCGCAAATCACTATGCTTATGGTGAGAAGTCAATCAGGGGAAGATGAACTGTTCACCTTACTTCACAACAATGCACACACAAACATCTCTAGCTTGTTTGATGAAGAAAGTAACCGTGACTTTGCTAACGATGACATGACCATTGTACGCGGCGTTGTGGGAAGCTACCCTGCGGCATTTTTCTCGATCAACGAAAACCAAGTAAAAGATTTTGTCGATCAATTTAGTGCCATCCAAAACGAGTCCGATTACGTTAAGTTATTGGATAATTTTGCGATTCGTAGAAGCTCAGAAAAATTCTGGTCATTTAGCGATCGTTTACACAATTGGTACCGTACAAAACAACCGATCGAATTTGGATTACTTGACTATAATCGTTTTGAGAATCGATGATGATTTAAGGGGGTTCTCATGGGTATCCGAGATAACATTGCCGCTCTTGAACAACAGATTTACGTTGCTTGTTCTGAGGGAGACTACGAAACGGTCAATATGCTTGAGCATCAACTCGAATACTTGCGTGGCAAAGTGGAACATCCTTTTGATGATGACCCTTATGCCCTAGACACTCGATTCGAGTGGGAAGATGACATGACCGAATAGAAAAAACCTCCGGAAAGCCGGAGGTTTTTTTATTTTCAATGCTCGATGGATTACTTCGCCATTAACTCATCCAGAGCTTGAATTGATGCAGACACTTGAGAAACTAAATCATCTTTAGTCGCATTATAGGTATCTAAAGGTTGAGCCGCGGCTTCAATTGCTTGGCAAGCGTTCATTAATGCAGTTAGTCCTAAACTTCCCGCGCTGCCCTTTAATTTATGGGCAAGGTTCTTTACTTCTTTACTATCATTGTCCTCAGCAGACGCTTGCAGTTTGCTTAATACATCAGTGCTGGTGGATCTAAACAGATTAATAATGTGCAACATCTTATCTCTGCCCAAGATTTTCATATCGGACTCAATCACGCTCGGATTAATGATAACCACATCGGGTTCCTTTGTTTTAGGTGCTTGAACGACCTTTAATTGTAGCTCTTGTTCTTGAGGCGAAATTTGATCAAACGGGGTACAGTCGGCATTTTGTGGCAACAACAACGGCTTTCCGTCTAGCGCATCCTGAATCAATGCCGCGAGTGCCTCTTTTGCCAATGGCTTAGGCAAGTATCCGTCAAAACCAGCAGCTAGATAGCGCTCAACTTCTTCCGCAAAAACGTGCGCAGACACTGCAATCATTGGCGTGACGGCAAGCGCTTTATTGGCCGGCTTATCACACTCAATCCGCTTTAAGCGTTGGATCAACTCAGTTCCATCACAATCAGGGAGGTTGATGTCGACCAAAGCGATATCAAAATCTTGTGTGCTGATCAGTTGCTCTGCTTGTGAGCCGTTTTCTGCCATCACGACTTGGTGCCCCATGCTTTCTAGAAAGCCTTCCGCGACCACTCGGTTGACTTCATTATCTTCTACTAGCAAGACCTTTGCTTTCACTTTGCAACGTGCGGTTGCCACGGTTCCTGTTTCAATAGGTTCGCTTTCCTCTAACGGAATAGAGAACCAGAATCGGCTACCATTTCCCTCTTCGGAATCGACTTCTAAAACACCGCCCATCGCTTCAATGATTCGCTTACTGATGGCAAGTCCAAGCCCCGTGCCTCCAGTTTGGCTCATCCCACCTTCAGCTTGCGTGAAGGCATCAAACAACGTTCTCTGGTATTTTTTGGCAATTCCTATTCCAGTGTCTGATACTTCAAACAGGACTTGCGACTCGTCCTCAGGGTTCAGGCTAACGTAGATATCAATTTCTCCTTCGTCAGTGAACTTAATCGCGTTACCAACGAGATTGTTCAGCACCTGACTGATTCTGGTGACATCCCCTTTCCAGTAGCGACTAACATCACTTTCAATATGGTAGGAGAACAGCAGCTTCTTCTCTTGTGCTCGACTGTTCATTAACTGGAAAGTGTCCTCCACCATTTGGTGTAAATCAAAGCCCATGTGACGAATTTCTAAATGCCCCGCTTCAATCTTGGAGTAATCCAGTACATCATTAAGGATCGCGAGCAACGTTTTACCACTACGATTAATGATTTCCGCATAACGCTTTTGAATTGGGTTGAGGCCTGAGTCAATCAACAAGCGTGCTGTCCCCAACACTCCGTTCATTGGCGTTCTTATCTCATGGCTCATCGTCGCCAAGAATGCCGATTTTGCTCGGCTCGCTTGCTCTGCTTGCTTGCGAGCTTTAGCGTGATTCAAAACCTCTTCATTCAAACGGCGGTTTGCTTGTTTTAACTGCGAAGTGCGCTGCTCAACGAGCTCTTCTAAATGCTCTTTATGCTCCTCAAGCTCTCGCTTGGCTTGAGCTTCACCCTCTGCTACCACTTTTAGTGCTTGCGCGGTATTACGAGCCGTGATGATGGCCTGCCCCATATGCGCCAACTCATCTTTGCCTTTCACTTCCAACTCAACCGCTAAGTTACCCTGCGCCACAGACAGCAACGCAGCGGAATATTCAGCTAACCGCTTCACAACAGAAAGGTACACCACACGCCATAAAATCAGCACCAATACAATCAAACCAACAATTGAAATAACGGTTAAAGACCACTGAGCGAATTTCAGTGTGCTGGTCAATTGGTCTACAGCGACGGTAGTGGTTTTGTTTGAATCATCAACCAATTTGTTGACCGTGCCATTAAGCTCTGAGAACAACTCTAATGTCTTTTGCATCAGTTGTTGTGACTGTTCGTTATTCTCGTATTGCTGCATCAGTATAGAAAATACGACCTGACGCTTACCAAGCTCTATGAGCAGTTGGCTCATTTGCTTAGAGCGCGTAGGATCTTCCACAGCGAGTACACGGCGTTGCATGATTTTGAGGTTGCTATCGAAATCACTTTGAACCTGTTGAATTCGCTCAATATTCGTTAATGTCCGAGCCTCTTCAATCTGATTCAACATTTTAAAGGCCAACAAGTGCAGTTCATGTAATCGCTCAGTCAGATCAAGATCGACCTCCACCAGTGCATCTAGCGCCTGATAAACTTGCGATTTTTTATTCGATTCTAATAAGTCATAAATATGCGTGACGTTAGCAACAGCAATGGTGCTTGTATTCTGAACTTGCGTACGAGTTAGTTGTTCTAGCTCTTCACTGAGCAGACGCATTTCTTCAACACGAGTATCTATCTCTTTTGCAAGCCACAGCTTTTTTTCAACCGAAACACCGAGTTCTGCCAAATTGTCGATAACGTTCTGGACGTTATTCTCTAAAGCTTCTAACAATTGAGAATCGAACGACTCACTCCCGAGCTCCTTGATGTGAGTGAGTAAAGACTCGAGCTGTTCGAACAGCACTCGCCCTGACTCCTTTCTTTCCTGCTCGTTTCTTGCGTTCGACAACATTTGTACAGACGAAATAATACGAGTACTCAACTCAGAGACTTGCCTCGCCTCAATCATGGCGGGAATCGCAGAATCCACGACATTTCTTTCGGTTTTGGCAACCAAAGAAAATCCAGACACACCAATAAGTGCCGATAACATGACCAGTATTGCCATCGCAATGAAAGACAACAAAAGTTTACGACCGATGCTTGCAGTTGCTAGCAGCATATTTTCATGACCTTAATGTTCGTGTTCAGCGACATATTACGTTATATTTTGCAGTGTTTACTTAATCTATGCCAACGAACTTCATTTCATGGTTAAAAATCAACACGCATTTCGCACATTTTTCAAACATTCTGCAGCCACTTTAACCCTCGTTGCTTCTTTGCCAGCGGTTGCCGCAGAGAAAATATGTGCAATATACCCTCACCTAAAGGATTCATACTGGTTGTCAGTAAACTATGGAATGGTGTCCGAAGCGAAAAGAGAAGGTGTCGAGCTACGAGTTCTTGAAGCGGGCGGCTACCCAAACAAAACCCGTCAAGAACAACAACTCGCACTGTGTAACCAATGGGGAGCAGATGCAGTTATCCTTGGGACCGTGGACCCACAGGCTTACGAGCATTCACTTAAAAATTGGGTAGGGAATACTCCCGTTTTTGCTACTGTGAACCAACTCGACTTGGATGAAGAACAAAGTGAGTTGCTAAAAGGGACTGTCGGTGTTGACTGGCATTGGATGGGATACGAAGCGGGTCAATATTTGGCAGCTCGTCATCCAAAGGGGTCAGGAAAGACCAACATTGCCTTACTTTTGGGGCCGCGAACTCGTGGTGGTACGAAACCCGTTACTGCCGGATTTTATGAAGCGATACAAGGAAGTGATATCAACATTGTTGACTCATTTTGGGCAGACAACGACAAGGAGTTACAACGTAACCTAGTTCAACGTGTGATCGATATGGGAAATATAGATTACATTGTTGGCAGTGCAGTGGCGATTGAAGCGGCCATCAGTGAGCTGCGCAGTGCCGGCAAAGCTGAGGAGATCGGTTTAGTTTCTGTGTACTTAAGTCATGGTGTATATCGAGGCCTGTTACGTAACAAAGTGCTCTTCGCACCAACAGATAAAATGGTGCAGCAAGGTCGGCTTTCCGTGATGCAAGCAACGCATTACTTAAGGGGTGAAGCTTATGACAAACATGCCTCACCAACCATCAAACCACTGACTCCGAAGACGCTTCATGACGACACGATCGAAGAATCGTTATCTCCGTCAGAATATAGGCCGACATTCCGTGTTAAGGCTGTTGATTGAAAGACCAAAAACGTGTTCTATTGAGTCACAACAATTTTAAAATCATACAAACGGAAACATCTTGATGCAAAAAACCATTCGTACCATGCCAACCCATAAACATGTGGCTTTGGTTGCTCACGACAACTGCAAACCTGAGCTACTTCGCTGGGTAAAAGAAAACAAAGAAAAGCTACAGAGTCACTTCCTTTACGCAACTGGCACGACAGGACACATGCTAAGTAAAGAAACTGGACTTGCGATCAAGAGCATGATCAGTGGTCCGATGGGCGGTGATCAACAACTAGGCGCTCTTATTTCAGAAGGCAAAATCGACGTTCTCGTTTTCTTTTGGGATCCACTGAATGCCGTACCTCACGACCCAGACGTTAAAGCGCTTCTTCGTATTGCTAGTGTTTGGAATATTCCTGTAGCAACGAACCGAGCCACCGCTAAGTTCCTGTTTAACTCCCCTCTTCTTGAGCAAGAAGTAGACATCGAAGTGCCGGATTACGAAGCCTATCTTGCTGAGCGCATGTAAGCTTTGATGCTAACCAAATAAAGCAAAGGCGATACCAAGTATCGCCTTTACTGTTTTTAACATTCTAAACGTTGCATTTAACGAGAAGTCACGATGGGATAGTCACCATTAACGAGCTCTTGAACGAATGCAGATCCCGCACCAGTATGCGTAATCCAAACCTTCTCTTTCGCACGTGTAATCGCCACGTAAAATAGCCTGCGCTCTTCTGCGTAAGGGAATTTGTCTTTGGACTCCGTCAACGCACCATCAATGTGAATTTGCTTCTTCTTAGCGGGGAATTGCCCCTCATCCACAGAAAGAATAATCACAAAGTCAGCTTCGCGTCCTTTACTCGCATGGCAAGTCATAAAGCGAATATCGAGATTAGGGAAACGTCGCAACCAATCGTCGAACAAATCGGGCTTATGATAATGGTTACGTCCTAGCAATAAAACTGACTTGGTTTGCTTGGCTTGTTGATTCAAGTGGTCCAAGATCTTTTCCACTTGATTGCTCGGCGCGGTATGTACGCTCTTCTGCTTGCGTTGTTTGTGGCTGTTTAGTGTTTTCGGCAACTGCGATGGGTTTTGCTGCACGAATGTATTCGCTACATCACCAATCTGATTGTTGAAACGATAAGTTGTATCTAAGTGATGAACGGTTGAGTGAGCAAAGCGTTCTTTAAAACCAGTGATAAGATCGACATCCGCTCCTGCAAACTGATAGATCGCTTGCCAATCGTCGCCAACAGCAAATAACGTGGCACCTGCTTGTTTCTGAGTGGATTCACACAGTGCTTCAATCAATGCCAGACGATCTGGAGAGATATCTTGATACTCATCGACCATAATAAAGCGCCATGGCGAGACAAACTTCCCTTTATTCACATAATCTGTCGCACGACTGATCATGGTTGGGAAATCCACTTGGTTGCTTTCTTTAAGCATTTTCTGCCACGCTGTAAAACATGGCCAGCATAAGGCGAGTTCACTATTTAAACGCGTATAGTCTTGGTGGTTTACGAGCTTTTCTTGTACTTGCTTTTTGGTCAAGCCCACCGCCGCTAAATGAGACAGCTGCGAATCTAGCCAAGCGATCAGTTTTGGATTTTCTGAATGGCTTCCTAACTCATCATCCCCTTTTAGGTACGCAATCGGCCATTTGTCTAAATGTTTTTGCCAACGTTTAAAGTTGGTGGGTGTCATCCAATGTTTTTTCAACCAGTCTACACACCATGCTGTTCGTTGATTTTCGTCCAACGCTAAAGGACTAATTTCGACAGGTTGCTGTTCGACTTGTTTAAGAATATACAAGCCCAACTGATGGAATGTGTTGACGCGCACACCGTCTGCCGCCATGCCCACTTTATCTACTAAGCGTTCTTTCATTTCAGTCGCCGCATCACGACCGAACGCTAACATGAGAAGCTCTTCTGCTTGAGCTTGATGGCTTTGCAACAAATAGGCAACTCGTGCGGTTAAAACGCTGGTTTTGCCCGAGCCGGCCCCAGCAAGAACTAAGTTGTGGTCGTCGTTGAGCAATACCGCATATTGCTGGGATAAATTCAAAGGAGAGGATTCAATTTGATTAAACAGCACTTCCCAATTTGGACGTTCTGCTTCTAGCCAATCGCGATTACGCTCACCAAGCGCCTCAGAGGTATCAATGAGCCAAGGCTCTATTTGCGACATACGATTCGGCATTCGCATTTTGGCTTCTTCTAGGGTGGTTTTCATCTCGCTTAACTCTTGGTTAAGGCTTTCAACCCAGGAGACCACTTGAGAATGCGATAAGTAAGCAGGCAAGTGCTTTAGTTTGTAAAGCTCTTCTTCCCACTTAGGTAGATACTCAGCCAGTTTTCGGCACTGAGTGTTGTGCCACTCTTGATATTGACGAACGGCCTCAAGCGCAAACTTTCGGCATTGCGGCCACGGTAAACCTTGGACTAGCCAGCTTTGTTGTTTGCCTTCGTGTTCATGAGCAAAAAACTGTAAAGAGCTCCATAATAACCCACGCTTTACGCTAACTTTGCCATTCCAGATCGTAAAAGGAATATGTTCTTCACTGCCTATCGAGCTTAATAAAACACTGTTCTCTTTTATTTCGACGTGATGGTACTCATTTTGAATAAAAAACTGTGCTTTGCTAGTGGCAGTAAGCTGCATGAAACGTGCGCCTTTTAGTTTAGAGGTTGTCGATTTATATCATTTTAAGGCGCTAAATTGTAGCAACGGCGAGCACCTAAGTAAGCTTCTTCTTCTATTCTTTAATAAAATTCACATTACTGTCGATTTAATAACCTAAAGCTGAGGTTATTTGAAGCTGGCTTTACAATCCTCAATACATGACCTGGCAGTTTTAATATAAGTCAATGACATCCCTGCTGATTTTATCAGCAACCACGAATTTTTCTTAAAGTAAATCATAAACGCGCTATAGTGGGTCTGGTAGTATTCCCCCTGTTCTTCATCGGAAACATAAGGCGCATTGTGCAAGCAACTTCTAAATTTCGGCTATATTGGGCAAACAAGACGATAAATTACAGCGTTCTTATCCTTATTACCTTACTGGGTGTGGTTATCCCAACTTGGTACTTCGAGCAAAACACGCTGATAACGCCATTAATATTAGGCGTTATTGCTGCTGCTTTGGCTGAAAGTGATGACAGTTTCACTGGACGCATCAAGGCTCTGATTCTCACCTTTCTCTGTTTTGCGCTTGCTGCTTTTTCAATTGAAATCTTGTTCGATACCCCATGGGCTTTTGCGTTGGGATTATTTATCTCAACCTTCGGCTTCATCATTCTTGGAGCGATAGGTCCTAAGTACGCGAGTATTGCTTTTGGTTCGTTGCTGATCGCTATTTATACTATGCTTGGCGCACATGAAAGCACCAACATTTGGTTTCAGCCACTACTGCTTTTGACTGGTGCCGCCTGGTATTACTTCATGTCCATGATTTGGCAGATATTTTGGCCTCTTCAACCGGTGCAACAAAGCTTAGCCAATGTGTTCTTCCAAATGGCGAATTATCTTGATGCGAAAGCCAAGCTTTTTCACCCTGTGACCAACTTGACGCCACAACCGCTGCGGATTGAAGCTGCAAAATGCAATGCTGCCACGGTTACGGCACTAAACGCTTGTAAAACCACATTACTTAACCGATCGAAACGGGGTCACATTGATGGGCCTAGTGACCGATTTTTAAATATTTATTTCATCGCTCAAGACATTCACGAACGCGTCAGTTCTAGCCATTATCGCTATCAGGATTTAGCGACCGAATTTGAACGTTCTGATGTGCTGTTTCGTTTTAAATATCTTTTGGAGTCTCAAGCCCAAGCGTGTCGTGATATTGCACTAGCCATTCAGCTAGGAAATGAATACTCCCATACCGATCAATCTATTCTGGCATTAGCTGAAGTACAGAACTCTCTTGCTTATCTAGAAGAACAAAAGCAAGGGCACTGGAAACGTCTGCTGATGCAGTTAACATATTTATTCAATAACTTAGCGACGGTAGAAAAACAACTTAATAACATTAACAACCCAGATGTCGAAGGCCTAGAAGAAGATACCCTCGCCGATACCAACCCACACACGCTAAAGGCGATGTGGCAGCGTATATCAGCAAATTTACACAAAGATTCGATGCTGTTTCGGCATGCATTACGTATGTCAATTGCCTTAACGATTGGCTATGGAATCATTCAAATATTCAACATCGACCGAGGTTACTGGATACTCTTAACCACTTTATTCGTATGCCAACCGAACTACAGTTCCACTCGCCAAAAATTGACGGCGCGAGTAATAGGTACATTAGCTGGCTTGTTGATTGGTGTACCATTGCTGACTTTTTTCCCTTCTCAAGAAAGCCAGTTAGTATTTATCGTTATCTCTGGAGTGATGTTTTTCGCCTTCCGGATGAACAACTATGGGTACGCGACTGGTTTTATTACACTGCTCGTCCTCTTCTTATTTAATCAACTAGGTGAAGGTTACGCAGTTGTCCTTCCTCGACTAGCAGATACCCTCATCGGGTGTGTGCTTGCAGTAGGAGCTGTATTAGTTATTTTGCCCGACTGGCAGTCGAGAAGGCTTCACAAAGTTATGTCGGATGCGATAGAGGCGAACAAGCAGTATCTCGATCAGATCATTGGTCAGTATAGAATCGGCAAGAAAGACAATTTGAGCTACCGTATCGCTCGCCGCCAGGCCCACAATAATGATGCCTCACTCTCTTCTGCGATTAGTACGATGCTGGCGGAGCCTGGCAAATATCGCGCAGCTGTTGATGAAAGTTTTCGCTTCCTAACGTTAAATCACGCAATGTTGAACTATATTTCTGCATTAGGCGCGCACAGAACTCGCATCGAAGATGAGTCAATTCATAAACTCGTTTTAGATGCTCACCGTTGTATTCATCAGCATCTGGATGTACTTCATAAACAGCTTCACCAGCATTGTGAGGAGTGTGACCTATCTAATATTGATGATGCTGGACTCGAGCAACGCTTAAACGAATGGCGCGATGAAGACGACAGCTCTGCCCGCATGGTATTGCAGCAACTTCATCTTATCTATCGCATGCTCCCAGAGCTTCATTCACTTGCTAGTAAGTTTGCCGTCAGGGTAAGTTAGTAACATTCAAACCATATGTAAGAGGGAAGCGCTATATCGCTTTTCTTTTTACGTTTCCATCTACCCCAAAGTGGGTAATTATGTACCTTCTTAGGAAAAATCTGACGTATCACTTAACACACCTTGACAATATTCGGACAAAAAGCAATCGATCAAATTCTAATCTATTTTGGTTGAATAAATATGTTGTATCCAAAGGATGAAGAATTTCGGGCAACGACGGATAAACCGAATCACGACGAAGGTATTGAGATGAACGCACAACAATTTAATGAACTTAAGCAAAAGCTCAGTGATTTAACGGCAAGTCAGTTAAAGTCATTACAAGGTGAGATCAGCGTGAAACTAAATAAAGCGCAAAAACCGGTTCTATCTGGTGAAGAAAGAGAAATGCTTGCCAAACTGTTTGCCTAATCAAGTCATTGATATAAAACACTTGAACGTTTTATAAACTCCACCTATGCTCTCACTATCATAATGTTGGGAGTAGTGATATGCCTGTATCGGGAATTCAATCTGGATACCACATCGTTCAGATGTCACAACAAATGGCCGAGAAAGCTGCACATGGCATTAGCAATAATGTAAGTAAGGTAAAAGAAGAGCTTTCTGATCACAACATCGATTTAGCTGCGGTTGCGGATGTCGCAATAACAGCCTCAACACCTAGCCTTCCCTCTCAAAAAGTTGAATCTCTCATCAACCTCGCACAAGCCGCTGGTTATAACCGAGTTGGCGCGTCTGTCATAGAGAAAAACAATGAAATCATTGGCAGCTTGCTAGACATCCACGTTTAGGCGATTTAACGTCAAATTATCGCTATTTTAATTTCCAACTATCACTATAACGTCGTAACAAGATAACCCCTTTGCTTCGTTCTTGCTTTCTATTTCGATTCAAATATCTCCTGTTTAAAATCAAGCGTTCCCGAAAAAAATGGGCGGCTTATCAGAGCCGCCCATTTTTGTGTTGTATACAGGTTTATCCGTTATCAATAACACCGTTGTTCAGCAATGACTCTACAATCTCGTTGGAGCTGAGACCGTTGAAGTCGATTGAAGTACCTAAGTTTTCCACGACAATAGTCTGCTGAACATTTGCATCCGTCGTAATGTTCAGAGAAACACTTTCCGTCGATGCATCGTAGTCTGCTGAAATGTGACCAAGCAGATCATCCATGTCGATCATTGAGTTATTGAGATCAGAGATAACTTCACGTAAATCGATACTGTCTTCGTTAACAGTGAAGTCAGTAATGGTATCCACTGCCCCTTCATCAACGGAATCTACCGTCCACTTGAAGATATCGCTGCCGTCTCCACCCGTTAAGATATCTGAACCTAAGCCACCGATAAGCACGTCATCACCATCACCACCCAGAACAACGTCGTCACCGTCTCCACCAATCAAGTTGATACCTGTGTCTCCACCGACTAAATAGCTGTCGTCCACTGCGGTTGACTGGTCAATATCGTCGCTATCACTACTCACATCCAAACTAATTTGGACAGGTGAAGACTGCGCTTCATCGCCATTAGATTCCGTTGATATCGCCGTAAGCGAAATATCGTAAGAACCGACATCAATACCACTGTTAGTATCTGTTGCGACAATTTCTAGCGTATCAATTTCATCGCTTGGTACTGTCCAAGTGGTACCATCGAAGCTAATGCCTGATGGAGAAACGCCACTTGTTACCTCAGCACTAGCTGGTACGCCCGTTAGCTCCAAAGACAGCACCTCGTCAATATCAGTAAGCGCCGCCATGATTCCGACAATCGCTAAACCTTGACTGCTCGCGGTTTGGCTAGCCGCAATTTGACGAATGTAATTAAACTGAGGATTGATACTCAATGTAGGTGCATCAGCTACAGGTGTCACATTGATAGTGAAGTCTTGATTCGCTTCCAATGCGGTACCCGATGCATTTTCGAAGTACACGCCGTTGTCTTCGACTTTCACCGATAAAGTGATTGAAGCTGCGTTGACATCTCCTGTATCCACAAATACACCCTCAGAAGCGTCTGTTGCTCCAAGAACGGAGTTAATATTATCTGGTGTGCCCATTAGGGTGATTTCACCAGCCATCCCCGCCCCAACAGTCACACCACTACCTGCTGGCGGCTCGACACGAAGGTCGCCCTCGGTAACTGTAAGAGTCACGGTCATGCTTTCATTTGCTTGTGCGCCCGCAAAGTCGACGTCACTCACACTAATACCCGTTACTTTCTGGCCATCAGCTTCATTGATCGTATCCGTTACCGACGTTGCAGTGATTTCAGGTGCGTCATTGGTCGCTTCAACATTCAACACTGCTGTGCCCGCGATTGTAATTGGGTCTGGAGCGCCGTTAGTGGTTCCGTCATCTGTGATTTCATAAGTGAAATTAACGTCACCAAAGAAATCTGCTGCGGGTTCAAACGTCCACTCTGTCGCACTCACTTGAGTCAGCGTGCCTGAAGTTGGGTCCACTAACGCAACATTATCGACGGTCAAGTTGTCTGACTCAGGATCACTTGCGTTGCTCAGCAACTCAGTAGCCGTAATAGTTACCGAACCACCATCTTCTTCGGTACTACTCAACGTTACCTCTGATGTTACCGGTGCATCGTTCACCTCAGTGACTTCGAAGGTCGCCGTTCCTGACACCGTTTGAGGATCTGAAACACCGTTCGTTGTACCGTTGTCGGTAATGTCGTAGGTCAAATCGACCTTGCCGTTGTAGCCAGGCGCAGGAGTAAATGACCATGTACCTGTTACGTTGTCGAAATCCAATGTGCCGCTGCTTGGATCAACCAACTGGACATTGCTCACCATCAAGGTGTCGTTTTCAATATCAGACGCATTCGCCAACAAATCAGCTTGGGTAATATCAACCGCCGTACTGTCTTCTGCGATATCAGAAAGTGTCACTTCAGACGTCGTTGGAGCATCATTGACTTCCGTTACGTTGAACGATGCGCTGCCGTTAACCGATTTAGGATCGGATGCACCATTTGTCGTGCCATCATCTGTAATGGTGTACGTGATTTCAACTGGACCGTTGTAATCTGGTGCTGGGGTAAATTCCCACTCTCCCGTGCCACTGTTGAAAGTAATGCTGCCCGAATTCGGATCCGTTAACTGAACATTGCTGACCGTGAGGTTATCGTTCTCTACGTCTGTCGCATTCGCAATAAGATCCGCTTCAGAGATGGAGAACACACCACTGTCTTCTTCAATATCCGGTAGCGTCACTGGCGTAGTTTCTGGGGTATCATTCACCGCTGTTACTTCAATATTGAAGCTGCTGCTGTTGGTATTTAGGGTGTCATCTACCCCACCAATTACGATACCTTCATTACCTTGGTCATCGACTGTCACGTCCACCTGAACGTCACCAAAGAAGTTCAGCTCTGGGTTAAACTCAATCAGACCGTCTGCAATGGCATTGTTTAGATCGGCCACTGTACCTTTCAGTTCAACGGAGTCCGTACCATCACCGCTCACGGTTAGGTTGTAAGTAGCGATGAGCGTTGGATTAAGCTCCAAGATACCGCTGTCGACGTTCACATTGAGTACATATTCAGCATTCGGATCATCGAGTACGGCATCAATATCGGTAATGCTGAAACCATCAAGCAGCATTGGCGTATCTTCTGGTGTTTCCACATCCACGGTATTGACGAACTCTGGACGATCGTTCACTGCTTCAACATCAACAGTGACATCAAACTCCTCTGCGGAGCCCAAGCTTTGACTGCCATCGAGCCCAGTATCAACGGCTTGCACTTTGAAATGCAGCGAACCATCCCATGAGTTATCGTTGCGATCCCCTGAATTAAACACCACTTGATCCAAGTCTTGAGCATTGATTTCTAAGACAAAAATGCCGCCGCCTTGGTCAGTAAACACGGTCCCATCAGGTAATGAAACACTCGCCCCATCAGGGACATTGGAGACCTCAACTCTCAGCGTCTCTGGATCATTTTCCTGGTAGTTTGCACCATCTCCGATGGACTCTTTGTTATCAACCACTAACGCATTTACATTAATAACAATGTCTTCGCCCTCATTACCTGCAGCCGAAGTATCGGGATTCACATCAACATCATCACCAATAGGATTGACAATAAGCGTAAAGTTGTTGTTTCGTTCCGTTGGAACTTGTAGCAACTCCTCTTGAATGAAGACCGTAATACCTATCTCAGCCTCGCCACTAAAGTGTTTTGGCGGTTTAATTTGGATGTCACTCAGGTCAATGGACGTCTGAGTGAGATCTTTTAGTTGAATACTCCATTCGCCCCCACCGTTGTTCTTAACAACATAATCAGAGGAATTGGATTTAACGATAAAGTCATCAGGAAGCCCCGTTAACTTGAGTGAAACGAAACTCTCAGAACCGTCATTATCGTTCAGGCTGATCGAAACACCAGCCCCTGATTGATTAAGCGAAATTAAAGTATCTTCGTCGCCAATCACCGTGATTGGCTGCGTCGGATCGGCACCTGTAATGGTAATGTCATCAACGACTGGCGTAACTTCAAATGTGACATCGTCAGTGAAAGTTCTTACATCTATATTATCGCCAGAGTTATTCAAGATAGACTGATCAAACACAGCTTCATCAGTAATTTCTCCCTCGATATTAATCTTGACGGTATTTTGGCCACCACCTACGGGGTAATTTTCTTTTGGCTTAAACAGAACATTGTCAAGCGCACCAGCTAAAATCTCAGCTTCATTAAACTCAATACTGGTTCCTAAGCTGTTACCATTGGCATCAACAAACTCACCTAATGTTGTGTCATCAAGCTCTAACTTGATGTTCGTTAGTGTTTCTCGACCACCTTGAGTGTTGTTAAATTGATCGGCAAAATCAACACTCAAGTTAAGTTGGATTAAGCCATCTTCGTAACCAACACCATCCGCCGTGGGAACGTCGTTATTTAGATCAGTCACAGGTTGTTTGTTTGCATCCAAGCCGAAAGTACCGACGATATCTACTCTTACATTTGGTGTGACATCGCTATCCAACGGCTGATCCCCGGCTGAACTCGGAACGTCTGCAACCGGTAAAACCTGAACTGGAAACTGAACATTATTTTCTTTTTCATCACCGGACTCAGTGTCTTTAGTGACGAACCGAATTGGTAATTCGAAATCACCTGCGTAATCTTCTGCCAAGTGCATCGTCAAACCATCAAGGCCAGTAATATTTCCACTCGCATCGATATGGGCTTGGAACACGTATTTGCCATTGACAAAGTCGATATCCGTCCCCGTGATCACCAAACCAGGAGGAATACCAGGAGCTGAAGGATCGACGATAATAGTCAAGACATCCTCCACGCCATCTGCATTAATCGCATCAACTTTCGACGTTAACTGAGCACCAAGGTTAATAGAATTGTCTTCCAACGCTTGAATTTGGACATCATCAGCCACCTGAATCTCTGCCGCTACACTCATTTGCGGTGTGAGAACGGTAGGAAATTCAAGTGTCACATCCGTTTGGCGCATGACCGTCGCATCTTTTTCGTTGCCCAAATCTTCGCCCAAATCATTCACTTCTGCGTAAATGGTTAAGCCAATTTGAGAGAGACCACCGTTATCGCCATCGTCACTGTCATCGTTTGGTGTTAAATCAAGTCCAGACGGCGCTTTAATTGAGAAGTTGTCTTCATTAGTTACTGTCCAACGACCTCCACCTTCATTTAGTGCACCGACGATAACCAATTGGTTGAGGATCTCAGGGTCCACATTGTGAAATTGAACAACAAGTTGAGTCACCACTTCATCTGAAGACGCATCAAACTCTTGATATTTAATGATATGAGCACCAGATTCGCCCCCCATAGAAGTGTTGATCGTAAAGTCAATGTTACCTTGATCGTCTGACTTCACGATATCGGTAGCACCACCACCACTTTCAGTGACAAGCAGACGGGTTTGGTCGTCTATTGCCCCCGTCTTATCCTCTGGCTCAACGATTGGATTAACTTGGACATTCACCGTACCATTGATGGTTTTCTCTGCGATACCTTCACCGGGATTCGAAGCGTCAACATATTCATGGTCAATCTCTTTCACAGTGACGGTTGTGGTCAAGTCAAAGTCAGTACTTGAATCCTGCTCCAACTGGACTTGAACATAGCCACTTTGAGAGATTCTAGCGGAAAAATCTTGCTCTGATTCACCAGCTTGCGGTGAAAGCGTTAGTGTTCCAGAAACAAGCGCTTGTGCCACACCATCTACATAGACCGTGCTGCCTGGAGGAAATCCAGAGATGGTTACATCACTAAAGAATTCATCGGTATCAGGGCTTTGTACGAGCGTCGGTTTCCAATCGATGTCAAAGCGCGTATCTTCATCTCCCTCCGATCGAACAACGTAGTTATCTTGAGCGTCAATAACGGGTTCGACCTTGATCCTTACCTCTCTTTCAATCACACGACTATGACCATCATTTTCGGTAACAATGATCGTCCCTGTAATCGCAATGTTTTCGGTTGAAGAGGCTTCTGGAATAATTTGAATACCGGAATTAAAATTCAGCCCAGTGATGTTTGCTTCGTAAATCGGTTGACCGTTACCATCATAGCCAACAAAGGTGAGGTCAACGCTTGAACCGTCTGAATCTACGACACGAACACCGTCGGGGATGTTGGACAGGATAACAGTAATGGCTTCTGAATCATCCTGTGGTCTATCGGCAACTTCACCTGATACAACCGAGAAGTTGAGGTTTACAACACCATTCTCTTCAATAGTCGTCTCTATCCCGGCCACATCTCCGTCTACGAATCGGTTCCAAACGTTCCCCGCGTCAATTAATACCGTGTCTGGTATGTCAGCAACACCTTTTACACCAACGATGACAGTCTTACTGCCCAGTGACAACACATCTTCTGTCGTACCGGTAGACAATGATGCTGTGTCTTTCACAATTCCTTCGACATTGAAAGTAAAGTCATCATTGCTGTGCAACGGAGGAAGAACTTCGACGTTCGCTAATTCAGACTCTGGCACTTCGTAATAAAGTACATTGCCGCCTGAATCGGTCACTTCTACTATCTGACTTGGGTTTGCTGAGTCCAGCCACACCAAAGTAACCCCATCAATTGAGAAGTTAGAAATGCGCACAAATAACGCTTCAGAACCATCTAAGTCCGCTGATGGTTTCATGGTGATCACTTCACTTAATTGGAGTGGGTCGTGATCAGTGACAGGGTCTACCGTATTTTGAGTTCGAGCATTATCCTCAAACACATTAATTCGGTTTACAGTAAAACTACCTTTATCCGCAACTGGGTTTACATCAATAATGATGGTTTCGGTTTCTGAGCGAGCGGTATCTTTCCCAAGCAGTGGATTGTTGTTTTCCGTCGTAATAGCGGTGACATCAATTCTGATTTCGCCCGAGAAGTTATCTATCGGATCAACTTGAACTTCATCAATTCGGCTTGCATCCACCAGATAAACACCACCGGATTTTGGTATCGCACTACCATCTGAATAGACTAACTCTGCGTTACCTTCTCCTTGTGTAAAGACAAGCTCGTACACAATGCCTTCAGGGTTACTAGTGTCTTGGGTTTCAGCCGTGATGTTAAGTGCGACATTGTTTCCATCTTCATCAACCGAATAGTTAAATTCGCTGCTTGCCGTCCACGTTGCAATATCTGCGACGGCAGCAACTTCAATGTCTAAACGACCATTAATCGTATGATCTGGCGTACCATTGTTAAGAATTTCCACGCGGATACGAGGATCGATACCAGAAGCATCGGTTGATGTATGACGATCTGGTACGAAGTACAAGTTATCTAACGAGACAAGCTCACCATTGAATGACTGCTCAACATTTGATGCGTCGAGAACAACCGTATTGCCCACAGATGTTAACTCAATGTAGTTGCCACTGCCGTCTCTGTAGTAGAACGTACCGTTGTGAGTATCAGCATCTCGAATAGTGATGTCACCTAAGCTCTCGTTACGGTCGATATCATGTAAATTGATAACCAAGTCGACTTTCGCAGGGCTAACATCCAGCGTCGACAAGTTGTCCTGAGTATTTGCAGAGTCAACGCCCACAACGACACCATCACGCCCTTGGTCTTCGAACGCAGTAACGGTAGACGTGTCAATTTGCGCATTGCGGTCTCTTATCGAGATATCCACATCGGCATCTGCGATATCGCCATCACCATCGGTTGCAACAACGTTGATGGTGAAATCAATCGAGTCGGTTTCGGTATGGTCAAGATCGTCATTCGGACGGAATGACACACTGCCATCGGTTCGAACAACCAAACGACCGATTTCAGTATCCACTCCGTCAAAAACCTTGTGAACAAATACGACTTGGTCGCTGCCGTTCAAATCGACAGAATCAGAATCAACACCGTTTTGCTTAAAGTAAATGCCTGAATCATCAGCCGAGAATGAAGTCACTTGTGCGCCGTCAGCACCAAGGTCATCATCCCCCTCTACAGGGTCTCGGAATAAACGAACCGTGCGGCTGCCTTGTCCCTCAACACGTGAAATAGACGCATCGTGCAAGGTTGGAACATCATCGGTAATCGTCACTGGTAAGTTAATACCGGCCGTATCGCCATCGACATCGGTCGCGAAGACTGGAAGATCGAGTATGAGTGTATCTTCGCCTTGGGTTGAGTGGTCTAGCGCACCCTCAAGCGTAAACTTGTAAGAGCCGTCAGCGTTCAAAACTAGCGTGAACACTGAGTTACCATCAGGTGTTTGACCTTGATAAGTAAAGTTGTTGTTGCTTACCGCGGTTTGAACTAACGTCACCGCAAGACCACCTGAAGTTACTCCTGGTATCGGGTTAGAAGTAAGATCTAACTGGTAAGAGACAACGGTATCTGCCCCTTCCACCGTATCGAAATTGCCCGTTGCTTCTAGGCTGTCTTTGTTGGTTGCCTGAGAGCCGTTGGCAAGGTCATCCTCATCAACAGCCAAAGCATCTGCTGATTTAATTTCGGGAATGTCATCAACTACGGTAATTGGAAGATTCAGTGATGATGACGTGTCACCATCAAAGTCTGTTACTGTAATTGGAATATCAATGACAAGGTTGTTTTCACCTTGAACAGCGTCATGGTCGATTGGTCCCAACAGCTCAAATTGGTAGCTGTCATTATTCGCATCAAGAGACAGCGTGAAGATCTTAGTTGATGTGCCAGTAATAACCGCTTCGTAACTGGTTACTCCACCATTCGTGCCTACTAGATTCAACTCGATGCTGCTGCCGTTCGACGTTAAACCAGACACGACTGCATCGAGGTCTGAAACTTGGTAGCTGACAATCTTGTCTGCACCAGCAACGACCTCAAATCCGCCGTTCAATACCGTAGAATCATTACTTGTCGTGTCAGATCCACCGGCAAGATCATCTTCATCAACGGTTTGTTGGCTAGAGTCTGTCACTTTCACAATCGCTGGAACATCGTCCACCACGGTGATCGGCAAGGTGATGTTATTGGACACATCGCCATCAAAATCAGTCGCGTTGACTGGGAAGTTAATGACCAACGAGTTTTCATCGTGACCCGCAGGATGATCAAGTGCACCCAACAGTTCAAATTCATAACTGTCTGCTGAACCATTTAGCGTCAGTTTAAAGACGGTGTCCGTCGTACCTTGTACATAAGCTCGGTACTCAATCACACCGTTTGAATTTGAAAACTCAACCAACTCAAGCGGTTGACCACCTGAGGTAAGTCCAGAAACAGGCGACGTTAAGCTATCCAACTGGAAGCTAACGATAGAGTCGGCACCATCAGTAACGTCAAAGTTGCCACCAATGATATTGGATTCTGGCGTGTCGTCCGAACCTTGGCTTGGAATATCATCCTCATCCACAGACAAGGTACTACCAGAGCTAATAGCATCAATGGTTGGTTTGTCATCTACGATGGTCACTGGCAAGGTCGCAGTGATGGTATCGTTGTCGCCATCCGTGATCTTCACAGGTAGATTCAACAAAATCTCATCAGAGTTAACCGCGTGATCTAACTGACCAGATAACTCAAAGTCGTATTTACCATCTTGATGAAGTGTCAACGTGAAGACAGTCACTCCACCCGGAGTTTGTCCCACGTAAACAAGCGCGTCAGCAGTTGAAGCACCAACGTCTTGAGAAAGTGTTACCTCTTCTCCACCCGATTTCAGATTCGGGATAGGATTTGAGCTTAGATCCAATTCGAAAGCATCAATACCATCTGCGCTAGTGACTTCGAACTCACCTGATACCGTTAATGGCTCTTTCGTTCCATCAGAACCAAGAGGTAAGTCATCTTCGTCGACACGTAGACTTTCAATATTGGTAACAACTGGAACATCGTCCACAACGGTAATTGGCAATGTGAAGGCTGGTGAAGTATCACCATCATTATCTGTCGCCGTCACAGGGAAGTTAATAACAATCTCGTTTTGCTGATTACCATCTGGATGATCAAGCGGCTTCTGTAAATCGAACTCGTAGGTGTTGTTCGTTGCATCCAACGTCAGTTCGAACACCACTTCAGCAGGATTGCCAGCGACACCTTGGTATACGTTCACGCCGTTTGCACTAGAAGACAGGACTAAGGTGATAGCTTCACCATCTGAAGTCAGTGACGCAACAGGCGTGGTCAGGTCACTCAGCTGAATAGAAGCAACTTGGTCAGCACCTTCGGTGATATCAAAAGTACCTGAAATAACCGTATCTTCTGCACTTGCAGCATCCGTACCTGCTGGTAGGTCATCTTCATCAACGGTTTGTTCGCTGCCTGCTAGCAAACCATCAATGGTCGGAAAATCATCCACAACCGTAATTGGTAAGGTGATGTTGTTCGACACGTCTCCATCAAAGTCAGTCGCGTTTATCGGTAAATTGATGATTAGTTCATTTTGTCCATCAGCATTTGGATGATCGAGAGGAGCGAGCAAATCGAACGTGTAGCTGTCATCAGAGGCATCGAGGGTTACACGGAATACTGGTGTCGTCGTGCCATCAATACGAGCTTCGTAAACTGAAACGCCACCTGCGTTTGATACTTCAACCATAACCAGAGATTGACCACCAGAGGTCAGGCCTTGTACTGGCGTCGTTAGGTCAGAAACGCTGTACTCGACAATGCCATCAGAACCATCAGTCGCGATGAAGTTACCGGCAATGCTGTTCGACTGCGTACCATCAGATCCGACTGTTGGGATATCGTCCTCGTCAACCGTTTGCACACTTGTTGCTTCGATGCCACCAAGTGTCGGTTTGTCATCAACGATCTTGACAGGAATTGTCTCAGCAGAAGTGTCGCCATCAAAGTCGGTTGCGATGATTGGGAAGTTCAGTGTCAGCTCGTCACTATCTACCGCGTGGTCGATTGGACCTTCTAGCGTGAAGTTATAAGAGCCATCGGTATTCACTGTCAGCGTAAAGACCGCTTCAGTCCCCGCTGCCGCTTCGTAAGTAAAGCTACCATCGCCGTTTGCAGTTTCCGTCAGTGTGACTGCCACGCCTTGTGATGTGAGTCCAGCTACTGGTGTTGCAGAAGCATCGAGCTGATAGCTCACCACTCGGTCCGAGCCTTGTGTGGTGGTGAAGTTGTCATCGATTGAAATCGGGTCAGTTTGGTCTGAGCCAATCGTACCTAAATCATCCTCATCAACGGTAATCGCATCAACATCGGTAATAGTTGGCTTATCGTCCACGATGGTGACTGGGATCGTGTCTGTGGTGGTATCACCATCAAAATCCGTTGCGATGATTGGGAAGTTCAGTGTTAACTCATCACTGTCTGTCGCATGGTCGATTGGACCTTGAAGCGTGAAGTTGTATGAACCATCCGTCTTAACGGTCAGCGTAAATACGGCTTCAGTTCCTGCTGTCGCTTCATAAGTGTAGCTACCGTCGCCGTTTGCGGTTTCAGTCAGCGTGACGGCCACACCTTGTGATGTTAGGCCATCAACTGGCGTTGCAGCAGTATCTAATTGGTAGCTTACTACCCCATCAGAACCTTGCGTTGTAGTGAAGTTGCCATCGATTGAAATTGGATCTGAGCCGTCAGAGCCAATCGTCGCTAAGTCATCTTCATCCACACGGATCGCGTCTACGTCAGTGATGGTTGGTTTATCGTCAACGATGGTGACAGGTAATGTTTCTGTCGACGTATCGCCATCAAAATCTGTCGCGATAATCGGGAAATCAATTTGTAGGCTGTCGCTATTCACCGCATGGTCTAGTGGGCCTTGCAGAGTAAAGGTGTAGCTGCCATCTGGCTTCACAACCAATTCAAATACGGCATTGCCATCTGCTGTGGCAGTGTAAGTAAAGCTGCCATCACCATTTGTTGTCTCAGCAAGCACGACAGGCTCACCTTGAGAGGTCAACCCTGCTACTGGATCTGCTGTTGCATCAAGCTGGTATTTAACAACACTGTCCGAGCCTTCAGTTGTGGTGAAAGAGCCCGACATAAACGCATCATCGTTTTGGTCTGAGCCAATTGAGGCAAGGTCATCTTCGTCTACTGTTAGTGGGACAACGTTATCGATGGTTGGAACGTCATCAGTAATCATGACGGGAATGGTCGCGGTCGTCGTATCGCCATCAAAATCTGTTGCAATGATTGGGAAGTTCAGAACCAATTCATCGCTGTTTAACGCGTGATCGACCGGCCCTTCCAGACGGAAGTTGTATGTGCCATCAGCATTCACATTCATGGTGAAGACCGGATTGCCATCCGCGGTAGCCACGTAAGTGAAGCTGCCATCGACATTCGCAGTCTCTACCAAAGTAACAGGCTCACCTTGAGAAGTTAAACCTGAAACAGGATCAGCCGTTGAATCAAGTTGGTAGCTCACCACTCGGTCTGAACCTTGAGTAGTCGTGAACGAGCCTTCAACAAACACAGCGTCAGTTTGGTCTGAGCCGATAGATGCGAGGTCGTCTTCATCCACAGCCAGAGGCACAACATTATCGATGATTGGTGCATCATCCGTGATCGTGACTGGAATGGTTGCCGAAGTCGTATCACCATCAAAATCGGTGGCAATAATTGGGAAATCAATCGTCAGGCTGTCGCTGTTTGCTGCATGGTCAATCGGACCTTGCAGCGTAAAGTCGTACGTACCATCTGTTGCGACATTCAACGTGAAGACAGGATTGCCGTCAGCGGTCGCAACATAAGTAAAACTGCCGTCACCATTCGCGGTTTCCACCAAGGTAATCGCCTCACCTTGAGACGTTAGCCCCGCAACAGGATCAGCAGTTGAATCCAGTTGATAGCTCACCACTCGGTCAGAGCCTTGTGTGGTCGTAAACGCGCCTTCAACGAACAGATCGCCGCCTGGGTCTGAGCCCACACCGCTAAGATCGTCTTCATCGACACTCAACGCATCCACCGCTGTAATGGTCGGTACATCATCAACAATCGTGACTGGAATGGTTTCAGTAACGGTGTCGCCATCAAAGTCGGTTGCGATAATTGGGAAGTTAAGTGTCAACTCGTCACTATCAACCGCGTGATCAATCGGCCCTTCTAGCGTGAAGTTGTAAGATCCATCAGTATTCACTGTCAGCGTAAAGACCGCTTCAGAGCCCGCGGTTGCTTCGTAGGTAAAGCTACCATCACCGTTTGCAGTTTCAGTTAATGTGACCGCCACACCTTGCGATGTTAAACCGTCCACCGGTGTTGATGAGCCATCTAACTGGTAGCTCACCACTCGGTCTGAACCTTGTGTGGTGGTGAAGTTACCATCAATAGAAATTGGATTGCTTTGGTCTGAACCGATTGACGCTAGATCATCTTCATCAACCGTAATGGCATCTACGGCAGTAATAACTGGCTTATCGTCCACGATGGTGACCGGGATAGTGGCATTTGTGGTGTCACCATCAAAGTCGGTTGCGATGATTGGGAAGTTGAGCGTTAACTCATCACTATCAACAGCATGATCGATTGGGCCTTCAAGCGTGAAGTTATAAGAGCCATCAGTGTTCACTGTCAGTGTAAAGACCGACTCGGTGCCTGCAGTTGCTTGATAGGTAAAGCTGCCATCACCGTTTGCGGTTTCAGTCAGCGTGACGGCCACGCCTTGCGACGTTAAACCGTCAACTGGTGTTGATGCGCCATCAAGTTGGTAACTCACCACTCGGTCTGAACCTTGTGTGGTGGTGAAGTTACCATCAATAGAAATCGGATTGCTTTGGTCTGAGCCAATTGACGCTAGATCATCTTCATCAACCGTAATGGCGTCGACGTCAGTAATAACCGGCTTATCGTCCACGATGGTGACTGGGATCGTTTCTGTGGTGGTATCACCATCAAAATCCGTCGCGATGATTGGGAAGTTCAGCGTCAGCTCATCACTGTCTACCGCATGGTCGATTGGACCTTGAAGCGTGAATTTGTATGAGCCATCCGTATTTACTGTTAGCGTGAAGACCGATTCAGTACCTGCCGTCGCTTGGTAAGTGAAGCTACCATCACCGTTTGCAGTTTCAGTCAGGGTCACTGCCACACCTTGCGATGTTAGGCCATCAACTGGCGTTGCAGCAGTATCTAATTGGTAGCTTACTACCCCATCAGAGCCTTGCGTTGTAGTGAAGTTGCCATCGATTGAAATTGGATCTGAGCCGTCAGAGCCAATCGTCGCTAGGTCATCTTCATCCAAGCGGATCGCGTCTACGTCAGTGATGCTTGGTTTATCGTCAACAATGGTGACAGGCAATGTTTCTGTCGACGTATCACCATCAAAGTCTGTCGCGATAATCGGGAAATCAATTTGTAGGCTGTCACTATTTACCGCATGGTCTAGTGGGCCCTGCAGAGTAAAGGTGTAGCTGCCGTCTGGCTTCAACACCAATTCAAATACGTCATTGCCATTTGCTGTGGCAGTGTAAGTAAAGCTGCCATCACCATTTGCTGTCTCTGCAAGCACAACAGGCTCACCATGAGAGGTTAACCCTGATACTGGATCTGCCGTTGCATCAAGCTGGTATTTAACAACGCTGTCTGAGCCTTCAGTTGTGCTGAAAGAGCCCGACATAAACGCATCATCGTTTTGATCTGAGCCAATTGTTGCGAGATCATCTTCGTCTACTGTCAGTGGAACAACGTTATTAATGGTTGGAACGTCATCAGTAATCATGACGGGAATGGTCGCGGTCGTCGTATCGCCATCAAAGTCTGTTGCAATGATTGGGAAGTTCAGTACTAGCTCATCGCTGTTTAACGCGTGATCGATTGGCCCTTCCAGACGGAAGTCATATGTACCGTCAGCATTCACATTCATGGTGAAGACAGGATTGCCATCCGCGGTAGCCACGTAAGTAAAGCTGCCATCGGCATTCGCAGTCTCTACCAAAGTAACAGGCTCACCTTGAGAAGTTAAACCTGAAACAGGATCAGCCGTTGAATCAAGTTGGTAGCTCACCACACGGTCTGAACCTTGGGTGGTCGTAAACGCGCCTTCAACAAACACAGCGTCGCTTTGGTCTGAACCAATGCCTGATAAATCATCTTCGTCTACAGCCAGAGGCACAACATTATCGATGATTGGTGCATCATCCGTAATCGTGACTGGAATGGTCGCCGAAGTCGTATCACCATCAAAATCGGTGGCAATAATTGGGAAATCAATCGTCAGGCTGTCGCTGTTAGCTGCATGGTCAATCGGGCCTTGCAGCGTAAAGTCGTAAGTACCATCTGCTGCTACATTCAACGTGAAGACAGGATTGCCATCTGCGGTCGCAACATAAGTAAAGCTGCCGTCGCCATTCGCGGTTTCCACCAAGGTAATCGCCTCACCTTGAGACGTTAGCCCCGCAACAGGATCAGCCGTTGAATCCAGTTGATAGCTCACCACTCGGTCAGAGCCTTGAATAGTGGTAAACGCGCCTTCAACGAACACAGCGTCAGTTTGGTCTGAGCCCACGCCGCTAAGGTCATCTTCATCGACACTCAACGCATCCACCGCTGTGATGGTCGGTACATCATCAACAATCGTGACTGGAATGGTTTCAGTAACGGTGTCGCCATCGAAGTCGGTTGCGATAATTGGGAAGTTGAGTGTCAGCTCATCACTATCCACCGCGTGATCAATTGGCCCTTCTAGCGTGAAGTTGTAAGAGCCATCAGTATTCACTGTCAGCCTAAAGACCGCTTCAGAGCCCGCGGTTGCTTCGTAGGTAAAGCTACCATCACCGTTTGCAGTTTCAGTTAATGTGACCGCCACACCTTGCGATGTTAAACCGTCCACTGGTGTTGCTGAAGCATCGAGTTGGTAGCTCACCACTCGGTCAGAGCCTTGTGTGGTAGTAAAGTTGCCATCAATAGAAATAGGATTGCTTTGGTCTGAGCCAATTGACGCTAGATCATCTTCATCAACCGTAATGGTGTCGACGTCGGTAATAACAGGCTTATCGTCCACGATTGTCACTGGGATAGTGGCATTTGTGGTGTCGCCATCAAAGTCTGTTGCGATGATTGGGAAGTTGAGTGTCAGCTCATCGCTATCTACCGCGTGGTCGATTGGACCTTCAAGCGTGAAGTTATAGCTACCATCAGTATCCACCGTCAGCGTAAAGACCGCTTCACTACCCGCTGTCGCCTCGTAAGTAAAGCTGCCATCAGCGTTTGCGGTTTCAGTCAGCGTAACTGCCACGCCTTGTGATGTAAGGCCGTCAACTGGTGTTGCAGAAGCATCAAGCTGATAACTTACCACTCGGTCAGAGCCTTGTGTGGTGGTGAAGCTACCATCAATAGAAATCGGGTCAGTCTGGTCCGAACCAATCGTGCCTAAATCATCTTCATCAACAGTAATCGCATCAACATCGGTAATAGTTGGCTTATCATCCACGATGGTAACAGGCAATACGATTTGGCTTGTGTCACCATCGAAGTCTGTAGCAATAACGCTAAAATCAAGGGTTAAGCTGTCGCTATTTGCCGCATGGTCAATTGGACCTTGCAGCTCAAAACTGTACGAGCCGTCGGTATTCAAAATTAATGTGAAAACTGCACTGCCATTTGCCGTTGCGCTGTATGTGTAACTGCCATCTGCATTTTGCGTTTCGGCAATGGAAACGGTTTGACCTTGAGATTGCAGGCCATTTAAAGAATCAGCGTTTACATCCAACTGATACTGTACGACGCCATCAGAACCTTGAGTTGTCGTAAACTGACCTTCGACCAGCGTTGACTGTGATTGGTCAGAGCCTACCAAACTTAAGTCATCTTCATCGACGGTAAGAGCGACAACGTCATTAATGGTTGGCACATCATCGGCAATGGTTACCGGTAGAACAAGTGAACTGGTGTCACCGTCAAAGTCCGTTGCGACAATAGTGAAGTCTAGAGTTAAGCTATCGCTACCCACAGCATGATCGATTGGACCTTCAAGGGTAAATGAATAAGAACCGTCAGGGTTCACTTGTAAGGTGAAGATAGCGTCCCCTTCTGCCGTTGCAGAATAGGTAAAGCTGCCATCTGAATTGGTTGTTTCCGTCAGAGAGATAGATCGCCCCTGCGATTCCAACCCATTGAGTGGATCAGTGCCGCTCTCTAATTGATAACTTACAACACGGTCTGAGCCCTGAGTCGTCGTGAAGCTACCTTGCGCGAACACAGAGTCGCTTTGATCGGAGCCAATGCTTGATAAATCGTCTTCATCGACGGCTAGCGCATCAACGCCATCAATCGAAGGAACGTCATCTTGAACTTGAATGACAATTTGCGCAGCTTCTGGTGTGTTCGAACCTTCGGTAATAGAGGAGCGGTCACCATCCGCATCTACCGCGTAAACTGGCAGTGAGAAAGTGAGCGAGTCATCGTTAGCACCCGTATGGTCAAGTTGTTCATACAAGTTGAATTGGTATTCGCCCAATGCAGGTGCATCAATCGCCACATCAAATACGGTAATACGCACACCATCCAGCTCGATGAAGCCTTCGTAAGTACGTACGCCGTTACTCTCGGACGCTAGTTCTAGTTGAACAACCTGCCCTTGAGATTGGAGTTCTCCACCAACATTGAACTCTGTAGGTTCCAACTCATAGTGATCAATGATGTCACTTCCGACCGCTGTCGTGATCGACCCAGTACCACTTGTTACTGCCGCGCCTTCCTGTGAACCTTGGTCAACCCCCGCCTCATCTAAAGACAAGCCCGTCACGTTCTCAATCACTGGATTATCGCCATCGAGGATGGTCATCGTAAAGGTGTTGCTTGCCGTATCTTGGTCGAAGTCGACGACTGTGGTTGGCAAAGAGAGCTCAATCGCATCTTCACCGTTTGTTTGTTCTAACGGCTTAAATTGCTCAAATTGGTAGGTACCATCAGTATTCAAACTGATGGTTAAGACGGTTTCATTCGAGCCCGCAATGGACAGGGTTATAGTACTGCCGTCTTCAGAGAGTACCGCTTCTGTCGCCTGATTATCACTCAATAGGCCATCGAATTGACTAAGTCCTTCTTGGTTAAACGTGACTGTTGCCAATTGATCACTACCAATATCAACAAAGGTGCCAGTGATTGGTGTAGAAGAAGATTCAACGTTTTCAAAAGTAACGTTTTGCGGCGCAGGATCATCGCCATCAATAACGGTTGTCGTAAAATCGATAGGCGCTTGAATGCTATTACCACCAATATCTGCGCCTGTAATGTCAAAAGCGATATTGATTTGATCACCGACGATAGATACTTGGCCATCAGCGATGGACGCCACATGGTCAATACCCTGGCTAATCGTGGTAACGACCTCTAACTCTAAATCACGGCCTAAAGATGTCGCTTCGATCTCGATACGAAGCACTTCGTTACCACCTTGAGTGCCGATAATGGCATTTTGCGCTTCGTCGTAAACGAACGCCACTGGCTGACCACCAGAGGTAATGTCACTATTTAACTCGGTTAACAAAGACTCTAATGAGGACGTTTCAGGTACAAATGAAGCAGTATCAAGTGCGAGGTCCCCTGCTTCAACCAGCACACTAGAAGAAATGGTTTGCGGGTAGCTAGATAGAGAAATTGAGCCTTCTGTTACGTTAGATTGCAGTGACTGCCCACCATCAGCAAAGATCGTGACATTCAAACCGTCATCTTCGTCGCGATCATCTTCTCCGCTGCGAGTCGCAGACGTTTCAAAAAAAGTAGACGCGAGTACTTCCGGGTTATTATATTCAACCGTCACGTAGCCAGCATTAGCCGAGCCTTCAGCACCTGCGCCAGCAGCTGTTGCTTCTAAGATAGCGGTAGGGTCAGCTCCGTCTAAAATAGCTTGCTGGATAGCGGCAATATCGTTGGCGTCGAAGTCAGCACTTCCAATAGCCGTTGGGTCAAAAGTCACCAAGCCATTAACTGGAGATTGTACCAATACTGGTTCTAGTGATTCAGAAGAAGGCACAGGAAGACAAGCAACACAATTTGCATCGACCAGATAAAGCTCATTATTTATCTGTACGTCGAGAGAAGCATTATTTTCTGTGATAATAATCTCGCCAGGTCTTAACTCATCCCCCGCTTTTATGACCTTAACGTTTCCATCCAGGCCCAAAACCAAAACTTCACCTTTGACAGCATTTACAATCGCGCTCTGCGGTACCGTGTGCGTACTCATCTGACCTCCGCTAATGGCTTACGTTTCCCATTAACCTTTTTAGATAATTTCTTATTAATTTAGTGCGGCATACTGCACACCTTTATGCGATTAAACTAAGTATTGAATCATTAAACAATCGATAAATACCCTACTACCGAGCAACATAAGTAAAACTTACTCGTAGTCACAGAAATGTGACACATGTGCTGACGCGTAGATATCGAATAATTATATGAAATTGATACCTTATTCTAATTAAGTGTAGTTGTTTTAAGAAAAGAAGAGAGATGAAATCATTCAGCTAAACGCCAGACTGCCGGTTGCGATCAATAATGGAAGAAAAGCAATGAGAATGTTGTATACACCGGAGCGTGATGACAGCTTAATCAATATCGGTGACGAAAAAAACGTAACGATTAAATATTGAACAACATAAATTGCAGGACAAAATGCAACGATAAAAATGTGGCTTACGATATGAATCCCCGCACACCACGAGTTCGGTTTTGTTCTGATATACAGCAAAAAAAACACGACCAAGCTAATAATAAAATACATAAACACAGCACTTGAAAATAATTATCATTTTCAATCATATGTAAATATTCCCTTACTTTCAATGGTGTTTGAGCTATTAATGTCATCGTTATTATCAATCAACACAATAAGTAAAATTATCAGTAATTCCAGTCCTAAACGTTTGCGTAATCGCTAACCTTCTCTTAACCTTGATTTGAGGCTTTTATCACGGTTTTTCCATTGATATAGTGCGTCCATACAACAAAAAAAGACCATTCGAGGCATGGAGCTTCCTCATTAATCTCAAGATGAGAAGAATTGGTACCGACAAAATTCGGCAGATTTTAAGAGGGTCAAAAAATGGACATGAATATGGTTGAGATTTTAGGTTATGCAGCTTCAATCATGGTCGCTATTTCGCTAACTATGAAAGATATTGTTAAGCTTCGTATCCTTAACTTTATTGGTTGTGCGCTATTTACTGCTTACGGACTAATGATTGATTCTTGGCCTGTAGTACTAACTAACGGTTTTATAGCTTGCGTTAACATCTACTTCCTAGCAAAAATGCAGCAGGAAAAAAAAAGCCTAGAGCCTGAGAAAGCGCAATAGCATTCAAACAATAAAAGCCCGCAAATCATAAGATTGCGGGCTTTTGCTTTTAACATTCCCTTTCTATCACAGCATCCTTAAACGAGCGCTAACGAACCCAGCTAAGTGCTAATGTTTCTCGACGAGAAAACATGTCCACATGCGATGAAATGATCGCCTTAACCGTATTCAGTTTCTCTTCTGAATCCGCCTCACAGGTTATAGTTAAGCTAGATGCACAAAGGTTAAACTCCGCTTTTCCCGTCGGAAATGTCACCAAACCGCTATTTTCATTCCAAGTAGCAGGAACTTTTCGTCCAAAATGCCGACAAAGCGTCACTAAGTATTTGTCAGCGTGTTCGCTATCTATTCGGGTGCTTTCTTTAATCATGAACTTACTCGTTACTTTGAAACGTCCTATGAAGAGCCTTGTTAGAATTGATAAGCTGCAGAGAGCTTGAAGTTGCGACCCGGCTCGTAGTCATCAAGCGTGAAGCCACGTGCAGTACCCGAACGAGACGCATGAGAGCTGTACAACTCGTCAAATACATTATCAATACCAAAGGTCACCGACAGCCCATCAATATCAGACGGCACCCATTGAGCGTATAGATTATGCACATCATAACTTGCTTTCTTTGGCTGACCATCAAAGACGTTGTCTTCCTCTAGAACAAACATTGAGTTCCACCCGAAGATCGTTTCTAAAGCGTCTGACTGGTAATCCAAAGTTAGAGCAATGCTATCACCCATATCAATGCTACGCCCATTGCCCCCAGCAACAGGACCACCAGTATTCTTGTTTTTGGTGTCCGACTTAGAGTAAGAAAGTTTGCTGTTAAACTTGTCGTAACCATAAGAAGCACTTGCTTCAAAGCCTTTAATCTCAACATCACCTAAGTTGTAAATCAGGTAAGTTTGAGTCGCGTTTTGGTACTGGTCTGCAATGTAATCATCAATTTCCGTTTGGAATACCGTAATATTCGCCCCAAAGAAATGCTTATCAAAGGTTTTATCAAAACGAACACCACCCTGCGTGTTCAATCCCGTTTCTGGCTTTAGCCCATCCTCTAAAAATGCAACGTCTTGGTAAGCAATAAAGGTTTCCATTAGCTCTGGACCTTTAAATAGAGAGCGTGCACTCGCAAACAACGTCCAATCTTGCGTCACCGCCCATTCTGCTGCTAGAGCCCAAGTCACATCATCATAATTACTGGTTCCTGTCTCAGCTTTGCGTTTGTAATCATCAAAGCGCATACCTGCAGTAATAAAGAAGGCATCAGAGAAGAAGAACTGATCTTCTACAAACAGTGCGGTTGAAATCGCCGATTCGTCCATAAACTTACGACTACCGTAGTAACTCGAAGACGTTTTATCCATGTAGTCGAAGCCATAAGTGACTCGATTATCAAACTCACCCAACATAACATCTGACTGGAATTTGCCATTCAAACCAAAGTTTTGGTTTTTGGCGGTGTTCTTTGATAAACGGTTCGAGGGCCAACGAGGGGCCATCACCGTTTCGTCACGTTTAATTTCTGTCTCGGTATTATAAAGAGTGACGTTTCCTTGGTGTTGTTCGCCTCGCAACTCGTAACTCAAGGTAACGGTATCGCGGTCATAATCCGTAGGGATAAGTAACTTGCTCGACAGGCTATTATTTGCACTACCCGACATATCAGGACGCGGACTGTAATCTCCACTGTCTCGGTACATGTCATAAGAGAGCTCAAAACGATGGATGTCATTTAGTTCATACCCCAGCTTAGCCAGAATGTTGTAAACATCACCTGCAGCACCATAGGTTTTATTGCCATCACCATCTTCAAAATCATCACGCGTAACGTAATGGCCATAGACCATCGCATCAATGTTTTCGGACAAAAGTCCGTACAGTGTCAACGAACCTTGTTGGTTGTCGTTGGATGCATAGCCGCCATAAACACGCGCACCAAACTTTTCATCGTAACGAAGTAAGTCACGAGCGTCTTTCGTTTCAAAGTAGACCGAACCGCCTAACCCGTTTTGAGTCACAGAGTTATTACCTACCTGAATGTCCGCAGATTTGAGAATGTCAGGGTTCAACGTCAAGTTACCAATATGATGGAACATGCTCGCATGCTGAGAAGCACCGTCAAGACGAATGTCCAAATCGGTTTCGCTCAAACCACGAATCGTAATACGTTGATTCACAGAGTGTGTGCCACCAACATCCACACCGGGAATATCGCGCAGTAAATCAGACATATGATCCGCTTGCTTCAGTGACATGTCGTCCGCAAACATCGACTCAGTGTTGCTGGAAACTTTCGTTCCCCATACAACGACCTCTTCAAAATGTGACTCAGTATCTTGAGCTAAAACAGGGGTTGATAGCGCCATTCCCACTGCAAGGCAAAGGCTTGAAAGCTTGATAGGTGAACAAGCAGGGCTTTCCATAACTTCATTCCTAAATATTAATGATAATAATTCTCAGGTATAATAAGCATGAGTTTTATAAATACAAAGGCGATTTGGTTATGCGAAATCGCACAAGTGTTATGAGGAAGTGTCAAATGCAGGAAGTCACAACAAAACGAACTAAAATTGCCAAGATAGCTTTAACCCAAAGACTAGAGGCGACAGAGAAACAATGGATTGTCACGCAAGGCCAACCTTGTCAAACTCAACTGGCCGAAGGTAAGTTCCTATCATATCAGTACAATGATCAAATTTTTGTTCATGGCGGGCGTTGTCTAGAACTTATTGATTCGAATATTGTTTCTACTGCACATGCCTCACTGCTGGTCACTATTCTTTTAGAAGGTAGACTCTCGTTTGGCTACGACGATTTGCAATTTGATTTAGACGCGAGCGACGGCCCTAAGGGTGTAGTGGTGAACTTACTCAAACCTGCAAATTTTCGTCGTTCACTGCTCAAAGATAACCTCATTAATAAGATCAACATATTGGTTAAGCCCCAATGGCTAGAGGCCCGCCTTGAGCAAAATTGTAGTCATCGAGCCTTTTTTAACTCTCATCAGGCGTTTCAACAGTTGGAGCCTAACCAGACGCTATGCGAGCTGGCCGAAACGTTAACAAATAGAGAAACACCGCAAGAGTTCCAAGAGAAGCTAGAGGTCGAAAGCTTGATCTATCAAATTTTACATCAAGCCACCAAGCAAATTCCTAAGAATTTCAGTGCTAAAAACAGCAGTATTGAACGACACATTGACGGTCGGATTGAGGATATTGTCAGCTATATTGAAACTCACCTTGATCAAGAACTACGCTTGGAAAAGTTGGCGAGCCAATTCTCAATGAGTGTTTCAAACCTGCAGCGCCGATTTAAACAATCACTTAATATGACCATAAACGGCTACATTCGTTTTCGACGTCTTGAGATTGCTAGGCAACATTTGGAACGTGGCCTAGTGACGATAACAGAAGCCGCCTATGAAGCCGGATACCACCACCCTTCTAACTTCACTTATGCCTTCAAAAAGGCATTTGGTGTGCCACCACATGAAGTGATTAAAGAGTAAGGGGACTCTAGGTAACTGACTGTTATTTAGGAGTGTCTTATCCACAACATCGGTATATACTCGCCTTAAACGTTATGGAGGTTAAACATGAATATTGGTGCTGTCGCGAAGCTCACAGGGCTTTCATCTAAGTCGATTCGATTATATGAAGACAAAGGGATCATATCTCCACCAGCGCGCAGCGACTCTGGCTATCGCGAATATTCAGATAATCATATTCAAGAGCTTAACTTGGTATCACGCGCAAAAAGCGCAGGCTTTTCGTTGCAAGAATGCAAAGAGTTCGTACAACTTGCTCATAACCCCAACCGCAAAAGTAGCGAAGTAAAAGCAAGAACCATGGACAAACTGAGAGAGGTTGAAGAAAAAATTGCACACCTCATGGAGATCAAAACGCAACTTGAAGGTTGGGTTTCTTCTTGTCCTGGAGATGCAGAGAGCCGATGCCCAATCATAGACGAGCTCACCAAGTAAGCCCGCCTATCTATTGATCTCGTTAAAAACGAACTAGCTCGCTTAATGATAAGTACACATGCGCTTACCGTTTAACTCTATGATGTTAAATGGCGTTTCGTAGATGTCCTCTAGCGTAGACGCTTGAATAACATCTTCAACCGCACCACTCGCCACAACTTTACCTTTCTTAAGCGCCAATATGACATCTGAGTAACACGCCGCGAAATTAATATCATGAATCACGACCACCATGGCTTTATTCATGTCATGGGCTAACTGCTGCACAACTTTCATGATCTGAAGAGAGTGTTTGATATCTAAGTTATTAAGAGGTTCATCAAGAAAGACATAATCTGTATCTTGTGCAATCACCATAGCAATAAATGCAAGCTGTCGCTGACCACCACTTAACTCATCCAAGTATTTGTCTTGAATATCTTGCAAATCTAAGTAGTCGATCGCTTGTTCTATGACCTCATGATCTTCTTTAGTCAGATTTCCTTTAGAGTATGGGAAACGACCAAAAGAGACTAACTCTTTTACGGTAAACCGCATTGTAATCGAGTTAGCTTGGCGAAGTACTGCCAGTTTTTTCGCTAGCTCTTTTGTGTCCCATTCCGCGATTTCCTTGCAATCAATGATAACACTACCGCCATCTCGCTCCGTTAAGCGCGAGGCCATAGATAACAGCGTGCTCTTTCCCGCGCCATTTGGACCGATAATCGATGTTACCTTGCCCTTTTCAAACTGAGTATTGGCCTCGTCTACGACTTTGTTTGAACCGAAAGCCTTCGTTAATTTGTCTATTACTATCATATTTATACAACTTTGTTTTTCAGCAGCAGGTATAAGAAATACGCACCGCCGATAAAGTTAATTACGACACTCAACGTCGTCTCAAAACTGAACACGTTTTCGATTATCCATTGCCCAGCAAGTAATGAACTGATGGATAGAAACGAACATCCGACCAATAGCGTTTTATGTTGGTAACTTCGGAACATTTCTCGGCTTAAGTTGGTCACTAGTAAACCAAAGAACATGATTGGCCCTACCAAAGCCGTAGAAATAGCAATCAAAACCGCCGAGATAATAAACACATTTCTCGTCACTTTAGGTACATCAACACCCAAACTTTTCGCATTGTCTTGGTCGAGCCAAAACACATCTAAAGTGCGATGCATCCTAAACAACAACCAACATGCAAACATCAAAGCCGGAGCACTAAAGTAAACCAAGTTCACTTTGACATTATTGAAACTGGCGTACAGTTTCGACTGAACAATTGCATATGTGTTTGGGTCCATCAGCAAAGAAAAGAATGACGCCGCATTGGAAAATAGCTGACCAAAGATCAAGCCGACCAATAGCAACGTAATCAAGTTCTTGCTGCCTTTTGAAAAGTAAAACCCAAACAGCAGTAGCGAAAACGACACCATTACAATTACTGCAATCGCGAAATTGACGTACAAGTTAAGAACTAAGGTACTCAACCCACCAAAAATCAACACGATCAAAATTTGGGTTAACACATACAGCGCATCAAAACCCATGATACTTGGCGTTAAAATTCGGTTGTGCGTAATGGTTTGAAATACAAGTGAAGACTGAGCAATGGCCACACCCGCTAGCACTATCGCCAATACTTTAGGAACTCTACGAGACAAAAAATATTGGTAGTTGTCAGCCGTTAGCCCAATACCAATAAACAGACACGCGAAAAGAATCGCAATGCCACCTAGCAGCAGGATTTTCGTTGAATCACGCATGTTGCTTACCTCGCAACAACATAGCGATGAATACCACGCCACCCAATATGCTGATCACGATAGAGATTGGCATTTCATGAGGGAAAATAATTAAACGACTCACCAAGTCGCAACACAACACTAAAATCGCCCCATACATGGCCGTAAGCGGAATGTTCTTTTTGAGATTATCGCCATAAAAGTGACTCACGAGATTCGGCACAATCAGCCCTAAGAATGGCAACTGGCCAACAATCATCACGACACTTGCTGACATGATGGACACCAATAGCACGCCAATCGTCACAACCTGCTGATAATTTAAACCCAAGTTAATCGCGAAATCTTTTCCGATACCTACGGCAGAGATCCTTGCGGCAAAAAGATAGCTGAGGATAACCATTGGTACCGCGATGTACAGCAGTTCAAAATCACCACGCAAGATGTTAGCGAAGTTTGCGACTGTCCAAGCATTCAGACTTTGAAGTGCATCATATTTGTAAGCGATAAACGTAGTCATGGATTGGATGACATTGCCGAAAATAATCCCGACAAGAGGCACAAAAACCACGCTCTTAAATTGAATGCGCTGAATAAAGAAAACAAACGCTAGCGTCCCAAATACCGAGATGCCAAATACGAGCCAAAGGTGATTATCATTACCAAAGAAAACCACGCTCAGTACGTAGCCCAACATGGCACATTCGATCGTACCAGTTGTAGAAGGTGCAGCAAATCGGTTCTGGCTGATTTGCTGCATGACAAGACCCGCAATACTCAAGCCAGCACCAGCAAGCAGTATGGCAAATAAACGTGGTATACGGCTGGTAAAGAAAAGCTCTAATGCTTTCTCATCACCTGAAAAGAGTTGTTGGGGCGTCATGTTTGCCACCCCAACAAATAACGAAACCGTGCTTAAAACCACAAGGGTTAGCAATAACTTCTTCAAAGTTAACCTCTGCTA
>NZ_JAWOQR010000150.1:0-1097 GCF_033337445.1 Vibrio sp. YT-15
ATCACAAGCGGTTTCAAATACGCCTTGGTCCAATTGTTGATTCAACGTTGAATCCCAGAAAATACGGCGCCCTAACAGTAATTCATTTTGACCATTCAACATGGTTGCTTGGCCATTCTCGTCAAACTCAAGCACACAATGGCCCATGGTCAGAGCATGAAAACCGGCTTGCACAACGTAGGTTCCATTTACTTTGATACCATAAGGATCATCTTCACCCAAACCAATCGCAGTAAAGTCACCTTGCAAACGGTGGCTATGACCACCCACGATGATACCGATGCCTTCTACTTGCTCTGCAAGTTCTAAGTCGCCCTCGTAACCAAGGTGACTCAGTAAAATGATGTTTTTGATTCCATCATTGTGAATTTGTGCGACCGTCGCTTTCGCGGTTTCAATTGCAGTCATAAATGGCGTATCAGCGTCAGGGTTTGCTATATCGCTGATTTTATCGATGGACAAACCAGAAATAGCGACTTTTACACCGTTAAACTCTTTCACAAGGTATTGCGCACTGCGTGAATCCGGTTGATAGCTCAGTACGTTGTTACAGTCGCTTAGTCGATGCGCTTTGTTTTTTGACTCATTGGACAGATCCCAGTTGCCTGCGAGCAGCGGAAAATTTGTACGCTGACAAAATAGTGCAACCGGTTCGTTCCCCATGTCGAGCTCGTGGTTTCCCAATGCCATGGCATCAATATTCAAGGCATTCAACAAATCGGCATTCGCTTTGCCTTTAAATAAGGAGAAATAGAGCGTGCCTTGGAAGCAGTCGCCAGCATGAAGGAACAACATTCCCTGCCCTTGACGCTGTGCATCATCACGTAGCTGTTCAACTCGAGTCGCGATTCGTGAGAATCCGCCCGCACTAACATAAGGTTCTAATATGAGGTCTTTGTTGATTTTGAGTTTTAGCTGTAATGACGTTGGCTCAAAGTAGGAATGAGTGTCATTGATGTGTGCCAGTTTGATTCTTACTGGCTTATGATTTTTATTCATTTTCATCTTCTCTCTTTTCATTCCTTATAATAATAAGAAGTGAATCATGACAGAATCATGAATTTTATGAAACTGTGAATTTTTGATTTCACGTTTAC
>NZ_JAWOQR010000151.1:0-1096 GCF_033337445.1 Vibrio sp. YT-15
CACCTAATGAGTTTGCTGCAATGTAAGTACCAATGGCCATTGAAAATGCATGCTTATCAAGTTCTTCTGCCATGTATGCGACGGCAACAGCGGCAAATGCGGCTAAAGCGATTCCGATTAATGCTCGGCATGCCACCAAAAATATAAATGAGTCTCCGAGTAGCATCAACGCAGAAATGGCAGGAATAGAGAATAAGCCAACCATCATGACTGGCTTACGACCAATGGATTCGGACAAGACCGCCATTGGCACCAAACTGAATGAAAGCGCTAACGTTGAGGCAGCAAACAACCAGTTAACCTGCGTTTCTGAAATGGAAAACAGCGTTGCGAAGGTCGGCAGCATAGGTTGTAAAAGGTATAGGTTAGAAAAAACCAAAAAAGAGCCAAGCGCCAGAGATAGCGTAATGCGTTTGTATTCCGGAGTACCAAAGCTGACCATGTTTCCTGCCTGATAGGAGCAATAAAGGAGATTGTGATCAATCTATCAGTTGGATATGGATTAAAAAAATATATTAAAAATATGGATACGATATATTTTTGATCTTATGGAATCGAAACAACTGAAACATTTTCTGGCTGTCGCAGAGCATGGCAATATCACCCACGCAGCTAAGGCACTTCATATCGCGCAACCAGCGTTAAGCATTTCGATAAAAAAATTCGAACAGTCACTCGGCGTGACGTTGTTTCGTCGTGAAGATAAGAAAATCAGCCTAACGAAAGAGGGGGAAACCTTACTCATTCACGCGCAGCGAGTGATTCAACAACTGCACGACGCGCAATTAGCGATTGATGAACTAAAAGGTTTAGCAAAAGGAGAAGTGCGCCTTGGCACGCCTTCTATGATGGGGAGTTACTTCTTCCCGAGAATCGTGATGGCGTTTAAGAGCCAGTTTCCTGATCTGAAATTGACGCTCGTTGAGGCTGGCACGCAATCTATTCGTCGAATGTTGCTCAATGGACAACTCGATATCGGCGTGATCAGCTGTGACGATGTACCCGAAGATCTAGAAACGGACCATTTGTTCAGCAGCCAAATGGTGGCCGTTGTTGCTCCCGAGCATGAGCTAGCGCAGCGCGAAGCCATAACGTT
>NZ_JAWOQR010000152.1:0-1094 GCF_033337445.1 Vibrio sp. YT-15
AATATTATAGTTGTAGTTCTGGCTACTGTGATACAATATGCTGAAAGTATGTATTAATATCTGGCAGTATACATGTGTGACAATAATCATATGTGTATAATAATAGAAGTATGACTAATGACTAATGATGGCAGCAGCAGCAGCAGGAGGCATCTGGCGGGACCATGGCAGCAGCACAACCACACACGTCACGCTGTCCAGGCACCGCTGCGATATGAGTTAATCTGAGAGACAGTGGAGCACAAAGGCTCCGGAGAAGAAGCCGAGTTAGTGACATCCAGAATGGCCGGGTTAGCAAGATGCAGTAATAGGATACGAGAGAGAGAGAGAGAGAAGGAGAGAAGGGGCCCGGTGTATTATAGGGGGGTCCTCCGGCAGACTAGGCCTAAGTCAGCCTAACTAGGGGCTGGTACAGGGCAAGCCTGAGCCAGCCCTAACTATAAGCTTTATCAAAGAGGAAAGTCTTAAGTCTAGTCTTAAATGTGGAGACGGTGTCTGCCTCCCGGACCGTAACAGGAAGATGATTCCACAGGAGAGGAGCCTGATAGCTGAAGGCTCTGGCTCCTGATCTACTTTTGGAGACTTTAGGGACCACGAGTAACCCTGCATTCTCAGAGCGCAGTGTTCTGGTGGGATAATATGGCACTATGAGCTCTCTAAGATATGACGGAGCTTGACCATTTAGAGCTTTATAAGTTAACAGTAGGATTTTAAATTCAATTCTGGATTTTACAGGGAGCCAGTGCAGAGAAGCTAAAACAGGAGAAATATGATCTTGTTTCTTAGTTCCTGTTAGTACACGTGCTGCTGCATTCTGAATTAGCTGGAGAGTTTTTAAGGACTTACTAGAGCTACCTGATAATAGAGAGTTACAGTAATCCAGCCTAGAGGTAACAAAAGCATGGACCAATTTTTCTGCATCTTTTCGGGTCAGGATAGGCCTAGTTTTCGCAATGTTACGCAGATGAAAAAATGCAGTCCGTGAGGTTTGTTTTAAATGAGAATTAAAAGACAAATCTTGATCAATTGTTCAACTTAAAAAAGATCCGGGACATGTAATATTACAACAACACTTAAGCCACTAAATCATAAAC
>NZ_JAWOQR010000153.1:0-1093 GCF_033337445.1 Vibrio sp. YT-15
TCTCCCGTTTGGATGGTGACTGGGCTACCCGGACGCACCTTTTGCAAACCCGCCGTAATGACTTGATCACCGGCTTTTAATCCATCGATGATTCGCCATTGGTTGTCTATAACTTCAGCCGTGATGACTGGCGTAATCGCAACGGTATTATCAGCACTCACCGTCATCACCGAAGCTTTGCCTGTTGCATCGCGAGTCACGGTATTTTGCGGGATCAAAATCGCGCTAGGGTCAACACCAGTAATCACGGTCGCACGCACGAACATACCCGGAAGAAGTAAACCATCAGGATTTGGGAATTCCGCACGCAAAGTCACGCTTCCCGTACTTTCATCCACGTTAACTTCCGTGAACTTCATTGTGCCTTTGTGCTCGTATGTCGAGCCATCTTCAAGCGTCAATGCAACTTGCGCAGATTGATCTTCTTGCATGTGGCCTTGAGAAAGCGCCGCTTTTAGTCGCAGCAATTGAGCAGAAGACTGAACGATATCCACGTTGATCGGATCAAGTTGTTGAATCGTCGTTAGCTTGTCGGCTTGGTTTGCCGTAACCAACGCTCCCGCAGTCACATTTGACTTGCTGATCACGCCACTGATCGGCGCTTTCACACGGGTATAAGTCAAATTGATCTTTGCAGTATTGATCTTCGCTTTGGCTACGAGCACTTGCGCTTTCGCTTCTTTGTAAGCCGCTTCTGCTTCATCCAGATCTTGTTGACTGATCGATTTCTTGGTAATCAATGCGCGGTAACGTTTAACGGTTGAAAACGTCGATTCTTCAGAAGCTTGCGCACGAATCAGCTCCGCTTCTGCACTAAGCAAATCCGCTTGAAATGAAGAGTCATCAATTTGATACAACGACTGACCTTTTTCCACAACGCCACCTTCAACAAAGTTACGTTCTGAAATAATACCCGTTACCTGTGGGCGGACTTCCGCCTCTTTAAATGCACGGCTGCGGCCCGGCAACTCAACCGTCAAAGCTTGTCGAACAGGTTCAACCGTCAACACATTCACTTCGGTTGCGGGAGCGGCGCCACCACCTTGCTCAGTTCCTTCTTGGCTTGGTTGACATCCCGCCATAAACAGGCTCG
>NZ_JAWOQR010000154.1:0-1088 GCF_033337445.1 Vibrio sp. YT-15
TCTATCTCGTAAAGCTCATCAGACATTTCAAGCATTCGACGTTCTATCACGGCTTTCGCATCTTCAACGCCTTTGTTGTAATAGACTGCGCCTAGTTTATCGGTAATAAAATCTATCAGAAATTCGCTGTCAAACTGGCCAATCTCAATGCTGAGTTCATCCTGCATATAATCTTGAATTGCCGACGCTAATGTTTCTTTTTGGGCTCTTTCTAACTTAATCATGCGTGTTCCTTTAAGTGCGGCTTAAGAGGGGATTTCGCTAACCGTTACGAAATAATCGAGTTTCCTCTCGATTGTGTAGCCTTTAATCACCCCAAATTCGTATTGCTTCTAATTTTGGTGTTTAGATCAAGAAGTTGCTGATCTAAATTAGTCTATTCTGAAAAGACTATGCTAACCTTTTGCGGTTCGTTTTGTTAACCATTAAGGGATATTCTTTGCTACTCGACCTAGTGATCCAAAGTGTCAATGATTTTCAGGACGATTGTCTTAAACTGTGTGAGAAGCATTATCCTGCCGTACATAACCAAGGTATGAGTGAACACCATCTTGGTCTTGCATTTTCTCGCCGTATGGAACACACCTTCCGTCATTTTGGTTACAACAGCATCGTAAAACCGATTGAAGTACTCGACGCTCCAGACCTACCTCACCACTATCGCATTTCTTCTGAGATTGGAACGGTTTGGGTGTTAAGCCATCACATGGTCAGTGCCGGTAAATCGTGTCGCGAAAACTTGTTGTCTTCAATTACCGAATGGCAAAGCGAATATGGCTACGCGCTGCAACCTAACGACCTACTCTTCCTTGTTTGCGATCATTGGATCAGTCGCAGTAAAACCAGCCGAGAACTGCTCCATTGGTGGATGGGCGAATTGCCGGATCAAATCAACGAATATACAGAGCAAGGCATCACTCTTTACACCAGTGAATCTCAGCTCACTCAATCCCTTGATACACGCTTTGGTATCAGCCCTTGTTACATCAAATTTGGCCACCCTTTGCGTCGTTCTAACAAACAACAACTGGTTCGAAAGTACTTGCAGTTGTACGCCGTATTACAGTGGTAGTATCAAATTGCAACAG
>NZ_JAWOQR010000155.1:0-1087 GCF_033337445.1 Vibrio sp. YT-15
GTGTAGTTAATAGCTGCATTATTTGACGTTAGCGACAGAAGAAGCACCGGCTAACTCCGTGCCAGCAGCCGCGGTAATACGGAGGGTGCGAGCGTTAATCGGAATTACTGGGCGTAAAGCGCATGCAGGTGGTTTGTTAAGTCAGATGTGAAAGCCCGGGGCTCAACCTCGGAATAGCATTTGAAACTGGCAGACTAGAGTACTGTAGAGGGGGGTAGAATTTCAGGTGTAGCGGTGAAATGCGTAGAGATCTGAAGGAATACCGGTGGCGAAGGCGGCCCCCTGGACAGATACTGACACTCAGATGCGAAAGCGTGGGGAGCAAACAGGATTAGATACCCTGGTAGTCCACGCCGTAAACGATGTCTACTTGGAGGTTGTGGCCTTGAGCCGTGGCTTTCGGAGCTAACGCGTTAAGTAGACCGCCTGGGGAGTACGGTCGCAAGATTAAAACTCAAATGAATTGACGGGGGCCCGCACAAGCGGTGGAGCATGTGGTTTAATTCGATGCAACGCGAAGAACCTTACCTACTCTTGACATCCAGAGAACTTTCCAGAGATGGATTGGTGCCTTCGGGAACTCTGAGACAGGTGCTGCATGGCTGTCGTCAGCTCGTGTTGTGAAATGTTGGGTTAAGTCCCGCAACGAGCGCAACCCTTATCCTTGTTTGCCAGCGAGTAATGTCGGGAACTCCAGGGAGACTGCCGGTGATAAACCGGAGGAAGGTGGGGACGACGTCAAGTCATCATGGCCCTTACGAGTAGGGCTACACACGTGCTACAATGGCGCATACAGAGGGCGGCCAACTTGCGAAAGTGAGCGAATCCCAAAAAGTGCGTCGTAGTCCGGATTGGAGTCTGCAACTCGACTCCATGAAGTCGGAATCGCTAGTAATCGTGGATCAGAATGCCACGGTGAATACGTTCCCGGGCCTTGTACACACCGCCCGTCACACCATGGGAGTGGGCTGCAAAAGAAGTAGGTAGTTTAACCTTCGGGGGGACGCTTACCACTTTGTGGTTCATGACTGGGGTGAAGTCGTAACAAGGTAGCGCTAGGGGAACCTGGCGCTGGATCACCTCCTTA
>NZ_JAWOQR010000156.1:0-1083 GCF_033337445.1 Vibrio sp. YT-15
TGCTATGGTGTCATTGAAAAGATGTACGTTTTGCGAAACCAAAGCAAACTGCTCACGCAAGTTCTTCAATTCGTAGTCACGAATATCACGGCCATCTAATGTAATCGAGCCACTGTCCACGTCATAAAAACGGTTAAACAAGTTCGCAATGGTACTTTTACCTGAACCTGAACGCCCCACTAGAGCGACCGTTTTACCTCGAGGAATATCAAAACTGACATGCTCTAGAGCCGGCTTTTCTGAACCTACATACGTGAAGCTGACGTCTTTCACAGATACATCACCCTTCGCGCGCTCAACCGTGTATTTACCTTCGTTTTTCTCTGGTTCTAAATCGATCAGAGCAAACAAAGTTTGGCTTGCTGCCATACCACGTTGGAACTGAGAAGTTACGTTTGTCAGTGCTTTAAGTGGGCGCATCAAACCAAACATCGCAGAAAAGACCACGGTAAAAGTACCCGGAGTCAGCTGCTCTTTGATTGAATCAATGCTTGCCAGATAAAGAACAGCAACAATCGCAAATGATGCAATCATTTGAATAATTGGGTTTGCCGCAGCCTGAGCCGTTACCAACTTCATGCTTTGTTGACGCATTTGGTTGCTGACTTTATCAAAACGTTGACGTTCAATGTCTTGACCACCGTAGCTCAATACGACTTTGTGCCCTTTTAACATTTGCTCAGCCGATGCGGTCACATTACCCATCATCGTTTGCATATTCTTAGAGATTTTTCTGAATCGCTTAGAAACGACACCAATTCCCCAAGCAACCACAGGCGCTACAGCAAACAGCACTAATGACAACTGCCAGCTGTTGTAAAACATCAGAACAAGCAAACCAATAATGCTTGCGCCTTCACGTACGATGCTCACTAACGCTTGGCTCGTCGCCGCAGAGACTTGCTCTGAATCGTAAGTGATTCGAGAAAGCAAGTTACCCGTTTTTTCTTTGTCAAAGTACGATACAGGCATGTGCATAAAGTGATTAAACACCATGCGTCGTACTAGCATCACCACATTGCCAGAGACCCAACTCAAACAATACGTGGAGACAAAACCACTCGTGCCACGAATGAACATCAT
>NZ_JAWOQR010000157.1:0-1080 GCF_033337445.1 Vibrio sp. YT-15
GATGTGTAAGGCTTCTTCTGGTTTGATGTCGACTAGATTCAAGGCTTTTTGGAATATGCTGGCCGCTGGTTTTTCTTCTGGCTCTTCGCCACCCACAATAATATGGTCCACCCATTCATCCATTTGTGTTGCTTTCAATTTGGGGTGCTGCGAGAAAATTGGACCGTTAGTGATCACGACGAGTTTGTAGTGCTTACCTAGATCCGTCAGCATTTCTTTTACGCCAGGGAAGAAAGTGAACGCGCCCATACGTGCTGAATCAAAATAGTGTTGTGCTTGCTGAGCTTGCTCTGCATCGATGTGGATGCCGTTCTCCGCCAAAATCGTTTGGATCAGACCACAGCGAAAAGCATTTTCGTCTGGAAGAAGAGCAACCAGCTGAGGAAACTCTGCGTTGAGCTTTTTATATACCCCTTGCAAGTAGCGTTGTAAGAATGCTTGAGGATCAGAGACTTGTGGATACGTTTGTTGAATCCAGGCAGCAAATTTTTGCCCTGCAGCTTTGTCTGCTTGGGATGTGCCACATAACGTCTCGTCCATATCAAAAAAAATCGCTTTAAGCACAGGGGCTCCTTTCATTCGCTACTTAGTCACTGGCGTCGAAAGCCTATTATCCCACTCTAAATCGCATCGTAAAGAGGCAATCCGTCAGCAAATTGTGCAGTTTCGTTTACGCTTAAGTGATGCTGTTCTTTTGGCTTAATCATTAAACCGCATAACGGGCGCATAATCGCAACTTTGAGGAGGTTTCCTCTGTTTTGTTGTGGTGCTCACGTTTTAGCCTTAGGTGAAGCCGGTTAACTTTGGTTTTTTATGTTTGCCGACTATTTTGTTAGTAACATTTTATGCCGAAAAATCGCTTTTGGTACGATATATTGTTTGGTAAATGTTAATGATCACACATGAATAGTGTGGTTATGGTGTGAGGTGATGTTGTGCCTATATTTAGAGCATTTTTCTAGTTTTAATGGTGCATGGCGCACAAAAATGGGGTGATATGAAAGTGGTTAAATACTTGTTAATGCATTTTTATTCGCTCATTGTGCGTGTATTCAATGTTTTTACGGCGAGATCGGAAGA
>NZ_JAWOQR010000158.1:0-1079 GCF_033337445.1 Vibrio sp. YT-15
TTATTAGATGTGATGCAAAGAATTTTTCATTTATTCCTATATTTAATTGTCATCACCACGTTAAATGGTTGCTTTTTTACCAAGCATGAAGTTCAACGTTGGCCACTCGAACCACAGGGCTCAACGAGCTTTGGACTCAGCCGAGATGGTCGATTTGCCCTGCTCTACTCTGAAGAACACCACTTGGTTTTGTGGGACCTAGAGCAAAACAAAAAACTCGCAACGCTTGGAAAGCTTGATGCCGATGGCAACGCGGTATCTCATATTCGTATTTCAGACAACGGCCGTTTTGCTGTAACCGCAGGTCAAATGAACTTTGCCGTTTGGGACCTTGGCTGGACGCAAGCACAAGGGCTGTGGTCCATTTCTGACGCGTTAATTCGCGACATCGACATCACCAGCAACGGTGAACAAGTGCTACTCGGGCTCTCAAACGGTAAAGCCATTTACGTCAACTTAGTCACCGGCCGTCGCTTGGAGTTCCTCGCTCACCGAGAAAAAGTCAACTCTGTCGCCATCTCTCCCAATGGTCGATTCGCATTAACAGGCGGTAACGACTACAAAGCTTACCTCTGGGATACTGAATCTGGTCAGGTATTACGAACTTTTGAACATGAACAACGTGTTGTGCGCGTAGCACTGCAACGAGATGGCAAACTCGCCATGACGTCAGACGGTGGCAATCAAGCGATCATTTGGAATTTAGAAACGGGGCAAAAGGTTTCGCAACTCAGCAGTTGGTCACGCCAGCTGATTTTCTCTACCGCGCGTTTTTCTGATGATGGCTTTCGACTGGTAACGGGAACACCTTCAGGCCGCGTCTCGATTTGGGATACGCAGAGCGGAAAGCGCATTGACGGATTTGAAGTCGAGCCGAAAAAAGATACTCGCCCTCCTCGCGCGGTCGTGTATGATGCTGCCTTTGATTCTAAGCAACGTGTAATTACTGCCACATCGGCGGGCATCGCCCAAGCTTGGCAACTAGAGAACGGGTCATGACAGAAAAACTCATTGAGCAATTGGAAGCACGCATCAACGACTTAGAGTGTCAGGTGGCGTTCCAAGAGCAAACCATCGAA
>NZ_JAWOQR010000159.1:0-1074 GCF_033337445.1 Vibrio sp. YT-15
CACTTCAAGCCCTTGTTTGAGCTGGTGCTGTTCGTTTTCGTCCAGATGGGATAGCAATGATTCGAAGAAAGTATTTTGTTGTTGGTCGAGTTGAGATAGCGCGTGTTGGCCTTGCTCGGTCAAAGCTATGAACTGGCTGCGCTTGTCTTTTGGATTTTCGATGCTCTCAACCAGGCTCTGCTTGATGAGAGCAGTTACGGTGCGGCTGGCATTGGATTTATCTACGTTAAGCTGCTGCGCCAGTTGATTGATAGTCAGTGGCTGTAATTGGATCTCGCCCAAGGCATGAGCTTGTACTGGGGTGAGGGTAACCTCGCCACATTGTTTATCAAGCATACCTAACAAGCGGACGGTCTGTCGGGAGTAATGTCTGAGCTGACGAGGATTCATCTTAAGTTACCTATAATAAGTTGCTCACCGCAATTAATTTAATTGCGGTGCGCAACATTGTCAATGATGAATCGGTTTGAGCTCGCTGTTGCTTCGGTTTCGACCCGCTCTTACGCGTGTTTGTGGAAGCAAAAATGCGGCGCTGAGCTCTGATCAGACGATTTACGTAACCAAACTTTTTCGTGGAAGTAGTAGGCTACGGTATTTAATGATGGCTCTAGCATTGCCATAACGCCACCGATAAATGCATCACCCGTTAACAAGTAAACCACCGTAAACGCTACGCTAAAGTGTACCGTTGCGAAACTCGCGGTTTTTAGCTTGGTCATGAATTGACGAGCTTTTAAAGCGGGAACACTTGCCCAAGCTTTTTCATGAAAGTAAAAAGCGACGGTGTTTACTGATGGCTCAATCATGGCAATTAAACTACCAATTAGAATGTCGCCAGTAAGCACGTAAGCGACACTAAATGCGATAGTAAAATGCAGCGTTGCGAATGTTAGTGTCTTTTTCATGATAATTACTCAATCGTGTTTGTTTCGATGAATACATTATCGATAATACTTCTCATTAACGCTAATGGGTGGTGGATATTAATTTGATAGGTAAAAACTATCGATAGGAAGTTTTTACTGAATGGACTGATACAAAAAAGGTTGGCCATGATGACCAACCTTTCTGATT
>NZ_JAWOQR010000015.1:0-109763 GCF_033337445.1 Vibrio sp. YT-15
CGGATAAATTTGCATCAAAAGCGGTCAAAAGAGCACGTTATTTCTACAGTTCTCTAAATTTATCTGCGAAAAGAGCCACTTTTTCCCAATTGGTGTACTCCACCTCTTTGGTCGTATCGGTTTCGCCACCCGTCATCGACATAATGAACCTAATCATAGTTCTGTCGAACCAGCTATAACGTGGGTAATAAAGTGCACCAGCAAAAACACCGATTAGCGTTGGTTTCCAAGGCGACTTAATTAGGAACTTGCGAATGTAGGCACTACCTTCAGGAGTATCCTTTCCTTGGTCCTCTTTACGAGCGGTTAGGTTTACGCAGAAAAATGCCACTTTATTTTGCTCCAATTGATTGAGGTTTCGCTCAATAAACTGGTATAGCTTTTTATTAAGATGGCCATAGCGAATAGAGGCGCCTATCAATACTCTGTCGTATTGGCTGAAGTCAATCGTCTCGACATTATGTAAATCCACCAGCTCACAATCGAAATCTGAAAGTTGTTCATCTATATAGTGGAGAATTTTTTTAGTCTGCCCTTCGCGGGAAGAGTATAGAAATAATGCTTTTGCCACGATTTCCCCTTAGCTACGCCAAAACGTCGGCGTAAGTAGAATAAGTAAGGTAAAGATTTCCAAACGACCAAACAGCATAGAAACTATTAATACCCATTTTGCTTTGTCGTTAACATCACCAAAGTGAAGCGCCACTTCTCCCAAGCCAGGACCGAGGTTGTTCAGAGTCGCAGCCACCGCCGAGAACGCACTGAGCTCATCCATTCCTGTTGCAATCAACCCCAACATACAAACCACAAATACCAATGCGTATGCGGAGAAGAAACCCCAAACCGCATCGACAACACGTTGCGGTAGGGCACTGCCACCTACTTTGATGGTGTAAACCGCGCGTGGATGGACTAAACGTTTTAGTTCACGCGCACCTTGTAAGGTAAGAAGCAGGATACGGATCACTTTCATGCCGCCGCCTGTTGAACCAGCACAACCACCTATAAAGGAAGAGAACAATAACAGCACAGGTAAGAAGAGCGGCCAATCCGCAAAACCTGTTGTCGTAAAGCCCGCTGTTGTGGATATTGATACGGTTTGGAACAGAGCCTGATCGAAAGCATCGTATGTCGATGTGTAAGAGTGATGTTTCAGTAATAATAGAAAGCAAATGATAAATAGCAGCACTTGAATAAACAAGAAGGCGCGAAACTCAGGATCTTTCCAGTAATACTTGGGATGTGCGCCACCTGATGCAAATGCAGCAAAGTGCAGTGTGTAATTACATGCAGATATAAGCAGAAAAACCACCGTAATCAGGTTAATCGCGTAACTATCAAAGTATCCGATGCTGGCATCGTGGGTAGAGAAGCCACCAATGGCAATGGTGGAAAAGCTGTGACTGATGGCATCAAATGGCGTCATACCAGCTAACCAAAAAGCCGAAGCACAGGCGATAGTCAGGCTCAAATAGATGTACCAAAGCGCCTTAGCAGTTTCTGCTATGCGCGGCGTCACTTTAGTATCCTTGACTGGACCTGGGATCTCGGCGCGGTAAAGCTGCATACCACCGATGCCAAGTACTGGCAAAATCGCCACCGCTAATACGATGATTCCCATACCGCCGAACCACTGCAGTAACTGTCGATAGAATAGAATCGCTTTAGGTAACTCATCCAAACCAACAATAACGGTCGCCCCGGTCGTCGTGAGAGCAGAAAACGATTCAAAAAACGCATCTGTCACTGAGACGTTCGGATTGTCAGCAATGAGAAAGGGGATCGAGCCTGCACTGCCAAGTACTGTCCAGAATAAGACGACAATAAGAAAGCCATCTCGAGCTTTAAGCTCGTGCTTATACCTGCGGTTTGGGTACCAACAAACGGCCCCACAAAACAGCAGAACAAAAAATGTCGTGACAAAAGGCACACCAGCACCATCTCGATAGATCAGCGCAACGAGTGCTGGCGCAAGCATAGTGACACTAAAGAGTGCGAGCAGTAGCCCGACGATTCGAATAATTGAACGAAATTGCATGGATAAATTGACTAGCGAAGCTGTCCCTGTTGCTTCCTGTTTTTCATTATTGTCCGTCTAGCGGAGTGACAATTGCCTTTGCCCCGCTTTTATTGATGATTGCTTGGGTAAACGCGCTCACTTCTCGAAGCTCAATTTCCACCACTAATACGACCTGATCGCTGTATTCAGCCTCGACTTCTATCGCACCAAATTGCGGCATGATTGATTGTGCGATAGGCATAAACCCATAGTCTAACGTTAGTCTGAGCTTTGTGGTTATTTTTTTCTCAATAGTTTGAAGCAGCTTGAGCGCTTGTTGAACCCCACCCCCATACGCTTTAACCAAGCCGCCTGTACCTAACTTGATTCCACCAGAGTATCGCGTGACCACAGCCGTGATCTCCCCCACCCCAGATCCAGACAGCTGCGCCAGGATTGGTTTGCCTGCCGTCCCTGAAGGTTCTCCATCATCACTAAAGCCCCACTTCATCGAATCTTCTGGTCGACCAGCAACAAAGCCCCAACAGTTATGTCTAGCATCAGCGTGTTTAGCTTTGATTTGATCAACAAATGCTTTTGCAGCTTCGATACTTGGCGTGTGTGCCAAATAAGTAATGAAGACGCTCTTTTTAATTTCTTCTTCAAATTGAGCGGGCTCTGCTGGAATCAGATAAGGCTTGTCATTCATAGGATTATGGATTCATGTCTATTTGCCTGAAGTCTATCACGAGTATGATTTACCCGTCGCATAAGATCTGCCACAGCGCACAATGTTAAACACTTGTTTAAAAAATGTATTGAAATTAAACAATCCACGATCCAAACTAACTTTACTGGTCAAACCAGAACAAAAATAAAACGACTTCCTCGATACCTATTTGCCGAGGTACACGGCGTCGTTGAAATAGGTATACAGACAATCCACGATTGTATGTCATGGAGATAGACAATGATTTACCAAGCCGAAACCCTACAGGTAAAGGAAATACAAGATGGTATTGCAGAGCTAAGCTTCTGCTCTCCAAAATCCGTCAACAAACTCGACCTAGCGACATTAGAATCGCTAGATAAAGCTCTTGATGCGCTCATTGCCCATCAAGGCCTCAAGGGGTTGTTGCTCACTTCAGATAAAGACGCATTCATTGTAGGCGCAGACATTACCGAGTTTTTAGGTCTGTTTGCTAAAACGGATGCCGAGCTCGACCAATGGCTGCAATTTGCTAATAGCATCTTTAACAAATTAGAAGACTTACCCGTTCCGACCATCTCAGTGATCAAAGGCCACGCTCTTGGTGGCGGTTGTGAATGCGTGCTAGCAACAGACATGCGTATTGGTGACAAAACCACCAGCATCGGCCTACCAGAAACGAAACTGGGAATCATGCCGGGCTTTGGTGGTTGTGTACGCTTACCTCGCATTATTGGCGCAGACAGCGCAATGGAAATCATCACCCAAGGTAAAGCATGCCGAGCTGATGAAGCATTGAAAATTGGCTTACTCGATGCTGTTGTAGAGACTGATGCTTTATACGAATCAGCACTACAAACTCTTAACTCTGCAATTAATGAGAAACTTGACTGGCAAGCACGCCGAGCACAGAAAACATCGCCTCTAACGCTGAGTAAGCTTGAATCAATGATGAGCTTCACCATGGCGAAGGGTCTGGTGGCACAAAAAGCAGGTCCTCACTACCCTGCCCCAATGACAGCCGTTATCACGATTGAAGAAGGTGCTCGCTTTGCACGTAATGAAGCGTTAGACATTGAACGTAAGCACTTCGTGAAATTGGCTAAATCGGAAGAAGCAAAATCACTCGTTGGCCTATTCCTTAATGATCAATACATCAAAGGCATTGCGAAAAAAGCAGCGAAGTCAGCAAGTAAAGACACGCAACGTGCAGCCGTATTAGGTGCAGGTATCATGGGTGGCGGCATTGCTTACCAATCAGCGCTAAAAGGTGTGCCAGTCTTAATGAAAGACATCGCGCAAGCATCGCTCGACCTAGGCATGACTGAAGCATCTAAGCTGCTGAATAAACGCTTATCTCGCGGTCGCATTGATGGCTTTAAGATGGCGGGTATTTTAGCGTCAATCACACCGAGCTTACATTACGCAGGTATTGAAAACTCTGATGTGATTGTTGAAGCTGTCGTTGAAAACCCGAAAGTAAAAGCAGCAGTTTTGAGTGAAGTTGAGTCCCATGTCGGTGACGACACCGTTATCACCTCAAACACCTCGACGATTCCTATCAACCTATTGGCAAAATCACTAAAACGCCCAGAAAACTTCTGTGGTATGCACTTCTTCAACCCAGTGCATCGTATGCCTCTTGTTGAGATCATCCGTGGTGAGCACACCTCTGATGAAACCATCAATCGTGTTGTGGCGTATGCTGCGAAAATGGGCAAATCACCAATTGTCGTTAATGACTGCCCAGGGTTCTTCGTTAACCGCGTATTGTTCCCATACTTTGGCGGCTTCAGCATGCTACTTCGCGATGGTGCTGACTTTACGAAAATCGACAAAGTCATGGAGCGTAAGTTTGGCTGGCCGATGGGACCGGCGTACTTGCTTGACGTAGTCGGCATTGATACCGCGCACCACGCACAAGCTGTGATGGCAGAGGGTTTCCCTGAGCGTATGGGTAAACAAGGTCGTGATGCGATTGATGCACTGTTCGAAGCAGACAAATATGGTCAGAAAAATGGTAATGGCTTCTACAGCTACACCATAGATAAAAAAGGTAAGCCGAAGAAAACCTTCTCCGAATCGATCTTACCAGTACTTGCTGACGTTTGTGCCGATAAGCTGGACTTTGACGATCAGACCATCATTCAACGTATGATGATTCCAATGATCAACGAAGTGGTGCTGTGCCTACAAGAAGGCATCATCGCGACTCCGCAGGAAGCAGATATGGCATTGGTTTATGGTCTTGGTTTCCCTCCATTCCGCGGTGGCGTATTCCGCTATCTAGACAGCGTGGGTATTGCTGAATACGTTGAAATGGCAAAACAACACGCCGAGCTAGGTGCGATGTACCAAGTACCGCAAATGCTGATTGATATGGCGGCGAAAGGTGAAAGCTTTTACGGTGCACAACAGCAAGGTTCTATCTAAGGAGGGATTCTAAAATGACTAATCAAACAAGAAATGTTGTCGTAGTCGATTGTCTACGTACTCCAATGGGTCGCTCTAAAGGTGGTGCTTTCCGTCATACACGAGCAGAAGATCTATCTGCGCGCCTAATGAAAGGCATTCTTGCGCGTAACCCACAAGTGAACCCAAGCGAGATTGAAGACATCTACTGGGGCTGTGTACAGCAAACACTAGAGCAAGGCTTTAACGTTGCACGTAATGCCGCGCTACTCGCGGGCCTGCCGATTGAAATTGGCGCCGTGACGGTTAACCGCTTGTGTGGTTCATCAATGCAAGCGCTTCACGACGGTACACGTGCCATCATGACTGGCGATGCTGAAATCTGCCTAATTGGTGGTGTTGAGCACATGGGGCATGTGCCAATGAACCACGGTGTAGACTTTCACCCAGGTATGTCAAAGAACGTAGCAAAAGCTGCGGGCATGATGGGCTTAACGGCTGAAATGCTTGGTAAATTACATGGTATTAGCCGTGAGCAACAAGACGAGTTTGCCGCTCGCTCTCACGCTCGTGCGCACGCAGCAACCGTAGAGGGTCGTTTTAAAAACGAAATTCTACCAATTGAAGGCCACGCAGCAGACGGCACACTGTTCACTCTGGATTACGACGAAGTGATTCGCCCTGAAACATCCGTTGAAGGTCTATCTCAACTTCGCCCAGTGTTCGACCCTGCAAACGGTACAGTAACAGCCGGTACATCATCGGCTCTGTCCGATGGTGCATCAGCGATGTTGATCATGAGTGAAGAGAAAGCTAATGAACTTGGCTTGAAGATTCGTGCACGTATTAAAGGCATGGCCATTGCGGGCTGCGATCCTTCTATTATGGGTTACGGTCCTGTACCTGCGACGAAAAAAGCGCTCAAGCGTGCCGGTCTTTCAATTGAAGACATGGATGTGGTTGAGCTAAACGAAGCATTTGCCGCGCAGTCTCTGCCGTGTGCTAAAGACTTAGGCCTGCTTGATGTTATGGATGAGAAGGTCAACCTTAACGGTGGTGCGATAGCATTGGGTCATCCACTAGGCTGTTCTGGTTCACGTATCTCAACAACGTTGATCAACCTAATGGAAGCGAAAGACGCGAAATACGGTCTGGCCACCATGTGTATCGGTTTGGGTCAGGGCATTGCGACAGTATTTGAACGACCATAACAGTTCAAGACGTTGTTGTAGTGATCGAGCCAACAATCATAAGCAAATGAACTAATAGTAAAATTTTTAGTATTACACTTAAGGGCGACAATTGATGTCGCCCTTTTTGTTTTACATCAATTATGCATGAAGAGCATACATTAAATGCTCAAGTTTCATTTTATTCATAGACAAAGAAGACATACACTTAGACCAGTTGATATCTTGCTGCATGTGACCCAGAGTCATGCTACCGCACAATCGGAGAACCTTATGTTTAATGCTCTAGTTCTAAATCAAGAAGACAAACGTACTATCGCTAACATCGAGCAAATCGATGAAACACAACTGCCTGAAGGCGACGTTCTGATTGACGTTGATTACTCATCGTTAAACTACAAAGACGGTCTTGCGATCACAGGTAAAGGTAAAATCATCCGTAACTTCCCGATGGTGCCAGGTATTGACCTAGCAGGTACGGTAGTAAGCTCAGAAGACGACCGCTACCAAGCTGGTGACAAAGTTGTCCTTACTGGCTGGGGCGTGGGTGAAAACCATTGGGGTGGTATGTCTCAGCGTGCTCGTCTAAAAGCGGATTGGCTAGTACCACTACCAAAAGGTCTAGACAGCAAGAAAGCAATGATGGTTGGTACTGCTGGCTTCACTGGTATGCTGTGTGTTCAAGCACTGCTTGATGCAGGCATCAAACCTGAAAATGGCGAAATCCTAGTAACTGGCGCAAGTGGCGGTGTAGGCTCAGTCGCAGTAACGCTTCTAGCACAGCTTGGCTACAAAGTTGCTGCAGTGACAGGTCGTGTAGAGAAAAACGGCCCGCTACTTGAAAAACTAGGTGCTAGCCGCATCATCGACCGTACTGAATTTGAAGAACCAGCACGTCCGCTTGAAAAACAAGTATGGGCAGGTGCGGTTGATACTGTAGGCAGCAAAGTACTAGCAAAAGTATTGGCGCAAATGGATTACAACAGTGCAGTTGCAGCTTGTGGTCTTGCAGGTGGTTTTGATCTACCAACCACAGTGATGCCGTTCATACTACGTAATGTTCGCCTACAAGGTGTGGACTCAGTAATGTGCCCTACAGAGAAACGTATCGCTGCATGGGAAAAGCTGGTCGAGCTACTACCAGACAGCTACTTCGAGCAAGCGTGTACTGAAGTTGCTCTTGCTGAAGCACCGAAATATGCAGAAGACATCACCAACGGTCAAGTAACGGGTCGTGTGGTTATCAAGCTATAAACACTGACTCAGTGTAAACAGACGAAGAGCCGGCATTGCTGGCTCTTTTTTGTTAGCAGTTCAGTCCCATATCTTCGATACGTTTAGCTATCAGACGGCTACACTCTTCACGCACAATCGTTCTTAACCATTCTTGAGCAGGAGAATGCTCGCAACGCGCATGCCAAATCATCGAGTATTCAAACGGCGTGAATTGGAATGGTAACGGCTTCACCACCAAGTCATAACGCTCGGCAACCAGATACGCCAAGTCCGCTGGCACTGTGATGATAATTGGCAAGGTATCCATGATCGCCAATGCGGCTTCTAAATGATAAGCCCGCAGAACCATTTTACGCTTAGGTTTCTCCATCAAAGCTTGTTCGATCAGCGCTTTAACCCCATCACTGATGGCAATCATGGCATGTGGATGACTCAGATAATCATCCAAGCTCATTTCTTTATCCGCTAATGGATGCTGTTTTGAAAGCATACACAGCACCCCTACTCGCCCCAACACTTCACTGCGTAGAGGCTCCACCGGGCCTGTCGGGCGACAAATCGCTAAGTCTGCACCTTCATATGTTAATTGATCAGATAAGCGGTCGTGTTGCAGTGGCAAGAAGTTAAACGACACATTCGGCGCTTCTTGGTAAATTCTCGGCAAAGCGAACGGTAAGATCGTTTGCATGGCATAGTCGGTGGTCACGATGTTGAAAGTCTGCACGCATTGCAATGGGTCAAACTCAACCGGAGATAACAACTGACGTAAAGACTCTAATGGCTCGCCCAATGAGCGATCGATCTCTAACGCTTTCTGAGTTGGGATCAAATGCTGTCCCTGACGAGTAAACAGCGGATCTCCCAATAAGTCACGCAGACGACCAAGCACACGACTCATTGCCGATTGACTCAAGTTCAGACGTGTTGCTGCCTTACTGACACTGTTTTCCTCTATCAGTACTCGCAACGCAACCAGTAAATTTAAATCTCGGCGATAGATATCTTCCAGTTCCACGAATTAGCCACTTATTTTGTATGTGTTTGGGTAAATTGTACTCTTTAGGCAAAAAAAATCCCGCCTTTCAGCGGGGAAGCCCAAGAAAAATGGGGATAGTGTCGGAATGAAGTGTCGGTAAAAAATAGGTGAGCGTTATTAAAAGCATTCTGATCCAAGCAAGAAGCGCTAATTTTCTTGCTCAGATGCGCCAGACCATCTGCGCATCTCGATCCAAATCCCAATAATAGTGGCAACCATGCCTATTAGAGGCGTCAAAGAGGTGTCAGCTGGCGTCCTGAGTACCAATGCACAAAACGAGATAAAACACAGCACTGAGTAAATCGTAAGTCTGTCTAACGCTGTTAACATTGCCTCTCCCTTGCCAGTTGTTACCAAATTGTTAATTTAAGGTAAAACAAAAAATTCGGTTTGCCAAGTGGTTATTGAATATTTTTTCAACGAAAGTAAAATTCAACGCTCAGTTAGTTACGAGAATCACACTATGAGCTTTAATCCTGAACTGGCAAACAAGACATTAGAGGCGGAAGGACTGCGCTGCCCAGAGCCAGTGATGATGGTCAGGAAGACAATTCGCAACATGCAAGATGGTGAGATTTTGCTGGTCAAAGCAGACGATCCATCCACGACTCGAGACATTCCGAGTTTCTGCCGCTTTATGGACCACCAGTTAGTTGCGGCACAAACGGAGCAAGTTCCGTATCAGTACCTGATCAAGAAAGGATTGGAATAATCTGGTCGAACTAAAAACGGCAGCCTATATTGGCTGCCGTTTGTTTATTCGTCGTATTCGAGTGTGCGAACTTCTGATTGGAGCTTGTTAAGTTGTTTCTTCATTGCCCGCATCTCTTCATGCATAGGAATGATGTGAGCGACACGAATCCACGCTTCTACTGTCAATCCAGTAAGAACGAACGATCCTGCTACAATCGGTAACCACATATCAGTTAGCACCATCGCTAGTAAACACAGCGCTAAACCAAAAGTGAATAAATAACTCTGACTCTTCGGGGACATCCCCATGTAACGTGTAAGCATAAACTTGCCCTCTCGCTATCATTCACACCATTAAACTACCATGACAAGTATGACACTTATATGTCATCCGTCACGCAATGGAACGATTTAGAGTCAGAGTTTGAACTCGCGCAGCGCGCCACTAATGATTGATAACTCACATCATTTCACGTGTAAAAAATCAGAACAGTGCAGCCCCTATTGCCAGAGCAATAAACAAAAATGCGGTGATTTTACGGATCAGCCCTAAAGGCATCTTGTCGGCCGACAATTTACCAATCAGGACCACAGGAACATTCGCCAGCAGCATACCGATTGTGGTACCGATAATCACCAAACTTAACGCATCCGCGTATTGCGCCCCTAAGATGGAAGTGGCGATCTGAGTTTTATCGCCTATCTCCGCAACGAAGAACGCGATAAAACTCGCAATAAATGGGCCTCGATTAGAAATCTGCTCGTCATCATCCAGTTTATCCGGGATCAGAACCCAAGCCGCCATCGCGACAAAACTGACCACCAGCACCCACTTTAAAATCTCAGGTGATAGATAGTCTGCGACAACCACACCTAACCATGCAGCCAAAGCGTGGTTGGCAATAGTTGCCAAAAAGATTGCTGCAATAATTGGGATTGGTTTTCGGTAACGACTTGCGAGTAATAGAGATAGCAATTGGGTCTTATCGCCAATTTCTGCTAACGCTACAGTAGTAATTGAAATAGCTAAAACGCTCACGACATGCTCATTGGGGCAGGGATTATTATTTTTAACCGAAGACAAACCTCACGCCCCTACCCCGGTTCGTGATGATTTGTCTAAGGTCTTGCTAAACTTGAAAGGCTTCAAGTCTCGAACGCCATGGTGATTTTGCACCAATTATGTTGACGGACGAACCAGATGAAACAGAAACTTCATCAGGTAAGCTACTCCCCAAAGACAGGCGCAATTCTAGCCACCTTTGCTGCGCTTCTCAAGAGCCAAAGCAGGCAAAAACTCCCTTTTAGGAAAAATACAGCAGATAACGCGGTAAAAATTCATTAAAGGAGAAAATCGCCCACGAATTAATCAAGATTAGCTCTACTCCCATGCTCAATATCTGGTTATACTAGATTGTTAATTTATTCAACCGTAATTACTCTTTATCGCCGTTGTTAGAGTTGAAAAACTCGGCATAGATGACGAATTAACGAGTAACAAGAGAATCGCGCGAACCTGACTTATGCAAAAATACGATATCAAAACCTTCCAGGGAATGATCCTCGCGCTGCAGGATTATTGGGCTCAAAATGGTTGTACCATTGTTCAACCGCTAGATATGGAAGTGGGTGCGGGTACCTCTCACCCAATGACCTGTCTACGAGCGCTTGGCCCAGAGCCAATGTCGACAGCTTACGTACAACCTTCACGTCGTCCTACTGATGGCCGTTACGGTGAAAACCCTAACCGTCTTCAGCACTACTACCAATTCCAAGTAGCGCTAAAACCATCGCCTGACAATATTCAAGAGTTGTACCTTGGCTCCCTTGAAGTTCTTGGTATTGACCCTCTTGTACACGACATCCGTTTCGTAGAAGACAACTGGGAAAACCCAACACTAGGCGCATGGGGTCTGGGCTGGGAAGTTTGGCTAAACGGCATGGAAGTGACCCAGTTTACTTACTTCCAGCAAGTTGGCGGTCTTGAGTGCAAGCCAGTAACTGGTGAAATCACTTACGGTATCGAACGTCTAGCAATGTACATCCAAGAAGTAGACTCTGTTTACGACCTAGTTTGGAACATCGCACCAGACGGTAGCATCGTTACTTACGGTGACATCTTCCACCAAAACGAAGTAGAGCAATCAACTTACAACTTCGAGCACGCAGACGTTGAATTCCTATTTGGTTTCTTCGAACAGTGTGAAAAAGAGTGTAAAGAACTACTTGAGCTTGAAAAGCCACTGCCACTGCCTGCTTACGAACGCATTCTAAAAGCTGGCCACGCATTCAACCTACTAGATGCGCGTAAAGCGATCTCAGTAACTGAACGCCAACGTTACATCCTACGCATCCGCAACCTGACAAAAGCAGTTGCAGAAGCATACTACGCATCGCGTGAAGCTCTTGGCTTCCCAATGTGTAAGAAAGAACAAGCGTAAGGGGTAGAGTAACATGGCAAAAGAATTTCTAATCGAGCTAGGTACAGAAGAGCTACCACCAACGCAACTTCGCACACTAGCTGAAGCATTCGCAGCAAACTTCGAAGCAGAACTAAAAGGCGCTGAACTTGCTCACGAAGGCGTGAAATGGTTCGCGGCACCTCGTCGTCTTGCACTTAAAGTCGCAGCACTAGCAGACAGCCAGTCTGACAAAGTTGTTGAAAAACGTGGTCCTGCGGTTTCTGCAGCGTTTGACGCGGAAGGCAACCCAACAAAAGCGGCTCAAGGCTGGGCGCGCGGTTGTGGCATCACGGTTGACCAAGCAGAGCGCATGGTTACAGACAAAGGCGAATGGCTACTGTTCAAACAAGAAGTGAAAGGTCAGCCAACGTCTGAGATCGTCGTTGAACTTGCAGCGAAAGCACTAGCAAACCTACCTATCGCAAAACCAATGCGCTGGGGCAACAAAACGACTCAATTTATCCGTCCAGTTAAGACGCTAACCATGCTAATGGGCAGCGATCTAATCGAAGGTGAGATCCTTGGTGTCGCTTCAGACCGTACTATCCGTGGTCACCGCTTCATGGGTGAGCAAGAGTTCACTATCGATTCTGCTGAACAATACCCTGCGATCCTAGAAGAGCGCGGTAAAGTAATGGCAGATTACGAAGCGCGTAAAGCAATCATCCTAGCTGACGCACAAAAAGCGGCAGCAGCGGTTGGCGGTATCGCTGACCTAGAAGATGACCTAGTAGAAGAAGTAACGTCTCTGGTTGAATGGCCAGTGGTACTAACAGCGAAGTTTGAAGAAGAGTTCCTAAAAGTGCCTTCTGAAGCGTTGGTATACACCATGAAAGGTGACCAAAAATACTTCCCTGTTTACGACGAAAACAAGAAGCTACTACCTAACTTCATCTTCGTATCGAACATCGAATCAAAAGAGCCTCGTTACGTAATCGAAGGTAACGAGAAAGTGGTTCGCCCGCGTCTTGCTGACGCAGAGTTCTTCTTCAATACAGACCGTAAGCGTCCGCTTATCGACCGTCTGCCTGAACTAGAGCAAGCGATCTTCCAAAAGCAACTAGGTACGATCAAAGACAAAACAGACCGCATCACAGAGCTTGCTGGCTACATTGCTGAGCAAATCGGTGCTGACGTTGAGAAATCAAAGCGTGCTGGTCTACTAGCAAAATGTGACCTAATGACCTCAATGGTATTCGAATTCACGGATACTCAAGGTGTGATGGGTATGCACTACGCTCGCCACGACGGTGAAGCAGAAGAAGTTGCAGTAGCACTGAACGAGCAATACATGCCTCGTTTCGCAGGTGATGAACTGCCATCAAACGGCGTTTCAACAGCAGTTGCAATGGCAGACAAGCTAGACACTATCGTAGGTATCTTCGGTATTGGTCAAGCGCCTAAAGGCAGCGACCCATTCGCACTACGCCGCGCATCTCTAGGTGTACTACGTATCATCGTTGAATACGGCTACAACCTAGATCTTGTTGACCTAGTAGCGAAAGCGAAGTCACTGTTTGGCGATCGCCTAACCAACGACAACGTTGAGCAAGACGTTATCGAGTTCATGCTTGGTCGTTTCCGTGCTTGGTACCAAGACGAAGGCTTCAGTGTAGACATCATTCAAGCAGTTCTAGCTCGTCGTCCGACTAAGCCAGCAGACTTCGACCAACGAGTTAAAGCGGTTTCTCACTTCCGTGAACTAGAAGCAGCAGAGTCTCTAGCAGCAGCGAACAAACGTGTAGGTAACATCCTAGCGAAATTCGACGGCGAACTAGCAGCAGACATCGACCTAGCACTTCTACAAGAAGACGCAGAGAAAGCACTAGCAGAAAGCGTTGAAGTAATGACAGAAGCGCTAGAGCCAGCATTTGCTACAGGTAACTACCAAGAAGCCCTAAGCAAGCTAGCAGACCTACGTGAACCAGTTGATGCGTTCTTTGATAACGTAATGGTAATGGCAGACGACGAAGCACTTAAGAAGAACCGTCTGACACTACTGAACAACCTGCGTAACCTGTTCCTACAGATCGCAGACATTTCTTTGCTTCAAAAGTAATTCATTACTCTTCGAAGTGATTAAGAAATAAGTAAAAGGGAAGCAGATGCTTCCCTTTTTTGTTGCCTTCAAACCGATGAAGGTGACGCTTATTATTCATTTTGTGAACAAGGCGAAAATTTGTAGGGTGAGACGCGTTTAACTTGTTGGTGTAGAGCTCGGATTGTAGAGGCACAGTTTTGCTATAACTGGACTGTTTATTCGGGGGAAGGACACAATGAAAAAAACAATTCTCGCACTCTCTATCGGTCTACTGAGCGCCTGCAGCCAGATACCAGAAAATGCCATCGTATTAAGCGTTGATGATGACACCGCTGTTTTTGAGGAAAACTCACAAGGCTTACTTGTCGCCGAGCAAAAACTCGAAAAAGGCAGTTATAACTTTACTATTGCTGACAGCAAGCAAAGCTGTGGCAGTAGCTTTGCCCTAGCAGAAGAAGATCGCATCAAGTTCAATCGTCCATTAAAAATGGATAACTGCGCCACTGATGCACAAATGCCGCTGCGCATCTTCAAAGCCAATACCTATCAATTTACGCTCAACCCAACCACCAACGAGCTAACGGTAAAAATCAAACCAAAACAGAGTCAGGACATCACCTACTCTTGCCCTGTCGCAACTGACACGCCAAAAACCATCAATGTTGCTCAAACCTTTAATGATGGCACTGTCGTTCGCGATGCCTTAACCGGACAAGAAGCCACAGTCGCCAACGGCAGCGTCACCATGCAGCCGGGTCCTATGAGCCAAGGTCTATTGCTGCTAGAAGAAGTTGAACAGCAAGCCGATAAACCGTTCAGCTGGGATAACGCAACGGTGTACTTCGTCATGACCGACCGCTTCTACAATGGCAACCCAGACAATGACAACAGCTACGGTCGCAACAAAGACGGAAAATACGAGATTGGTACCTTCCACGGCGGTGACTTAGCGGGTCTGACGAAAAAACTCGATTACATCGAATCACTTGGTGTGAATGCTATCTGGATAACGTCACCACTGGAACAAATCCACGGCTGGGTTGGCGGCGGCGATAAAGGCGACTTTAAGCACTATGGCTACCACGGCTACTATCACCAAGATTGGACCAAGCTTGATGCCAACATGGGTACCGAAGATGAACTCAGAACCTTCGTCGATACCGCCCACAAGAAAGGCATCCGCGTGATTTGGGATGTAGTCATGAACCACACTGGCTACGCAACATTAGCAGACATGCAGGAATTCGGCTTTGGTCAGCTTTACCTTGATAACCAAGAAGCCAAAGAAGTCCTTGGTGAAAAATGGACCGACTGGCAGCCAAAATCAGGACAAAGCTGGCACAGCTTCAACGACTACATCAAATACGGAGATAGCGAAGCGTGGGATAAATGGTGGGGCAAAGATTGGATCCGCACCGATATTGGCGACTACGATGCTCCGGGCTACAACGACATCACCATGTCTTTGAACTACCTACCGGATCTCAAAACCGAATCGACTCAGAAAACCGGATTACCAAACTTCTTCCGCAATAAAAACACCAATGCGCAAGATGAGCTACAAACCCCACGTGAACACCTGATTACCTGGTTATCCGATTGGGTGCGCGACTATGGCATTGATGGCTTCCGCGTCGACACCGCTAAACACGTTGAAATGGAAGCGTGGGCAGAGCTGAAAGCCAGCACCACTCAAGCGCTTGCTCAGTGGAAGCAAAACAACCCGGACAAAGCACTAGATGAACTGCCATTTTGGATGACAGGTGAAGTATGGGCACACAGCGTAGTGAAGAGCCCGTATTTCGATAACGGCTTCGATTCCATCATTAACTTCGAGTTCCAATCTGACGTAGCACCAAAAGCGCTGAAGTGTTTCGCTCAACTTGATAATGATTACCGCCGCTATGCAGAGCGCATCAATACCGATCCTGAGTTCAACGTGTTGAGCTACTTGTCTTCACACGATACACAGCTGTTTTGGTCAGCGCGCAGCCGCAGCTTTGATGACCAAGCACGTGCCGCGAATGCTCTGATGCTGGCTCCCGGTGCAGTACAAATCTATTACGGTGATGAGATAGCTCGTGATTTTGGCATTACTGGTTCAGACACCCACCAAGGCACACGCTCAGATATGCCATGGGATAAGATTCATGGCGAGCGAGAAGATCTACTGCAACATTGGCAAAAGTTGGGCGAATTCCGTAAACGCCACCCAGCGGTTGCTCAAGGTAAGCACATCACTCGCAATCAAGAAGGTTACTACGCATTCGAACGCCAATACCAAGACGACAAGGTGCTGATTGTTTACACCGGTGAGTAAATCACACTCTCTCCACCAGCAAGGGAAGCATAAGCTTCCCTTTTTTATTGTTCTTTTTTCCCTTTTTTATTGTTCTTTTTGCCCTTTTGTCTCGTTCCTCTGGTCTGATGACGCACTTTTTTCTTTTTCGGCTTAATTCACACTTTGCGTTAATTACACATTGAGGTAAGGTCAAGGATTACTCGATAAGCCGATAAAACATCGGCATAAACATACACAAAGCAATCACAATGAATTAGGTATAAGTCAGCATGCAGTTCTCAAAGTTTGGTGAAAAATTTAATCAGTATTCAGGTATTACGCAGTTAATGGACGATTTGAATGATGGTCTGCGCACACCAGGTGCCATCATGCTCGGTGGAGGTAATCCTGCCGCCATTCCTGCCATGCTCGATTACTTTCACCAAGCCAGTGAGGAAATGCTCGCCAGTGGGGAGCTCGTCGCCGCCCTCGCAAACTACGATGGCCCGCAGGGTAAAGACGCGTTCGTCAAAGCGCTAGCTCAGTTATTCCGTGAAACTTACGGCTGGGATATTTCCGAAAAGAACATCAGCCTAACTAACGGTAGCCAGAGTGGCTTTTTCTACTTGTTCAACTTGTTGGCAGGTAAACAGCCAGACGGTTCGCACAAGAAAGTGCTACTGCCTATCGCACCTGAATACATCGGTTATGGTGATGCTGGCATTGATAAAGATATCTTTATCTCTTACCACCCAGAAATCGAGCTGTTAGATAACGGTCTGTTTAAATACCACGTCGATTTTGAGCAGCTAACCGTCGACGACTCTGTTGCGGCAATCTGCGCATCTCGTCCAACCAACCCAACGGGTAATGTACTGACAGACGAAGAAGTACGTAAGCTGGACAAGCTAGCACGTGAGAACAACATCCCACTGATTATCGATAACGCCTACGGTCTGCCGTTCCCAAATATCATCTTTGAAGATGTCGAGCCGTTCTGGAATGAAAACACCATCCTATGCATGAGCCTATCTAAACTTGGCTTGCCTGGTGTGCGTTGTGGCATTGTGATTGCGAGTGAGGAAATCACGCAAGCGTTAACCAATATGAACGGCATCATTAGCCTAGCGCCGGGCAGTGTTGGTCCAGCGCTGGCAAACCATATAATTGGCAAAGGCGATCTGCTTAAACTGAGTTCAGAGGTGATTAAGCCGTTCTACAAGCAGAAGTCGCAACGTGCGGTTGAACTGCTCCAACAAGCAATTACCGATGAGCGATTCCGCATCCACAAGCCGGAAGGCGCTATCTTCTTGTGGTTATGGTTTGATGAACTGCCAATCACAACAATGGAACTGTACCAACGCTTGAAAGCGCGTGGCGTATTGATTGTCCCTGGTGAATATTTCTTTATTGGTCAGCAAGACGAGTGGGATCACGCGCACCAATGCCTGCGTATGAACTACGTTCAAGATGATGAGATGATGCAAAAAGGCATTGCGATTATCGCTGAAGAAGTGGAAAAGGCTTACCGCGAAGGTAAATAGACGGATTGAACTCAGCCGTTCTTCTCTTTGAAATTGCGGCTTTGAAAGCCCCAAACTAAAAAGAGCGCCCTTTTCCATAATGGAAGGCGCTCTTTCTCATTCTATAACCGTGTGGTTAACTGCAGTGTAATCAGCTGATTAGTTGTTTTCAATCAGGTTGTTACCACCGATAGCAATCTTACGCGGTTGCATTGCTTCTGGAATTTCACGAACTAAATCAACATGAAGCAGACCGTTTTCCATTGATGCACCGACAACTTTTACGTAATCCGCAAGTTGGAATTTACGTTCAAAATCGCGTTCTGCAATACCTTGGTAAACGTAGTTTTTGCCTTCTTCGGCTTTACGTTCGCCCTTCACAATCAACATGTTTTCGTTTTGAGTCAGATCGAGCTGTTCTTCAGCAAAGCCAGCAACGGCCATAGTAATACGGTAGTTGTGCTCGTCTTTTTGCTCAATGTTGTATGGAGGGTAACCGCCAGAAGTATTTTTCGCTGTATTCGCTTCCATCAGGTTTAGCAGACGATCAAAGCCAATTGCATTACGGTATAGTGGTGAGAAATCTACATTACGCATAAATCTATCCTCTTAATTAAGCAATAGTCTTAGTTCAGATGAGTTCCATCCTACTGGCGTGTTTATGCAAAAACCAACGCCGAACTAAGAGATTCTTATCATTCCACTGGCCTTGGTTTGGCTCGGAGACATGATATTGAATCTAAAGGTTTAAGTTGTGTGCTAAAACGCCATATCCTCTTCTGAGCGATCTCGTTTTAGCGATTCCAGAGGGCTGGTCTTCTAGTCTCTAGCAAGCCAGTCACCCTCTTCATAACTAGATATAAGGTCGTCAAAAATGACTTTCAAGGGAAAAAATAAAAAATTTTTAAAGCTCCCACTATCCCCTTAAACAGCTTAGTTCCTCATCACTTCGCGATCAGTGGTAAAAAGCCCACCGCTCTGGAGGGCTCAGTCTACACTTTACTTGCGGGAGGATTTACGCGCTTTTACAACGCCCTTTTCTGCCGCCTTTTCCTGCTTTAGTTTGCGCTTTTCTTTTAGACTCAACTGCGGTTGTTTCTTTTCTTTCTTACTCATGACTTCACCTCTATTTATTGGCACAACAGACAACCACACAGCATTTTCTGAGCTGGTGGCTGCGATTGATGAACAATTTCAGTAATCACAAAGCAGCGTCGCTGATTAAAAATTTCCACTTCGAGCGCATCATTTTTAGCTCGACCTAACAGTCGAGCCCCCAAATAAGAATCGACCGCGAGCATACCTGTCATCGGCTGCCCCTTGCGCGAGCTGACTAACGTCATGCGATATTGATAGGCGCGTTCAACATCCACTAAGCGAACCGTGTCCCCAACCGCAATACGAGCTCGGTTACGGCAATGGGCTTGTTGCTCGCAGATTTCAAATAGCGATAACAACCTTAGTGGTGATTGATAGGTTAAAAAGCGACTGGTTAACCACCAAGTTCGCAGCGCCAAGCAGTACGCCGAGAACCAGCGTTCAAACATGATTATTTCCTTCTTAATGCCTTGTCTTACAAATAAATTCAGTGCATTGAACCGGAAGTGGATCACTTCCGGCTTAGTTCAGGAAAGTCATCACCATTTTCTTAGTCTCCTTAATCATCAGCTCTTCAGCACTATAGCGAGCAGAAAAAAGAAAGCAAAAGCGCTCAAGCGAACAAAATGGCGAGAAAAAAAGAAAACAGATATAAAATGGCAGGCTTGATCGCGTTGTTGGCAGTTAGTACCAGAAAAACATCCGCTTTAGCAGAAAGTGGCGATTTTAGCTGGTGGTAAAACAAAAAAAGCAGCGATTTCTCGCTGCTTTTTACTATCACGAACAGTGTCGTTATACGTCTAGGTTCGCTACTTTCAGTGCGTTCTCTTCGATGAAGTTACGACGAGGCTCTACTTGGTCACCCATTAGCGTCGTGAACAGTTGATCTGCGCCTACCGCATCTTCAATCGTTACCTGCATCATACGACGTGTTTCTGGGTCCATGGTGGTTTCCCAAAGTTGGTCTGGGTTCATCTCACCTAGACCTTTGTAGCGCTGACGGCTTAATCCACGCATTGACTCTTTCACTAACCAGTCAAGCGCTTCTGCAAAGTTTGCCACTGGCATAGTACGCTCACCACGTTTGATGTACGCGCCTTCTTCCAGAAGTCCATCAAGTGCTTCTGATAGATCGGCCAACTTGCCGTACTCTTTCGAGTTTAGGAAGTCGATGCTAATTGCATGTTCGTGCGTCACGCCGTGAGTACGAACCACAATCTTAGGCAAGTTTAAGCCTAGCTCTTCGTGCTGCTCAACTTCGTAGCTGTACTGACTTGCACCCACTTCTTTCGCATTCAGCTGTTCAATAAGCTGCTTCGTCCAAGCTTCCACAACTGATGCGTCATGGCATTGCTCTGGCGTTAGGCGAGGAGTGTAAATCAACTCGTTTACCAAAGCACTTGGGTAGCGACGGCTCATACGTTCCGCCAGTTTAATACCCGCATTGTACTGTTGAACAAGCTTCTCTAGTGCTTCACCTGCCAGTGCAGGTGCTTCTGCGTTTACGTGTAGCGATGCATTGTCCAGAGCCAATGATACTTGGTATTGGTTCATCGCTTCTTCATCTTTGATGTACTGCTCTTGTTTGCCTTTTTTCACTTTGTATAGTGGTGGCTGAGCGATGTACACATAGCCACGCTCGATAAGCTCTGGCATTTGACGGTAGAAGAAGGTCAACAGTAGCGTACGGATGTGCGAACCATCGACATCGGCATCGGTCATGATGATGATGTTGTGGTAACGAAGCTTGTCCGGGTTGTACTCGTCACGACCGATACCACAACCTAGTGCGGTGATCAGTGTTGCTACTTCTTGAGAAGATAGCATCTTGTCGAAACGTGCTTTTTCTACGTTAAGAATCTTACCTTTTAGCGGTAGGATTGCTTGGTTCTTGCGGTTACGGCCTTGTTTTGCGGAGCCGCCTGCCGAATCACCCTCCACTATGTATAGTTCAGAGAGTGCCGGATCTTTTTCCTGACAGTCTGCAAGTTTACCTGGAAGACCAGCTAGGTCTAGTGCACCTTTACGGCGCGTCATTTCACGAGCTTTACGCGCAGCTTCACGTGCACGTGCTGCATCAATGATTTTCGAACAAACCATCTTCGCTTCTGTCGGGTTCTCAATCAGGAACTCAGACAGTTTTTCACCCATTGCAGACTCAACAGCTGATTTCACTTCAGAAGAAACTAGTTTGTCTTTTGTTTGGCTTGAGAACTTAGGATCAGGCACTTTCACCGAAACAACCGCAGTTAGACCTTCACGCGCATCGTCGCCTGAAGTCGCTGTTTTCGCTTTCTTCGAGAAACCTTCTTTATCCATAAAGCTGTTCAATGTACGTGTTAGCGCAGCACGGAAACCAGCAAGGTGAGTACCACCATCACGCTGTGGGATATTGTTGGTAAAGCAGAAGATGTTCTCTTGGAAACCATCGTTCCATTGCATCGCCACTTCAACTGAAATGCCGTCTTCACGCTCAGAGTTAAAGTGGAAGATTTTTTCGATGATTGGCGTTTTGTTGGTGTTTAGGTGATCAACGAACGCTTGAATACCACCTTCATACATGAAGTGATCATGTTTGTCCGCTTCACGTTCATCAACCAATTTGATCGACACACCAGAGTTCAGGAATGACAGTTCACGCAGGCGTTTCGCCAGAATGTCATAGTGGAACTCTGTGTTAGAGAACGTCTCGGCACTTGGCCAGAAACGAATTTGTGTACCGGTTTTATCCGTATCACCCACAACGGCTAGTGGCGCTTGAGGCTCACCATGGCGGTAGGTTTGCGTATGGATATGGCCACCACGATGAATCGTTAGCTCAACTTTCTCTGATAGTGCGTTTACTACTGAAACACCTACCCCGTGAAGACCACCCGATACTTTGTATGAGTTATCGTCGAACTTACCACCCGCGTGAAGAACCGTCATGATTACTTCTGCTGCAGAGACATTTTCCTCTGAGTGGATTTCTGTTGGAATGCCACGACCATCATCGCTAACGGAAACCGAGTTATCCTCATGAATTGTCACAACGATGTCTTTACAGTGACCTGCCAACGCTTCATCAATTGAGTTATCCACCACCTCGAAAACCATGTGGTGAAGGCCGGTGCCGTCGTCCGTATCGCCGATGTACATTCCTGGACGCTTACGTACCGCATCCAGACCCTTCAGTACCTTAATACTCGATGAATCGTAATTTTCAGACATGAGTTTCTCTCTTCTAGTTTGACTCTATCCTGCCATGTTCCACATGAAACAATTTACCGTTATCGTCCAACATATCGGCGATTTGGCTTTCAGTGATAGAGCTTACAAATACTTGTGCGCCCGTCTCTTTTAAGCAGTCAGCAAGACGCTTGCGACGTTGGCTATCTAATTCCGACGCGAAGTCATCAATTAGGTAAATGCATTGTTTACCGGCCATCTCTGTCAGGTGTTGCCCTTGCGCTACACGCAATGCACACACCATGAGTTTTAATTGACCGCGTGACAGAACATCTTCAACGGGCGTTCCGTTCACTTTAATGCGCAAATCAGCTTTGTTTGGGCCACTAAAGGTGTATCCCAATGCCTGATCACGCTCAAAATTCTTTTCTAGTATCTCGTGGTATGGGGTGTCTTTATCCCAGCCACGATAATACTTCAATTGGATCTCAAATTCTGGCAAAAATGTCTGACAGATAGTTTCTGCGACGGTTTTCATCTGCTCGATGTAACTTGCTCGCCATTGGCTGATGTTTTCAGCCAATCCTGCCATTTCCTGATCCCAATAACTGAGCTCACGATAACTATTGGCGGTTTTCAACAACGCGTTGCGCTGCTTGTTCAGGCGCTTGAACCTTCCCCATGCTTGATAAAAAGCGGGCTCGGTATGAAACACGCCCCAATCAATAAACGCACGACGATGTTTAGGGCCATCTGTCAGTAAATCAAACCCTTCTGGGTGTATCAACTGCAGAGGCAGAACTTGTGCCAACTGCGCTAATTTTTGTCCAGATTGACCGCCTATTTTAACCTCTGTTGAGCCATCACGCTGCTTATTAATGCCGATAGGTAGCTCAAATTGATCCGAGTTCAAAAAACGACCATGAACAAACAGTTCGTCACACTCATTTTGTATCACTCGTCCGGTGAGAGAGCTCTTGAATGAGCGGCCATGCCCGAGCAGATAAACCGCTTCTAAGACACTGGTTTTACCGCTGCCGTTCGGCCCGATAAGAAAGTTAAAGCCTGCTGATAACTCAATATCACAGGCTTTAATGTTTCGAAACTGCTGAATGATGAGACGAGAAAGAGGCATTCAGTTGGCTTATAGACGAATTGGCATCACCACGTACATGGCACTGTCATCGTCGGCATTTTCAATCAACGCGCTAGCGTTAGCATCCGACATCGACACACGTACATTTTCACAACGCAACGTGTTCAGAACATCAAGCACATAGCTTACGTTAAAGCCGATTTCGATGGCGTCACCTTCAAAGGTTACATCAAGCATCTCTTCCGCTTCTTCTTGTTCTGGGTTATTCGCGGTTATGCGCATTTCAGTATCAGCCAGATTCACTCGCACGCCACGGAATTTTTCGTTGGAAAGAATCGCAGCACGAGAGAAGGCTTGGCGCAACTCGTCACAACTTGCTATTAGTGTCTTATTGGTGCTCTGAGGCAATACACGGCGGTAGTCAGGGAAACGACCATCAACCAACTTAGAGGTAAAAGTAAAGTTATTCACCTCAGCACGAACATTGGAGCTACCGATCTGAAGTACTACGGGCTGCTCTGGCGCATCCATCAACTTTACTAATTCTTGCACACCTTTGCGTGGCACGATGATTTGCTTCTGCGCAAAGTCCGCACCTAGCTGAGTTTGCGATACCGCCATACGGTGGCCGTCCGTCGCCACGCTGCGTAGCGTGGTGCCGTCAATTTCAAACAACATGCCGTTGAGGTAGTAACGAACGTCTTGATTCGCCATCGAGAACTGAGTTTTGTCGATCAGCGTACGTAAATCAGCTTGGCTCAGTGATACTTCCACTTCGCTTTGCCAGTCTTCAATATTAGGGAAATCGTTCGCAGGAAGCGTTGCCAACGAGAAACGGCTGCGACCAGAGCGAATTTGTACGCGATCACCTTCTAATACAAATGTGATGATCGCATCGTCCGGTAAACCACGGCAGATATCGAGAAACTTACGCGAAGGAACGGTAATGCTGCCCGCTTCAAAATCACCTTCTAGCGTCACTTTGCTTACTAACTCTACTTCAAGATCGGTTGCCGTCATCGACAATACGTTCTCTTCTACTTTAAGAAGTAGGTTACCCAGGATTGGCAGGGTTGGTCGGCCACCTAAAGCGCCCGAAACCTGCTGTAGCGGTTTGATTAAATGACTACGTTCAATGGTAAATTTCATGCTTGGCTCTTTACGCTGTCAGCTCAATAAATGATTTGCTTAGAATATCGTTATTCTAACCGATTACGAAGACAGGGTGCGAATCAAGTTAGAGTAATCTTCTTTAATGTCGTGGCTCTCTTCACGCAGCTGCTCAATCTTGCGACAAGCATGAAGTACGGTCGTATGATCGCGGCCCCCAAACGCATCGCCAATTTCAGGCAAACTGTGGTTGGTTAGCTCTTTTGCTAACGCCATAGCCAGCTGACGAGGACGCGCTACAGAACGAGAGCGACGTTTAGACAGCAAGTCCGCCACTTTAATCTTGTAATATTCCGCCACGGTCTTTTGAATGTTATCGATTGTCACCAGCTTCTCTTGTAGAGCAAGCAGATCGCGCAGCGCTTCACGAACAAAATCAATCGTAATTGGACGACCAGTAAAGTTCGCATTCGCGATAACACGGTTCAGTGCACCTTCTAGCTCACGAACGTTCGAACGCAGACGCTTGGCAATGAAGAATGCCACTTCATCAGCAAGGTGGATTTGGTGATCTTCGGCTTTTTTCATCAAGATCGCCACACGCGTTTCAAGCTCAGGTGGCTCGATCGCAACAGTAAGACCCCAACCAAAGCGAGATTTAAGACGATCTTCAACGCCATTAATTTCTTTAGGATAACGGTCAGACGTTAGAATGATCTGCTGATTACCTTCTAATAGTGCGTTGAAGGTATGGAAGAATTCTTCTTGTGAACGTTCTTTATTAGCAAAGAATTGGATGTCATCGATAAGGAGCGCATCCACGCTGCGGTAGTAGCGTTTGAATTCTTCAATCGCATTGTTTTGCAACGCTTTTACCATGTCTTGCACAAAACGTTCTGAGTGCATGTAGACCACTTTTGCGTTCGGGTTGTTATCCACAATCGCGTTGCCCACCGCATGCAACAAGTGCGTTTTACCCAAGCCCGTGCCGCCGTATAGGAACAGCGGGTTGTAAGCAGCTCCAGGATTATCCGATACCTGACGCGCCGCAGCCAAACCCAGTTGGTTCGACTTACCTTCAACAAAGTTATCGAACTTGTGTTTTGGGTTCATGTTTGAGCGGTGATTGATAGCCGCAATCGCTTGAGCGTCGTCATCCCAGGTTTTGTGTACTGGCTTACGCGCCTGTAATTGCGCAGGTGCAGATGACTCGGCAGCCACATCTGCAGGCGTACGTGTCGGCGCTGGTTTTGGTGCAGAGACAGGTCGGCTCCCCACTTCAAAACGTAAGTTAGGAATATCGCCACCGCAGTATTCCTGCAGTAAGCGAGTAATATTGTTCAGATACTTATCACGCACCCAGTCCAACACAAAGCGGTTTGGCGCGAATAGAGTGAGAGTATTGTCATTGAGCTCCGCTTGTAGCGGACGAACCCACATGCTGAATTCTGTAGCTGGTAGCTCTTCTTGAAGCTGCTGCAAACATTGCAGCCAAAGCGAAGATGACACGGTGCCCCCACTGAGTAATTGAATTATCGGAAAAGACTGGCAATTTTACCTGTTGATAACCAAGATCGCCAGCGATTGATCGACGATCCAGTGAATAAGATCCAAGTTATTCACAATTATTTCTGCAAACTTGATGAGATCAACACACCTTGCCCCAAATTTGCCCACACAACGATCCACAATTGGGCAAAATTCACAAGATCGAGCGATTGGTGATAAGTCTGTGTATTATTTTATTCCCAATGCTGATTTTGTCGATCATTTCGCTAGGTTCAGTTCGCATTTTCGTCACATTTAACATTCTTCTTCTATTATCTAATAACTCACAGGTCTAGGTTATTGCTCTTGGTTATTTATTTAATTGAGCTAACTAACAGTAGTATTTCCAACCATAAAATTATGGAGATGTATTATGAAAAACTGGATTAAGGTTGCCGTTGCAGCCATTGCACTGTCGGCAGCAACCGTACAAGCCGCTACTGAAGTCAAAGTTGGTATGTCAGGTCGCTACTTCCCGTTTACTTTTGTAAAGCAAGACAAGCTACAAGGCTTTGAAGTCGACATGTGGGATGAAATCGGTAAACGTAACGATTACAAAATCGAATACGTAACAGCCAACTTCTCTGGTTTATTTGGTCTTTTAGAAACTGGTCGTATCGATACGATCTCCAACCAAATCACCATGACTGATGAGCGTAAAGCTAAATACCTATTTGCTGACCCTTACGTTGTAGATGGCGCACAAATTACCGTGCGTAAAGGCAACGACAGCATCAAAGGTGTTGACGATCTTGCGGGCAAGACCGTTGCGGTCAACCTAGGCTCTAACTTTGAGCAACTGCTGCGTCAATACGACAAAGACGGCAAGATCAACATTAAAACGTACGACACAGGTATCGAACATGACGTGGCGCTCGGTCGTGCAGACGCGTTTGTAATGGATCGTCTTTCTGCGTTAGAGCTGATTAAGAAAACTGGCCTTCCTCTGGAATTGGCAGGCGAACCGTTTGAGACCATTCAAAACGCATGGCCTTTCGTTGACAACGAGAAAGGTCGTAAGCTGCAAGAAGAAGTAAACAAAGCACTGGCTGAGATGCGCGCAGATGGTACAGTAGAGAAAATTTCCGTGAAGTGGTTTGGCGCTGACATCACGAAATAAGAACTCTTTGTACTTTAGGCCGCAAAGTGGTATCACTCTCGGACTAAAATAAACTTACGTAAAGGTGGAACTTGTTTTCCACCTTTTCTTTTCTCTAGCCTTTAGGTAAGCCGTATGGGATTTGACTTTAATTACATGTTGGAACTGCTGCCGATATTGCTGAAATATCTTGGCACTACCATGGAAATGGCGACGTGGGGATTGGTGTTTTCACTGATTTTATCCGTCATTTTAGCCAATATTCGCGTATTTAAACTGCCAGTTCTGGATCAATTAAGCCAACTGTACATCAGCTTCTTCCGTGGCACCCCACTGTTGGTTCAGCTTTTCCTGCTTTACTACGGCTTACCGCAAATTTTTCCATTGATGGTCGGTATCGACGCCTTTTCAGCAGCGGTGATCGGTTTAACGCTGCACTTTGCCGCTTATATGGCGGAAAGTATTCGTGCCGCCATTATTGGCATTGATCGCAGCCAAATGGAAGCGAGCTTATCGGTCGGTATGACGACATCCCAAGCAATGCGCCGAGTGATTTTACCTCAAGCAACGCGTGTCGCACTGCCTTCATTGATGAACTATTTCATCGATATGATCAAGTCAACGTCTCTCGCTTTCACGCTTGGTGTGGCCGAAATCATGGCGAAAGCACAGATGGAAGCCTCATCAAGTTTCCGTTTCTTTGAAGCTTTCCTTGCGGTTGCTCTTATTTACTGGGGCGTGGTGGTAATTCTGACTCGCGTACAAATCTGGGCAGAAGCAAAACTGAATAAGGCGTACGTACGATGATTAAGTTAGAAAATATTCACAAACGTTTTGGTGAGACTGAAGTGCTGAAAGGCATCGACCTCGATATTAAGCAAGGTGAGATCATCGTGATTATCGGCTCAAGTGGTACGGGTAAATCAACCTTGCTGCGTACGGTGAACTTTCTAGAACAAGCAGATGAAGGTCGTATCACGATAGATGACATCTCCGTTGATACTCAAAAACACACTAAAGCCGAAGTATTAGCGCTGCGTCGTCGAACTGGCTTTGTGTTCCAAAACTATGCCCTGTTTGCCCATATGAATGCGCGCCAGAACATTGCCGAAGGTCTAGTGACCGTTCGAGGTTGGAAAAAAGCCGATGCTCTCAAACGAGCGCAACAAATTCTGGATGACATCGGCCTTGGGGATAAAGGCGATAGTTATCCAGCGGCATTATCTGGCGGCCAACAACAACGCGTGGGTATCGGCCGAGCGATGGCGCTGCAACCAGAACTGCTGTTGTTTGACGAACCAACTTCTGCGCTGGATCCTGAATGGGTCGGTGAAGTTCTCTCATTAATGAAGAAGTTAGCTAATCAGCATCAAACCATGCTAGTGGTGACGCACGAGATGCAATTCGCGAAAGAAGTCGCTGATAGAGTGATCTTCATGGCGGAAGGCAATATCGTTGAGCAAGGTTCTCCACAGGATATCTTCGATAATCCACAAGATCCTCGTTTGAAAAAATTCCTTAACCAAGTAGGAATAGAGTAACGATCAAGCATCAGGATCGATTGATCCTTGAGATTTTACTCACACTACGTATAATCGCCCGGCCGGAATTTCGTACTCATTGAGTCATTGACACATTATGTGAGTGTGATTACAATTCCGCCTCTTTGTTGAGAGGCGTCGGTTGTCCTTCTCTATATAAAGAGCTTCTTTATATAAGAAAGCAAATACCCACGCCGGGTTTAACAAGAACCTAAAACTACTGATCAGTAAAGGTAATTATCATGAAACGCACTTTTCAACCTACAGTTCTAAAGCGCAAGCGTACTCACGGCTTCCGTGCTCGCATGGCAACTAAGAACGGTCGTAAAGTTATCAACGCACGTCGTGCAAAAGGCCGTGCGCGCCTATCAAAATAATCGCTAGTTTATTTTGAACACGTACGCGTTTAATCGGGAGTTACGTTTGTTAACTCCCGAGCATTATCAAAACGTCTTCCAGCAAGCTCATCGAGCTGGCTCGCCTCATTTCACCATCATTGCTCGCAATAACAAACTTTCTCACCCACGATTAGGTTTAGCGGTTCCCAAAAAGCAAATCAAAACGGCTGTCGGTCGTAACCGATTTAAGCGTTTGGCTCGTGAAAGCTTTCGTAACAATCAACATCAGCTTCCAAACAAAGATTTTGTTGTGATTGCGAAGAAAAGCGCGCAAGATTTAAGCAATGAGGAAATTTTTAAGTTGTTTGATAAGCTATGGCAACGCCTGTCTCGCCCTTCACGTGGATAGCCATTGGGCTCGTTTATCTGTATCGCTGGTTTATCAGCCCTTTGATTGGTCCTCGTTGCCGGTTCACACCAACCTGTTCCACTTACGCGCTAGAAGCTTTGAGAGCTCACGGTTTTGTAAAAGGATGTTGGTTATCAGGCAAACGTCTATTAAAATGCCACCCTTTGAATGAAGGGGGGTATGACCCCGTTCCACCAGTCCAAAAACAAGACAGAGATAACTAACGATGGATTCTCAACGTAATATCCTGCTCATCGGTTTGGCCCTGGTTTCTTTTTTGCTGTTTCAACAATGGCAAGTTGCAAAGAATCCAGAACCTCAAGCAGTTGAACAGGCTCAATCAAGCAGCACTCTACCTGCACCATCTTTTGCTGATGAACTTGACCCAGTTCCTGGTCAACAGCAAGCTTCTGCAAAAACTATCACAGTAACGACTGATGTTTTAACTCTGTCGATCGACACCGTTGGTGGCGATGTGGTACATGCCAACCTTAACGAATACTCTGCTGAGTTAGATTCATCAGATTCCTTTGTTCTGCTTAAAGACGCTCAAGGTCACCAATTTATCGCTCAAAGCGGTCTAGTGGGTCCTCAAGGTATCGACTTGAGCAGCACAAATCGCCCTCACTACAACGTAAGTGCAGACAGCTTCACAATGGCTGACGGTCAAGATGAACTTCGCGTTCCGATGACATTCACTGCAAACGGCATCGAATACACCAAAACTTACATCTTTAAACGCGGCAGCTACGCGCTTAATGTTGAATACGATGTAGTGAACAACTCAGGCAACAACGCAACATTTGGTATGTACGCTCACCTACGTCAAAACCTAATGGACGATGGTGGTAGCATCACAATGCCTACTTACCGTGGTGGCGCATACTCAACAGAAGATACGCGTTACAAGAAGTACAGCTTTGATGATATGCAGGATCGCAACCTGTCTCTTAACCTAGCCGATGGCCAAGGTTGGGCAGCAATGATTCAGCACTACTTTGCCGCAGCTTGGATCCCACGTAACGAACCAGGTACTAACCTATACACTCGTGTAATTGGCAACCTAGGCGACATCGGCGTTCGTATGCCGAACAAAACTATCGCAACAGGCGATCAGGCTAAGTTTGAAGCAACACTTTGGGTTGGTCCAAAACTGCAAGATGAAATGGCAGAAGTGGCACCTAACCTAGACCTAGTAGTGGACTACGGCTGGTTATGGTTCATTGCGAAGCCTCTTCATATGTTGCTTTCATTCATCCAGAGCTTTGTTGGTAACTGGGGTGTGGCAATCATCTGCCTGACCTTCATCGTTCGTGGTGCAATGTACCCACTAACAAAAGCGCAATACACGTCTATGGCGAAAATGCGTATGCTTCAGCCTAAGCTGCAAGCAATGCGTGAGCGTATCGGTGATGACCGTCAGCGCATGAGCCAAGAAATGATGGAACTGTACAAGAAAGAGAAAGTGAACCCACTAGGTGGTTGTTTACCTCTTATCCTACAGATGCCTATCTTCATCGCGCTTTACTGGGCACTAATGGAATCGGTTGAGCTACGTCACTCTCCATTCTTCGGTTGGATTCATGACCTTTCAGCGCAGGACCCTTACTACATCCTGCCGCTATTGATGGGTGCGTCTATGTTCCTAATCCAGAAGATGAGCCCGACAACAGTAACGGATCCAATGCAGCAGAAGATCATGACCTTTATGCCGGTTATGTTTACCTTCTTCTTCTTGTTCTTCCCATCAGGTCTCGTTCTGTACTGGTTGGTGTCGAACATCGTAACGCTTATCCAGCAAACTCTGATCTACAAAGGATTAGAGAAAAAAGGCTTACACAGCAAGTAACCTTTTAGGAAATGATTGAGAAAGGCGGCCAAAAGGTCGCCTTTTTGTTTTTGGCTGATTACAATTCAGCTAATTAATTGTGATGGCTCCCTAGGTATCTTCCCTATAGCCCAGCTCAAAAGGCAAAATTATGACTACAGATACGATTGTCGCTCAAGCGACCGCGCCTGGTCGTGGCGGTGTCGGTATTATTCGAGTTTCTGGCCCTAAAGCCAACCAAGTGGCGTTAGAAGTCACTGGCAAAACACTAAAGCCCCGCTACGCAGAGTACCTGCCGTTTAAGTCAGAAGATGGCACTGTGCTTGATCAGGGCATCGCACTGTACTTCCCTAACCCGCACTCATTTACCGGTGAAGACGTACTTGAGCTGCAAGGCCATGGCGGCCCCGTCGTGATGGATATGCTGATAAAACGCATTCTAGGTATAGATGGTATTCGAGCTGCTCGCCCTGGTGAGTTCTCTGAACGCGCATTTCTGAACGATAAACTCGACCTCGCTCAAGCCGAGGCGATCGCAGACCTCATTGATGCCAGTTCTGAAGAAGCAGCAAAATCGGCACTGCAATCCTTACAGGGCGCATTTTCAGGCCGCATTAATACCTTAGTTGAGTCGCTGATTCATTTGCGTATCTATGTTGAAGCAGCCATCGACTTCCCTGAAGAAGAGATCGACTTTTTGGCCGACGGTAAAGTGGCTGGTGACCTACAAGCCATCATCGACAACCTAGATGCGGTGCGCAAAGAAGCTAACCAAGGCGCTATTATGCGTGAAGGGATGAAAGTCGTGATTGCGGGTCGTCCAAATGCGGGCAAATCAAGCCTACTGAACGCGCTATCGGGTAAAGAATCTGCAATCGTAACCGACATCGCAGGAACCACGCGTGATGTACTGCGTGAGCATATCCATATTGATGGCATGCCACTACACATCATTGATACAGCAGGTTTGCGTGATGCTTCCGATGAAGTAGAGAAAATCGGTATCGAACGCGCGTGGGATGAAATAGCCCAAGCAGACCGCGTGTTGTTCATGGTGGATGGCACGACAACCGATGCCACCGATCCGAAAGATATCTGGCCAGATTTTGTGGATCGCCTACCAGACAACATTGGCATAACTGTGATCCGTAATAAAGCGGATCAAACGGGTGAAGATATGGGGATCTGCCACGTCAATAACCCTACTCTTATCCGTTTGTCAGCGAAGACTGGTGCAGGGGTTGAAGCTCTGCGCGATCATCTCAAGGAGTGTATGGGCTTCTCTGGCAACAGTGAAGGTGGGTTTATGGCTCGTCGTCGTCATCTCGATGCATTAGAACGTGCCGCACAGCACCTTCAAATAGGCCAGGAGCAGCTTGAAGGCTATATGGCAGGTGAAATATTGGCTGAAGAGCTACGCATCACCCAACAACATCTCAATGAGATTACCGGTGAGTTCAGTTCTGACGACTTACTGGGACGAATCTTCTCTTCATTCTGTATCGGGAAGTAAAGTGGGCAAATAACGGAAAACAACAGCAAGCAACGGTAGATAACACACTGATTTTATTAGATCGTCATTTGCCGTTTGTTTCCATCCGTTGCCGTTAATTGCCAAATCTAGTCCCCATTTGGGCTCCATGACATGCTACTCGCACTGATTGGGGCCCAAATGGAGTCTAAAATGAAAATTTCCATTCAAAAACGAACACTTAGAGCTGATGGCACACGCTCACTACGTTTGGTTTATGATCATGGTTATGCCACAAACACACTAGGTGGACGCCAAAATAAACGTAAACGCAGCTACGAAACTTTAGACCTGTACGTTCACGACAAACCTAAAACACCCGCCCAGCGCCAACACAACAAAGAGCATATGCTTCTCGCCGAAACCATTAAGAGTAAACGACTGGTTGAGTGGCAATCTCAGAAGCATGGTTTTGAGGATCGAACCAAGCGCTCAGCTAGCTTCATTGATTACTTTCAACGGCAAATTGACATCAAAGAACAAACCACCTCAACCTCCAACCATTCAATCTGGCTTTCAGCTCGTAAACACCTGCTGTTCTACTGCGGGAAACATGATCTTAGTTTTGATGAGCTGGATAAAGACTGGTTAGACGGGTTTAAGTATTACCTAACCAATGAAGCGAAAACCAAAAGTGATACACCGCTATCTCGCAACACACAAAGCTCCTACTTCAATAAAGTTCGAGCGGCGATCAACGAAGCACATCGAGAAGGTATTATTCGCGATAACCCGCTTTCACAAGTGACCAGTATCAAAGCGAAAACGACTAAGCGGGTTTATTTAACACTGGATGAGGTCAACGCGTTAGCTCACACAGAATGTCGCTACCCAGTCCTTAAACGTGCGTTTTTGTTCTCATGTGCAACGGGGATGCGTTGGTGCGATATCCATCGACTTACTTGGTCAGAAATAGAGACATTCAATAATCACAAACGAATTATCTTCGACCAGGTCAAACTCTCTCACAGCGATGCTAAGAGCCTTCAGTATTTAGACATACCAAAGTCAGCAGAATCACTTTTGGGTAGCCCCAAAGCCTCTCACGAGCGCGTATTCAAGGGATTAAAATACTCTTCTTATATAAATGTAGAACTGCTTAGATGGGCTCTGGCTGCTGGAATAAGTAAGCACGTTACATTCCATGCTGGTCGTCATACCTTTGCTGTAATTCAGCTTAGCCGAGGAATAGATATATATGCAGTATCGAAACTGCTCGGTCATAGTGAACTTAAAACAACCGAGATCTATGCCGATATCATAGAACAACGCAGGATGGAAGCGATGCTGACATTCCCTGATATTTTTGTTTCTGGAAAGGATTCAGCGGCCTAAGGCCGCTGCTATGAAAGTATTACTTACGAGAAGTGGTGGCGACATAATTTGCTGCCCTTTTTTCGATCTCATAATGAGATGAAACACGCTGCTGCTCTACCCAATCCATGATGGCTTGACGCTCAAATCTGAGGTGCTTACCAAGCTTGAAAAATGGTATTTCCGCAGAGCTGGTCAACTTATAAAGCTGGTTGGTTGATAAACCCAACAAGGCTGCACATTCATCAACGGTTAGAATGTCCTTTCCAAGCAGATCCACCTTTTGTTGCTGCAAACGCTGCTCTAACACAACCCGCTCTACATGATCGATTTTTGCTAAAATGGACTGGAGAAGGACTTGTTCATTGCTTGTCATAACTCCCCCTCCATGCCACTGCTCTGGGAAATGTGGGAAAACTGGGAAACGGATTACGCATCGGCGGTCAGCTCCTCTAGTTCTTGGATAATTTGAGCTGGAGTAAAAGCAAAAAACCTTTCCAACTTACCGTTCACTTTTACTCGTAGTGTCCCCCTGGCTCCCTCGTTTGATTCAAACCAGCGTCGTTGAACCAAAGGAGTCAGCTGGCTGATGTATTGCTTGCGCAGCTGGAGATCACGAATAAACACATTTTTATGAATCAGCCACTGGATCTCATCTCCATCTCGTCGGAAGTACCCCGTGTTTGATGATCTTCCGCTGGATATCTCACTTAACTGCTTTTCCCATTTGGCGAGAGCCCGCTTCAATGCCAAAAGCACTTCAAACTCTTCGTGATTTTGAGTGTGCCCTCTGGCTGCAATCCAGCGCTGAAAAATACTGTACACAGAGAATAAAGACTCTTCTTCGCTCCACGGTACTAGTTTGTGTCGAGAGGCCAGTGAGAGCGCAACGGCAACTAAGCAAAAGCGATGCAGAACCCTAAGAACTTGAGCTGACATGCAGCTTTCCTTCCAGCGCTGCATCAACCTATCCGTTTCCGATCTTAACAAAAGCTCCAGATCAGGTTGCTTTACTATCAAGCACATCCAAGCTGGAAATAGCGAACCATAGTGCTTTTTCGTTGCCTCCTCCAAATGTTTGGCAAAATCGTGAGAATCATTAAATCGGTGAATGCTAGAAAAACAGCCATATTTTTCCGTCAGCGGTATCTCCACTATCCTGACCAACTGGCCAGCGGCGGGCTTTTTGCCGATCTCTTCCAGCAAATCGATCAAACCAACCTCACCAGTACTAAGTACAAGGGTTCGCCACTTTGCTTGTTTACCCAAAGCTCCTGTAATTAACATTCTTAACTTTCCATCGCCATTCACAATCTGGTAAGCCGCTGTATCCAGATTCTCACTTCTCGCCATGCCAATCTCATCCAGAGGCAACATGACATCGTTGTAATTGACTGATACAGATTCGATACCATTGTTCGTGCTATACCAAGTCTTCTTATACGAATGAGAGCCGTAAACTGACGATCCAACATAAATAGCACCAGACTTACCTTGGCTTGATGAACCCATTAAATGAAATACTGAGCTTTCTCCTCCCGACGGTGCTAGTAGCGGTGCTGCAAGTGCGACTCCAACAGAAAATATCAAGGTTGGATTTCCGCTCAAAAGACAGCCTATCTCCTGTTGCCAGTGATCTAGGCTACCTTTTACTTCAAAATTACTATCAACAACTGCTCCAGCATAAAAATATGGCTCCTCGAATGCGCCAAAAGTGGTTTCAGTTGTCACAAATACATCACCATGCCAACCAGTATTAAAGGCACTGATGCCAGTTGGCGCTTGTTTTATCTGTTGACGTAAGTAGCGTAATACACGGCTCCAGTTGTACTTCTCATCTTCTAGCCAAAAGCCGCGATCAAATAGTTCCTCACGCAGTGTGTTACTCGCACTACCTAAAATTCGATTTGCAGGCACAACCAACCGGACAGGAACAAGATCCATATTCACAAACTCAATACAGGCACCATAACCTGATTTTTTATCTTGTGCCCTAACTCGTGCTACAACAGAAAGTTCAGAGCTAATAGCCACCCAACCTTCTTCCTTGTCACAGTACTCCAGTACCTTATCTTTGTTTCGATACATACCAAGCCCCCCGTCACAAACTCAAAAGCCACTTCTGCACATCTTCAAGACGAAATCTCACACTTCGTGCACCTGGTGATAAGTTCACTGGAGAAGGAAAGGAGCCATTTCTCACATAACGGCGAATGGTCGCTTGTGACAGTTGCGTCAACTGGCAGACTTCTTGATAACTTAGTAACTGATTTGATTGGTTATGAACGTTCATAGATACTCCTGTAGCTTATTAACTTGCAGGAGGTATTTTCTGGTATAGGCTAAGAAAAGGCGCGCGCTGCTCAGGACCATTTTGGGCAACTAGAGCAGATAACTTGGAGCCAGAGCGCCCCTAGAGGGAAATTAAGATCAGATAATGATGCAGTAATGCGATTCGACGCTGCTTCACCGTTAATCATTAAGCCACAAAACGCTATGCATTAAGTCACCCGCTAATGCGTTAAGCTGTTACCCATGGTTAACGTAATAGTGATTAGAGACTCACTTTCACATGTGAAAGTGGAGTTTTTTATAATTACTGTCAAACATGTCTGATTGGTTGGGCGAACCCATTAACAATAAAGCTAAAATATCTATTTGGCTCTACAAACTGGAATCGCTACTAAAAGATGAACTTTCAATCATTTAAGCAACTTGTAAAACAAATTCATATCGGAAAACAACTTCCCGATGCGGTATACCTGCACCGAGATGCTATGAGTGAGATTCCACCTGAACTGAGAAAGTTCATCCCAGCTGTAGCTCAGGCAGTGAACTTGCCGGATAATCAATGGAACCTCATTAAGCTGTTTAAAAAGGAATTCCGTTTATCGTTGTTGAACTACCCAACCTTTTATACCGACGCCTACCCAGCGTTAGAGCAAAGCCTGAATGTAGATTTGAGCAAACTTAGTCATAAAGTGACTTGCTATCGCTCTTCAGAAAACCCACCGATCCTGCACCGAAAAGAGACGATGATTCTACCAGGCAGCGACCACTTTGAGCTCTTCACCGCGCTGACTAAAGAAGGGGAGGAGGCGGGCCTATACGAAAACACCCGCACTATTGGCTTCAAACAGTCGTGGTTAAATTTGATCCAAAAAAAGGGATACCAGTTAGTCGATGGGAGGATACTGAAAGTCGAACCAGATGCATTGAGTGATGCTCAACAAGAGCCTGGGATAGATCGTCACAAAACCGCCATTGTACGCCATGAGCTATCAGGTCCGATGAAAACCTTGGCGAAGCAAGGTTACCTAGATGGACGGTTTTCTATTTTCGATTACGGATGTGGTCGAGGGGATGACCTGAGAGAGCTTGAAGCACACGGGCTCGATGCGTTGGGCTGGGACCCGGTTTTCTCGCCTGATAACGATAAAGTCAATTCGGACATTGTGAACTTGGGGTTTGTCCTAAATGTTATCGAAGACCAAGATGAACGTCTTGAAGCACTATTGAGCGCTTGGGAGCTCGCAAACAAAGTACTAGTCGTCTCGGTAATGCTGGCCAACGATTCGTATATTACGCAGTTCCAACCCTATAAAGACGGAGTGATTACGTCGAGAAACACATTCCAAAAATACTACGCACAATCAGAATTCAAAGGGTACCTAGAACGCTCTTTGCAAGAGGATGCTATTGCTGTTGCACCAGGCATCTTCTACATATTCAAAGATAAGCTAGAAGAACAACGTTACCTCCAAAGTAAGTACCAGCGGCACCATACTTGGCATCAACTGACATCGCCTCAGCCTATAGAGAGTAAAGATAAAGCAAAGTTGGTCATTAGCCAAAACAGCACTCTGTTTGATGATTTTTGGAACGTATGTCTGGAACTTGGCCGGATACCGACGAATGACGAATTTAACCGTTCTGAAGAAGTGAGAAGTTTAATTGGTTCTCATAAAAAAGTGTTTGGTTTACTTCAGGAAATGTTCGATACCCGGGAATTTGCCAATGCAGAGAAATCCCGAAAAGAGGACCTACTTGTCTATTTCTCTATGGGGCTATTTGACAAGCGGAAACCCTACACACAACAGCCTGAAAGCCTAAAGCGTGATATTAAAGCCTTGTTTGATGATTATCGTACGGCCAATAATCTCGCGACCGATCTGCTTTTTGCGATCGCAGATACGGAGCTTATTGGAGAGCAGTGTGTCAAAGCTCACCATCAATTACCAGCAAGCATCCTCAACGAAGGACACTCTCTCATTTTTCACAAGAGCTATATAGAAAAGTTACCGCTTCTTTTACGCGTTTATGTTGGTGCAGCATTGCAGATGTACGGTGAGCTCGATGACGCCATTGACTTGATCAAAATACATATCAACTCTGGAAAGCTTACCTTGACTCAATACGATGATTTCGAAAAATCAGTCCCGTATTTAGTCGAAAGAACAAAAATAAAGATGGCAGATCAAGATATCGATTTTTTTGACTATGTAGATGAACAGCGCCGCCCACCCTTACTCAATAAACACTTGTTGCTTGATAAACAGAGTGAGCAGTATGAAAAGCAAAAGAGCTTTGATCTTCGACTATCAAAGCTCTTAGGGACAACGCCAACAATTGAAGTCATTTTGCACCGACAAATGTACGAAGAGCGCTTGCTTCAAGCAGGAAAAACTGTCTCTGGCTTTAGGCTCAACTCTCGCTGAGCTGGTATGGTGGAAGGCTGATGCGATAAGTGCGTCGTGCAATATCTTCGGGCATACCTATCGCAGTCAGGACATGTGAAGCCACATTTGAGAGCGCATTACACGCAGAACCTTGAGAAATCAGCCAAGGGTACTCGCTCGTAAAGCGCTTCACTTCTTCATCAGAGTGGAATGTAACACTCCACGTCGACGGTACTACGGACGGTCCGCCGTTCCTTGTAAAATCAAACTGCGCCATGACATCGAGAAATTGCTTTTCAAAAGAGCCTGATTTGGTTGGATACGATTCTACCGCCGCTGCGAGCCCGACTATCAACGGAGTAGGGGAGGTGCCGCCTCGTAACCCTGCTTCTTGGCCGCCGCCGTGGATCAGTGGGACGAGCTCAGAGTCTCTAGCATCTCGTACGTAAAGTGCGCCTATGCCTTTCGGGCCGTAGATTTTGTGGCCTGATAACGAGAGCATGTCGATATCCATATCGTCTACGTCGATAGCACACTTGCAAAAGCTCTGTGCTGCGTCAGTGTGAAAGGGGATATTGTGCTCAAAAGCTATAGTACCAAACTCTTCAATGGGTTGAATAGTCCCAAGCTCATTGTTGACGTGATGGATAGAAATCAGAATTGTGTTACTTCGTATTTTTTCTTCGAGAGACGACGACGATATGCGGCCATTCTTATCTGGCGCTAGATAAGTCACTTCGAAACCGATTGACTCGAGAAAAGCACAAGTATTGAGAATACACTTGTGCTCAATCTCTGAAGTAATGATGTGGCCTTTGCTCTCTAGATGTTTGAATGCGACCCCTTTCAGAGCAAGGTTGTTCGCTTCGCTCGCTCCACTGGTAAAAATAATCTCGCTCGGGAGCGCACCTATCTTCTCAGCAATAGACTCTCTTGCTTCTTGGATTGCCTGAGCGCTGGCCCGCCCCGCTTGGTGAGCCGATGAGGCGTTCGCAAACTTTTCGTTCTGCCAAGGTTTCATGGCATCTAAAACACGCTGAGACACTGGTGTAGAAGCGGCGTAGTCATAGTAATTATCCATTTTCAACCAAGTACTCTAATGTCTGGTTAAATAAAATATTAGTCACTAACGATTCACCAATATTATTCATAATCCAACTATCAATGTGCTTCAAACCACTATTGCAATATCCTTCAAAAATACCAATAGCATCTCTTAAGTTCTCATTTTTGAGTATATCCAGAGACGGTTCTTTAGCTAGCGCAATAAGATATATATAAGCGTCATGACCTGTCGTTGCATAGGTATCGAGCAGAATTGGAGTTGTGTTTACTTTAGACCCAAGTGGTTGAAAGTCATCTAATTGATAACCAACTAATGCCGCAAAAACCATCAGTTCTTTTACTGTACTAAAGACTCGAGTATCACTTTTCGCCCCTTTTGTTGAGCAAAACCGCTCTTCCAACGCTTCAAAGCGAACATCCCGGCGTACCGATAACTTACGCCAATCAATTATTTCAGCCATGAACAGGGATCTCCTCAATGGTTACCTTATCAAAATCACTACCAAAGCGTACAACATCATAGTCATTACCTTTTACAGTAAGTTTTGTAGGATACTGCCCTTTAAACTCTTCTTCAGTCAACACTGTATGCTGAACGAGGTTATATTCCTTACCAATTTTATGACGAATTCCCTTGTCAGTATGTGCTTCTGTCCACTGAGCCTGAGAGAACATAAAGATTGATTGCTCTACTTTGTTCGCAATGTAACTGACAAGCTCTCGACCATTATCAGGACCAATAAACGCTAGAATGGAGTCTGCAATAAAAGGAGCCACAGTACCTGGAGTAAGCAAGTGCTGCTTGTTATTCGCACGATCTTTCGAGAATTCAATCAACGCAACAATAAACGAAATAGATAACATCGCTTGATAACCATTACCCGCAGCCACTCGCTTACCTTCTCTATCCACGATAGCCCATGTAAAGCTTCCTCCCTTGACGCTAGTATCTTTTTTAACTGTATAACCATTAAAAGCAACTTGGCTAAATAAAGATTGCATCTTGTTCAAGAGGATCTGGTCAACACCTTGCTGCGAAGAGCTAATAGCCTCCTCATATAACTCTATTATCTTGTCTGTTGCGAGAATCAAGTTACGAACTTTATGAGCTTTAGGTTGAGTTGCTGACAGGCTAGTTACTCTGCGATCAATATCTTTAATATCAATCTCTTTTTTACGAACGCTCTGCTCCATTTGTAGGATCTGACGGTTTAGTTGATCGCACCTTGATTTAGCTAAATCTTTACCACGTTCGATAACCTTAATGTCATTAATGTCAGAATCAACAATAGTATGACTTAAGTCCTTTATACTATTTTCAAGCTCCTGTATGACGTCTTCGCGGTCATCAATATCCGCTAATAACTTTTCCATACTAGCTTTCGGCAATTGCTGGTTACAAAGCGTGTCTTGTAGCTTGACAGCTAATTCCCAGCGACGCTTAAGCTCAGGATCGACGGCGTGTTTACCAAGCTCTTCTAAAAGCCGAGCTGCCGAACTATCCTCTCCAACGTGCGTACCACAGATACATTCGTTATTATCCATAATTTCACGTAGCAGTTGCTTATCCACCGTATAACGAAGTGACTTATTTAGTTCTGCTGTATTAATGCTTGAAAGGTCTATCGAGGCAAGTTTTTTGCCAAATGTAGATAATGCCCAATCAGGTGTGTTGGTTATTTTCTCTGTTAATAGTTGCTTATATTGTCGTTGGTAATCATTCAACAATCTTTCTTGTTTTTCGCGCAATTTAATTTTTTCTTCAATAGATGTCTTATCAAAGCGAGTAAGTTTAGATATCTGAATCTCATACTCTTTTTCTGCACTTTCTAACTCTCTTTGCTTCTGTGCAAGCAGAGTATTCTCTCGGTCTAAGTTTGAAATTAAAGTATCTTTGTTTGATAACAATATTTCTATTTCATTATTTGTATCATACTGCTTTAATTCTCTTTGATAACTTGTCTTTACTGCACTTAAGTGTTTTAAAGTTGTTTGCGCAACCGTTAAACCCAACACTTTATCAATAGCATCTTTGATGTGAGAGAAATCATTTTGACTACTTAAAGTACCAGTACCTTCACCTTGATAGAAAAAATACTGAGACATCTCTTTTGGTAAGACCGTATTTATTAGCGTATTCGGGTTATCCTCAGCTTTTTCCGCATAGCAGCCATTTTCAATTTCGTACACATGCAAGTTACTACTAGTACTATTTTTCACTCTAACTCTTCGAACTTCAAATAAGCGATTCTGGTGTTCGAGTTGCACAGAAACACTAAAGGTATTTTTACCTTGTTCCGCAGCATGTTTGTTCAGAAGGTTTTTAGAATCGAGTAAGTTTTCAGTGGTTTCTTCATAAAGACACCAGCGAAGAGCATTTAGCAACGCTGTTTTCCCACCATTATTTTCACCATGAATTAGCGTAACTCCGCGCTCTGGATCTACAGCAAAGTCGATAGATTGCTTACCATAGAATTGACGGAAGTTATTAATCTCTAGTTTTATTAGTTTCATTTACGATATCTTCTGCATTGACGTCAATTATGTCTTTGATCTTTTGAATGTGACGAGATTGCACTAAGTCTCCATAGTACAGCTCCTTCTCAAACTGCATTATCTGGAGTGCGGCTTTATGAACCGCTGACTTATTTGAATAATCCTGATGAGCAATCTGTGTATCCTTATCAACTTCTTTTAATAAAGCTTTAAATGCATTAAGGTCCATCAATAGATTCCTAATTCAATGATTCTTTTATCAATTTCTTTCGAGTTAATAGCTGTTAATTTAAAGTCTTCTACTCTTTCCAACTCCGCCCGACGTAGATTCTGACTAAAGTTATTTACTACACCTGGTAACGGGAGAACAACAAAGTCCACAATCAAGGCTTCATGCTTACCTGCTGCTTTTCGAAGAACACGGCCTCTTCTCTGGACATATTGTCTTGGATTGCGCGTACTAGCTAAGATAAACGCGCTTTGACACACCGGAACATCGATACCTTCATCCAATACTTTCATGGCCACTAAAGCATCAATCCTTTGCTCTTTGAAGCTATTCATAATCCTACTTCGCTCTGACGCTGTCTCTTGAGAAGTGAATTTGGAAACCTTACAGCCATATTCATGTAGACAATTGGTGACCTTAGTTATATAGGGCGTACTATCTCCTGGTGCTGAACCTTCTCCCACATAGATTAAAGAGTGTATTAATGATAGCTCTGGATGTTTTTTCAAATAGGAGATTAATGCTGGCAGTTTACCTGAGCTAGTTGCTAGAATCCTTGCTCTTGCTCCACACATATTAGTTAACATCGACTGCTCATCAATGGATAACCTTGTAGACTTTGCCCTCAAAATTAACTTTTGAATTTTAGCTGAATACTCTTCGTACTGCTGTTGCTCTTCTTCATTAAGATACACAGGAACAAGCTCATAACGGTAGGGGGCGAGTATACCGTCCTTAATAGCATCACTTAGCGAGTACTCACTAATGATACCTTTAAAGTATGAAAGTAAATTCTGTCTGATTGTATCAGGGAATGGCGCTCCTTCGATCTCATCATCATCGGTGCGAAAGGGGGTGGCCGATAACCCTATTCGATAACGCGCTGGAGGCAAGGCATCAAAATAGTTTTGACTACCGAGATGATGGCATTCATCACCAATTAACAAAATATCTTCAGGTGATACTTTAGCGATTTTTGACTGAAACAATTCCGATGAGAGGGTCTTGTTGACGACAATAACACAGATAAAATCTAAAGTTCCGGTTCGAAAACGCAGAAGTTTTTTATCCAATGCAGAAGTCCACTTATCAGAGCCATCGTAACATTGAACGGGAGCAATGTTGAAAGGCGCTAATTCTTTTACCCATTGATTGGCTAGTTCAATGTACGGGACGCTAATTATTGCAAAAGTTGCATCACCATTCTTGTGACGCTCTTCATACAACTCTACCAGTGCAGATATGGATGTGAATGTCTTACCTGAGCCAGTGGCCAATTTGAACAAGCCATTAAAGTCTGCTTTACGCCAACTATTTATAGCCTCGATTTGATGAGGAAATAACTCAAATGCTCTCCCCTTAACCATCAATGGCTTACGTGGGGTCTTAGCTTCAATATTTAACTTAGCTAACTTCTGTTCCGACTTAGGGAAACTATAGGAGAAGAAAGGCTTAGTAGTTTTGGCTCGATAAGAGACTGGAAACAGCTCCCTACTTAATGCGTCAAGGTCAACACCAGATTGAATTTTTTGATAAGCCTCTGAATCAATAGAAACAACTTTTGCTCGCTTCTTGGTATCACTCCACAGCGCATTAAAATTATCCACTTCAACTTTGCCATAATCAGCAAAAGATTCACGCCAACTGAAAAAAAGTGAAACTTCCTCAGAGTTATATTTAGACAATCCAGCCAGGGTTTCATTTGCTGAGCCACTGAATACAACAATTTCATCCTGCTGATAAAAGATCCCTATTTTTTTGTGGAACATGCCTTGATGAGTGAAGGCAAACTTAATCTCAAGTAGCCCTTTCGCCACCATATATGTCAATAGCTTCAGATTCATTTCGTCACTACTAAGCAATAAGTCAGCTAATTGAAGAGACTTTGTTTTACAAGGATTTGATACTCCCTCCATCACTGCCTCATACTCATTGTCAGACAATGGGTCACCAATGATAAGGCGCATCTTACCTTCAGAATGAATAAACTGCTCCAGTCCTTGTGCTGCTGAAACTAGAACATCAGCTGAAAAATAACCTACAGCTCTATCATAGCGATTTGCACAAGAGAGCAAGGGAATATGTACACACTCCAGTATACTTTCTTCATCGGTGTCATACTTAGCTTGAAGTCCAAGAGCTGAAAACTGCATGATTACTCCCAATCAAGCCATTGAGTAAGATTTCGCCATGCGTTAGTCAGCAGTAATACACCTCGTTCATCAATATGTTGCTTCGTCCATTCATCCGCAAACGTAATATCTGCAAATTTTTTTTCTAGCATTAATATTGAAGCATTACGCTTAGATTCATTAGAAATTTGGCTCTCTGCCAATAAGATATCATCAATATTGTCGATCGAATCATTGGATAAAGATTGGAGTAGATGTTGTTTGAGATTGTACCAAGACGGTGGATTCGTGCTGGAAACCCCATTGCGAGCATCAATTAATACGTTACCGATCTTGTTGTACTCTTCTGGGTTAGCAATTTCATCATCACCCCACCCTTCAGTAGAACCACCGTTAAATACCTTCTTAATAGCGTCTTTACCAGAAAGTAGCTCCCACATTATAGTGGTCAGAAAGTCAGTACTCGGTTTATTTGAAATCTCATGATGGATACCGTTAAGCTCGATGCCATGCATACCAGCTAAGAGCAACATTTTAATACTCTTCGGCTTGGTTAGAATCTGTTGTTTAGAACAGATATCAAGCCACTTTTCATCAACATCCTCTTTCGGAGAGCCTTTTGAACTGATCTTTGCTTCTAGCTCTTCCCGAAAAAAACGCTTAATAATATCGGCATTAAATCGATCAGACGTCAGAGGCCCGCTACCCAATTGATACCCTTTTTGGTCTAGACTCACACCGCGTTCATGTAACTTTTTATAAACAGCATCAATTCCATCAGCTCCACCACTCATCGCACGCCAAAGTACGCTAAATGCAGTTACAGCCTTAAGCACTTTTGCAAAGTCGGAATACTCTGTACCGGTTACTCCAAACTTTTCATCAGCTAATATAAATTGTACCAATAGGCTTTGAACAATGTCATGTTTCATATCTACGAGGTAACGTAAACATAGATTTGAAATATCCTGCTCGTTAGACTCTACTAGATTTCCGACACTAGGTACCGCAGCCTGCCAATGATCGAATAGGAAATCAGCAGTTGTTGCAAGTTGGGTTAAATACTCGTCTTTAAAATGACAGTTTTCATAGCTTTTCAGCATTGCATCACGTTGATCTCTTAAGCTCGTAACTTTTACTTTTCCTTGATATGCGCGAACAAAGGCAAGTATCAGAGCTTTAGTTTTAAGGTTTTTTTCTTTACTTTTGATGATGCCTTCAAAGCGCTCCGTGATGGAGTTGAGAATATCCATTGACGCTTCAATTTCTTCTTCGGGTGTCCCATTTTTTCGCTGGGCTCCGATGTGTTCAATTACCTTAGGAACAAACGTTTCAATAGCAGTAAGAGGTTCCCCTGTTGTATTCAAAGCCTCAAACATATCGAATGCATAAGATTCATTATTAACTTCAACATAAGTAAGGCAAACGCGGTGAAGCAAAAACTTTGCAAACGCAGCTATGTAAATAACTTCTGCGACTTTAGCGTGCGAATCAGATGCCCTTGCTAAATCCTTATCAATAGGAAAGTCTAAACATATATCTAACGTTTCAATATCGACCAACTCGCTGATGTTGATTTTCTCTTCTGTTTCGCCCTCTGGAGACTTAAATTGAAAGCCCTTTTGTACGCAGTCAAGCTGCTTTCTTATCTCCTCGACGTTTTTCACTACACGTTTAGCAGAGGTACTCATCAATGACAGGTTTAAAGGCTCAAACACCGAGCTATCGCGTTGTTCAACGATATGACGCTGATAAGCTGACAATAATTCAGATATAGGGCTCTCATATTGAGCCTTCTTCTCACTTCGGCCCCAACAATCGACCTGTGAACGAATAATTTTAGGAAGGTATTTATATACTTCGTGTTCCGCTGTCGTCTCTACAACCGTATTTGAGGTATCAATTTCCAGCTGAGAGACTACCTGCCGTAATTCATCGAGAACATCTTTGATTTCTTCATCTTGTTCCAAATGTATCGCTTTCTTCAAACTCGGTAAAAGCATTCTCAATCTTTCATTCAGACAAAGAATAATAAGAATCAGAGTAGAAAGGCGCTGTTGACCATCAATGATAAGTTTGATGTGAGTAGGTTTATCCCTTTTGACTAAGGGATAAATAGTCAGAGCAGAACTATCGTCCACACTCAAGATAGACCCAAGGAAAATAATCGCATCAGGCGACTCTAGAAGGTTTCTAAATACATTCTCACAATCAGAAAACAAATCTCTAATGTGGCTCTCTTCCCATGAGTATGGTCTCTGATAAGCAGGCATATAAAAGCCCGTATTTTTGCGTTCACAGATGACATCAAAAACTGATTGAGGCTCTGCTTTAAAAATGTCTAGAGACTTTTGCATAGATGCTTTTCCTAGGTAACTGATATACTGAACAAATATGCTACTTATAGCACTAAAACTAAGTAAATTCTATGGTTCTAGTATTGTACACTTACCATTCGGTTGCATATAAAGATCACGTATTATATCTATTCGATACTATAACCTTCTGATACAATAATTTCTCCGCTTGGATAAAATCTCCAATTCAGCAGCAAGGTAAGTACATTGAACATCGAATCTACGACACTGAAATTCTCCGGACATCAAACTTTCCCTATCCGTTACGGGTGGATTTACAAGATTATTCAAGAAGTTGTAAAAGGTGAATCCCTTTCTAGTAAGTCGAACATCGAACAACAGATGCAATCGATGGGCATGGGGAAAAATATGGTGCTGTCTGTTCGACACTGGATCCGTGCGCTGAACTTGGTGGTTTGTATCGATAGCAAAGAACAGATTTTTCAACTGACACCGCTTGCAGAGCAGCTGTTTACGGACAAAAACGGTCATACCGCGTATGATGAATACCTCGATAAAATAGGCACAACTTGGCTCCTGCATTGGTTGCTACAATCGATTGAACCTACTAAAGCTGAGCTTAACGCTTCTAGATTTTTATTTAATTATTTCAATGGAATAAAAGTAAAGAAAGACTCCTTAGCGACTGAAATCAAAGACGCACTGGCGAATCACGAAAAAGAACTCACAGAAGCAACACTGAATAAAGACATTGATTGTCTTTTACAAATGTATGCACACAAATCGTTGCAGGCCAACAAAGTCAACGAAGACAGCTTTGCCTCTCCGTTTACGGAACTCGGTCTATTAAAACAAGAAGACGCTAAAAGCTACATTGCGGAGCTTAATCGACGTCCATCTTTGCCCGTCGAAATTTTTACCTTTGCACTGATTGATTACATGCAGAAAAAACATAAGGGTAGCAAGGTCAACACCTTATCTTTTGACGCATTGTTAAATGACGTAGGCTCCCCAGGCCGGGTATTCCGTCTATCTTCCGCAGGACTGAGTGATAAACTGGATCAAGTAGAAACACTCACTGAAGGCAAAATTGCTTGGACCGATACTCAAGGCTTAAGACAAGTGCAGCACTCTTTTAGCAGCATCGATAACATAGACCCAAGCCAGTACCTTAAACACTACTACCAATCAGAGGAAAAATAAGCGTGACTCTCAGTAAACAATACTCTATCGCTACACGCCACCAACGTTCTACCCGTATCGATAGTGACTTGAGCGCCGATTTCTTTCCTGGCTTGGTTTACCACGGTACAGCACAAGCTTCCTTAGAGACGCTCTTTCGCCAATACGGCCAAACCGGACAAAGCGCTTACACATTAACAGGCGCTTACGGTTCAGGTAAATCAACGGTGGCACTGCTCATGGCCGGTCTATTGCATGCTGACTCGGATATCCGAAGTGCTGCTATCAACACCATAAATGCAGAGTCAAAATCGCTATTAAAAGAGAGCGCACCATACCAAAAAGGGTGGCTACAAATACGTGCAGTCGGCGGCGTCAATGGCCCTGTCGAATCTTTTTGGAATGCAACGCTGAGAGCGCTTGAGGAGCACCCTAATACACATAAAACAAAGGTGCTTAACAAGTACCGTAAAGCCAGTATTGAGAGTGATAGCGAACTGATTAGCTCTTGGAAGACCCTCTTTGATGATGTGGCGCCTTATGTTGATGGCGTACTTATCATTGCCGATGAGATGGGGAAAAGCTTAGAGTTTATCAACCGAAGCGGTGGTGATTTACACTTATTTCAAGACATCGCTGAAGAGCTCTCTCGCATTGATACTCCGGTCATTTTCTTAGGCTTGCTACATCAAGCATTCAGTGAATATGCAAAAGAGCGAGGTACTAAGCTACAGGATGAATGGGCCAAAATTCAAGGCCGCTTCAGCGATATTCTGTACAATGTATCGACCGATGAAACGGTCGCGCTGATCAGTAACTCGATCAAAACAACGTCACCACACCGTAGTGGTGATGAGCTCGTACAACGCGTACTCTCAGCACTTGAAGACAAGCAGCAGCGTAAAGAGTCACTACTCACGCGTCTAGAGCAATGTGTTCCACTTCACCCATTAACGGCATTGTTACTAGGGCCTATAGCTAAGAGGCGCTTTAGTCAAAACGAACGCAGTACATTCGGCTTCTTGAATTCGCACGAGCAATTCAGCTTTCAACTTTTTTTACAACAAACAAGTGACCAAAACGCTCGATACGATCTTAGCCATCTATGGGATTATCTTGAAGCCAACATGGAACACGCCATATTGGGCTCCCCCGATGGACATGGATGGGCAACCGCGGCGGATGCACTAAGAAAAGCTTTCAAACAAGATTTTTCTCCACAATGCATTGCATTACTTAAAGCGATCTCATTAATTACTCTATTTGGTAAATCTGCCAACCTCACGGCAACGGAGAGCGTACTCCTTACAGCAACAGAGATCATCGATAAAAGGCAGCTAAAAGAATGCTTACAACAGCTCAAAGAAGCCTCATGCATCGTCTTTAGAAAGCACTTATCTTCTTGGGTCGTGTTTGAAGGTTCAGATCTCGATATTGCAGGCTTAGTGGAAGAGAAAATAGAACAACTGCATAGCAGCCACGAAGCCGTAGAGCGCATTAACTTTAGTTCCCAAGTAATTGCAAAAGGCCACTATCACGAATTTGGCACATTGAGATGGGCAGCTCAAACCGTAGCGATGCAACTCAGCTATATCGATATGCCGACCCTTATTGAATCTCGAAGTGGCGAGTTTGCGAACTTCTTGTTATTGCTCAAAGAAGAGCCAGAAGATCGCCTACTTGAACTGACACGCAATGATAAATCATTGATGATCGCATGTGCACCTAATGCTAATGAAATAATAGATTTAGCCAATGAAAAGTACGTCCTGGAGCTCATCAAAAGTGACAAGAGCACTGGTGCAGCGCTGACGCACGACAAGGTTGCTCGAGAAGAACATAGAGCACGCTTGTTTAACGCTCAGTCGGCTTTAGATGCGGCATTGACTACCGCCTTCAATAACTCGCGATGGATACACAATGGCGAGATCTACGGTAAGGAAACGATGAGTGAAATCGCCACCTTTGCCGCTGACAGAATATTCCATAAAACCCCGAGAATTCTTAACGAGCTGGTTAACCGTAACAAACTCTCTGGTACGGCGGTTTCCGCTTTGAAAAAACTGCTTGAAGCAATGCTTGATGAAGAAGATCGAGAGGATTTAGGCATTGAGGGTTTCCCACCCGAGAAGTCCATGTATATCAGCTGCTTAAAAAACACTAACATTCACTCAGCTGAAGGGGAAAAGGGGCAGCATTGGTTTAGAGATCACCTAGACAAAAATTTAAATGCTGTATTCGCTGCTGCGGAAAAACGCCTAAAAGATCGCAAGGGCAACGAGGTCGATTTATCTGAAATCGCGGAGCTTTGGGCAAACGCGCCTTTTGGTTTAACAAAAGGTGTCATCCCGATCTTTTTGCTAGCATTTTTGAAATCAATGGGTGAACAAATCGCCTTTTACGAGAAAGATATGTCTGGTGAATTTGCCTTTATTGCAGAACCAGATAGTGACTATGTCCATAAACTGATTAAGAACCCAGGCGATCTCGCCACCAAATACATCGTATTGGCGAAGGATGAGAAAGAGTGGTTGCAGCATCTCGCAATTTTCGCGGCGTCTGAAACGAACCGTGATGTATCCAATAACATCCTTTCTGTCGCGAAGCCGTTAGTGACAACTATGCACAACCTTCCGCACTGGGTGAAAAACGCTCACCATATTGTCCCAGACAACGATGAGCGCAACAGAACCTACTTGAGGATCCGGGATCTATTTTTACAGGCAAATGACCCTCATACACTACTCATCAAAGACTTGCGTACAGAATTAATTGCCTTTGGCGCTGACGAGTTTACGAGTCAAATCGATCTGTTAGAAGACTGCTTTAAAACATTAAGACAAAAGCACGAGCAGATGCTTGCTGCCATAAAAACCAAGGTAAAAACCATTTTCCCAGAAAGCGGTGAAGAGCTTGCTGATATGTGCCAGTACGTCGAGCAAAACTCCGGCGACTTGCGTTTAAAGGCGTTCGCACGCGAACTCGCGAAAAGTGACACTGGATTATTACAATGGTTGGAAAGCATGATTCAGATCGTCATCGGACGCGGAAAACAAAACTGGAACGAAGGCATCCTTCAGACTGCATCAAACAAAATCAGTGATTATGCCCAAGATTTTTTAAGTGTAGTTAAGTCCCAACGTAATGGCGGCGATGCGGCTTCCCAATCAGGTAAAACAAAACTGGTTTCCCTTGTTTTAGAAGGGGATGATGGCAAACTGACATCGTTTAAACGAGAAATCAGGGCAATAGAAACAGAAGAGTTGAAAAATACCATGAGCACGATTGAACGCCAGCTCTCAGAACTCGATGATTTCCATAAAATCAATCTATTACAACAACTACTAAGAAAATCGCTCGAAGCGCAAAGTTAACGCACGTAGGTATTATTCATGAGTGATCAACGCAAGGTGAAACATGTCCTTGGCTTGTCAGGAGGCAAGGACAGTGCTGCTCTCGCAGTGTACATGGCTAGAAACTATCCTGAACTTGATATCGAGTATTTCTTTACTGATACAGGCAAAGAACTACCCGAAGTGTATGAATACCTAGAACAACTTGAAATTGTACTGGGTAAGCCAATTTTGCACATCAATGACAAGAAAGGTTTCGATTATTGGTTAGAGCAACACAATAATTTTCTACCAGCAGGTCAACAGCGGTGGTGTACGATCCGCATGAAGCTCGAACCCTTTGAAAAATGGATTCGACCTTTTCTTAATGATGGTTATGAAGTCATCTCTTATGTCGGTATTCGCGCAGATGAACCGTGGCGAGACGGTTACCGCCCTAATGAAAATCAAAAGTACCTCACTATTAAAATGCCATTTGCAGAAGACGGTATAAAAAAGCAGGGAGTCCTCGACATACTCGATAGTGCTGGGCTAGGTTTGCCTAAGTACTACGACTGGCGCTCTCGTTCAGGCTGTACGTTCTGCTTCTTCCAGCGCAAGATTGAATGGGTTCGCCTGCGTGAAGAGCACCCTGAAGCCTTTGAGGAAGCAAAGGCTTACGAGAAAAGAGCAGAAACCAGTGCCAATGGTGAAACCTTCTTCTGGATGGGCCCTAATGAACCATTAGAAACACTCGAAGATCCTGAGCGTATCAAGCAAATCAAAGAAAACCATGAGAAAGTAAAGGCTCGGTTCGAAAAGAAAAAGCAACGTGAAAGAAAGCGCCGTTTAGGTATGCATGCTATGGTCGATGAAAGTATGCTCATCGACACGCTAGACATGGACGCGATGTACGACCTTGAAGAGGGCGGTGGCGCCTGTATCACTTGCTACAAATAAGTGAAAGCTGCAACAAAAAAGCGCTTTGCAAAACACAAAGCGCCTTCGACATTATGGTAGTAGGTTAAGCTTAGACTCGTAAGCTTAACAAACGCGCCTTCAAGGAGCTTTCCAACGCGTCAAAACGTTCAGACAAGGCAGCTTCAATCTCCTCAATAGCCGAACCAGTAGAGATACGTTTAAACGAACCCCCAATCAAAAGCGAATCCATCACGATATTGTTTTGTGGAATATCAGCAAAATAACGCGAGGGGTCCATTGAGCTAATCACATTATTCGCCGCACCAGAAATCAGTACTCGGTTTAACGGGCTATTTAAAATGTGATTAGGATCTTGGCGGATATCCTCGGTTTTTTGCCCCAGTCCTTTTACTGAGCCCAGCGGGATAATATGGTGGTCATTCAAGCCATCTGACGCATTCGCTGGCCACAACACAACATCACCCTGCTCGTTCTTCCTGAATGCATTGAGTGGTTTAGTTTCTGTTGCATGTAAGTCATAACTAGGCGACACACTCAAAACGTATTGCAAAATCAGATTATGAATACCTTCTTTCGGATACTCATTTAAACGCTGCATCAATAGTTCTTTAGACGCAAACTTGTCATCTTGGAAAATCTGCTCTTCTCGATCCAAGATTACCTGTCCCTCTCCATTAGCAACCCAGTTGTACAGCTGATTAATATCATCAATCACCACTGCACTTTGATCGTAAAGGTAACGACCAGAGAACGCACTCGTCCAATACCAGAACTCGACTTTTTTATGCACCGCAGCATCATTCCAAAAGCGATCTTCCGCGAAGATGAAAGCGATAGGCTGAATCATTAGCTTGTAGTGCAACTTGTTAGAGTTATAAACACCGCAGCGAATCAATAGGAACGAATATGCGCGCTGTACGGCCAAAGTCGCGGTTTCAATATACTTGCGGATAATTTCAGTATCTAGACTCAGCAACGTTTTTGAACTGGTATCTTTTTTCTTCACTTCAAAATCGTTGCCCGCTTCAAGCTCAATTTCACGACGAGCTAATGCCGTGCAGATAGCGAGAATCGCCTTAGAAAGGTAACCAGAAGGTAAGCCATCAGACAAACTTTCGAGCTCATTGAGATACAGACCACCTGATGCACCACTCGCGTGCTGGAGCGAAGAGCAAAGCGTAACCGGCTCAATAAACATCGAGCGAATGATCGAACTGAGTGAGTATGTCGACGTATCCCCAGCAACGCGCTTTGCAACTTTAGCTGCTACCAAATCAAAGTCATCAAGCTTCATACCACCATCGTTCAAATGACAGAAAATAGGAATAGCTCGGCGAATATCGTTGGTCACCAGACTATTGAGTTTATAGTCATCAAAAATGTCACGAATTAAGTAGTTAGAAACGTTATTCTTCCACTCACTTTTGCAAGTGATGAAGATTTTTTCGATTTCTTCTGAGTAGACAATGCCATTTTCTTCACACTCTTCAATGGAATCAATACCATCAAAAAGCTGTGCCGTATCGTAATTCTCTTTAATGAATGCAAAATCGTCTTCGTACTTGTCACGGATTGCCTGCATGTTGATTTCAGCAATCCCTTCTAAAATTCGATTAACAACGATCGACTTGGTACCAATCATAAACAGAGGGATCATGCCATATTCGACACAATCGTTGACAAACTGAGTGATGACTTGCGGTTTGGTCTTACCCGATTCGATGGCTTTCACTTGGTTATAAGGAGAAAACCATTTAGAGACCCCTTTACTGTTGCGTTCGTTGAACGTTTCACAGTTAAAGATATCGACGATATCATTGGGCTCAAAGTGATCAAGGCCGTCCTTGTCAAATATGACTTTGGTGGCATTGAACACATCTGTAACGCTTTCATTCGCTTTACCTACAACCGGAACACGGATAAACCAGCGTACTTTCATTGGGTTGGCTTTTTTAGAAATGAATTCAGACAATTCGGCTTGGTCAGAGAACTGAGAGAAGTCAAACACATCATTAAATGCGTTATACAGCGTAGTTGTTCTCTGCTGACCATCAAGCAGGTACTCGCAGGGATCGGAATCAGTTGAAGTGTGTTGAACTGTTTCTCCAATTTTACGCAAAGCAAAATCGTCCGACAACCCTTCTAGGATCAAAGAGCTTCCCACCGGGAACTTAAGCAGAATTGAAGCAAGTAAGCTTTGCTGTTTTGCTGTTCCCCACTTGTAATCCCTTTGGAAGTCAGGCAATAACAAAGTTTGATCGTTAACTTTCTTAAACGTATCACTGAGAGAGCGTTCCATAACCAACCTTAAAGTTCATTTTTAGCCAACATTTTATGCGGTTATTTTCTATCATATAAACCATTCACTTTCCATTGATAATATAAAAAACTAGCAAATACAATCACTTCTAACATTAAGCCAATTACCATCATATACAAAAACTAAGGATAAATACCAAAAATGAACTGAGAGAAATAGAAACTCGAAGCTCTTTAAGGGGCAGCACAGCTCCCTGGTAAGCATTCCCTTTTTTACAAGCAAGTAAACTATCCGGTAATTCCGGATAGTTCATCACAAGGCATTATTTCGATGGCTTTTGGACTCAAGTTCCAGTGCTAGTATCAAACCCACCAACCGAAAAGCAACCCAAAAGCACTCTTGCTCACAGCACTCCGCGTGCAGTCCCATGGGCTTTCACATGTGAAAGTTGCCAGGAGCATCAACAATAAATTCCTCCAACATCCCACAATAATTGGATTACCACTCATCAAATCCCAAAACAAACAACAATCTTAAGTCATCTCCCACAATTATTGGACTGTGAGTATCAGCATCCCAAGAACCGTCATTAACAAGTCATGGATTATTAGCTTCGACCTCCCACAAAGATAGAGATTTGGAAAGCAACAGGTCAGCTCCCAGGAAAGGAATCTCTTCTATTGCTGCTTTAGCTGCTGGGATATGGGGCAAATATCTAACGCCCAAAATGGGCAACTTCACGTGTTATAGCTAAAGGACGTCTGGGTTACGGTAATTGGTGACGAACAAGCAAAACCAAGGAGTAACCTAACGATGTTAGATGAGAACAGCGCAGCTTATCGCTGGCATAAAATGGCGCAGCAGCGCAGACCAACCGAAGAAAAGCAAGCTTTCGAGCTAGCACTTTCACAATCACTCAATGCTCTGTCACAAGTCGAGCATTTTACTGATCAAGAGCCTTATTTGTTGGAGTTTTTAGCAAGCTGCTACGCCAACAACTTCTGGCGAATCCACCGTTCTTACAAAGACACAAACCCCGGTCATTTCGCCTGTCGAGTCCGCAACCGTGACAACGCGTTCGAGGCCGCATGGCACCATAACTGGTACATGAGTGAGAACCAAATGGCGCAGCGACACAATAAAAAGTACCGCGTTCGCTCTACACATATCCGCAAAGGCAAAGGTTTTCGCTACCCAAAGGGACGGTTTTCAAAGGCCAATAAAGAGTGGGAGTCGGATCTTATCGACTACACCGAAGATGGCTTTGCTCTCGTCCGTGAAATACGCCATGAAATTCTAGCCATCAAGAAGAAGGCCCAAACCTGTACAAAACGACTTCACAAGCTACATAAACACTTCAAAAAAATGGAGGTGCTACATGACTAAAAAACCTGCCGTTGGGATCACAAACTATTGCGGAAAGCTAGATCTATCAGATTTTGATATTGCACTGCCAGAACAATCACCACAGCCAGAATTAATAAAAGATTTACCTCTATTTGTCGCCGATGAATCGAAGATACTAATGGTTGCAGCCAAAGACCTTGAAGCACGATTGGAAAAGCTGTGCAAAGCTCTGACAGCTGAGTACAAAGTGAAATATCCAATACGCTACAAATTCAAAGTCAAAAAATCAAAAGGTTTACCAGAGATCACATGGTATCGCCTCATTCTTCATCGCTATCCAGACGAAGAGCTTGAAGAAAAAGAAGTATCCGAAGGGGTACTGAGACGTTTTTCAAACGCAATGCCCTGGGAGATCCCGCTGTATTTGCATTTGCTCGATGAGTTAGAAAAGCTGGATCAACGTGTCATCCGTATCAGCACGCTGGCCGAAGCCATTAAAGAACTCACTAAAGCCACTAAGAAATACAACACTTAACGTACTGGGTTGCTCCATACTTGCCGGTGTGGAGCTCCACTTAGTCAAGGACTTATAGTTTGAAAATAGGTGGTAAAATTAAGGAAGTAGACACTTAGGAAAGCTAAGCTAAAGAGAAACAAAATTAATGGAGGTTTTATGGAGCTTTGGATTTGGTTGGGTGGTTTATTACTGACAGTCGCCGCAGTCGGTGGGGTATTTTGGTATTCCGGACGAGAGCGATAGCTTTATTGCGAACCTTCGGGTTCCTTTTTATTTGCTAATCGCCAATGCGATATAGATCTTCTTTTATGTCTAAACTTAGACCTAATGTCCTACTTTTCTTTTTAGTAGGATAGCGCTTACTAATTGGTGATCGTTGATGAACAATAACAGCCTTCACAATAGAGAATAATAAATATGCCGATATTGAAATCACTGCAATTTGCCAATTCATATAAGCTATCGCAGCCCAGCCCCAAGCCGTATCGGTAGCCATAGCGAATCCCAGCAACAAAAGAAATAAACCGAAAACATTAGCCACATGCTTCATACTTACGAACTCAATGAGTTTCATATATCTAGTGTATCGCAGAATCAGACAATGCAATTGTACATATATATTTTATTGCTCACTTTCACATGTTCATCAAAGGCATGAGGTAACAGCCTCTAGAACGTATCGGCTGGAACGAGGTTCGGATCAATGCGGTGGATACGCGGCTCGGTAAAAACTCTACCAGAACGCTTGGATTGTCCAAAATGGGCAGATCCAGAGTCTTTGCAGAGCAAATTGGATTGATATTATTTATCTAATTTAATCCCCCCATGAAAGGAGAATGAAAATGACTAAATATGATCATGTTAATATTGAAAACATGCAGAAAGCTGTTCAAGCATTGGAACGCGCAATTGATGCTGATATTGATGAACAGGTTGTTCAAGCACTTGAATCAGAAAATGTTATTGATATTGGTGTCATTGTTGATAAAAACGGAAATCTAGGCATTGGTAATGGCTTGCCGTTTGATGTCTACACCTCTAAGGATGACGCTACTTTGGTCGCTGCTGCGCTAAATGAAGCAGATGCTTTCCTGCTGTCGCTTATAGATAACCCAACCCAGTTGGAACATCGTTCTGATTACCAGGTTCAACAAGACATAATCCTCGCCCTTGTTAACAATTTTACCAGTGTTGATTTGGAGAATGTACCAAGCTTAGTGGTAGGTAATATCCAAGAAGCTAAACGGGTGCTAGAGGACGCTATACAGCGTTTGTTGTAATCACTACTTCAGTTTGACTGCTGAACAATGTGAAATGCGATCGCTAGAACTGGATCGAATCGAGCTGGAATTTGTTATCGCCTTGGATGCTGATGAAAGCGGTGAATCTTGGGAGAAAGTTTTAAGTGTCGATGAAGCTGTTCGTTGATCGTGAAAAAAGCCGGGTTTCCCGGCTTTTTCCGTTTCTGATCTAGCGTTCGTAGGTGGTGACAAGTGTTCTAATGCCCTGATCATTTAGTACTAGGAAGTAGAGCTCACTGATCGGATGGCCCCATTCCTCTATATTGTCAGCGGTGCCGTACTTTTGGGCTTTGCGACGACGCTCTCGTTCCGCAAGAGGGTAAATGCGAAGCTCTGGGTTCTGGATGCGTTTGACCAGTGATAGCCACGGGGCTTTGGATAACATCTCATGGAAAACCATAAACGCAAGTCTAAGAAAGTGGCTTTTTCAAATGTTTTTAATCTGTCACGAAAGAACAATTTAAAGTAAATCCCGATTGCTCCCAAAGCGGGCTTTCAGAAGCTGATCCATTATGGGGAAGACGACTCGCAAGTATGGAGCAATCATAAAGGAAACCTTTATTTTCAGTTAATTAAATCTGAAAAAGCACTTGCTACTGGTGACCGTTTTTTCAAAACTCATCCACTCATTTACGGATTTAAGAGCTTAGGAAGGCTAAGCTAAACATTAAAAAATTATCGAGGAGATGTTATGGAACTTTGGATATGGTTGTGCGGCTTACTATTGACGGTAGCGGCTGTAGGTGGCGTCTTCTGGTACGCAGGGCGGGAGAAGTAGAACTAAGCGTTATCTGACTTATCCAACTCTTGCTTGAGCTGAGTGATGAGAGCTTGTTTTTCCTTTTCATTAAGCTGTTCTATTAGGCAAGCCAGCTCAGCTGAACTATCAGAGTCAGAGAAGAAAAATGCAACAGGTACACCAAGCTCCTGAGCAAGCTTTTGTAGCGTACCGATATCGGGCATATGACGCCCTTTTTCATAATGATTCATACGGCCACTCGCTGAACTTGGGTCCATGCCCAAACGGATACCAAGCTCCCTCTGGCTGATACCAACGCGATTTCTTGCCTGTTTAAGGCGCTGTGGAAATGGATTTGTTTTAGACAAGTGAGAATCATCATCAACCTACGATGCTTAGATTTTCTAAGTTTTAATTATACCTGTATACTTAGGAAAACTAAGCACAAGATGGAGACTAAGATGAAAACACTAAAAAAGTTCGCACTATTTTGCGTTTTTTGTCTTGGTGCGTTAGTGACTGTATATCAAAGCTGGGGTGTGATGTTGATGGTCTTCCCAAGCGTTATTTGGCTACATAAGTCTCTGGATGTTATCCACAAAAATAAGTACATCGCGTTGTTATTTTGGTTTGTACTCTTTTATATAAACTGGCTATTAGCTAGTGCCGCCGCCCTCACCTATTTCTTCATTCATGTCTGGCATTTGCACCAACAGAACATTTCGCTCAATAACTCGTCTTGTACCAAGCGAGCGCCTCGACACATCAACCCAAGCACTGGTTTGTTGATGAAGAACAGGCACTTTGATATCGCAGGTAATGCTTATGGTTGGAGTGACGATTAAGATGAGAAAGATCCTTCACTTCTTAAAATGTCTACCGGGTATGCTGATGATCCTTGTTGGGTTAATGATCGTCGATCCATTTTGGCAACAAGTTGTGATCACCTTTCCCATTGTTTATTGGCTCAAACGTTATCTTCTACTTATTCACAGCTTTCGTCCTCTCTCACTGATAGTTTGGTTCGGATTTGTTTATGTTGACTGGAAGCTTGCCTCGATTAGCTGGATTTCTTATATCGCATCCATAGTGATAAGTACTTGTATGGAAACTGATATGCCAATGATTAGGCCTGTAAAAAATAGACCCAACAAAAAGAAAGAACCTAGCCTATCAAGGCCATTTGCAGGATTAAGATATCAAATACTAAAGGATGATGACTAAATGAACGAAAATCTGCTATCAACAACATTAATGTCAGCGTGCATAGTACTTGTTGGCTGTGCAACAACATCAAACCCAAGCGTTTATGATGAAGGGCACAGTAAAGCTTTCAATATCGCTCAAGCTGGCGGCTTGTACGGGGTAAAAGATCACATTATTCCACGAGAGGAATATGAATCTCTGAAGTTAACTACTAGCACTGCCATCAACACCCAGCTCTTCACCTCGTCGCTCGGAGCCAATATGGATTTAAGTTCCGGACTGGGATTGGGTTTATTAACTTCAGTATTAGAGCAACCTGGAACCGCTTCACGTAATAGCATCATTGCCTGGATGCCACAAAATGAAGCCAATTCAGCTAAAGAAGCACAAGCTAAGCTAGTCAAGAAGATGAAAGATGCCATGGAAAGCACCTTGAAAGAAATGGGATTAGCTTATGAGGCCACTAACGGCAACTCGGATAGAAAAGTTGAATTTTACTTTCACAGCACCGATTTCGGCTGCCCAGAGTATCAACAAGGCATGACCAACCAAGATCTCTGTTATATCGCCACTGAAATTTTTGAGCCTCGCGAAACAATAGCACCTTCATTCACTAGCTCAGCACAAAAAACTTATGCTTTCGAATCTAATCATAAAGTGTATTACCATCGTTTCCGAATAACCCCTGGGCGTGATAGCAATGTTCCGACGGACCAGATGTATGCTTCTATCAGCAGTCAGTTACCTCAATGGGTGTACCTATACATTTCATCTGGACATATTCAGATCGAAGACACTACTGTGAAAGCACCATATTTACTGGAACGCGGTAAAGCACATCTGTTTATCCATCCAGAAAAAAGCTAATAATCAACTAAGTGAAAGCAAGGTGGAAACACGTTTCCCACCATTCCCACTTTTCCCATCCTGATCTATGATGGAAGTCATCTTGGGAAGTAAGTATTTGACCATAAATTGCAATTTGGTCCCCAATCGGTCCCCAATCGGTCCCCAAGACGTCGCGCGAGGCCAGCTATTATGGGAAACTTCACTTTCTGTATCGGGAAGTAAATAATCGAACGCGCGGTGCTGAGCTTAACTCACACCGCGTTTCTTTTTGTACGGCAAGCCATCCATGAGCTTTAGCCGTCGCATTCAATAAGGAAGAAGTATGATCCACATTATTACAGGCAGCACGTTAGGTGGCGCAGAATACGTAGGGGATCACCTGAGTGATCTACTCAACGAGAATGGATTTGAAACAACGATCCACAACCAGCCTTCCCTCAGTGATATCGAAAATCAAGGTACGTGGTTGGTGATCACCTCTACACATGGAGCTGGTGAGTATCCTGATAATATCCAACCTTTTATCGCAGCATTACAAAATACACCGCCAAAAATGACTGATGTAAAATTTGCGGTGATTGCGATTGGTGACTCTAGCTACGATACGTTCTGTGCCGCTGGTCAACACGCTTATGATTTATTAGAGGATATTGGTGCAACCCCTCTCGCAGATTGCTTTAAAATCGATGTACTGAGCCATGATGTACCAGAAGACGCCGCAGAGATGTGGTTAAAAGAGAATATCGAACGTTTTTAAACTCACGACTTTCCCTTCAACAGAGTCGAAATTCGGCTCTGTTTTCTCCCATTTGAATAACTCCCACCAAATTATTTTGTTTAACCGCTCAAAAACCAACCAAACAGACTGTGGATAACTACAATAAGATCCAGTGATTTTCCTTTAGTTATCCCAATAACAACTTTGATCAATTTTACCCCCTGTGTATAACCACCACTTTTGATCCCAGGTAATCCTCGATCTGATCCAATCATGATCACAAGATATGATCCAAAGAAGATCCATGATCTTGTTGATCATTTTTAGGTTATCCACAGAAACGGTCGATCCTAATAGTAGATCTAATAAAAGATCATATATATAGATCTTATATATATTTATCTTGAAGCTTAAAACGGATAAAACGAGAAAACGTTTTTCTCTCTGGCATAAAGCAGGTAAAATACGGCTCCTTTATCTGTCCATTAAATCCCTTTGAATACCTGAGGTCAGTTCATGCTTTATCACGAAAACTTTGACGTCATTGTTGTCGGTGGCGGACACGCAGGAACGGAAGCCGCGCTCGCATCTGCACGCACAGGACAAAAAACGCTTCTCCTTACCCATAACATCGATACATTAGGCCAGATGTCTTGTAATCCGGCGATCGGTGGTATTGGTAAAGGTCACTTAGTAAAAGAAGTAGATGCTATGGGCGGTTTGATGGCTGAAGCCATCGACCATGCAGGTATTCAGTTTCGTACACTAAATGCCTCCAAAGGTCCTGCAGTACGAGCAACTCGAGCTCAAGCCGATCGCGCTCTGTACAAAGCGTACGTTCGTAATGCATTAGAAAATGCGCCTAACTTAACGTTGTTCCAGCAATCAGTTGATGATCTGATTGTTGAACAAGATCGCGCAGTTGGTGTGGTAACTCAAATGGGACTTCGCTTCCATGCGAAAGCCGTTGTGCTAACCGTGGGTACCTTCCTTGGTGGTAAGATCCACATAGGTATGGAAAGCTCGTCTGGTGGTCGTGCCGGGGATCCACCATCGATCGCATTAGCGGATCGACTGCGTGAACTGCCGTTCCGTGTGGATCGTTTAAAAACAGGTACTCCACCGCGCATTGATGCTCGTACTGTTGATTTTTCAGTGCTAGAAGCTCAGCACGGTGATAACCCAACGCCTGTATTCTCGTTCATGGGCAAACGTGAACAGCATCCGCGTCAGATTCCATGTTTCATCACCCACACCAATGAACAAACTCACGATGTGATCCGTAGTAACTTGGATCGCAGTCCAATGTACGCAGGTGTGATTGAAGGTATTGGTCCGCGTTACTGTCCGTCTATTGAAGACAAAGTGATGCGTTTCGCTGACAAAAACAGCCACCAAATCTTCATTGAGCCAGAAGGCCTAACCACGCACGAGTTATACCCTAATGGTATCTCGACCAGCTTGCCATTTGATGTGCAAGTACAAATCGTGCGCTCAATGAAAGGGTTTGAAAATGCACACATCGTTCGCCCAGGTTATGCGATTGAATATGATTTCTTCGATCCACGTGATTTGAAGCAAACGTACGAGACGAAGTTCATCCATGGTTTGTTCTTTGCTGGCCAGATTAATGGCACGACTGGCTACGAAGAAGCCGCAGCGCAAGGCTTGATGGCCGGTCTAAATGCAAGCTTGTTTAGCCAAGACAAAGAAGGCTGGAGCCCACGTCGTGACCAAGCTTACATGGGCGTGTTGATTGACGACTTATCGACCATGGGTACCAAAGAGCCGTACCGCATGTTCACTTCTCGTGCGGAATACCGCCTGCTACTTCGTGAAGATAACGCCGATTTACGTTTAACGGAAAAAGCGCGCGAGCTAGGCTTGATTGATGATGTTCGTTGGGCTCGCTTTAACGAGAAAATCAACAATATGGAAACGGAGCGTCAGCGTTTGAAAGCAACGTGGATGAATCCGAAGTCAGAGGGTGTTGATGAGCTGAACAAGCTGCTGAAAACCCCAATGGCCCGTGAAGCGAGTGGTGAGGATCTTCTGCGTCGTCCAGAGATCACTTATTCGCAACTGACGCAACTTGAAGCGTTTGCTCCTGCACTTGAAGATCAGCAAGCGGCTGAGCAAGTTGAAATTCAAGTGAAATACGATGGTTACATCAAGCGTCAGCAGGAAGAGATCGAAAAATCACTGCGTCACGAAAATACCAAGTTACCTGCTGATTTGGATTACCGCGATGTAAAAGGTTTATCAAACGAAGTCGTTGCTAAACTGAGCGAGGCCAAACCAGAGAGCATCGGTATTGCATCACGCATTTCTGGTATTACGCCTGCTGCAATTTCTATTCTACTTGTTCACTTGAAAAAGCATGGTTTGCTGAAGAAAGGTGAGGAAGAATAATGAGCGCATTGCGAACAAAGCTGGATTCACTGATCGCGAAAACCGATTTGGAAGTGTCAGAACAGCAACGAGAGCAGTTAGTTGGTTATGTCGAACTGCTCGACAAATGGAACAAAGCGTACAATTTAACATCGGTACGTGATCCGCTTGATATGTTAGTGAAACATATTCTTGATAGTATCGTTGTAAGCGCACACCTGCCCGGTGAGCGCTTCATTGATGTTGGTACTGGTCCGGGGTTACCGGGCATCCCTTTGGCAATAATGAACCCTGAGAAAACCTTCTTTTTGCTCGACAGTCTTGGCAAACGCATTCGTTTTATCAAGCAAGTCGTGCACACATTAGGGCTGAAAAACGTGACACCAATTCAAAGTCGCGTCGAAGAATTCCAACCTGAAGAAAAATTTGATGGCGTTTTGAGTCGAGCTTTTGCTTCAATGACAGACATGGTGGAATGGTGCCACCATTTGCCGAAACAAGAGCACGGGGTGTTTCTAGCGCTGAAAGGACAGCACCCTAAAGATGAAATGGATCAGCTTCCTGAATGGTGCAGTGTGACAGAGATCATATCTTTGGCTGTTCCTGAGTTGGAAGGTGATCGTCATCTAGTAATCTTATCGCGCAAGGAAAATTAGCGAGGTAATCGTGGGTAAAATTGTAGCAATCGCCAACCAGAAAGGTGGGGTCGGCAAAACAACAACGTGCATTAACTTAGCGGCTTCGATGGCGGCAACAAAGCGCAAGGTTTTGGTGATCGATCTCGACCCGCAAGGCAATGCTACGATGGCCAGTGGCGTGGATAAGTATATGGTCGATGCCACCGCATACGATCTTTTGGTCGAAGATACACCGTTCGATCAAGTCGTTTGTACCCAAACAACAGGGAAGTATGATTTGATCGCGGCGAACGGAGACGTAACCGCGGCAGAAATCAAATTGATGGAAGTTTTCGCTCGTGAAGTGCGTCTAAAAAATGCATTGTCGTCAGTTCGCGATAACTATGATTTCATCTTTATTGATTGTCCTCCTTCTCTAAACCTTCTTACAATCAATGCGATGGCGGCAGCTGACTCTGTGCTGGTGCCGATGCAATGTGAATACTTTGCGTTAGAAGGTTTAACTGCTCTTATGGATACAATCAGCAAGTTAGCGGCTGTTGTGAATGAAAACCTAAAAATCGAAGGTTTATTGCGTACCATGTACGACCCACGCAACCGCTTATCGAATGAAGTATCCGATCAACTTAAAAAACACTTTGGGAATAAAGTTTACCGTACTGTCATTCCGCGTAATGTTCGTTTGGCTGAAGCGCCAAGTCACGGTAAGCCAGCAATGTACTACGATAAGTACTCCGCAGGTGCCAAAGCGTATCTTGCTCTAGCGGGCGAAATGCTCCGCCGCGAAGAAATCCCAGTTTAACTCTAACCTAAGGAATTCAATCCCATGTCTAAGCGTGGTCTCGGAAAAGGACTGGATGCGTTATTGTCGACCAGTTCGTTTGCTCGTGAAAAACAGCATATTGCATCGCATAGCCAAGAATTATCGGCAGACGGTGAGTTAACCGATTTAGCGATTGGTCAATTGCAGCCGGGCGTATACCAACCGCGTAAAGATATGGCGCCTGAAGCGCTAGAAGAACTAGCGGCTTCGATTCAATCACAAGGCATTATTCAACCAATCGTGGTTCGCCAGGTCGAAAATGGTCAGTTTGAGATCATCGCAGGTGAGCGCCGCTGGCGTGCTGCAAGGCAGGCGGGTTTAAAACGCGTGCCGTGTTTGGTGAAAAAAGTTGAAGATCGTGCCGCCATCGCCATGGCGTTGATTGAAAACATTCAACGTGAAGACTTGAATGTGATTGAGGAAGCCCAAGCGCTTGAACGTCTACAAGATGAATTCACGCTGACACATCAGCAAGTGGCCGATGTGATTGGTAAATCAAGAACGACGGTCAGTAACCTATTACGTCTGAATCAGTTGGAAGTTGATGTAAAAGGTCTGGTTGCAGATAAAAAATTGGAAATGGGTCATGCTCGAGCTCTGTTAGCGTTAGAAGGCGAACAGCAAGTCGAAGTAGCTCAACAAGTGGCTAAGAAGCAAATGACTGTTCGCCAAACCGAACAGTTAGTAAAAAAGTGCTTAGCCCCACAAAATGAGCAAAAAGGGCAACAAGAGGATACCGAAGCCGAGCAAATGTCGCATAAATTGAGTCAGCTGCTTGATGCAAAAGTTTCTCTTACCCGTTCTGCAAACGGAAAAGCGAAATTGACGATAAGTCTTGATGAGCCTCACAAATTGGACCAACTAATTGCCAAGCTTGAGGCCTAGATGAGATAATTGATTTAGGTCAATTAATCTAATTAATCGAATTTTGTGCGAAAGTTGTCGTTTTGTAAACAAAACTGTAAGTTTTTGATGCAATCGAATTGCTTTACGTTGAACTGAACGTATAATTTTCGCCAATTTCCCAGCACAGAGAGTTAAGTGCGAAGTGGATATTACTAGAGGTACGAATACATGGTAGCTGCGTTAGCTAGACCAGGACGAGAGCTCGCAAGGCAATTGTTAATGATCCAGTCTGGCGCGGTTATTTTTGTGGCAGCAGGAATGGCGGTAGCCATAAATCCTGACTGGGGATTTTCAGCGCTGATTGGCGGAGGCATTTTTGTTGTTGCCAATGCAGTATTCGCGCTGTGTGCTTTCATGTTTAGTGGAGCTCGCGCTGCCAAGCGCATCGCTGCTTCCTTCTATACGGGTGAAGTACTGAAAATTCTCATCACGGTTGCACTGTTCTATGTTGCCTACATGTATATGCAGGTGGAACTTGTTCCCCTCAAACTAACCTATTTGCTGGTACTAGGTATTAATATCTGTGCACCAGTGCTATTCATTAACAACAAAAAATAGGATGAGTTATGGCTGCGCCAGGTGAAGCGCTAACATCGTCCGGTTACATTGCCCACCACCTTTCTAACCTATCGCTATACAAGTTGGGTTTAGTAGGGTCGGAGACAAGTTTCTGGAACGTACATATCGATAGCCTGTTTTTTTCTTGGTTTACTGGTTTAATTTTCCTCGGAATTTTTTACAAAGTAGCAAAGAGAACAACAGCGGGTGTACCGGGTAAGCTTCAGTGTGCTGTAGAAATGATCGTTGAATTTGTCGCCGATAACGTCAAAGACACGTTCCATGGACGCAACCCACTGATCGCGCCTTTAGCACTGACTATCTTTTGTTGGGTATTTTTGATGAACGTGATGGACTTAGTTCCTATCGACTTCTTACCATACCCAGCAGAGCATTGGCTAGGTATTCCTTACCTTAAGGTTGTACCGTCTGCTGATGTGAATATCACCATGGCTATGGCTCTAGGCGTTTTTGCATTGATGATTTACTACAGCATCAAAGTAAAAGGTCTAGGTGGATTCGCAAAAGAACTTGCACTACATCCATTCAATCACCCACTGATGATTCCGTTTAACCTACTAATTGAAGTGGTATCGCTATTAGCGAAACCTCTATCACTTGGTATGCGTCTATTCGGTAACATGTTCGCGGGTGAGGTTGTATTCATTCTTTGTGCGGCAATGCTACCATGGTACTTACAATGGATGGGTTCACTACCGTGGGCAATCTTCCATATCTTGGTTATTACGATTCAAGCCTTCGTATTCATGATGTTGACAATTGTTTACCTGTCAATGGCACACGAAGATCCTGATCATTAATTTTTTTAAAGCTTTTTATTTGGGCACTAAGCCAACAACTATAAATTGGAGATAGTAATGGAAACTTTACTGAGCTTTTCTGCAATCGCCGTAGGTATTATCGTCGGTCTTGCTTCTCTTGGTACAGCGATTGGTTTCGCACTGCTAGGTGGTAAATTCCTAGAAGGTGCTGCACGTCAACCAGAAATGGCTCCTATGCTACAAGTTAAGATGTTCATCATCGCGGGTCTACTTGATGCGGTTCCAATGATCGGTATCGTAATCGCGCTACTATTCACTTTCGCAAACCCATTCGTTGGTCAACTAGGTTAATCACCTTTAACTCGGGACGGGCGATTATCGCTTGTCACTGATTAACACTAAGTCCAAATAGAGGGGTAGCTGTTGTGAACATAAACGCAACTCTGCTAGGTCAAGCAATCTCGTTCGCACTATTTGTGTGGTTCTGCATGAAGTATGTATGGCCACCATTGATGCAAGCGATCGAAGAGCGTCAGAAGAAAATTGCTGATGGTCTTCAAGCAGCAGAACGTGCTGCGAAAGACTTGGATCTAGCACAAGCCAACGCTTCTGATCAATTGAAAGAAGCGAAGCGCACAGCAACTGAGATCATCGAACAAGCGAACAAACGTAAGTCTCAAATTCTTGATGAAGCTCGCGAGGAAGCTCAGGCAGAACGCCAGAAAATCCTAGCGCAAGCAGAAGCAGAACTTGAAGCTGAACGCAATCGTGCACGCGATGAGCTGCGCAAACAAGTTGCTACTCTGGCTGTAGCTGGTGCTGAGAAAATCCTTGAGCGTTCTATCGATAAAGATGCGCAAAAAGATATTCTCGACAACATTACTGCAAAACTTTAAGTCTGGGGGCGCATATGTCTGATTTGACTACTATCGCACGCCCCTATGCTAAAGCAGCCTTCGACTTTGCTTTAGAGAAAGACCAGTTGGACCAATGGGGCCAAATGTTATCTTTTGCTGCTGAAGTGGCCAAAAACGAACAAATGAACGAACTACTAACGGGTTCGGTTTCTGCTGACAAAATGGCAGAAATTTTTGTTGCAGTTTGCGGCGAACAAGTTGATGCGCACGGTCAAAACCTTTTGAAGGTAATGGCTGAGAATGGTCGTTTAGCGGCCCTTCCTGATGTTTGCACGGAGTTTTTTACTCTGAAAAAAGAACATGAGAAAGAAATTGATGTTGAAGTAATTTCAGCAACAGAGCTTTCTGATGAACAACTTGCAAACATTGGCAGCAAACTTGAAAAGCGTCTTGAACGCAAAGTGAAGCTGAATTGCAGTGTAGATGAGACCCTACTTGGTGGGGTTATTATTCGAGCCGGAGACCTAGTCATCGATGACTCAGCGCGTGGTCGTTTGAACCGCCTGAGCGATGCATTGCAGTCTTAATGGGGATTGGAGCATGCAACTTAATTCCACGGAAATTAGCGATCTGATCAAACAACGTATCGAATCTTTCGAAGTTGTTAGTGAAGCTCGCAACGAGGGTACTATCGTATCGGTAAGCGATGGTATCATCCGCATCCACGGCCTAGCGGACGTGATGCAAGGTGAAATGATTGAATTACCGGGTGGCCGTTATGCACTGGCACTTAACCTTGAGCGTGACTCGGTTGGTGCGGTTGTAATGGGCCCATATGCTGACCTTAAGGAAGGCATGAAAGTTACAGGTACTGGCCGCATTCTTGAAGTGCCAGTTGGTCCAGAACTACTAGGCCGCGTAGTAAATACGCTGGGTGAGCCTATCGATGGTAAAGGTCCAATCGAAGCGAAAATGACTTCGCCTGTAGAAGTGATCGCACCAGGTGTAATCGACCGTAAATCGGTAGACCAACCTGTGCAAACTGGTTATAAGTCAGTTGACTCAATGATCCCAATCGGTCGTGGTCAGCGTGAGCTTATCATCGGTGACCGTCAGATTGGTAAAACAGCACTGGCGATCGACGCGATCATCAACCAGAAAGACTCTGGTATTTTCTCTATCTACGTAGCAATCGGTCAGAAAGCATCGACTATCGCTAACGTTGTTCGCAAACTAGAAGAGCACGGCGCACTACAAAATACTATCGTTGTAGTTGCATCAGCTTCTGAATCTGCAGCGCTTCAATACCTAGCGCCTTACGCAGGTTGTGCGATGGGTGAATACTTCCGCGATCGCGGTGAAGACGCACTGATTGTTTACGATGATCTATCTAAGCAAGCGGTAGCTTACCGTCAGATCTCTCTACTACTTAAACGTCCACCAGGCCGTGAGGCATTCCCAGGTGACGTATTCTACTTACACTCGCGTCTACTAGAGCGTGCAGCTCGTGTAAACGAAGAGTACGTAGAGCGTTTCACTAACGGTGAAGTGAAAGGTAAGACTGGTTCTTTGACTGCTCTTCCTATCATCGAAACTCAAGCAGGTGACGTTTCAGCATTCGTACCGACTAACGTAATCTCGATTACCGATGGTCAGATCTTCCTACAAACTGAGCTATTCAACGCTGGTGTTCGTCCTGCTGTTGACCCTGGTATCTCAGTATCTCGTGTAGGTGGTTCAGCTCAGACGAAAATCATCAAGAAACTATCAGGTGGTATCCGTACAGCACTAGCTGCATACCGTGAACTAGCGGCATTTGCTCAGTTCTCTTCTGACCTTGATGACGCAACGAAGAAACAGCTAGACCATGGTCAAAAAGTTACAGAACTAATGAAGCAGAAGCAGTACGCTCCAATGTCTGTATTTGACCAAGCCCTAACTATCTTCGCGGCAGAGCGCGGTTACCTTGATGATGTAGAACTTAACAAAGTTCTAGATTTCGAGGCGGCTCTACTATCGTACGCTCGCGGTCAATACGCTGAACTAGCAGCTGAGATCGACAAGTCTGGCGCTTACAACGATGAAATCGAAGCTCAGTTGAAGAAACTGACTGACGACTTCAAAGCAACCCAAACTTGGTAATTAGGTCGGTGGCAGTTTCTGCCACCAACTAACGGAGAGTAACGATGGCCGGCGCAAAAGAGATACGTAATAAAATCGGTAGTGTTAAAAGCACTCAGAAAATTACGAAAGCGATGGAAATGGTAGCAGCTTCAAAAATGCGTCGTTCTCAAGATGCAATGGAAGCTTCTCGTCCATACGCTGAAACAATGCGTAAAGTGATCGGTCATGTGGCTAACGCAAACCTAGAGTACCGTCATCCGTACCTAGAAGAGCGTGAAGCTAAACGTGTTGGTTACATCATCGTTTCGACAGACCGTGGTCTGTGTGGTGGTTTGAACATTAACGTGTTCAAAAAAGCCGTTACAGACATGCAAGCATGGAGAGAGAAAGGTGCTGAGATTGAGCTAGCCGTTGTTGGCTCAAAAGCAACAGCTTTCTTTAAACATGGTGGCGCAAAAGTTGCGGCACAGGTTTCTGGTCTTGGAGATAATCCAAGCCTACAAGACCTAATCGGCTCTGTTGGCGTAATGCTGAAGAAATACGATGAAGGTGAACTGGACCGTCTATATGTAGTATTCAACAAGTTTGTAAATACTATGGTTCAGCAACCAACGATCGATCAATTGCTACCTTTGCCTAAATCGGACAGCGAAGAGATGCAGCGTGAGCATTCATGGGACTACATCTATGAGCCTGAACCAAAACCTCTACTGGATACGCTATTAGTGCGTTACGTAGAGTCTCAGGTATACCAAGGTGTGGTTGAGAACCTTGCTTGTGAGCAAGCGGCTCGAATGATTGCGATGAAGGCTGCAACGGATAACGCAACCAGTTTGATTGACGATTTGGAACTTGTGTACAACAAAGCCCGTCAGGCTGCGATTACACAAGAACTATCAGAAATCGTTGGTGGTGCAGCTGCGGTTTAAGCTTAGGTAAAACGAAATAGTTTAGAGGATTAACGATGGCTACAGGTAAGATCGTACAGATCATCGGTGCGGTAGTCGACGTAGAGTTCCCACAGAGCAATGTACCTAGTGTATATGACGCTCTAAACGTAACGGACTCAAAAGAGCGTCTAGTTCTTGAAGTTCAACAACAGCTAGGCGGTGGCGTAGTTCGTTGTATCGTAATGGGTAGCTCTGATGGTTTACGTCGTGGAGTAGAAGTGGTTAACACTGGCGCTCCAATTTCAGTACCAGTAGGTACTAAAACTCTAGGTCGTATCATGAACGTCCTAGGTGACGCGATTGACGAGCGTGGTGAAGTGGGTGCGGAAGAGGTTTACTCTATCCACCGTAGTGCACCAAGCTACGAAGAGCAATCAAACGAAATTGCACTTCTAGAAACGGGCGTTAAAGTAATCGACCTAATTTGTCCATTCGCTAAGGGTGGTAAAATCGGTCTATTCGGTGGTGCTGGTGTAGGTAAGACCGTTAACATGATGGAACTTATCAACAACATCGCACTACAGCACTCAGGTCTATCAGTATTTGCTGGTGTTGGTGAGCGTACTCGTGAAGGTAACGATTTCTACTACGAGATGCAGGAAGCGGGCGTTGTAAACGTTGAGAAGCCTGAAGAATCAAAAGTAGCGATGGTTTACGGTCAGATGAACGAGCCACCAGGTAACCGTCTACGTGTTGCACTGACTGGTCTAACAATGGCAGAGCGTTTCCGTGACGAAGGTCGTGACGTACTACTGTTCATTGATAACATCTACCGTTACACACTTGCAGGTACAGAGGTATCAGCACTACTAGGTCGTATGCCTTCTGCGGTAGGTTACCAGCCAACTCTTGCAGAAGAGATGGGTGTACTTCAGGAGCGTATCACGTCAACGAAATCAGGTTCTATCACGTCTGTACAGGCGGTATACGTACCAGCGGATGACTTGACTGACCCGTCTCCAGCAACAACGTTCGCGCACTTGGATGCAACGGTTGTACTTAACCGTAACATCGCTGCAATGGGTCTATACCCTGCGATCGACCCGCTAGATTCAACATCTCGTATGCTTGATCCACTAGTCGTTGGTCAAGATCACTACGAAGTTGCTCGTGGTGTTCAGCAGACTCTTCAGCGCTACAAAGAGCTGAAAGATATCATTGCTATCCTAGGTATGGACGAGCTATCTGAAGAAGATAAGCAAGTTGTATCTCGTGCACGTAAGATTGAGCGTTTCCTAACTCAGCCTTACCACGTAGCAGAAGTATTTACAGGTGACCCTGGTATTTACGTACCTCTAAAAGAGACTCTACGTGGCTTTAAAGGTCTACTAGCTGGTGAATACGACGACATTCCTGAGCAGGCATTTATGTACTGCGGTAGCATCGACGATGCTATTGAGAATGCGAAGAAGCTATAAGGCTAACTAGGAGGCGATATGGCAGCAATAACCTTTCACCTAGACGTAGTAAGCGCTGAGAAGAAAATCTTCTCTGGTCGTGTTGAAACGTTTCAGGTGACCGGTAGCGAAGGTGAACTTGGTATTTTCCATGGTCACACACCGCTGCTGACCGCTATCAAGCCTGGTATGGTGCGTATTGTGAAACAGCACGGCCACGAAGAAATTATTTATGTTTCTGGTGGTATGGTAGAGATTCAGCCTGGTACAGCGACTGTACTAGCTGATACAGCTATCCGTGGTGAAGAGCTAGACGCAGCGAAGGCAGAAGAAGCCAAACGCCGCGCTGAGGAGCAAATCCAGAATCAGCATGGTGACATGGACTTCGCACAAGCGGCCAGTGAACTGGCTAAAGCCATTGCTCAGCTACGAGTTATCGAGCTGACAAAAAAGCGTCGCTAAGCTCAATTAGCAACGTTGCATGAAAAAAGGCGGCCAATTGGTCGCCTTTTTGATTAATTTTAGTTGGAAATTTACATCCCACCATTAACTAATCCTTCCAAGGTGTTTAAAATAACGGCCAATTAACATAAAACGTCAATAGGTTATCAATGAAATTCAGTGCTGTGATTCTTGCAGCGGGTAAAGGTACCCGTATGCATTCGAACATGCCTAAAGTGCTACACACTTTGGCAGGCAAGCCAATGGCAAAACATGTGATTGATACATGTACAGGTCTAGGTGCACAAAATATCCACTTGGTCTTTGGTCACGGTGGTGATCAAATGCAAACCACTCTTGCAGAAGAGCCTGTAAATTGGGTGCTTCAAGCGGAGCAGTTAGGGACAGGTCATGCGGTTGATCAAGCGTCTCCGAAGTTTGAAGACGATGAAAAAGTACTGGTGCTTTACGGTGATGTTCCACTGATTTCAGCTGAAACGATTGAAAACCTATTAGATGCACAGCCAACAGGCGGTATTGCACTACTAACAGTGATTCTAGATAACCCGACAGGCTACGGTCGTATTATCCGTAAGAATGGTCCTGTTGTGGCGATCGTTGAGCAAAAAGATGCAACAGAAGAACAAAAACAAATTAAAGAGATCAACACTGGCGTGATGGTTGCGACTGGTGGGGATCTTAAGCGTTGGTTGTCTGGCTTAAACAACAACAACGCACAAGGCGAATACTACCTAACTGACGTTATTGCAGCTGCACACGATGAAGGTCGTGCCGTTGAGGCAGTACACCCAGTCAATGCCATTGAGGTGGAAGGGGTCAATGACCGCGCACAGCTTGCTCGTCTAGAGCGTGCTTTCCAGTCAATGCAAGCTCAGAAGCTGCTAGAGCAAGGTGTCATGCTACGCGATCCAGCACGCTTTGATTTGCGTGGTGAGTTACAGTGCGGTATGGACTGTGAAATCGACGTGAATGTTATCGTCGAAGGTAAAGTTTCACTGGGTGATAACGTGGTTATCGGTGCGGGTTGTGTACTGAAAGATTGTGAAATCGACGACAACACCATCGTTCGCCCTTACAGTGTGATTGAAGGTGCAACGGTTGGTGAAGAATGTACGGTTGGTCCATTTACTCGCCTTCGTCCTGGTGCTGAAATGCGTAACGATTCCCATGTGGGTAACTTCGTTGAAGTGAAAAATGCGCGCATCGGAGAAGGTTCAAAAGCGAACCACCTAACTTACTTAGGTGATGCAGAGATCGGCCAACGTACTAACATCGGTGCAGGTACTATCACTTGTAACTACGATGGTGCGAACAAGTTTAAAACCATCATCGGTAATGATGTTTTTGTTGGTTCTGATAGCCAGCTGGTGGCGCCTGTCACTATCGCTGATGGCGCAACCATCGGTGCTGGCACGACACTAACAAAAGATGTTGAAGAAGGTGAGTTAGTAATTACTCGCGTCAAAGAACGCAAAATTACTGGCTGGCAGCGTCCTGTAAAACAGAAATAAGCATTACCTACACTCTGTCTCTATATTGTCAAAGCCGCTCAACAAGAGCGGCTTTGTTGTTTCTAGCTAAGGCTTCATCGCTAGTAGCTAGGAATGGCAATACGTTTTTCGAGCCAACGAACGGCTTGAGATACAAATAGGATGAGTAACAAGTACTCCAAAACGAGGAAGGTATAAATCTCTAAGGGTAAGTACTCATTCACCACCAGCTCATTAGCACGGCGAGTGAGATCGCTTAAACCAATCACGCTGACTAAAGAACTCATCTTGAGGATGTAGACAAATTGATTGCCCAGTGGTGGGAGAATTTGCCGAAATGCTTGGGGAAGAATTACCAAGCGCATCTTTTGCCAATAGCTTAAGCCCAAAGATTCAGCCGCTTCATGTTGGCCACGGCTGATAGCTTGTATCCCACCGCGAAACACTTCCGCCATAAACGCACTCTCAGCGATAGTCAGTGCAATAACACCCGCCCAAAAGTGATTGAGTGAGACATCCAATAGTGTAGGCATGCCGTAATACACCCAAAGTAGTAAGACTAAAACTGGCACTGAACGGATCACCTCGACATAAATACGGTTTATCCACTTCAGAGAGGCAGAGTCCGACAGAGCGGGTAAGGCAACGATCAGGCCCAAGCTCATCGCAAATAACATACTGAGGAGTGATACCTGAATGGTGTCATTAAACCCAGCGATTAAAAACTTTAGATTGGTGAGCCCTTGATCCGTCGAAGGGTCAAGTACATACCAGCCCCATTGATAATCAGAACAACCAGTGAGTAATAGCAGTGAAAACAGCCATAGAGTTCGAAACGTCACATTTACTCCCTGAATTAACTAAAAAACTTCCTTTGTTACTGCTATGTTATCAGTAGAGCTCTAATAAAGGTTAATTATTAAACCGTATAAGGTCATTATTTTTAAGGGAATAAAAATGAGAAAGATTTTACTAGTGCTAGGAATGTGTTTGCTTGCTGCGACTCAAGTCGCTCACGCTGAAAGCCGTCTTCAATCCATTTTAGACAATGGCGTACTCCGAGTTGGAACGACGGGAGATTGGAATCCGATGACGATGAAAGACCCCGCGACAAACAGTTATCGTGGCTTCGATATCGATGTAACAACAGAACTTGCTAAAGATCTCGGTGTAAAAGTGGAGTATGTGCCCACGGATTGGAAGACGCTAGTTAATGGCATTACCGCCAACAAATACGATATTACTGGCAGCGCATCTCTGAACATGTCGCGCGCGAAAGTAGCTGGATACAGCCAGCCGTATTTCTACCTTGCCTTTGTACCTGTGGTGCAAAAGAAAGATCTCGCCAAATTTTCTGATTGGGCGGATTTTAATAAACCAGAAGTAAAAGTCGCAGCGACGTTAGGTACGGTACAAGAAAAAATGGTGAAAGAGTTCTTCCCGTCTGCTCAGCATATTGTTATTGAAGCGCCAGCGCGCGACTTCCAAGAACTACTAGCTCGCAGGGCCGATGTATCGGTGACGTCCAATGTGGAAGCAGCGACGTTGGTGGACAAGTTTAAACAGTTGGCGATAGTGCCAGTGACCGCACCGCGTAAACCAACCCCAATTGCTATGCTGTTGCCGCAAGACGATCAAGTATGGATTAATTACATCAATCACTGGGTTGAGTTGAAAAAGACTCAAGGCTTTTTTAAGCAGACTGCCAAGAAGTGGGGGTTGAAAAGCTTATAAACAGAAAGAGCCGCATTGCGCGGCTCTTTTTATTATTTGAACGATTAAAGTTCGTCTTCACTCACGACTCGGGCGTTGTCAGGAGTCGTAAAGTGCTTGGATAATTCGCGATTCGACAGAATGTATCCCATCCACAGCCCACCCATACAGATGATGATTGCGATGCCAGTAACCATCTGAGCTTGGCTTGCCATTGCGGCTACCAATGCACTTGATAAGCTACTTACACAGATTTGCAGGCTGTTTTGCAGACCTGCTGCTGTTGCAGGGCTCTGTTGTGCGCTGGCCAGTGCACGGTTTACCACGATTGGGTACAGCGCGCCGTTAGCAACGGCAATCAAACAGAATGGCGCAAGAATAGGCCAAATCGATGACAGATCCCACTGTGAAGCAATGAAAATCATTAATGCCGCGACACTAAATAGGCCAATCAGTTGGCGCAGAACCTTTTCATCACCAAATTTTCGAACGCCTACTTTACCTAAGTAGCCACCAGCCATAAACGCGATGGTTTGTGGGATAAAGCTCAAACCAATATCTTTTGCTTCGTAGCCCAGTTGCGCCATGATTTCTGGCATCCCAGTTAGGTAAGCAAAGAATGCAGCTGAAGCCGTCGCAAACATAAACACGTTGCCAAGGTATTTTTTAGAACTCAGCAGCGCTTTGATGTCGGCAGACATACTGGTTTGTTTGATTTCTGCTTTCTCGTCTTTTTGTGCCATGGTCGCAAAGACCAAAAAGACACCAACCAGTGTTAGCGTAATAAAGATACTGTGCCAGCCGAAGTTATCTGCCAACACTACCCCTAATTGAGGTGCTAGTGCTGGTGATAGCGCGACGAGTGGCATGATTGTCGCAAAAATTTGTTGGCTACTGCTTGAGTAGCGTTTAATGACCATAGCCTGCCAGATCACGGCTGGTGCACACACACCGATAGCTTGGATAAAGCGCAGTGTGAGTAGTTGCCATACTTGATCACAGAAAGCCAAACCGAATGACGCGATAGTAAATAGCACCAACCCGGCTGCGAGTGTATTACGATGGCCAAATTTATCGGATGCCAATCCCCACATTAGCTGGCCAATCGCCATACCAACGAGGAATACCGTTAAAGAGAGCGCAATTTGCTCAGGGCCTGTTGCAAAGTCGATTTCCATCGCTTTGAATGCTGGCAGATACATATCGGTAGCAACGAAGCCAAGCATCGATAATGCTGCCAGATAAATGAGCTGTAGTTTTGAGATTTTCATGATTCAACCAGTCAAATTATTTAATCATTTTTTAATCAACATCAGTTGGCGCCAACCCTGATTTATTTACCTTATTATTCTATTTTTCGATTTTGAGAAAATAAAACGCTAAAATTGTTGGTTATCAATCAAATTTTTTGAAAGGTTAAATCATGTTCTCTAAAGCGTCTTTGGAAATGCTGGATACGGTTGCCCGTTTAGGCAGTTTCACCGCTGCGGCTGAGGTATTGCATAAAGTCCCCTCAGCCATCAGCTATGGAGTAAGGCAGGTCGAGCAAGATTTAGATGTGGTGCTGTTTCGACGTTTACCAAGGAAAGTCGAGCTAACTCCAGCGGGTGAACTTTTTATGGCCGAGGCGCGCTCTTTGCTGCGTCAAATGGAAGAGGTGAAAGCACAAACGCGGCGAGCGGCTCAAGGATGGAAAAGCACGTTAAAGCTGACCTTAGATAACGTGGTGAAGTTAGAAAAACTCAAACCTTTGGTGGAAGATTTCTATCGCGAGTTTGAATTTGCTGAATTGCAGATCAATATGGAGGTCTTCAATGGTTCTTGGGAAGCCATAGCACAAGGTCGAGCCGACATTGTCGTTGGCGCGACATCTGCGGTTCCCGTTGGGGGAGATTTTGAAGTCAAAGATATGGGCGTATTAGATTGGGCATTTGTAATGTCACCCGCTCATCCTTGCGTTCGACAACAAGTGCTTACTGAAGCGTTTGTGAGTCAATTTCCGGCGATCTGTCTTGATGATACTTCGAACGTGCTGCCAAAACGCCATACTGGCCATTATCCGCAACAGCGCCGATTATTATTGCCCAATTGGTATAGTGCGATTGAATGTTTAAAAAATGGGGTGGGCGTGGGTTACATGCCACGTCATATTGCAACACCCTTAATCAATGATGGTGTGCTGGTGGAGAAGGTCATGCCGGATGATAAACCGCTCAGTCACTGCTGCTTAGTATGGCGCAAAGATGATAATCATAAATTGATCCAGTGGATGGTGGACTATCTTGGGTCGCCTAATCAGCTACATAAAGATTGGTTACAGTCATAAAAAACACCTCGCATTAGCGAGGTGTTTTCATTGATATGTTTAAAATGTGGCGTTTTATGACAAGAAAAACTTATACGATGGGTTGTCTGTCTCGTCTTTGCATTGATAGCCAAGTTCACGTAAATGTGCAGAAAACTGAGCTAAATCGCTTTCATCTAACTCGAAACCACATAAAACACGTCCGTAGTCAGCGCCGTGGTTACGGTAGTTGAACAAGCTGATATTCCAATGAGTACCGAGTGTGCTTAAGAACTTGAGTAGCGCTCCCGGATATTCTGGGAATTCAAAGCTGTAGAGGCGCTCTTTAAGCGGCTTAGACGGCTTACCACCAATCATGTAGCGCACGTGCAGCTTCGCCATTTCATCATCAGACAAATCAACCACTGGGTAGCCACCATCACGTAAGTCGTGAATGATATGTTCTAGCTCTTCCTGACCGCCTTGCAAACGCACACCGACAAAGATATTTGCCAATGCGTCATCGTTGTAGCGGTAGTTAAACTCCGTTACGGCGCGGCCGCCAATGAGGTTACAGAACTCAAAGAAGGCACCTTGACGCTCAGGAATGGTGACGGCAAGCAAACCTTCACGTTTCTCACCAAGCTCGCAACGCTCAGAAACATAACGTAAGCCATGGAAGTTAGTGTTGGCACCAGACAGCACAGTACCTAAATTCTTACCTTGCAGTTTGTTTTGCTCAGCAAACTTCTTCAAACCCGCCAGAGCAAGCGCGCCAGAAGGCTCTGCAATCGCACGGGTGTCTTCAAAGATGTCTTTTACTGCTGCGCAGATTTCATCGCTAGAGACGGCAATATGGCCATCAATGTACTTTTGGCATAGACGGAAAGTCTCTTCGCCAATGCGTTTTACAGCGACGCCATCGGCAAACATGCTGACTTGGTCTAGTACTACTGGCTCACCAGCATCCAAAGCAGCTTTGAGGCATGACGAATCTTCTGGCTCAACTGCAATCACTTTGATTTCTGGCATGAGCTGCTTCACAAGTACCGCAACACCCGCAGCCAAACCGCCACCACCGACAGGGACGAAAATGTAATCAAGGTGACCATTTTGCTGCAGCATTTCCATGCCGATGGTGCCTTGACCTGCAATCACCAGTGGGTGATCGAAAGGAGGGACAAATGTGTACCCATGCAGATCAGAAAGGCGTTCCGCTTCCGCTTTTGCCTCATCAAAGTTGCTGCCGTGCAGCACTACATTGCCACCGAAGCCACGTACCGCATCGACTTTGATGTCTGGTGTGGTTTTAGGCATCACGATGGTGGTTTTGATGCCTAGCTTAGTACCAGAGAGCGCCATGCCTTGAGCGTGGTTACCTGCCGATGCTGCAATGACACCAGCGGCTTTTTGTGCTTCAGATAAACTCGCCACCATGTTGTATGCACCGCGCAATTTGAACGAGTGTACGGGTTGGCGATCTTCACGCTTGATCTGCACGTTATTCCCGATACGTGCAGATAAACGAGGCATTTCTTGCAGTGGCGTCACTGTTGCTACTTCATAAACAGGTGCGCGAAGGATTTGGCGCAGATAATCTGCGCCAGTTTGGTTCACTTGTTTTTCGGGTTGAGCTTCCATCATTGCTAGCCCTCTAGCTTCGACTTGTCTCGTACTGCACCCTTGTCAGCACTGGTTGCCATACTCGCGTACGCTTTGAGTGCAAATGAAACTTCACGTTGGCGGTCAACTGGTTTCCAGCCTAGTTCGTCTTGTTTTGCACGGCGCTCAGCAAGTTCTTGTTCAGACACTTGGAGTGAAATTGAACGGTTTGGAATATCAATTGCGATTATATCGCCTTCTTTTACCAGGCCAATTGCACCGCCGTTTGCTGCTTCAGGAGAGGCGTGGCCGATAGAAAGACCTGATGTGCCGCCAGAGAAACGGCCGTCAGTCAGAAGTGCACACTCTTTGCCAAGGCCCATCGATTTTAGATAAGTGGTTGGGTAAAGCATTTCTTGCATGCCCGGACCACCTTTAGGGCCTTCGTAACGGATAACAACCACGTCGCCTGCTTTTACTTTGCCACCCAAGATGCCTTCTACGGCGTCTTCTTGGCTTTCGAAAACTACGGCTGGACCAGTGAACTTATGGATGCTCTCATCAACACCAGCTGTCTTAACGATACAACCATCTAATGCGATGTTGCCTGATAGAACGGCTAGGCCACCTTCTTGGCTAAAGGCATGATCGATAGTACGAATACAACCTTCTGCTCGGTCGTCATCAAGGCGATCCCAGCGGCAGTCTTGTGAGAACGCTTGAGTGGTACGAATACCCGCAGGGCCTGCGCGGTAGAACTTAAGTACTTCTTCGTCTTCAGTTTGGATGATGTCGTATTTTGCTAGCTGCTCTTTCATCGAAAGGCCAAGTACGGTGCGCGCATCATTGTGCAGTAGACCTGCTCGGTCTAGCTCACCAAGGATAGCCATTACGCCACCAGCGCGGTGCACGTCTTCCATGTGATATTTCTGGGTAGATGGTGCCACTTTACATAGGTGTGGTACTTGGCGAGATAGGCGATCGATATCTTCCATATCAAAATCGACTTCGCCTTCTTGCGCTGCAGCCAGTAGGTGCAAAATGGTGTTGGTCGAGCCACCCATTGCAATATCCAGTGCCATTGCGTTTTCGAAGGCATCAAACGTAGCGATGTTGCGAGGCAGTGCTGATTCGTCATCTTGCTCGTAGTAACGACGAGTCAGTTCAACGATGCGACGACCTGCATTAAGGAACAGTTGTTCACGGTCAGCGTGCGTTGCCAGCATAGAACCGTTACCTGGTTGAGAAAGCCCCAGTGCTTCCGTTAGACAGTTCATTGAGTTTGCAGTGAACATGCCTGAACACGATCCACACGTTGGACATGCGCTACGTTCGATCTGCTCGCTTTGCTCATCAGACACTTTTGGATCCGCGCCTTGGATCATCGCATCTACAAGGTCTAGTTTGATGATCTGATCAGAAAGCTTGGTTTTACCCGCTTCCATTGGACCACCAGAAACAAAGATAACCGGGATGTTGAGACGCATAGATGCCATCAACATTCCCGGAGTGATTTTGTCACAGTTAGAGATACATACCATGGCATCGGCACAGTGCGCGTTTACCATGTACTCCACAGAGTCTGCGATCAGTTCGCGTGAAGGCAGTGAGTACAGCATGCCGCCGTGACCCATTGCGATACCATCATCAACCGCGATGGTGTTGAATTCTTTTGCGATGCCGCCGGCTTTTTCGATTTCACGCGCTACAAGCTGGCCCATGTCTTTCAGGTGTACGTGACCCGGAACAAATTGAGTAAACGAGTTTACAACGGCGATGATTGGTTTACCGAAGTCTTCTTCTTTCACACCCGTTGCACGCCACAGTGCTCGTGCACCCGCCATGTTACGACCATGTGTGGTGGTAGCTGATCTATATTTTGGCATTTCCTAATCCTTCTTACTTCTGTTCTGGGTACACATAGTCTAACCAGCCCCACTTATCTTCCGTGGTGCCGTCAAATAGGCCAAAGTAGGCTGCTTGTAGTTCTTTAGTGATAGGGCCGCGCTTACCAGTGCCCACTTCAATCTTGTCGATGGTTGCCACTGGTACAATCTCAGCCGCAGTACCTGTCATGAAGACTTCATCGGCAAGGTAAAGGGCTTCACGAGCAATGTTCGCCTCACGTACTTTGTAGCCTTTATCGCGTGCAATTGTCATGATCGAGTCACGAGTGATGCCCGGTAGAATCGCGCTAGTTGCTGGTGGTGTGGTGATTACGCCATCTTTGATAACGAAGATGTTTTCACCAGCCCCTTCCGATAGGTAACCATCTACGCTTAGCGCAATACCTTCGTCGTAACCGTGACGACGCGCTTCACCACCAACCAGTAGTGAAGATAGGTAGTTACCGCCTGCTTTAGCCGCAGTTGGGATGGTGTTTGGCGCAGCGCGGTTCCAGCTTGAAATCATCGCATCGACACCTTTTTCTAGCGCTTCTTCGCCTAAGTAAGAGCCCCAAGGAAATGCTGCAATGATTAGATCCATCTCAGTGCCAACTGGTGGACATACGCCTAAGCCAACATTACCGACAAAACCCAATGGACGAATGTAAGCGCTGTCGAGTTTGTTTTGGCGCAGTGTTTCGCGGGTCGCTTCCATGATTTCTTCTACAGAAAAAGGGATCGGAAAGCGGTAAATCTTGGCAGAATCTTTTAGACGTTGTGCATGCTCACGGTGACGGAAGACAATTGGGCCTTTTGGTGTGTTGTAACAGCGCACGCCTTCAAACACGGATGTACCATAGTGCATTGCGTGAGTCAGAACGTGAACGTTCGCCTCTGCCCATGGAACCATCTCACCATTAAACCAAATGAAATCTGCAGTTTTCGTTGCCATTTGTTGCCTTCCTTATGCACTTACGTGTTGTTGTAAGTTGTGATTTGGCAGTTCATCGTTGCGGATTTTTAGCACCTCAACCTTACGAACGTCCCACAACTTCTCTATTTGATTGATCAAAAACGAGATTGGTCGATCGCTGTCGACGATGATCTCGACGCTGGCTACTTTGCTTTCGTGGTTTTGCGTAGCAGCGACTTGTTTGATCACGAAACCTCGGTGACGAATCACACGTAGAACGCGCTCCAACAGTACCGGTTTGTCATCGGCTTTGATGTCGAGTAAATATCTGTCCATGCGATTGTCTCCTATGTATTTTCCAACATATCACTGTTTGATGCGCCAGGTGGCACCAATGGCCACACGTTTTCTTCTTCATCAATCAAAACGTGAAGCATGTAAGAAGTTTCACTCGCTAGCATCTCTTTGAGAGCAGGTTCGACTTCTTCTTTCTTGGTGATGGTTTTGCCCGGGATATCGAATGCTTTTGCTAACATCACGAAATCTGGGTTGTCATCAAGAATGGTTTCACTGTGGCGACCGTCAAAGAACAATGACTGCCATTGGCGAACCATGCCAAGACGTTGGTTATTAAGAAGGACAATCTTCACTGGAATCTGCCGACGCTTCAGCGTGCCCAATTCCTGAACGTTCATCATAAATGAACCGTCACCTGTAATAAGGATAGACTGATCATCAGGACGTGCGACTGCAGCGCCCATCGCTGCTGGCAAGCCAAAGCCCATGGTGCCAAGGCCAGCAGAAGTGATAAAATTTTGTGGTTCGCGTGGCTGGATATGTTGCGCTGCCCACATCTGATGCTGACCGACGTCGGTCGAGACAATTGAGCTATCTGGCATCATGTCAGACAGTTGTTTAAGCAATAGCGGTGCGTAGATTAACTCGCCTGGGTGGTCGTAACGCCACTTAAAGCCGCTGCGCAGACTTTCACTGTGATGAACCCACGGTGAGATATCTTGAGTCAGCTCTAGCTGAGGAAGAATGGTGTTGATGTCGCCACGTAATGGTGCGTTGGCGTGGCGCAGTTTATGAATCTCCGCAGCATCAATGTCGATGTGAATCACTTTCGCATTTGGTGCAAACGTATCGAGCTTACCCGTCACACGGTCATCAAAACGCGCGCCAACCACGATCAATAGATCGGCTTCTTGAACCACTAGGTTGGCGGCTTTGGTGCCATGCATACCCAACATACCAAGATAGTGGGGATCATGGCGTTCAATGGTACCGAGGCCTTTTAATGTGCTAACTGCAGGCATTGGGTTTAAGCGAAGAAATTCGCGTACTGCATCGGTTGCTTTCGCAAGTTGCACGCCACCACCAACATACAACACTGGGCGAGTAGATGCTGCCAGCACATCTTGCGCACGTTTGATATCTTCAGCGCTGACATCTTCGATTGCTGGTGCTATGTATGGAGGAAGAAGGTCTGTAGGTGCTTGAGCGAGTTGAACGTCTTTGGCGATATCGACAATGACAGGACCCGGACGACCGGTTTTTGCGACCTCAAAGGCTTCGGCAAGTGTCGGAGCTAGATCTTCAATTTCGGTCACGAGATAGCTGTGCTTAGTACAGGCTAGGGACATTCCGATCACATCCATTTCTTGGAATGCATCGGTACCGATATGAGAGCTAGCAACCTGGCCTGTGATGGCAACTAGAGGTACGGAGTCAAGGAAAGCGTCGGCAAGGCCGGTAACAAGGTTAGTGGCTCCTGGGCCAGAAGTTGCCATGCACACAGCAACGTCTTGAGTGGAACGAGCCATCCCGATAGCTGCCATAGCGGCCCCTTGCTCGTGACGGCATAGGATGTGTTCCACCCCACCGTCATACAAAGCATCATAGATTGGCATGATGGCCCCGCCGGGGTAGCCAAAAACGGTTTCGATGCCTTGCTGTCTTAAAGCGGCTACGACAAGTTGTGCACCAGTCATCGTAAACCTCCTTTGCTACGTTGTGGCTCGTAGCGATTGCCATATTTATTGCACTTCATGTGCACTCCCATTCTTCCCGTTAAACTGTCCGAGGGTTAGACAGATGACAACTTGTAGTTGTAAAAAAACCCCCGGACTTTTCAGTGCGGGGGTTTTTTGTAATTTGTGGTTACCTTTCGCCCACAATACCCCGCGCGGTGCCAATAATGACCACGATAATCAGGGCTAGCAGTGCGTTGATATGAGCGAAAAGGTTCATCTGTCTGTCGTTCTTTTTTCGTTAAAAAATGTTGTGTAATGTTCTACGAAATTGTTTGCGTCATTAGTGGTATCACACAATTCCGCTGCATGACAAGCAAAAAGTCATTCTTTTTTCACATTAACTCTCAATTGGGACGCGGTATATAACATAACCAACTAGATAAAACATTTGTTTACAGAGTGTTCAAAAAATTGAGGAACGTATGGGGCTGGCAATCATTCATAGTCGAGCAAGCGTCGGGGTGCAAGCGCCATCGGTTAGTGTAGAAGTTCATATCAGCAACGGCATGCCAGGGTTTACCTTAGTAGGCTTGCCAGAGACAACGGTAAAAGAGTCCAAAGATCGCGTACGCAGTGCGATCATTAATTCTAACTTTCAATTTCCTGCTAAGCGGATCACCGTGAACTTGGCTCCGGCAGATCTACCCAAGGAGGGAGGGCGTTTTGATCTTCCTATTGCATTGGGAATTTTGGCCGCTTCGGAGCAAATCGCGACAGATAAGCTCAAAAACTACGAATTTGTTGGTGAGTTAGCGTTATCTGGTGGTCTGAGACCTGTAAAAGGTGTGCTGCCTGCTGCGCTGGAAGCCAGTAAGATTCAACGTCATTTGGTCGTCCCACATGTGAATGGCGATCAGGCGGCGCTGGTGGGGAAGGAACAACATAAATCGGCCCAATCATTACTGGAAGTATGTGCCGAGCTTTGTGGTCAACATCGACTGAATCTTTTTCAAACGCCTAAGCGAAAAACGATCGAAAAACATGGTCGAGACTTACAAGATATTATTGGCCAACAACAAGGTAAGCGAGCACTGGAGATTGCTGCCGCTGGAAACCACAACTTACTTTTCCTTGGCCCGCCAGGTACTGGAAAAACGATGTTGGCTTCGCGTTTGTGTGACTTATTACCGGAAATGAGTGACGAAGAAGCAATGGAAACCGCTTCGGTGGCATCGTTGACTCAGAGTGAAATTAATGAGCATAACTGGAAGTCGCGTCCGTTTCGTTCGCCGCATCATTCAAGTTCAATGGCGGCATTAGTCGGCGGTGGTTCGGTACCCAGACCAGGGGAGATCTCTTTAGCCCACAACGGGTTATTGTTTCTCGATGAAATGCCCGAATTTGATCGTAAAGTTCTGGACTCGTTACGCGAACCGCTCGAATCTGGAGAGATCATTATCTCTCGAGCGCAAGGTAAAACACGCTTTCCGGCTCGTTTCCAATTAGTCGGAGCCTTGAACCCAAGCCCGACAGGATATTACGAAGGCAATCAAGCGCGCACCAATCCACAAGCTATTTTGCGCTACCTTGGTCGATTATCTGGACCACTGTTAGATCGCTTTGATATGTCTTTAGAAATCCCAGCTTTGCCCAAAGGGACATTAGCAGAAGGTGGTGATCGCGGTGAGCCGACTGCTATCGTAAAAGCGCGTGTGAGCCATGCGCGTAACAATATGCTAAACCGCAGTGGTAAGGTCAATGCACTGCTAGGTAGTCGAGAAATTGAGGCGTTTTGTCCCTTGCATAAGAGTGATGCTGAGTTTCTTGAAACCGCTTTGCATCGTTTAGGGCTCTCGATTCGTGCATATCATCGTATTATCAAAGTGGCGCGAACAATCGCCGATCTGGATGGGGCGGAGCAAATTGAACGAACGCACTTGGCCGAGGCGCTTGGGTATCGAGCGATGGACCGTTTGCTGAAACAGCTTACGGCGCAAGCGGTATAGACAGCAAAGTGTCATCGCAACAAGTGTTGTAAGCACCTTGTTGCGATGAAGGACGTTAGAAGGTGTAGTTGAGACCAAGCGACAATAGGTACTCTTTCTCCTCATAAAACGTGATATTCGAGTCAGTTTGGCTATAGCCGGCTAAAGAAATGAACGACCAGTCTTGCCAGTCAAATACGTTTTGATATTCGTAGGCCGCAAATAGGCTGATGGTGTCGTCATTTCGTGTTTTAGCAAAAGTTTGGCTAGCTGCTTGATAGTCTTTCCATGCATAACCCGCGGTGAGGGCCAATCGATGACGGTTGATAAATTTAAACCAGCTAATGTCAAATCCGTACGAATCAAATGACTCCGCCTTACCGTCGGCATCTTGATTGATGTAGGTGAAAGCGGGTTGCAACATAGATGTTTGGTTGAGTGGAATGCGATAGTCGCCTTTGACATAGTAAAGGTTAGCATCGCGAGCAAGTGAGCGGTCTGTCACTTCCTCCTGCTCGATGTCTTTATCAGCATAAGCAAGATCAAGGTTGAAGTTCTTATCAATCAACCCTTTGATCTGAAAGCGATACGCATTGCCGTCAACATCCGTCTCTTTACGTGCGGTTCCTACTTGATAAGGGTTGCGCCAAGTTTCGCCTTTGAGTACCGTCGGCAGATAGGAAACATCGAGCACGGTGCCAGATTGTAGCTCGTGTTGATAGCCCAACTGAAAAGCGAGTGTACCTACCGCGACATCTGAGCGTGTGGTACCGGCGTAAACTTGGTGGTTGAGTCGGCTACCAAAGGTGTATGTCACACTCCCTAGCGGTGCAGCGATAACGGAACTGTCACTATCGGCACGCTTATCGAGAGAATCGATGGTGTTACTATTTTCTGTATTGAAATTGGATTCTGATGATATGAATCCGGCATTCAGCGAAATTTCACCGCCAAAACCTGCGGTTTCAGCGAGTTGAGCCTGAGCAGAACTGACGACAAAGGCCAAAGGCAAGAGAAGTAGCCTTGGTTTCATTCGTTATCTCCTTGTTGTCGAATGAGTGGTGCACATATTGGTTGCGGTAACAAATCTGACCATTTCCACGCATGTTCCAATGTGGCAAAGGCGCAGTATAATTACACGCTGTTTTATTCTTCACACATTATCACTGTTGTTTGACTATCATGTTGGCATATTTGTTATTTTTTTTTAACGCTTCTTTTGTGATTCTCAATTCTGCGGTTTGTTCACTCGCAATTTGTGTTATCGCAGTATTTAAAATATTGCTTCCTGGCGTAAAGCTAAAAGCGATAGCGACCGTTTGTGCCAATAAGGTGATGTGGTTATGGGCTACCGTTAATGCGTGCATTCTGGCGGTATCTAACCGTGTTGAGTGGGATGTTCAGGGCGGTGAAGCGCTTAAAAAAGACGGGTGGTATCTGCTGATCAGTAATCATCTCAGTTGGACAGATATTGTTGTGCTTTGCTGCGTGTTTAAAGACCGTATTCCCATGCCGAAGTTTTTCCTCAAGCAACAACTGCTGTATGTGCCTTTCATCGGGATGGCGTGTTGGGCGCTCGACATGCCATTTATGCGTCGCTATTCGCGAGAGTATCTGATCCGCAATCCTCATAAGCGAGGTCAAGATTTAGAAACGACACGTCGCTCGTGCGCTAAATTCAAACACACTCCAACCACAGTGGTTAACTATGTCGAAGGAACCCGATTTACCGAAGAAAAGCAGCGTAAGAGTAAAGCAAACTATCAATATTTGCTGCAACCAAAATCGGGCGGGATTGCGTACACGTTAGCGGCGATGGGGGAACAGTTCGAGAGCATTATCGACGTTACGTTGGCGTACCCAGAAAATACGCATAAACCGTTCAAGGATTTATTGATGGGCCGCATGAGCAAGGTGGTTGTGCGTGTAAATGTGTTACCCGTTGATGAAAGAGTGCTTGGTGATTACTTCAACGATAAGCCCTATAAGCGGCAATTTCAACAATGGCTGAGTGATGTGTGGCAAGAAAAAGATCGGTTACTACAAGAGATTTACAAGTAAACAAAAGGGGAGCGACGTGCTCCCCTTTTGATTGATATCGATGTGCTTATTTTAGTGTCAGCAAGTAGTTCACCAGAGAGAAGTACTCATCCATCGTTTTGATGCTTTGTGCTTGAACTAGGTATTTGTTGTTAACGATAACCGCAGGAACGCCGGTTAGACCGCTGTTTTCAAATTGCTTGTCCATACGGCGAACCATTGAATCAACCGCGAAGCCTTTGAATGCAGAATCGAATTTTTTCGCATCTACACCTTCATCAAGGAAGATTTGACGAAGTTCTTCATCATTACGTGGTGCTTTCTTTAGATTGTGGATGCGGTTAAACATCACTGGCACCATTTTGTCTTCCACTTTTAATGCAACCATCGTTGCGTAGGCTTTGCTCATTGATGGGCCCATGTTGCCACCCATGAAAGAAACGTGGTTTTTTAATAGCTTAGTACCTTCTGGTAACTGCTTTTTCAGTTGCTGGATAACAGGTTCAAAGCTATTACAGTGCGGGCAGTAGAAAGAGAAAAACTCCGTCACAAGAGGTTTTTTTGATGCCTCAAGATCCAATACTTTGTAATGTTCACCTTCTTTGAATTGCGCTGCATGTGCCGACAGGCTTAACATCAGCATAGAAAACAGTGCGAACAGTTTTTTCATCGAAATATCTCCATTTTTGAATTTTTGGCCTGACTTACCACTGAGGCATTAAAGACAGCGGTGCTTCTTCTAAAGCGGCGATCTGCTCTTTAAATGCAAGGACCTGACCTTCCCAGTATTTTGGCTCATTAAACCATGGAAAAGCGAGAGGAAATGCAGGGTCATGCCAACGTTTTGCTAGCCATGCCATATAGTGCACCATTCGTAGACCGCGAAGTGGCTCGATTAGTTTCAATTCTGCAGGATTAAAGTCGCAAAACTCTTGGTAAGCCTCTAAAACAATATCCAACTGCATCAGTTTGTCTTGGCGTTCACCGTTCAATAGCATCCATAAGTCTTGTACTGCAGGGCCGTTACGAGCGTCATCCAAATCAACAAACATAGGGCCATCTCGCCACAAAATATTGCCTGGGTGGCAATCGCCATGCAAACGAATCATATTGAAGCCTTCTTGCCAGTGGCTTTCAATTGATTTGATCAGCATATCCAAGTCATTGAAGAAGCTGTTCTCCAAGTGCATTGGAATCATATTGGCGTTTTGCAGAATCTCTCTTGGTTGATACAGGTATTCTTGTAAGCCGATCGTAGGGCGATGTTGGAACGCTTGGCGGCTGCCGACTTTATGGATGCGGCCAAGGAAACGCCCTACACCTTCGAGCTGATCTAAATTGTCAACCTCGTATTGGCGACCACCCACGCTATCAAACAGCGCAAAAGCATAGCCTTGATAGTGATGCAGGGTTTCACCGTTGATGCGCACAGGTGGTGCGACGGGTATCTCATTGCCAATCAGCTCTAAAGTAAAGTCGTGCTCCTCTTGGATCTGTTCATTGCTCCAACGTTCAGGACGGTAAAACTTGACGACATAACGACGACGCTCTTCGTCAGTAAATTGATAAACACGGTTTTCGTAGCTATTGAGGGGAAGAAAGCCTGATTCTGCGCGAACGCCGATGCTTTCTAACGCGTACCACATAAAGTCTGGGGTAAGGGCGTCAAAGTTAAACATACTTTGGGACATATAAACAAAAAGGCTCATTACTGAGCCTTTTTCCGTTAGTCACTGAAGTAGCACTATAGTTTTTTAATAAAACGGCTTTCTACTTCAATGGTGAATTCGTTGCTCTTATCGGTGAGTATAAACTGAATTGTCGTAATCGCAGAGTTTAGCTTGTCAGGATCGGCACCAAGACTCATTGGCAGGTTTAATACCTCACCTGGCTGGACCTGAATTGTCTGCTTACCATACCAGCTTACATCGGATAGCCCTTCAACATCCAACGAGTACTCTTGCACTTGCTGAGTTTTGTTGATCACTTTGAGGGTGTAGGTGTTTTCTACTTCTCCCGAGCTATTAACGCGGAACAGTTGGTTACGGTCGCGAATAACACTCATGCCGGCTGGGTCTACCGCTGCAATTTGGGCAAAGAAAAGACCGACCATGACGAGTAGTACGGCACCATAGCCTAGCAGCTTCGGACGCATGACTTTGGTACTCTTACCCGATAAGCGATGTTCGGTGGTGTAACTAATTAGGCCTTTCTCGTAGCCCATGCGATCCATGGTGTTGTCACACGCATCAATACAGGCGCCACAGTTGATACATTCATACTGCAAGCCGTCACGAATATCGATACCTGTTGGGCACACCTGCACACACAAATCACAATCAATACAATCACCCAAACCAAGCTGCTTTGGATCGGCTTTACGCGGACGTGGGCCACGTTTTTCCCCACGTTTTGCATCGTAGCCAACGATGAAGGTGTCTTTATCAAACATGGCAGACTGGAAGCGCGCGTAAGGACACATGTGAATACACATGATGGAACGCATCCAACCAGCATTACCATAAGTACAAATGGCAAAGAACATTACCCAAAAGACGGGCCAGAAGTTGGCGTTAAAGGTGAAAAAGTCGATAACCAATTGCTTCATTGGTACGAAGTAGCCAACAAAAGTAAAACCAGTGGCGAGTGCAATGGCAAACCAAGCTATATGTTTGACGGCTTTACGCATCGCTAAATTCGCCGTCAGCTTATTGGAGTCTTGTTTACGGCGTTTATTGGCACTACCTTCGAGCTTCTCTTCAAACCAGATATACATGAAGGTCCAGACGGTTTGTGGGCAGAGATAGCCACACCAAACCCGACCTAAGAAGGTGGTAATAAAGAACAACCCAAACGCCGCGATCACAAACAGCAAGGCGAGTAGGGTAAGATCTTGTGGGTACAGGGTGGTACCGAAAAAGTTGAACTGCTGGTTGCCAATATCAAGTAAGATCGCTTGACGTTCACCGTAAGGAATCCACGGTATCAAAGCGAAGAGAAGTAGTAAGAACCAACCACCGTAACGACGTAGTTTCTGGTAAGTCCCTTTGCTTTCGCGTACATAGATGCGATTACTTGGGTTAAACCGATCCCCGTTTCCTTTATGGGTTTTGGGATTATAGGTTTTAGGAGTCACATCTTTGATATCGATCTTGTCCTGACTCATGCACTCATCCTTCTTAGGCTTTTATAATGTACGGCGTCATTTCTATTGATGTCGCTCGATGACATTGCTGCTCGTTCCGTCATAAAGATGACCGAACATAATTATTTTAGTAAATACTGATGAACGGCGATTATACAATCAATAACAATTCCGTTTCTTTAACGCAGTCAATGTTTAACAACAAAAATCAGTACAGTTAACCTGATAATTGGCTGAACAGTTATAACCAATTGTGGGACTAAAAACTTTGGTTATAAAAAAGCGACTCACAGAGAGAGTCGCTTAAAGAATACTGGCTGTTGAGCTGGTTATTTGATGATGCCACGAGCGCGTAGGATCGCCGTTTTAAAATCGTCCTCTTGGTCTTTTTTGAGTCCAGGGATCATTTCATCTTTGCTGCTATTACGCATTTTAAGGTGGTAGATCAGTACATCGTCGGTCAGATCTTCTAGCTTTCCTTTGTAGCCTGCTTCTTTTGCCAGCTTAACGATGAACTGCAAGAGGTTCAGCTCTTGATCTTTATGCCATTCAGGCTCTAGTAGCTCAAGCAGCTCTTCAATGCGATGACACTTCATTTCTTTCTCCACAGAATTTATAGGTGTAATTAGCAGTAAAGGTACCAAATTGCTTTGCGAAGACCAAATAGGAAAAACTATCTCTTTCACTGTAGTTTGTTCTAAGTCTTTGAAGCTTTATGAGTCGCGTGCAAAGAAAAAAGCGCAGCTGGCGCCGCGCTTTTGATTAAGCTGCTTTGATAACTTTGGCCGGAACACTCGACATCATTGCTGTCTTCTCAACCAATGTCATTGCTGGCGCAACTTGCTTTGCCTTTGGTGCAGTAGTAAAGCCACTGCGGCGGCGCATTGCACTAGTATTAGTGTGTGCGAACCTGACTGTTGTTGGGCGCATTAATTTACCTAACTGTCAGGCATATCCATTGCCGATGTAATGGCCTGAATCATTATGAGCTAGGCTCCAACAAGATTGAAGAATCACTCTTCTGGCTCTCGCCAATCCAGTTAATGAGTCAGGAATACCGATATGCATGCATATCAAGTGTAAGATTAGCATCCTTGTAATAATTGGTCGATAGTTGAGCAATTGAATTGTTTAGATTTTGTCATTTTGTCGCGATGTTCGAGGCAATTTTTGTTTGATCCCACGATCAGCAGTAGTAGTATGAGATCTCGATGAAGGAGGTGCCTATGTCATTTTTGAAGAAGACACTTGCCAGTTTTGGGATTGGGAGCGCGAAGGTAGACTCAATCTTAAACCAAGACGTGCTATACCCAGGTCAAAGTGTGGATGTGTCGATCCATGTATATGGTGGTGCGACTGAACAAGCGATCGACAACATTGATTTAAAACTCTGTTGCCGCTACATCGCAGAAGCCCCTGATGACCGTGGTGCGCGAGAAGGACACAGCATGCGCCGAGTACCTCAAACTCATGTGCTTGCTAAGTGGAGTCTCCCTTACGCATTTACCATCCATTCCGGCGAAGAGCGTACCTTCGATGTTAAGCTCGATGTGCCTTGGAACACGCCTGTCACCATTGGTGATGCCAAAGTATGGTTAGAAACTGGCTTAGACGTTGCTGCTGCTTTGGATCCGACTGATAAAGACATCCTCACCGTCCGACCTGATCCACTGATGGATGCGGTACTATCTGCATTTGAAGCGCAAGGTTTACGAATTCGCCAGGTGGAATGCGAGGAAGTGAAAGGATTCGATCTACCATTTGTGCAAGAGTTTGAACTGGTGCCAACCGACGGACCTTACCACGGCGTGTGGCGCGAATTAGAATTTGTTGCCCACCGCAGTGAGCAAGAGCTCAAGTTGTGGTTTGAAGTTGACCGCACACGCAAGGGGCAAGGTGGCATGCTCGCGAGCTTACTGGGTAGTGGCAAACTCAAGCGAGAGCTGACCATTCCTGCCACGACTAAGCCAGATCAAGTTGGCGAACTGGTACTCAATTATCTCGATCAAACTACTGCCGTTCATGAGTCTTAATTTAAGCTTACACGTGTAAGCCTAATGTGCCATACTAGAGCAAATTTCAAACTCTAGTATAGGCGCATTGATGTCCGAGCTGCAGAAACCTCAATACAGTCAACGTGAAGAACTGGCCAATACCATCACCCACGGTATAGGGATGATTTTTGGTATTGTTGGCTTGATACTGCTGTTAGTTAAAGCCATAGACCATCAAGCTGACACTTTAACGCTTACCAGTATGGCGATTTATGGTGCGAGTATTATCGTGCTATTTTTGGCCTCGACGCTCTATCATGCGATCCCTCATCCCAAAGCGAAACGTTGGCTAAAAACCTTCGACCATTGTGCTATTTATCTTTTGATAGCAGGCAGCTATACCCCTTTCTTGTTAGTCAGCTTAAGAACACCTCTAGCATTTGGGTTGATGATCGTTATTTGGAGCATTGCGTTGATCGGCATCATCATGAAAGTTGCGTTCGTCTATCGATTTAAAAAGCTTTCTTTGATGACGTATTTGGTGATGGGATGGTTATCGTTGATTGTGATTTATCAATTAGCTATTAACTTGGATGTCGGCGGACTTACACTGCTTGCCGCTGGTGGAATTGTGTATTCACTGGGGGTGATTTTCTACGTTGCGAAGCGTATTCCCTTTAACCATGCGATCTGGCACGGCTTTGTTTTGGCTGGCTGCGTGTGCCATTTCTTTGCGATTTATTACTTTGTTGAGCCTATCTAGCCGATAGGCTCAACAAAGAATATTAAACACGTATTAGCGAGTTTTTACCTCTAGCACTTTGGCAGAAAACTGGTATTGCTGTGATTGCGGTACAGCCAATTTAATGCTCTTACCTTGTTCCGCTTGCTGTGGTCTCAGGTAGGTATCCGCCATGCGCTTGATGGATTGCCAAACAGTCACGTTTTCTTTTGCCAGTTGCTGACCAGACATATCAAACACTTGCACCTCAACTTCCACTTGAATGACAGATTGAGAGCTTTGGTTAGTGATTGATGTAGGCAAAATAAGCTCACCGCTTTGATAGCTTGCTGAACCAATCAATACATCCACACCTGAATCTGATAGCTGCATGGTTGGCTTTTTGGCGTTTACCACCACGGTCGTGCCAACGGTTTTCGTTACCACTGGAATTGTCGCAATCGCAGGAGCTGCGATTGTTTCAACTACGCTTGCTGTTGTTTGTGTCTCCGTCGCTTGCTGCGCCGGTTTTTTCATGACGTATTCCCAGGTAAAGTCATCGTTCAACTTCACTTCTCGACCATCGGCTAAAGTGATGACCTCGGCGGCGTATGTGGATGAGGCGGCAAGTAGGGTCGCCAGAGTAATCCATGTTTTCATTGTTATACCTTTTAATTAGAGTCTGCTTAGCGGCGCCAAAACGCAGGAAAGAACAGTACAAGAATAGTCAGAATTTCCAAGCGGCCCATTAACATCCCAAAGCTTAAGAGCCATTTGGCAGTATCGGGCAGAGGCGCGAAGTTGCCTGTCGGGCCAATCACACTGCCCATACCAGGGCCAACATTGGCAACGGCGGTGATTGAGCCAGAAATACTGGTCACAGGGTCGAGGCCAAGTGCACTTAAACAACCCGCGATAAAGATAATGGTGATAAAAAACATCAAGCCAAATGCCACCACTGAGCGAACAATATCATCATTCACCGGTCGCTGGTTATAACGCTGTACAAACACCCCTGAAGGGTGAATCAACTTCATCATTTGTTTGTTTAGCAGCGTCATCGCAATTTGGAAGCGGAAGATTTTGATCCCGCCAGACGTTGATCCTGAGCATGCTCCCGCCATCATTAAGAATGCGAAAAGAGTTGTGGGTAATGCGCCCCATGCGGTGAAGTCTTCTAAGCCAAAGCCAGTTGTGGTGACGACAGAGACAATATTAAACATCGACACTCGCAGGGCATCCAAAATGGTGTACCCATCTCGAATCACTAGCCAAGCTGAAATCACTAAGCTTGAGAATACGAACAGGTACGCAAATCCTCTAACTTGAGCGTCGTTAACCAACACATCAATACGGCGTTTACGTAATGCGGCGATAAAGAGCAAAAACGGCAAACCACCTAAGAACATAAAGGTAGTGGCCACCCAATGTGCGCCATTAGAGAAGTGGTTCATTGACCCATCAGATGTAGAGTATCCACCCGTCGATAGCGTAGTAAAGGCATGGTTGATTGCTTCGAACAGGTTCATGCCGGTGATCAAGTAGCCCAAAATACATAGGCCCGTTAGCATCAAATAAACCACTACGATGTTTTTGGCGACCGTTTTCGCTCTTGGACTACTTTTATCCGACCAATCTGATGATTCGGTTTGGAATAGCTTCATACCACCGACATTCAGCATAGGTAACACTGCTACCGCCATCACGATAAAACCAATGCCACCAAGCCACTGTAAAATAGAGCGCCATAGCAAGATGCTCGGCGCCATGTTGTCTAGGCCACTGAGCACCGTTGAGCCCGTCGTGGTGATACCCGACATCGTTTCGAAGTAGGCGTCGGTGAAGCTGATGTGGTTGATAAACACAAATGGCAAGGCGGCAAACGCACTCGCGATGGTCCAAACCAAACTGGTGATGAGGAACATATCGCGTACGCTGAGTTTGAACTTGGCGGTTCGACCTATCGTTAGGCAGATGAAGGCGGCAAGGTGCGTGATCATAACGGCTTGGGCGAAATCGAGGAATCCCCCCGTACCGGTAAAGAAAGCGACCAAAGTCGGCACGTACATAAACAGGGCCAGTTTGGATAAAACCAGCCCGATAACAAACAGTACGGGACGTAAGTTGACCATAGGAAAATCCTAGAGGAAGAATGGACTCGGCTGGAATAGCGCTTCGACGTCTGATACGTATTTTTTGTTGACCAGGAACATCACCACATGGTCATCCTGCTCGATGACCGTACGGTCGTGGGCAATAAGGACTTCTTCGCCACGAACGATAGCACCAATGGTGGTCCCAGGTGGAAGTTTTATATCTCCAATCGCACGTCCAACCACTTTAGATGTACTTTCATCACCGTGAGCGACGGCTTCAATCGCTTCCGCAGCGCCGCGGCGAAGTGAGGACACGTTTACGATATCAGCGCGACGAACGTGCGTTAGCAAGGCTGAAATAGTGGCTTGCTGAGGTGAGATTGCTACATCAATTACGCCGCCTTGTACCAGGTCTACATAAGCGCCACGTTGGATCAGCACCATTACTTTTTTAGCGCCCATGCGTTTTGCTAACATTGCAGACATGATGTTGGTTTCATCTTCGTTGGTCAGCGCGATGAAGACGTCGACTTGGTCGATGTTCTCTTCCGAGAGAAGCTCTTGGTCTGCCGCATCACCGCAGAACACGATGGTGTTTTCTAGTTGCTCAGAGAGCTTTTCTGCACGCTGGTAGTTACGCTCAATCAGCTTCACGCTGTAAGTTGGCTCTAGGCGTTTAGCCAAGCTTGCGCCGATGTTACCCCCGCCAACAATCATGATGCGGCGGTACGGTTTTTCTAGGCGCTGTAGCTCACTCATTACAGAGCGAATGTGGTTGCTTGCAGCGACGAAGAACACTTCATCATCGGCTTCAATAATGGTGGTGCCTTGCGGACGAATCGGACGGCCTTGACGGAAAATAGCCGCCACACGGGTATCGATGTGCGGCATGTGCTCACGCAAAGCAGACAGCGCATTACCCACCAGCGGGCCACCATAGTAGGCTTTCACCGCCACTAGGCTGACTTTCTGTTCAGCAAAGCTCACCACTTGCAGCGCGCCTGGGTATTGGATCAGACGTTCGATGTAGCTCGTAACGAGTTCTTCTGGTGCGATAAGGTGATCAACAGGAATAGCGCCAGATTTAAACAGGGCTTCTTTTTCTGCCAAGTATTCTGGAGAGCGAATACGCGCAACGCGGTTTGGGGTATTGAATAGAGTGAACGCGACCTGACAGGCGGCCATGTTGGTTTCATCAGTGTTGGTTACTGCGACGAGCATATCGGCGTCTTGCGCGCCAGCTTCGTGTAGCACGTCTGGATGGCTCGCATGGCCATTGACCACACGTAGGTCGTATTTGTCCTGCAATTCACGCAGTCGGTCGGCATTATTGTCGACGATGGTGATGTCGTTGTTTTCACCCACTAGGTTTTCTGCCAGTGTGCCGCCAACCTGACCTGCACCAAGAATAATGATCTTCATACTCTTTTCTCGTATCTGAAAAAGGCGATTGAAATCACTTCAATCGCCCTATTTAGCATGCTGTTACGCGTGTGTTTTAGTTAGCACTGCGTAGTAGAAACCATCCATATCTTCTTCGCCTGGTAGAATTTGACGACCAGGCTGGTCGGGATCAGAATCCAGCAGTTGCGCATCCGCGGTACGTGCTAAAAACGCTTTTACTTGCTCCACGTTTTCTTGCGGTGTGATTGAACAAGTCGCGTAAACCATGGTGCCGCCGGGCTTCAGTTGCGTCCACATGGCATCAAAAATTTCACTTTGCAGCTCTGCTAATGCGGCGATGTCGTCTGCACGACGTAGCCATTTGATGTCTGGGTGACGACGAATCACGCCAGTCGCAGAACATGGGGCATCCAGCAAAATGCGATCAAATTGCTCGCCTTGCCACCATTCTTGTGGATTACGCGCATCACCGCAAACCACTTTTGCCTGAAGGTTGAGACGCTTCAGGTTTTCATGCACACGTTTCAAGCGTGTGTCGTCGCAGTCAATCGCGACCACTTCACTGCCCGACGTGCGCTCTAGAATGTGCGCCGTCTTGCCACCTGGCGCTGCACAGCAATCTAAAATCCGTTCGCCGTCTTGTGGTTTTAGGTAGTTGATCGAGAGCTGCGCCGCCGCATCTTGGACCGAAACCCAACCTTTTTCAAAACCAGGTAGCTTCATCACATCACATGGTGCGGCCAATTTTATGGCGTCCATTGCTTCTGTGTGTGGCGTGCTATCAATGTTTTCATTTTTGAGCAGCGCAAGGTATTCATCACGAGTGTGGTGTTGATGGTTCACACGCAGCCACATTGGTGCTTTTTGGTTGTTCGCTTCAACAATGCTTTCCCATTGCTGTGGGTAGGCCTCTTGTAGCAGTTTTAGTAACCAGCTTGGGTGACCGTACTTGCCAGCGTTGTTGCTGACGGCCATTTGGTCGAGTTCTTCTTGGTTGCGCTGGTAGTTACGCAATACAGCGTTAATCAAACCACGCAGACGAGGACCTTTCAGCTCTTTAGTGCCTTCAACCGTTTCACCAACTGCTGCGTGCGCAGGAATGCGCATGAAGCTCAGTTGGTAAATACCAACCAGAATTAGGTGATGGAATACACGTTGTTTGCCTTTGAGGGGCTTATCCATCAACTGGTTTGCGATCATTTCTAGGCGAGGGAGGTAACGTAGCGCACCGTAACAGATCTCTTGTAACAGAGCGTGGTCACGAGGTCGTACCGTTTGTTGAGCCGCTGGAAGAGCGCTTGAAAGTGAGTGGCCCTTGTCGACGACAAGATACAGGACGTTAGCAGCCGCAGCGCGAACATTCATGATGAGTACCTTAAAGTAAAGGAGGGCATCTCTGCCCTCTAAAAGTTCGTATTATTGGGGATGATAACCCCTAATATGGCTTAAACCAGCAGAGTGCCCACTTCAAACCAAGCCGCACGCGAATTCAGAATATCCTGAACTGACATGGCTTTTTTGCCAGGAACTTGCAGTTGCTCTAGCACCAGTACGCCGTTGCCTGTCGCAACATAAATACCGGTTTTATCTGCTTGCACGATGGTGCCGGCTGGCTTGTCACTGGTTTGCTCTGCGACACGGCTTTGCCATACTTTGATGCTGTTTTCTGCCGCCTCAAAGTGGCTCATTGGCCATGGGTTAAATGCACGAACGCAGCGCTCAATGTGCGCCGCATCGTCGTTCCAGTTGATGCGTGCTTCTTCTTTGCTGAGTTTTTTCGCATAGTTCGCTAACTCATCGTCTTGCTTCACTGGCACTGCTTTACCCGCAGCAATGTCTGCTAGGCAGTCAATCAGGGCTTCTGGACCAAGCTCAGCCAATTTTTCGTACATTGAAGCGCTGGTATCTGTCGCTTCGATTGGCAGAGTTGCAATCTTCAGCATATCACCAGTGTCGAGACCGATGTCCATCTGCATGATGGTCACGCCAGTTTCTGCATCGCCCGCCCAAATAGAGCGTTGGATTGGAGCCGCACCACGCCAACGAGGTAGGATAGAACCATGTACGTTGATACAACCCAGTTTAGGGGTATCAAGAACCGCTTGTGGCAGCAGCATACCGTACGCCACGACAACCATGAGGTCGGCGTTCAGATCGGCAAGTTCTTGTTTCGCTTCGTCGGACTTAAAGCTTTCAGGTTGGTAAACCGGGATATTGTGTTCTAGCGCCAGTTGTTTTACCGGTGGCGCAGCCAATTTTTTGCCACGACCCGCTGGACGATCTGGGTTTGTGTAAACCGCGATGACTTCATGCTCCGAAGACAACAACGCCGCCAAGTGACGGGCGGCGAAATCCGGAGTACCTGCAAAGACAATTCGTAAAGACTGACTCAAGGTAGACTTCCTTCTAATTGGTATGGTTCGAGATTAAGCGTTTTGCTGCTTCTCGTTAAAGCGTTTGATTTTCGCTAGCTTGTCCTGAATGCGTTTGCGTTTCAGTGGCGATAGGTAATCCACGAACAGCTTACCTTGTAGGTGATCAAGCTCGTGTTGAACACAAATCGCTAGCAGGTCGTCGGCTTCAAAGGTGAACTCTTTGCCATCACGATCCAGTGCTTTAACGGTAACTTCTGCAGCGCGAGGCACAAGTGCGCGCGCACCTGGTACCGACAGACAGCCTTCTTCGATGCCATCTTCGCCACGCTTTTCCAGAATCTCAGGGTTGATTAGCACCATCGGCTCATCGCGAGTTTCTGAAATATCAATCACTACGATACGTTTGTGGATATCAACCTGCGTTGCAGCAAGGCCAATACCTTCTTCGTCGTACATGGTTTCAATCATGTCATCGACGATTTTTTGAATCTCAGGTGTCACCGCTTCAACAGGCTTTGCGACTGTGCGCAGGCGATCATCCGGGAATGTTAATACTTGTAATACAGACATATTCACTCGAAATATTGAACTGTGCCGAAACAGCACAAACCTTGTTGGCTCAATTCTAGACATTTTATAGCCTAAATGACAGCATCCTTGCACCAATTTCCATTCTGGTTCCTGCTTAATAGACCAAGGACGAGGGTCATGAATCGAATTTTCCGCAACGTTGCCAGTGTTACGTTGCCGTTACTTTTCTCTTTCAACGCTGTAGCAAATGTGGATGCGAACCCACTGACTGTTAAAGATGATGCGCCACAAACGTATGTAGTCGTGAAGGGCGATACGCTATGGGATATTTCGGCCATGTACTTAGATAGCCCGTGGTTGTGGCCTCGTTTATGGCAAGTAAACCCGGAAATCGATAACCCTCATTTAATTTATCCCGGAGACAAGCTGTCTTTGGTGTGGATTAACGGTCAGCCCGTGTTGAGCCTAAAACCGGTTAAGAAGCTGAGCCCGAAAGCTCGCATCACAGAAAAGAAAGCCGTACCAACGGTCGCGGAAGGTTTGGTGATGCCTTACCTTAAATCGGATCGGTTGCTAGATAAAGATTCGTTGAACAGAGCAGCAAAAGTGATGGGTAGCAGCAAAGGCAGTAAGTATCTGACTGCAGAAGATGTGCTGTATATCAATGGCAATCAGACCGCGACAGGTTGGGCTATTTACCGACCAGTAGCTACCTTTTCGCGTGACGATGTGTCCGAAGAGATTACCGCGCTGCGTTTGATTGCCAAAGGCGAGCTCGTTGAAGCTTCGAGTGATTATTCAGGTTTGAAGCTTACATCGCAAATGCAAGAAATCCTACGTAACGATATCGCGTTGCCAAATCAATCGGTTGAGAATACTGACTTCACAATAACGTTCTATCCGCTGCCGTCGCCACAAGGCAGTTCTGCAAAGTTGCTAGGTAATATCGAAGGTATTCGCTTTAGTTCAACTAACCAAGTTGTGGTGATTGATAAAGGCACGTCAGACAATCTGAAGCAAGGCAGTGTGTTTGATTTAAAAGAAGACGCGCACCCAGTTTACAAAGACGGCGATGAGTTCAAGAAAGAGTTTGGCGTGCTTGATAAGAAAATTACTTTGCCTCAAAGCAAAGTTGGTGAGTTGCTGGTCATTCGTCCTTATGAGTACTTTAGCTTGGCACTGATCACTAACAGTACGAAACCCATTAACCAAGATATTTCGGTGGTGTCACCGTTGGCGGACGAATTAATCATCGATGAATCGACGAAATAACGATGATCTCGCTGCCTGGTTAAAACTGAGTTGTTTACCAGGCATTGGCGGCGTCAAAATGAATAAGCTACTGGCAAGAGACGCGCCACGTAACATCGTAAACTTCTCTCCTGAACAGCTACAACAACTTGGGTTAACAACTAAGCAAATTCAAGCTTGGGCTTCAACAGATAAAGAAGTCGATGCTTGTTTAAGTTGGCTTGAGGCTTCTACAAATCATCATATCCTGACACTGACTGACCCGCGTTATCCACCTCAACTCAAACAAATCGTTGCGCCGCCACCTCTACTTTTTGTTCAAGGAAACCCTGCTTGTCTTTCTCTGCCACAAATCGCGATGGTTGGCAGCCGAAATGCGAGTATTGATGGATTACAGCATGCACGTCAGTTCGCTGCAGAGTTTGTTCAGCACGATTTTATTGTCACCAGTGGTCTCGCTTTAGGCATTGATGGTCATGCGCATGATGGTGCGTTGCAAGCGGGTGGTAAGACGATTGCGGTGCTAGGATCTGGCTTAGCAAATATTTATCCGGCACGTCATCGTGGTTTAGCGCAACGTGTTATTGAACATGGGGCTTTGGTGTCTGAGTTTCGGCCTAATGCCAAGCCGCGCCCAGAAAACTTCCCGCGTCGTAATCGTATTATTAGTGGATTATCGCTTGGTGTACTGGTCGTCGAGGCGGCGAAAAAGAGCGGCTCGTTAATTACAGCTCGTTACGCGCTTGAGCAAGGTCGAGAAGTATTTGCGCTGCCAGCGTCAATCAATGCCCCCAATGCCTGCGGTGGAAACCAGTTGATACGTCATGGCGCTTGCCTCGTAGAAAAGACGAAAGATGTCTTAGATGAAATACAGTCCTTGCTTGATTGGTCTATTAATCAGAGTACCGATTTATTTTCTACGTTAAATGATGAAGAAGAATTGCCATTTCCTCAGCTGTTAGCTAACGTAGGAAGTGAAGCTACACCGGTTGATATTCTTGCAAACAGGACCAATATACCTGTCCAAGAAGTCATGATGCAGCTCTTAGAGTTAGAACTCTCTGGGCATGTCGTTGCGGTTTCAGGTGGCTATATTCGAAAGGGGAGGGGCTAGCTATGATGATGGATATACTGATGTATCTATTCGAAACCTACATCCATAGCGATGCAGAGTTACAGGTCGAACAAGACGAGTTGGAAGAAGAATTGCTCCGTGCAGGCTTCCAACAAAAAGATATCTACAAAGCCCTTGTCTGGTTAGAAGAGCTTGCCGCATTGCAGCAAAGTGACACCTCTTCTGCAATCTCGACTTGCATGGCTTCGTCATCAACTCGTATCTACACAGCGAAAGAGATGCAGCGTTTAGATTTGGAATGCCGAGGGTTTCTATTGTTTCTCGAGCAAATCAATGTGTTAACCACAGAAACTCGCGAAATGGTGATTGACCGAGTGATGGGATTAGAAACGAGTGAGTTTGAGCTTGAAGACCTCAAATGGATCATTCTGATGGTGCTGTTCAATGTGCCTGGTAACGAAAACGCTTACACGCTAATGGAAGAGCTGTTGTACACCAAGGAACAAGGGATTCTTCACTAACCATCTGGGCAAGTTCGAGTTTAGCTAGAATAAACGCGAGCTTGTCTTTTTGTGTGTTTTTCACGAAACGGTAAGTATGAGTAGTAAAATCGACAACACCCTTTTCTCTGCCCATGAACACGCTTTGGAACACGAGCCGTGTCCAAAATGTGGTGGTGAGCTAGCTCTCAAGCACGGAAAACATGGCCCATTTCTCGGCTGTAACCATTACCCAAGCTGTGATTACATTAAACCGCTACACAGCAATGATGGGCACATCGTGAAAGAGTTGGGTGTGCCTTGCCCTGAGTGTGGCAATGAGTTGGTACTCCGGCAAGGGCGCTACGGCATGTTTGTCGGTTGTAGTAACTACCCGGCTTGTCATCATATTGAGTCGATTAATCAACCAGAGCCAGAGGCGCAGTCACAAGAGCAACACGCTTGCCCTGAATGTGGCAAAGGACATTTGGTTGAGCGTAAAACCCGATTTGGCAAAACATTCTACGCGTGTGATAACTACCCTAAATGCAAATTTGCTGTGAACCTTGTTCCGGTCAAGGGGCGATGCGAAGAGTGTGGTTTTACTCTGTTGGTGGAGAAGAAACTTGCCAGTGGTGTGAAATTGCAATGTGCTAATCGTAAGTGTCAGCACACCCAGCAAGGGTAAATACATCAAAGGAATTAAAAAGGGTCGCATCGTGCGACCCTTTTTTGTTTTTTTGCTGCCAAACGTTAGTGTTAAGGCTGTTTAGCGAACGCTTGCACAGCAGGGAAAGCTATTGGGTCTAAGATGTCTGCCAGAGCGCACAGCCTACGGTGCAATTCTCCTGGGTAGTCGCCACACACGTTGATGTGTCCCATCTTGCGACCTGCACGTTTATCTTTGCCATACCAATGAAGGTGGCAACCATCCATTGATAACAATGCTTCTGGTAGTGTGTCTTCACCAAGAATATTGATCATTGAGGTTTCACGAACTAATTTCGTACTGCCTAATGGTAAGCCGCACACTGCGCGCAGATGATTTTCAAACTGACACGTTTCTGCACCTTGCTGTGTCCAGTGACCAGAGTTGTGCACGCGTGGAGCAATCTCATTCACTAAAAGTGCCCCATCGACATCAAAGAACTCAAGCGCTAATACGCCAACGTAATCTAGGCTATCTGCGACTGCCGTGAACATTTGCTTTGCTTGTTCCTGTAACCCTGGCGCATCAATCGCAGTAGAAAGACTCAATACACCGTTGGTGTGGACGTTCTCTGCCAGAGGGTACACTTCCACACTGCCATCTTTGCTTCGAGCACCAACCAGTGATACTTCGCGGTTAAAAGGAACAAACTCTTCAGCAACAATCGCTTGAGTTGGTGTTGCCGCGATGCACTCCGACATCTCAGTCCAAATGTCGTCGACTTGAGAAGCTTCTTTTAAGCGCCATTGACCTTTACCATCGTAACCACCCAATGCACTTTTCAGAACCATTGGCATACCAACGTGTTCAATTGCGCGGTCAAAGTCTTCACGAGTTTCAATGACGTAGTATTTCGCGTTGCGCACGCCAGCATCATCAAGCAGTGCTTTTTCAATACGGCGATCACCACCTGCTTTGATGGCTTGCGTACTTGGTAGGAACTTGCCGCTCGCTTCGCAAACCTTGAGCACGTCATGTGGAATATGCTCGAACTCGGCAGTAATCACGTCAACTTGCGTAATCGCATTTTCCAAGCCATGGCCAAGTACCTGTTGAGTTAAAGGGTGAACGACATCACCGCTGCTGACATCGTAAGCTGAAATTTGAATATTCAGTGGCGCACCAGCCAGAGACATCATACGAGCCAACTGACCCGCACCAAGAACCAGTACATGCATCTGATTAATCCTCTGCAGGGTTTGGATTTGCGAGAACTGTTTCCGTTTGCTCATTACGGAATGCTTCTACCTTCGCCATGATGTTTTCATCATGAGTGCCTAGGATTTGCGCTGCTAGGATACCGGCGTTTGCTGCGCCCGCTTCGCCAATCGCCAATGTACCAACCGCAATTCCCTTTGGCATCTGTACAATAGAAAGCAATGAATCCATACCTTTCAGTGCACGAGACTGAACGGGAACCCCAAGCACTGGCAAACTAGTAAACGCCGCCGCCATACCTGGTAGGTGGGCTGCACCACCTGCACCTGCGATGATAACTTTGATGCCGCGTTCTTTTGCGCCACTAGCGTAGTCAGCCAGTAATTGAGGAGTTCGGTGTGCTGACACGACTTTTGTTTCGTAAGGCACGCCAAATTGGTCTAGCATGTCCGCTGCTAGTTTCATGGTTGGCCAATCGGATTTAGAACCCATGATGATACCGACTTTCATCTCAAACTCCTTTAAGCTGCAAAAATTAGGTGAGCTATAAATTTGTGCGCATTATACGGGGATTTTTATCTCAAGCAAACGTTTGCGTCTTATTGTTGGCGCTATTGATACATTTTATAAAAAAATTGCTTTAGTGTCTGAGAATGAATATTTGTACACTTAGTGAAAACAACACAGTCAAACAAATAGGAAGTAATCGGTGGATAACTTTGAACAAGTGCTCAACGCACTCAAGCAAGGCGAAGTGATTGCCTATCCAACAGAAGGGGTTTTTGGTGTCGGATGTGATCCAGATAACCCAGAAGCAATTCAAAAGCTATTAGAGCTCAAGCAGCGTCCGGTAGAAAAAGGGCTGATTCTCATCGCGGCAAGTTATGATCAGCTCTTGCCTTATATTGATGAATCTCAGTTGACTGAAGAACAATTACAGACTGTTCATGCCACTTGGCCAGGCCCATACACTTGGATCATGCCAGCGAGCGATAAAGTATCCAACTGGGTTTCAGGGCAGTTTGATTCAATTGCGGTTCGTGTGACTGATCATCCTTTGGTGCAAAAAATGTGTAATGCATTCGGAAAGCCGTTAACCTCTACCAGCGCGAATCTTTCCGGCTTACCACCGTGTATGACCACGGAAGAAGTCGAAGAGCAGTTGGGTGATAAGCTGGTCGCCATTCTTCGTGGCGAGACCAGCGGTCGTGATAAACCCAGCGAGATTCGTGACGCCAAAACTTCACAAATATTAAGACAGGGTTAACCCTGCTAGCCAGCCATCATTAGGTTTCACGTAATAGGTAATAACGTATGTCAGCGATCGATAAGCACGCCGTAAAGCAGTTCTTGATGTCACTTCAGGACTCCATTTGTCAGCAGTTAGAACAAGAAGATGGAAAGGCCGTCTTTGTCGAGGATGCATGGCATCGTGAACCGGGCGAACGTCTTGGTGGCGGTGGGCGCTCACGTGTTATGCGTGATGGCCTTGTTTTCGAGCAGGGAGGCGTGAACTTCTCGCATGTGGAAGGGAGAGAAATGCCAGCATCTGCGACAGCGCATCGCCCAGAGCTAGCGGGTCGTCGTTTTGAAGCCATGGGTGTTTCTTTGGTTATTCACCCTAAAAACCCTTATGTACCGACTTCACACGCCAATGTCCGCTTCTTTATTGCAGAAAAAGATGGCGAAGACCCAATTTGGTGGTTTGGTGGTGGTTTTGACCTAACGCCGTTCTATCCATTTGAAGAAGATTGCCAATCATGGCACGACACTGCAAAACTGCTTTGTGCGCCATTTGGTGACGATGTTTACCAAGAGCATAAAGCATGGTGTGACAAATACTTCTTCCTACCACATCGTAATGAAACTCGCGGTGTTGGGGGTTTGTTCTTTGATGATCTAAACCAGTGGGAATTTGATAAGTGTTTTGCTTACATCAAAGCAGTCGGTGAAGGCTATTGCCAGGCTTATTTGCCGATCGTTTCTCGTCGTAAAGAGATCGAGTATGGTGAGCGTGAGCGTGAATTCCAACTATATCGTCGCGGCCGTTACGTAGAGTTCAACTTAGTGTATGACCGTGGCACCTTATTTGGTTTACAAAGTGGTGGGCGTACTGAGTCGATTCTGATGTCAATGCCGCCGCTCGCTCGCTGGGAGTACTGCTACGAGCCAGAAGCGGGATCGCCAGAAGCTGAACTTTACGAGCGATACCTAACGCCACGAGAGTGGTAAGCACGGAATCTCCTTTTCTATATAGATAGATAGTGATAGGGTCATCTGTAATCAGGTGGCCCTGTTTTCTCTATATCTAAGTAAGGAACAAAGGTAAGGAAATGACCCAGCAAATCGATCGCTATGCCGTGTTTGGTAATCCTATCGGACACAGTAAGTCGCCATTCATTCACACCTTGTTTGCTCGTCAAACTAATCAATCTTTGGTGTACACCGCAGAAAGTGCACCTGTTGATGGTTTTATTGACGCGGCGAAGGTGTTTTTTGCTGAAGGTGGCAAGGGGTGCAACATCACTATGCCATTTAAAGAAGATGCTTATCAATTTGCTAGTCGATTGACAGAACGGGCTCAGTTAGCAGGCGCGGTAAATACCCTCAAGAAGTTAGACGATGGTGAAATCATCGGTGACAACACTGATGGTGCAGGTTTAGTGCAAGATCTGCTTCAGCATCAGGTTGTATTGGAAGGTGCGCGAATCCTAATTATTGGCGCTGGTGGTGCAGCTCGTGGTGTTATTAAGCCACTACTCGATCAAAAGCCGACCTCTTTAACCATTACCAACCGTACCTTTAGTAAAGCACAAGAGCTCGCAGAGCTGTTTGTCTCTCATGGTCCTATCGTAGCGAGAGAGATGGAAAGTATTGATGAAGAGTATGATGTCATCATTAACTCTACCTCCGCTTCTCTTAGTGGTGAACTGCCTGCTATCTCTTCCTCTATCTTTGCCGCCAACAGCACAAGCTATGACATGATTTATGGCAAAGGAGTGACGAGCTTTAACTTATGGGCAAGAGAAAATGGTGCCGCTCATGCGTATGACGGTCTTGGAATGCTGGTTGGGCAGGCTGCAGAAAGCTTTATGCTTTGGCGTGGCTTACGTCCTGGTGCCAAACAAATTCTCAGAGAACTAAGAAAGAACCTTGAAGGTCAATAAGCGATGAATCAATCCATCTTATTCCCAGATATTCAATCATGGGATGAAGTATCACAATCGGTAAACTTTTCGGCGCAACAATCAGGCGCACTAATAGAGTGCTTTGTGACGAAACAAAAGCTAGAAAAGCTCAGTGGTTCACTGATTGAAACTGAGCAAGCGGCAATCAAAGTGTTTACTGATTACCGATTCGACCTAGAAGAAATGGCTGAAGAGCTAATAGAAGATGAAGCCTTCAACGAAGAAGGCCATATCATCATCGGTTAACAGGGCTTTAGTTCAAGTCTTTTACTTCATTTAAGTAGTCGTTTTTGTTCTGCACATAGTTGTTGGCAGACTTTTGCAAGAAAGCTCGTTCTTTTTCTGATAGAGGGCGAGCTTGTTTTACTGGGCTTCCAACATATAAGTAGCCACTTTCTAATACTTTCCCAGGTGGCACTAAACTGCCTGCTCCGATCATCACCTCTGACTCAATTACAACAGCATCTAAAACAATAGCTCCCATACCAACCAAAACACGATCGTGGATCTCACAACCGTGCAGCATCACTTTGTGGCCAATCGTAACGTCATTACCAATAATCAATGGGTAGCCGTTTGGGTTTTCGGCGTTCTTATGGGTGACATGCAAAACACTGCCATCTTGAATATTCGTTCGATCACCAATGTGAATGTGGTTTACATCGCCTCGCGCTGCTACCAATGGCCAAATGCTAGAATCATCGCCAATTCGGATATCACCGACTAAAACAGAGGTTGGGTCAACGTAAACACGCTCACCAAGTTCAGGCTTTATACCTTTGTAGCTTCTCATTGAGCTCATCTTTTTTCCTTATTCAGGGCGATTACAGGGTGTATGGAGGTAGAATAGTAGTGAAAACTCGCCTTTTAGAATAAAAAACACCCA
>NZ_JAWOQR010000160.1:0-1074 GCF_033337445.1 Vibrio sp. YT-15
TGTTTCTTCCTTTGGTGAAAAGCACGGTGATTCATTCTTTATACCAGACTTAAAGCAAATAAAAACGCCCACAAAAGGTTTGTGGGCGTTTTATCAAATCCAATTCGCTTTATACGCTAAATGACTTAATCTTCTTATCTAGCTCTTCGGCATTACTTTGCATCATTTCAGAGGTTTCCAGTAACTCTGTGACCACCACGACCGATGCTTCAACCAGCTCACGAACGTTCGTTAAGTTCTGGCTCATTTCTTCCGCTACACTGCTTTGTTGTCCTGAAGCGGTGGCAATTTGGAAGTTCATGTCGTTGATTTGTGTTACTTGAGCAACGATGCCATCAAGCTCACTACCCGCGTTAGAAACCAGTTCCACGCCTTCAGCAGCTTCGACAACACTTTTCTCCATCAAATCAACCGCAGAAGTCGCGCTGGCCTGTAGCTGAGTGATCATTTCTTGAATTTCCACCGTCGCTTGTTGCGTGCGCTGCGCAAGGTTACGAACTTCGTCCGCCACCACAGCAAAACCACGCCCTGCTTCACCAGCACGCGCCGCTTCAATCGCCGCATTCAAAGCAGGCAAGTTAGTTTGCTCAGAGATGCCTTGAATCGTACCCACTACGCTACCAATCGACTCCACACGCTCTTCGACTTGGTTTACGGCTTGTGCAGAAGACGCAATATCTGAAGATAGCTCGCTCATTTTCGCCACTGTGCTTTGCAAGAACTGTTGACCCGTTACGGCTTGCGTGGCCGCCTGTTCCGTCAAAGAAGAAGCCGTTTGAGCATGATCAGCCACCGTTTGTACGGTCGATGACATCTCACTCATGGCCGTCGCCAGTTGGTCAATCTCGTTGAACTCTTCTTGCGCCGACTCTTTAGTTTCTGACATGCTCAGCGTCATCACTTCGGTCAATCCAGAGAGCTCATCGGAGGCATTAATCTGAGTTTTAATCACATCATGTAACTGTTTACGGGTCTTCTCCAGCTCACGCGCCACGTCACCGTATTCATCTTTACACTCCATGCCAAAAGGAACGGAGAGGTTTTTCTGCGCCATAAGTTTGATGGCATCATTGA
>NZ_JAWOQR010000161.1:0-1072 GCF_033337445.1 Vibrio sp. YT-15
GGTTTCATTGCGTTGTAGTTCAGCAAGGTAACGTTTGTCGTTTTTAATGCTGCTCTGAATTTTTTTCAGCGTTTGCTTACGATTCGACTGCGTACTGGCCAGTGCGGTACGCTTTTCTGATTGCTGCTTGAGCAGGGTTTCGATCTGCTCTTTCTCTAGCTCAAGTTGGTTTTTGTTGTGCGCCAACTCTTGAGTGGTTTTGGTGATGGCATCAATCACTTCGGCACGAGCCTTGGCTAAGTGCTGAAAGTATTGGCTAATCCGGTCTTCTTCTACGCCTTGATTCAATAAGTGCCCATTCGCTTTCGCTCGCTCGGTCACGTAATACGTTTGCAGCAACTGCTTGAGCTCTTCCTCTTGTGCTTGGCGCTGGGCTTCTTGCAAGGAGATTTTCTCTTCCAGTTTATTGATGTTCTTGTCTGCTTGAGCAAGGTCGGCTTTAGTTTGCTTGATTTCTCGCTCCAGCTTAGAAATGCCAAGCTCTTGGTCTTTGAGCGATTTTTGCAGCTCGTTAAGCTGTTTCTCTTGCGAGGTTAGCGCCTTCTTTTGGCGATTGATTTCGCTAGAAACGCCTTTGAGCTCTTGCTGACTTGCGGCGAAAGAAGAGAGGGGATAGGTGGCAGATAAAGCACAAGTTAATAAAATAGCCGAGCGGAGCACTGGGTGATTTTGTTTTCGCACTTGAGAGTTACCTACCACATTATTGTCAAAGGATCAGAAGACGGTTAAATGCCATCTCCATGGATAAAGCTTTGCGATTTACCGTTAAAGCCTTGATCCATATCGAGAGACGGTTTGTCTGTTTTTGGTCGACCGACGATTTTCGCGGGTACGCCCGCCACGGTCGTGTGCGGTGGCACCGCTTGCAATACTACGGAGCAAGAGCCGATTTTCGCCCCTTCGCCTACTTCGATATTACCAAGAATTTTGGCACCTGCACCAATCATCACGCCTTCACGGATTTTCGGGTGACGATCGCCGCACTCTTTACCTGTACCACCTAGGGTGACGTCTTGTAGGATCGACACATCGTTATCAACCACCGCTGTTTCACCAATCACGATGCCCGTCG
>NZ_JAWOQR010000162.1:0-1070 GCF_033337445.1 Vibrio sp. YT-15
GCTTATTCTAATGAAGTGATTTTCATGCTTGACGGCAGTGCGGTTGCAGGGATCGTAACCATCGTGGACTTAACTGGTGCAGCGCGCTTAGTTAACTCTCGTTATTACGCACCATTTGAGTCGTTCTTGACGGCTGGACTTTTCTATATGTCGCTTACGTTTATCATTCTTTGGTGCTTTAAACGCGCGGAAAAACGTTTCTTAGCGTACCTGCGTCCTCTGAGCTAAATCATGTATTTAAGTAATGGTACCTAAGGGTACCATTCTATTTTTGATACATTCATTCATACTTTTCTGATTTATCAACAAGACTATTACGCTCCCTTGTTCGCTTACATTACACTTCGGCAAAACCCTTGTTTAATAAGTGAAATATGAAAAAAACAATTATATCGTTGGGTCTTGCCGCTGTTGCCACCGGATGCGGTGGTGGAGAGAGCAAGTCACAATCAAACAGTCAAGTCACACCAACTCCAGTTCCTGTTCAACAAGCGCTAGAAACGGGCAATGCCCTGTTAGTTTCTGACCCAAATGACTTCATTCGTGAAAGCCGTCAAGTTGTTGAGGCGCACAAGAAACAGTCGAATGCGATCAAATCCGCGATAGCAAAAAATCTTTCGGGTCTTTACTGGGATCCGACGCATGATGCCGCGATTTTTGCTCCTACCTATGGATTCAACGACACCATCTTGATGACCAATAAAGAGATGGCGAGTGGTTACAAAGACCAAGCGTTGTCGATTGGTATTGCTGGTGAGCAAACTAATGGCCAGCGTTATGCTGTTTTAGGCAGTAACCCATTTCGAACCGCACAACGTTTTCCTGATTCTTCTAATGCGGCAATGACTCAATGGTTAAAAAACCTCGTTACTTGGTTGTCAGGTGGAGCTACTTTAAACGTCGTCATCGCGCAAATGGATCAGTCTTATTACTTTCCTGATGAGCAAGCGACGCGCAGTTGGTTAAACAACAAGATTTCACCAGACCTGACATTTAATGAAGCTAACCTGTGCGACGGTTCAAAATTACTTAGCTGCTTGAAAGCCGATAAGCCAAACCTGTTGATTCTG
>NZ_JAWOQR010000163.1:0-1064 GCF_033337445.1 Vibrio sp. YT-15
TCTTCCGCCAAACGAGCTGGTGGAATCACACATTCTTCATCAACACCCATCCATTCGCCGTTTTCTTGGCGAGAATAACGTGCCCAGTAAACTTCGCTCATGCGCGCATCAATCGCTACAGCGACATCAGTTGCACCATGCAGGCGGTAGCTTGCTTGTGCCATCGTAGCCAATGTTGAAACACCAATCGTCGGCAGTTCTGCACCAAATGCTAGGCCTTGAGCGATGCCAATACCGATACGAACACCAGTAAAGCTACCAGGGCCACGGCCAAACGCTAGTGCATCCAAGTCTTGTAGAGTTAGACCCGCTTCTTTCAGCACTTCGTCAACCATTGGCAGCACTTTTTTCGTGTGGTCACGAGGTGCCACTTCGCTGCGTGAAATCACTTGGTCATTAACCAGTAGTGCAACTGAACAGTTTTCAGTTGCGGTATCGATAGCAAGAATTTTTGCGCTCATTTAACTCTCTAAAACTCTATTTTATTTGGTTACATCACAGCACAGGCTGCGACTAATTATTCTGCTTTAAGAAACGCTTTGATACGTTCTAAATCTCGTGTTCTTGGGATCGGTGGCAAGCTTCCAAGGAACGTGCCGCCATAGTCACGTGTGACAAGGCGATTGTCACAAATGATCAATGCACCATGATCTTTCTGATCTCGAATCAAACGCCCTACGCCCTGCTTCAAAGTGATCACCGCATCGGGGATTTGCACTTCAGCAAACGGCTCACCACCACGCAATCGACAATCTTCAATTCGGGCTTTTAGCAGCGGATCATCCGGGGCAGTAAACGGCAATTTGTCGATGATAACACAGCTCAGTGCGTCACCTCTAACATCGATCCCTTCCCAAAACGCCCCCGTCGCCACAAGCAAAGCGTTACCCAGCTCCATAAACTCTGCAAGAGTCTTTTGCTTGCTCATTTCACCTTGCATAAGAACCGGAAGATCCAACACCTCACGGAACTTCTCTCACAACTCACGCATCATGCTGTGAGAAGTACATAAGAAGAAACAACGACCGTCATTTTCTTCAATGACTGGCGCTAAAATTCTCACT
>NZ_JAWOQR010000164.1:0-1061 GCF_033337445.1 Vibrio sp. YT-15
AAGATTTGTCTGCTCGTTGTGTAAGGATTAATCCTGAGTACGCGCCGTCAGTTTCTTACCTTTCGATGATTGAGCGCGGAAAACGCGTACCGAGTATCGATATGCTCGAGGTAATCGCAGAAGTTTTTCAAAAAGATCCAGCGTGGTTTTTAGATGATGAGCCCGAATTAGAAGCCATTACCCCCAACAAAGGGAATCGAGGCGGGATTAATGGCATGGCGCTAGAACCGAGCTTCCTGTTTTCCAATGACATTCTCCAGATTGCTATTCCAGAAATGCTGTCTCAAACCGGGATCACAGGTCGTCAATTTGCTCACCTGCTGATCCGCGCGCACCAAGAGAACCATCAAAACCATTTTCCTGATTTAGAACGTGCCGCCGAAGAAGTGGGATTGAAGCGCCTTAATTTGTCGGTTGAAGATTTGATCGACATTGCCAAAAGTATGGGCTTGGATATCCGCTGGGTTGACCGAGCGCCTCAAGATGTCATCGATGAATTGGGCGTAAACGCCAAACAATTGATTACGTCATTCATGGAACCACCGGGCACCATTTATCTCAACAAACGGATGCGCGACTACCCTACCCGTTTAAAATACGACTTATCGGTATACATTGGCCACCGCGTATTGCACAGCAGCGACGCGATGAATAACGTGCTCTCCATCGGACATCAGAATAACTGGGAACAAATGGACAGCCCCGTGTCGAACTCTGAGCTCAATTCGCAAGACATTCTGCAAGCTTGGCGAGACTTTGAGTCCAGCTTTTTTGCAGGAGCTCTGCTTTGCCCTAAAGTGCCATTTCGTCAGTTGCTCGACCGCTCCGGTTACGAAATTGATGTTCATAAAAAAGCAGGCGTTTCGCCATCCGTTGCGATGCGCCGCATGACCGTTGTGTCACCATATCCCCATTGGCACTATTTCGACGCGTACGGGCCGGGCAAGCTTAAAGCCGTGTATCGAGGGAATGGCATCCCACTTCCTTGGGGCAACATGCGCAAAGTGAATGACCCATGCCAACACTGGGCGGTATTCAGACGCCTATCCCAACCTTTAGAT
>NZ_JAWOQR010000165.1:0-1060 GCF_033337445.1 Vibrio sp. YT-15
CAATGTTTTGAAGGTGGATATCATCACACTCTAAGCATCGACTAAGAATTTGGCTAAGCTCGTTCGGCATTTTTGTTTTTATCAGATCGCGGATATTCGCATTTTCTAATGCTTCCGGTGTTTTCTGAAATATATGCTGAGTCGCAGCATTACTGTGGATAATGGTGCCAAGGTTGTCGGTAATAACTAACGCATACTGAATGGATTCAATGACTTCTTCTGAAAATGCTCTTTTTTGTTCGAGCGTAGCTAACGAATGTTGGCGTTGTTTTTCCCTTTTTCGGAGTTTGGTCATCATTCGGTTGAATGCGTGAATAACTTCGCCCAGTTCGTCTTTAGAATGATGACGAATTTGTACGTGAGAGGCATTACCAAAAGTAACATCTTGAATTGCACCGTTGAGATCGAGCAACGGTCTTAGAATGATACGATCAATGGTAATGTAGAAAATAATGCCACCAGCCGCCAATATCAGCAGAAGTACGCCGGCATCTTTCAAGAATGAATGTTGCGCATTTATAATTGGAATATGTGACAACGTCACTCGAATTGAGCCAATCACATGCCCTTCATGGATGATAGGCTCAAGTACGTACAAAAACTTGGCGGACAACGCATACCAGAATGCATCGAGCTTACTTCTTTCATTTTGATTAGGAACGGGAGCAGACTCCCCACTCCCTTCAAGCACAATAAAAGGTTCATTGGCCCTATCATACAATTTCACTCTAGAAACGTTGGGCTGTTCTAGAAGATCGGCCAGAATAGTTTGTGCTTTTCGCTTGTTCTTTGTTGTGAGCGCATCTTTAATTGAATAAGACACGTTATTGATTAACTTGCGAGTTTGCTCAACCAACTCATGTTTTGACGATTGGTATGCGGTGTACGAGGTATAACCTTTTGAAGCAACAAAGATCGCCGTAATAAAAACCAGAATCGGCCAGATAAGCTTTGCTCGTAATGACATATATATTCCTGTCGCACAACAACAACTAGAAGACAAAAGAGTTGTTATGCAAGCTATCACCCAATAGAAGCCGTAAGACTAACATGACGGCAA
>NZ_JAWOQR010000166.1:0-1057 GCF_033337445.1 Vibrio sp. YT-15
CGAGTGTCGACGTTATCAGACGCATCAACTACCACAGTGTGTTGTTCAATCAAAGCTTGAAGTTGAGCATCATCGAGACGTTTGGCAACGGTGTTTACCTCGACGTGGGGGTTAAGTTCTCGCAGCGCATCGGCGGCAGAATCCACCTTTTTGCGGCCGATATCTGTGTCGTGGTGTAATACTTGGCGCTGCAAATTAGAGAGCTCTACAATGTCGTCATCGATGAGCGTAATACTGCCGACACCTGCTGTGGCGAGGTATTGGCTAGAAGCACAGCCTAAACCGCCCGCACCCAAAATAAGCACGGAGCTTTGTTTGAGCGCTTCTTGTCCTTCGAAATCGAACTGGCGAAGAATGATCTGGCGGTTATAGCGCAGCATCTCCTGATCGGAAAGAATATCCACGGCACGTTCCTAGTATAACGTTGAGTTAAACAGTTGGATTTGAACCGTTTCGCCAACTTCCACGCGGCCACGCTCACGTTCCAACACCACAAAGCAGTTTGCCAAACTCATTGAGCGGAAGGCACCAGAACTTTGGTTGCCAGTAGTTTCAACGACAAATTTGCCATCTTCTAGCGTGTAGATGCCACGTTGGTAGTCCGTGCGGCCCGGCGCTTTCTTAAATGCAGTTTTTGTCGTAGCAGGGATAGACTCTGGTGCTTTCCATTCAGTATGGCCAGCCAATTTCGCCAACATTGGTTGAACAAGTACGTACATGGTTAGCACAGCAGATACAGGGTTACCTGGTAGACCGCAGAACCAAGCTGTACTTAACTTACCAAATGCGAAAGGTTTACCCGGCTTGATTGCCAGTTTCCAAAAACCGATTTCCCCAAGTTGTTCAAGAATGTCCTTGGTGTAGTCTGCTTCGCCAACACTGACGCCGCCAGAGGTGACAACCACATCCGCGAGCGTTTGTGCTTTTTCAAACGTTGCTTTTAATGTTTCTGGGCAGTCAGGGATAATGCCAAGATCAATCGCTTCACAGCCAAAGTTTTCGATAAGCGGTTTAATGCCGTAACGGTTGCTGTCATAGATTTGACCTGCTTCGAGTG
>NZ_JAWOQR010000167.1:0-1057 GCF_033337445.1 Vibrio sp. YT-15
AGTAAACATCCAATTTGCTAACACCATGTCACTATTCGGTTATATCCACACCAATCTGTTACTAATCGTCTCACTTTATTGTTATTTAATGGTTTTAGTCACTATCGTTAACCGATAAACTACCGTAAATTTCTCATTCAGAGCGTTGTTATGTTTAAAACTATCTCAAAAGGCGTCGCTTTATTTGCCGCTATTGCGGCTCTGTCAGCATGTGACAGCGGCAATAGTCAGCCACAACAAGGTAAGCAATACGAAGTGTTGCCTGTTTCTCTTCAAGAATACAATCTGGCGCCACTAACCGAAGCTTTTGCCCTAACTTGCGGCCATTGTCGTTCAATGGAAGAGTTTGTCCCTCAAATTGAATCGCTAACAGAGCAAAAAGTTGAAAAGATGCACGTGACTTTCAATGAAAGTGCTCAGATCAGCGCAATTATCTTCTACACTGCTGTTATGCAGCTCGACGCAACACCAGATAAAGCATTCATGGCTGATTTATTTGCAGCGGTTCAAATGGGCGCAGATGCAACAGCAGAAGAGCGTCAACAAGCGGTAGAGAAAGCTTTTGAATCTCGTAACTTGATCAGCCCATACCATCTTGATGAAGCTCAACAGGAAAAACTGTTTGAATACATCACTAAAGCTGAATCCATCACTACTCGTGGCCAAATCAATTCTGTGCCAGCGTTTATCGTAAACGGTAAGTACCAAGTGATTACTGGCGGCCATGACAGCGTTGAGGCAATGGCAGAAACTATTAACTATTTGCTTAAGCAACCTAAATAGACAAGGAGTCAACGTGTCTAAATTTTTGTTTCCTATCATTATTTTTGTTTTAGCTGCATTTTTCATTTACCGCACTTGGACAAACCACAAAGTGGCAGATGAGAACTTTGCACAAGGCCAAGCTTTCCTACTAGAAAATGCGAAAAAAGAAGGCGTGATCACCACAGAGAGCGGACTTCAATACCTAGTACTAGAAAAAGGTACAGGTGACGTTCACCCAACCGCAACAAGTAAAGTGAAAGTGCACTACCACGGCACGCTTATCGATGGCACT
>NZ_JAWOQR010000168.1:0-1056 GCF_033337445.1 Vibrio sp. YT-15
ACACCTATCGCTTTCAATGCTTTTAGGTAAGCTCGCTGCTGCTCGACAACATGTTCACAAACGCGAAGGGTTGGTAAACCAGGATCGGTTGGCCCACCTGTAATTCGGCCATTTTGGACCTGCCATTTATCTTTCCAGTCTTTGATACCAAACGCTTCAACAAAATCTTCTTCACTAAATAGCGGTTTGGATAAATCGCCGAAAAGCTTCAGAGACTGGTATTTCTGTTCGTCTTGTCGGTATTGATCTAACACGTCCTGACGAGGATATTGCAGATCACGGCGTAAATGTGCTTCGTTAGCCATGTGGTTAAACACCACATCGGCGTACACCAAAACGCCTACGCGTTCGAGCTCACGAACCATATAGATGAAGTCTTGGGTGTCACCGAGCGCGTTGTCGATAACACGGTAATCTTGTGGTTGATAGCGCTGCCACCAACGTTCATCGTGGGCGCTTTTCATTGGTGGCGAAACCAGCACCGAACCATAACCTAGCTCGTGGATTTCATTTGCTCGTTGGGCAATGTCAGCGTACTTCCAATCAAAGGCGTGCAAAATCACGTTTGCACCTGCTGATTGCGTTTCCTGTAAGCCACTCATGTTGTTCTCCTGCTCGTTTCCACTCACGATTACTTGTTTGGTTGTTTTGTGTGAATGAACTCAATAGTCGAAATTATAAAAGCTATTCGCGATACGCCCTCACCCTTTTGCGCTTAACTCAAGGCTGAAAATCAAGGCGTAGATACGCCCTGCCTAGCACAATGAGAGTCTGTGAATCACCTCCAGTCGATGACAGCTCTTGCCATCCGCAAACAAGATACCACTAAGCCATTGTTTTTATTTATATAAAGTCCAAACACAAATTCCAAACAACAAAACCTTATGTACGCCCTAACCCACTCGCTGTAAATGAGTAGGTTATAAAATGCGTTGACGTAACAAATAGTTAAGAAAAGCAAACTGGCAACTAGATCACGTTTGGTGAGAAGGGATTAGCGTCGAAAAGTGTGTTGAGGAAACGCCGAAACAAAAACGGCCCTTGGGGGGTTGGGCG
>NZ_JAWOQR010000169.1:0-1049 GCF_033337445.1 Vibrio sp. YT-15
GAAGACATTTTCTTTTTGATGAATCTTAAACGTCGCTTTGAACAACCGCTTGATTTAAATGAATGTCGTAAGCTCATTGATCGCCTCGAAAGCGAAGGGCAGAACTACCTTATTGATGCGTAAACACCACGCTTTTTAGCTCCTTTCTTGATAATCACCCTCTATCGTTTCGATAAATTTATATCGGTAAACGAAGAGGGTGATTTCGTTATAGTTAGTCTTATATCAATCTTTGCTCCCCTGCGTTTTTTGACTCGCTAGAGACTATGATTGATAGATACTCCCAACGTTGCGGCATTGTGGAAAGTGTTCTTTCGCAGAGCACTCACTTAGCCTGATCACATAGTTTATCTATGCGTTTATCTGCTTTTTCATGACTTTGGGCTTCACGTAATAGCTTGAATCAGGAGTCAAAAATGAATTTAGTTGTACATTTGCAAAAGAAAGCGATAAGAAAACACGGCTATGAGATGGCAACACGCCAAGCCTGGAAATGCGGTATAAAAGCGAACCTCGTGCGACGTGTCATTGGCTTGTTTAAAGGCCAAATCGTCTGTGTGGTAGAAGGGTGCCGCGCTGAGTTATCTTCAGTTGTTAACAATCAACTGCATGATGAAGAGAAGCAAGGCCGCTACGTATTTGTCGGCGGCGTGTGCTGGGAACCAAACAACATCATCGCCCCTGGTTTTCCGGATTTTATGTTCATGCATGTTCGCAATTTGAGCCATCGTCACAAGTACCTCACTGACGACGAGCTGTTTTTGAGTTTGGCGTAACTCAAATGTCTTTAGTGATGGTTTTGCCCAAGTGCAAACCATCACCTCCCACAGTGAATAGCGCAAAACAATAAACCTCAGTGATGTGAATTGGCCTCAATTAACCTCTCGCTGAGATTGTTCTGACGCTCTCTTGATAAAACACCGTTTTTTTACTCCGTAATGACAGAGGCTTTGTTTTCGCCTGATGTGAATTTCTCTTCGCGATTTACTATACCGTTCATCAAAGCAAACCATACTGGGATGTAAATCATGAATATGAAATCTATCGCA
>NZ_JAWOQR010000016.1:0-100165 GCF_033337445.1 Vibrio sp. YT-15
CGGCTCAATGAATACTGAACATTACATAAAGTAATGTTTGAATTGACTGTGCTGAATCTTTCGATTCAATGGTCACTACGTATCATTGAACCCTAATTTGAAACCGAAGTTTCTAATTGGATTATCATCAACGAGTGCCCACACAGATTGATAGGTCTATATTGTTAAAGAGCTTGCTTTGCGAGAAGTTTTTCTCTCAAAGCGGAGGTGCATTCTAGCGATTTAGTTGTTAGTGTCAAACACTTTTTTAAACTAATTTTTTGTAGAAGCTTTTTACCTCTTCGACCCTGCTGAAGCCTTGTGACGTCTGCCGTGTCGATGGATGCGCATTATAGGGAGAAGATTTTCTTTGGCAATACTAAAAATGCATTTTTTCTAAAAAAACATGCCAAATGGATACTTTCCATCCAACCCCAAAATTACCCAGAAATAACACTCAGGATTTATACAATTTACCCACAAAAAGCTGTGGATAACTACTCATCGCTATCAAAGAAATAAGAAATACGCGAACGCGGATTTAGATACTCTTTTACTTTATCCGGTAATTTTGACGGATGAATCGCGTTAACTATCTTTATATCTTTTGACGCAAGATCAATGATTGGCGCTTGCGTCCTTGGTACTGATGGATCGTAAACCAAGACATTCGGGAATAACAAATGCGATGCATTCACTGAGATAACCAGGCCGACCATATTATTAGAAAGCTGAACTACGGTACCCGGAGGAAACACGCCCATAAACTTAATTAGGATGTTCAGGTTCTCTTCTTTATATAGGTGTTTACAGTTCTTATATAAATGAGAGAGTGCGGTATAAGGAATCTTTTGGTCTGAGACTATCTGGGTATGACACAAGTTATCAAACGCATTGGCTACAGCAATAATTTGAGCAAACTCGTTGATCTCATCTCCTTTCAGGCCTTTAGGATAACCAGACCCATCTCTTAGCTCATGGTGCTGCGCGATCACAATTCTCGCGACTTCGGGAAAAGCCTCGATTTGACTCGCAAGATCGACGCCATATTTAGTGTGCAACTTTAAGTAGTTGGTTTCTGGCTCTGTTAGAGGTAGTTGCTTTCTTAATATTGCAGTCGGGATTTTTATTTTCCCGATATCATGGAATAGTGCGGAGAAGGAAAGCTCTTTCAACTGTGCTGCTGAGTACCCTTTAGCACGGCCAATCATCATCGAGATAACAGCCACGTTCAATGAGTGGAAATAAATATCTTCAAACTCATTTTTTCCGTTCATCAGATGTAACGTAACATTATCATCGCACATTAACTTCTCGACGATATCTTCAATAAGAAGCTTTGCTTCATCAACTGCTGCTGTCGGACGGTTACGGATTTTAGTCATGACTGAACGCATACGTGCCAGAGAGCGCTCAAACTCTTTTTCACACTGAATCACGCGTCGACGGTATGCACTTAACTTTTCTATGCGGTTCTGTTTTTCTTGCCACATTTTTTGAGTTTCATGATCTAACGACGCTTCATTTGTTACTCTGTCAGCTTGTCTTTGATCAACAGGGAGTGGAACGGCATCGCTTTGCTCTGGATTAAAGTAAACGAACTTTACGCCGAGGTGGCGGATCATCTCGACTTGCTCTTGGTCTTTAATCTTAAAGCTATTGAGTAGAAAGGGGTGATCGTTCCACTTTAGCGGAAGACGGATATGTAGTCCGGGTTGAATACGATCGACCGTTAGTTTAATGGCTGCCACTTATTCACTACTGATTTATATTTCTTAAGAGAGTTAGAATACTAGTAAATTTTGTGAATAAATTCATCAGTAACTATCAAAACATCAAACCGTTATTTCTAAGCGACTCACTTAATTAGATAGAAGTAAGCTACTTTAAGGAGCGATCTGCTTTGCGTATTTTAAGCTTGGCCTCGAACACTGGCTTGTCTATTACTTCTTGATCTTTGACTAGTCCCATTAACGTTTGTACCGCTACACGGGCCATGTCACTGATAGGAAAGTGCACTGCTGATACTGTAGGGTAAAGACTTTCACAAAGATCAACACTGTCAAAGCTAGTTAATGAGATTTGCTCTGGTACAGAAATACTGTGCTCGTGTAAGTACTGCATTGCGCCAACCGTCATTTCTTCACTGCACGAAAAGACAGCCGTCACATCAGGGTGTCGTTGTAAAATTGCAGCCATTGCATCATAACCACTTTGCCGACCATAATTCCCTTCTTCACACCAGCTTTCATCAATATCTATACCAGCATCCTTCATTGCATCAATATACCCAAGCTTTCTCAATACACTGTTATGACGTTGGGATGGACCGGCAATACAAGCAATCTTTCGATGAGCACCAGCTAAAAGGTGCTCAACGGCAATACGGCTTGCATGATGATGGTTAAAGGTAACACAACGCTCTTCTATTCCTTCCACGTAGCGATCCAGGAGAACGAAAGGTGTTGGCTGTTTAGCTAATTCACGTAAGTCATCATCTGACAAATAACGACTATGAAGTACATAGCCGTCACAACGTAAATCATTAAAACGCTGAATTGCCTCTTTTTCACCTTGTGCAGAATGATGGCCTTGAGCTGTAATCAAAAACTTCTTATGAATATCCAGCTCGGTCTGAACCTGCTCCATCATCTCGCCAAAGAAGCCCCCCGTATAGTAAGTCACCAATAACCCAACCATATTACTGGATGAGGTTGCGAGTGAACGAGCAATTGCACTGGGACGATAATTCAATTGCGCCATAGCTTGCTCTACTTTTTTTCGAGTTTCCTCGCGAAATTTCCCCTCTCCATTAATAATTCGAGAAACGGTAGAGCGATTTACACCGGCGAGTTCGGCTACATCTTTAATCCTTGCCATAATGCTATTGGGTCCAACTGCAATTGTTATTAAATATTCGTTTGTATAGAACGGCTGCCAGCAATTCGTAAGGTGCTATAGGGGGCGAAGCTGGCAGCCTTTAATCATACACTGACCATTTGATTGGTAGAAACAAGCTCAGAGTAATCCGTGACAGTTATACCATGATGAGCTAACTGTTCTTTTAAAATGGGAGAGGTAAGAACTTGTAACTCTAGCTCTCGCTGAAGCGCATAACCACTCTTTAAGATAAGCGCCTGATCGGCCTCTGCCGGGTGGCACATCACCTCAACCAAGTCATAGTCAGCTTTTAAGCTCAATAGATGTGCCATTAAGCCATTCAAGCTCACTTTTTGATCATAAAACTCATCAGTAAAGATATACCTGATTGTCATCGATTCTTGACACAAGCCAGTGCCCCGCAGTGGCACTCGGTATTCATTCGCTACTTCTTTAATAACGGGCAAAATTTGAGGGTGAGTATGCGCGTGATGATGGCTATCTAAGTGGCTTAGCTCTAACCCAAGCGATAAAAAATGTTCCACCTGAGCTTTTGCTTCATCATAAATGACCTGAGTTTCGAAGTCCTGCTTACTCCAAAGTTCGTCATAGTTGATAAAGTGCGCTCGGCCGTTGGTCAAGTTAGGATGCTTCGTTATAGGCACACCTGCTGTAAACCTAAGATGAACGCCAATTTTCAAGTCTGGATTATGGCGAGCTAGTTCTAAGGCATGTTGCTCAGCATCCATACCCACCATCATGGTGGTTGAATGAACCACACCTTGCTGATGAGCTTTAACGATGCCGCTATTTACACCTCTCGTTAAACCAAAATCATCAGCATTAAAAATGACTTTCATCGGCGCCCTTCCTTAGTCTTACAACGTCGTTAGTTTAAATTGAGGTAAATACGGAGCGTTCACCGCTAGGATATCATCCAGGATTGACTTGGCGCGGCCAATGTCAGGCACCAATGGGTTATTGGTTAATGCCATAAGCGCCTTGTCATAATTACCTTCGACAGCAGCTTCTATTGTTAGCTGCTCATACGCTTTAACTTGATGGAGTAATCCTTTGATATTTTTTGACAACTCGCCAACCGCAAGAGGTTTCGCCCCCCAGCTACCAATCACGGCACTACATTCAATCACAGCATCGTCAGGTAGGCCGTTGATCGCTCCATTATTTAAAACGTTAACAACATGAATACTATTACGATTGTTATAAATTGAATCAACTAGGTTCAGTGATGCATCAGAATAATAAGCACCACCCCGCTCCTCTAACTCTTTCGGCTTATGATCGAGGGTAGGATCTTGATAGAGCTTAAATAGCGCATTTTCTGTTTCCATTACCTGCTCAGCACGAGTGCCTTTTTCATCGGCACTTTGTTTCTCTTCAGCAAGCATGGCATCAGTTTGGTAGAAGTAACGATGATAAGGACATGGTATCGCCCCCAGTGCTTTTAGAAATGCCGGATCCCACGGCTCTTCCCAGATATTCTTCATACTGAAGTTGGCACCATCACCAACTTTCTCTAATACCGTTTGAGTAATATCTTCCCCATTGAGCCATGCTTTGTGTACCCACACGAGATGGTTTAACCCAGCAAACTCAAGTTGTAGCTCTTTTGGCTCGCACTCCATCATTTCTGCAATCATCATTTCCATTGAAACGGGCACATTGCATAAACCAATACTTTTTACTTTGGTGTACTTACTGACCGCTTCGGAAACTAAACCCGCTGGGTTGGTGAAATTGAGCATCCATGCGTTTGGAGCCAACTCTTCAATGTCTTTACAGATATCAAGAATGACCGGAATGGTTCGCAGTGCTTTAGCAAAACCACCAGGGCCCGTTGTTTCTTGGCCAATGACGTCGTACTTGATTGGGATTCGCTCATCGTTAGCGCGTGCAGCAAGGCCACCAACACGAAACTGCGTCATCACAAAATCCGCATCTTTTATCGCAGCACGGCGATCGAAACCGGCTTTTATCTCAATTTTTGCTCCGGCTTTATCGACCATTCGCTGAGCCAATCCTTTGATGATCTCAAGCTTCTCAGCTCCTGACTCAATGTCCACAAAATGGATTTTCTTAACGGGTAAATATTCTAAGCGCTTAATAACCCCTTCAACCAATTCCGGGGTATAGCTACTACCACCGCCAATAATGGCAAGTTTGATCGCCTCTCTAGACATTTTCATCCCCCTTTACTTGTTCGAGATTTTTTTGTTCAGTGCGACGATTTCTACAGCCATCTCTTGAGCCAAAATCGTAGTCATCAGGTGATCTTGAGCATGCACCATCACTAACGTCATCGGGACTTTCCCTTCTCCCTGATCTTCTTCAATAAGCTGAGTCTGTATTAAGTGGGCTTTATTAATGCACTCTCTTGCTTGAGAGAGCTTCTCGTCAGCCGCTTCAAAATCTTGTTCTCGAGATAAACGCAATGCCTCGTAGCTTAAACTTCTGGCTTCACCAGCATTGCAAATGATCTCCATCACAACCAATTCTTGTTCCATCATTTTCTCTCCGAAAATCGGGCCGCGGTAATTGCGGCCCATTAAGCACAGTTAAGCAGTAACGCCTTCGCCTGACGGCTGCGTGTCACCTTTAGTTTCCTTCGTCGTTGGTAGTTCTTGCTCCAACATTTGCTTCTCAAACATTTTGAAGAATGGGAAGTAGATGATTAGATCAAGAATCAATAAACCAATGACGAGCAATACTGGCGCAAAGGTCCAACCGCTACCCCACGAAGCACCTATCAGTGCCGGTGTTGTCCAAGGTGTTGTAGCGACACCCATACCCACAAAGCCGACATGCACAGCAAAATACGCAATCGTAGCGTTGATGACTGGAGCGAAGACGAACGGGATAAACAAGGTCGGGTTCATCACAACTGGGCTACCGAAGATCACTGGTTCGTTGATTTGGAAAAAGCCAGGCACCGCACTCATTCGACCAATGCTCTTAAGGTGAACAGAACGGCTAAACGACATCAGCATAACAAGAGCAAGTGTTGCACCAGAGCCGCCAATAAAGATGTAAAAATCCCAGAACGGTTGAGTAAATACGTTTGGAATCGGTTCACCTGCAACAAAGGCTTCAATGTTGGCACCAATGTTGGTCAAAAAGATTGGAGAAAGCAGTCCAACAACAATTGCAGCACCATGAATACCCGCAAACCAAAGCAGCTGGCAAAGCAATAAAGCGCCAATAATGGCAGGCAATGAGTTAGACGCACTAATTAGCGGTTTAAAGATAGCCATAACAGCATCTGGAATCAGCATGTCGTACTGGGTTTGTACGAAAAGGCTAAGTGGATATAAGGTAATGAATATCGCTAAGACTGGTAGCAATACTTCAAATGATCGCGCAATCGCCGGTGGCACCTGCTCTGGCATGCGAATCGTAATATTGTGCTTTTTCATAAAACGGTAGAGCTCCACCGAGAAAAATGCACACATCACTGCGGTGAAGATCCCGGTTCCGCCCATGTGAGACATAGACAACGCGCCATCTTTAGCTGGGGCCGCAATGAGTAAAAAAGACATTAGTGACAATACAGCACTCGTGATCCCATCCATCTTGTAAGCCTTCGCTAAACTATAAGCAACGCCCAGCGAAACAAAAATGGTCATGATCCCCATCGACATGTTGTAGGGCATCATTATGGTATCAAAATGTGTAGTGGCGAAATCGAGCCAAATTCGACCAAAAGTAAAGGTTGTATCTTCGGCAAATGGGGGGAATGCAAAAATCAAAATGAAACTACCGACAATAATAAACGGCATTGCGACAATAAAACCGTCTCTCATTGCGCGAACATGGGGCTGATTCCCCACTTTAGCTGCTATAGGGGCTATATGCTTTTCGACTGCGCCTATAATTGCGTCATAAAGCTTCATAGAATCCATCCTTATTTTAGGCAAAAGAATCCCACATCAAATATTTATATTTGACGTACAGTTATCTTTTTAATTTAAAACTATAGTTTAGTTAATTAATTCTAATGCTTGCTCTAGTACTTCTTCTCCCTTCATCATTCCATAATGCTGAGGAGAAATAGCATCAATGTTTTTACCATGCTCTTGCGCCGTTTTTCTTAGCTCTTCTAGCTGAAAACGTACTTGAGGCCCGAGAAGACAAACATCGTACTCTTTAATTACATCTTCAAACGCATTCACTGACATTGCATCAATTTTGCACTCAATTCCTTTATTTTCAGCAGCTTGCTCCATTTTCTTAACAAGCATACTGGTTGACATCCCTGCGCTACAGCATAAAAGGATCTTTTTCATAGCCTTACTCCCGTTGTGTAAATTTCAACCTGTAAAAACTGTAGCAAAAATAACCAAGACAAAAAAGCGCAACCGGTTGCATTATTCGTGAACACAATCCCAATTTAGAAAATACCACCTATTTTTTTGTAATTATTTAGATCTAGGATAAAAGTCATAAAATAATTTAAGACATCACATTAAGTTTCAAGTTATCAATATTTTACTACTGACAACGTCGTTATTAATTTCTTAAAAGGAATAGAGAATGAAATTTAATAAATTGGCTATTGCAGCGCTTGTAAGTGCCGCACTATCACAGCACTCATTTGCTCAAACCGACTCTAAAGGCACCATTTATCTAACGTTTGATGATGGACCAATCAATGCATCTATTGACGTTATTCAAGTACTTAACCAGGAAGATATCAAAGCGACGTTTTACTTTAATGCTTGGCATTTAGATGGAATTGGTGATGAGAATGAAGACCGTTCGCTAGAAGCCTTAAAGCTCGCATTAGACACTGGTCATATTGTCGCGAACCATAGTTACGATCATATGGTTCATAATTGCGTTGATGAGTTTGGACCGAACAGTGCTGCGGAGTGTAATGCGACCGGGGACCACCAGCTTAACTCGTATCAAGACCCTGTTTACGATGCCTCAATGTTTACGGAAAACTTATCTGTGTTAGCAAAGTATTTGCCGAACATTACAAGCTACCCGAACTACAAGGCAACAGAGTTTGCTAGACTGCCCTACACCAACGGTTGGCGCGTGACGAAAGACTTCAAAGCAGATGGGTTATGCGCCACGTCTGATGACCTGAAACCTTGGGAACCAGGATATGTATGCGATACATCCAACCCATCCAACAGTGTAAAAGCAGCTATCGAGGTTCAAAATATCCTAGCGAATAACGGCTATCAAACTCACGGTTGGGATGTGGACTGGGCACCTGAAAATTGGGGCATTGAAATGCCAGCAAACAGCCTTACAGAAGCAGAAGCATTTATTGGATATGTGGATTCCGCGTTAAACACTTGTGCACCAACAACGATTAACCCGATCAACTCCAAAGCTCAAGAGTTCCCATGTGGTACACCTTTACACGCCGATAAAGTTATCGTATTAACTCACGAGTTCCTATTTGAAGATGGTAAGCGTGGCATGGGTGCAACGCAAAACCTACCTAAGCTCGCTAAGTTTATACAGTTAGCAAAACAAGCGGGTTATGACTTCGACACAATGGATAACTACACACCGAACTGGCAAGTTGGTCATAACTACGACGCTGGCGATTACGTCTTACACCTAGGTACTGTATACCAGGCTGTAACAAACCATACTGCACAACAAGATTGGGTACCGTCTCCAACCTCTAGCCTCTGGACAAATGCGGACCCAGCCACTAACTGGACTCAGAATGTTTCCTATAAACAAGGTGATGTGGTCACTTATCAAGGTTTGCGTTATCTAGTTGATGTACCGCACGTGTCCCAAGCAGACTGGACTCCGAACACTCAAAATACCTTGTTCACAGCTCTATAGGCTGTTCTTACTATCACCATGTAGTAGTTTGCGCGAGGCATACCCCTCGCGCTTTTTTGTTTTGAAAATCCAGATACAACAAAGCCCCGACTTTCATCGAGGCTCTGTCTTAAAATATGGTACCTGCGAGTGACTTGACTGGCAGGCACTCCTGACGCCACCGCGAAGGCAACGCTAACTTTCTTTTGATATTTACGAACACCTAAAACGACGAAAGGCCGCTATAAAAGCGACCTTTCTAATATGGTACCGGTGGGCGGACTTGAACCGCCACGCCCGAAGGCAACGGATTTTGAATCCGTCGTGTATACCAATTTCACCACACCGGCATCTTTGGGCTATTGCCCTTTGATGGTTGGCATTATACGTAAGCTTTTGACCTGCGCAAGCAGAAATACCTTAAATAACTATCGTTTGCTGATAATTTCGCCACAAAGTGTGACAAAGCTGTACTCATAAGAAACGTACGCTCCATTTTCTACTACTCTTCCAGATGAAAATGAGTATACGAAACTCTTTTTAAGTTCTATTCACTGTAATATCAGAAACATAACCATTCCCAATGCTCGACAACGCATTATGGAGCATCTCTGCGGCATCTTCTGCTTGCATGAAGTGACTCGTGTCCATCGTATTGCCGCTTGTTTTCCAGAATTCCGTATCCATTCCACCAGGATAAACCGCGATGATTTTCATAGGTTTTCCTTTTAGCTCCAAACGAACCGACTCAATTAATCCTTTGACGGCCCATTTCACTGCACAATACGTAGACTCTTGCGCTTTAGGTTGTTGCGCGGCTGTGGACATGATCATGACCACTTTTATTGGATGATCTTTGTAACGCTTTACTAACTCTCTTAGCACATGAATCGCAGAATTCAGGTTGTTATCAATCAACTTTTGAATCTCTTCCGGCTCCTGCTCTTCCAGTAAGCCAAAATAACCACTTCCCGCACTATGAATGACCATTTCAGGGGACTGTTTCACCCCATCAAAGAGCTGTTTCACATTTTGGTGCAATGAGAGGTTGCAAGCTTGATAACCAACGTTATGAGAGAGTTGTTTTGCTAGTGCGGATAGTTTTTCTGTATTTCTTCCTATTACATACGTCTCTTTGCCTTCCGCATCATAACGCTTTGCTAGTTCCGCCCCTAAGCCGCTACTTGCACCTGTAATTACAATCATGCGCTACCTCTTTTCAATCACATACTTTTAATTCATCTATCAATTAAGGTAACAGAATCGTGGTAATTCACACCTCAAGAGCACCATTCTTTGAAGCAAGCAGCTTTCTTACTTTCGTGATGCATGAAATATCAAGCAGAACGACGGGCATTTAACCTATGCTTAAGCAAGAATAACTTTCTGAATTTTCTATCGACTTTCTAGTGAGAACTGAATAGGAGCAAAGAATGACTGGGTCAAAATGGCAGTGGCTACTGAAACAGATGACACGAAAACTGTGGGTCCGGACGTCACTCTACGCATTACTAGCTGTTGCTACCGCCTTAATGTCGATTGTTTTAAACCAGTTCATTACTCTGCCCCCTGCCATCAACGTCAGCAAGGATTTGTTGAACAACATATTAAATATCCTCGCAACCTCCATGCTTGCAGTGACTACATTCTCTCTCAATATTATGGTCTCAGCGTACAGTGCCGCTAGTGCAGGGGTAACGCCGCGAGCGACAAAACTGTTGATGGAAGACAGCACAACACAAAATGCCTTAGCAACCTTTCTTGGCTCTTTTCTATTTAGTTTGGTAGGAATTATCGCGCTAGGTATTGGGGCCTATCATCAACAAGCACAAATTTATCTATTCATCGTGACTATCGCCGTAATCGTGATGATCATACTCACTCTGCTACGTTGGATTCAGCACCTTTCCGTACTAGGAAGGGTCAGTGAAACCACTTCATACGTAGAGCAAGCCTTGTTAGATGCGATAAGAAAACGGGGTAAAGAGCGCTGGCTAGGTGCTCACCCATGGAGCCACCCAGAGCATAAGCCCAGAGGAAGTAAACCTATTTTGAGCCAAGAAATTGGCTACTTACAGCATGTTGATATGCATCACCTCGATAGTATTGCTGAAGCAAACCAATGCACCATCTACCTTGAGCGACAACCGGGAAGTTTTGTGTACGTAGGTCAACCATTGGCTTGGGTTTGTGGAGAGTTGCCAGACGAAAGCGAAGTAACGGCAGCCTTCACGATTCGAACGGAGCGTTCATATGATCAGGACCCTCGCTTTGGTTTAGTCGTTATGGCGGAAATCGCCTCACGAGCACTATCTCCGGCTGTAAATGATAATGGCACCGCGATTGACGTTCTTGGGCGTTCTGTACGAGCACTTTCATTATGGGGAGACCTACTCAGTGAGCCTCCTACCAAAACTCGATATCCTAGACTATTTGTGCCCGCATTGAGCTGCCAGGATTTGTTCGATGATGTCTTTTTGCCGATAGCACACGATGGTGCAGCGCAACTCCAAATACAGATTCGCCTACAAAAGGCCTTGCTAGCTCTCTCTAGTATGCACCCTAAGTTATTTTTGTCACCAGCAATCAAGCTGTCAGAAAAAGCTTTAGAGCTTTCGTTAAGCCAACATTATACCGAAGATGAGAAACACCAACTCTCTCAGCTATCTAATCTGGTCACAGACCAAAGAGCCAATGGTTAAGAGAATCGAATTCAGTTGAAACATATTGCTGCACGGCCTCGTGTATCATGACATGTGCTGATAACGTAGGGCAGAAAAGTCACTTAGTTTATACACAATTAAAGACTCTGTGCGTTAGGTCTCTTTTCTCTTGGTGAGGGAATCTATATTCTGACGCACAATTTTTAAGGTAAGTGATGGAATAATGACAACGTCTACAACTCTTCCACCTGCTGGTCTCTTTCGTCGACTTGCAGCGTTGATTTACGACACATTGATTATTATCGCAATTGAAATGATGGCCGCAGGTATTGTTATGGCCGTTGTGTTTGCACTAAATGCAGCAGGATTGTTGAGCTATGGCGAGTACGCTGATGCCGCAGATATGCTCGGAAAGCACCCTGTATTGAGCCCTCTATTTACACTTTATCTTGCGGGTGTGTGGATATATTTCTTTGTGTTCTTCTGGACGCGAGCAGGACAAACTCTTGGGATGCGCGCTTGGAAGCTTCGAGTTCGCAATGCCAAAGACGGAGCACCAATTACGGTAACTCAAGCTCTGATTCGTATTTCGACATCTGGCTTTGGCTTGGCAAATTTGACTGTACCGATTGATCCGAAGAAACGTGGTTTCCACGACATTTGGGCCAAAACAGAGGTTGTTGTATTACCTAAGGCAAACTAACTTGTCTAGGAACACAAAAAAGGAAGGCGTAATGCCTTCCTTTACATTTGGTTCGGTAAAACTTGGTTTATTCGATGATGCTTCAGTTATAGCTTTCTTCGTAGTAGTGCAATCGCAATAGCTAAGAACACCAAACTCGGGGCCAAAGCACCAAACACTGGGGATATGCCATACACCAAGCTTAATGGACCAAAGAACTCACTGGATATGTAAAAAGTAAACCCGGCAACCACGCCCGACAATACCCTTGCCCCCATGGTCACGCTTCTGAGTGGACCGAAAACAAAAGATAGCGCCATTAACATCATCACAGCAATTGAAAGCGGCTGAGTCAACTTACGCCAAAACGCCAACTCATAGCGAGATGCATCTTGTTCCGATGCTTTCAGGTAAGTCACATAATCATACAAACCGCTCAGTGACAGTTCTTCTGGCTTCACGGTCACCACAGCTAGCTTATCTGGTGCCAAAGAGGTGTGCCACTCCATCTGTTCGATGTCTTGCTTTGAAATTACGTTTTCATTTTCCATGTCCGTAATTTGTACGTAGCGCATCAGCCAGTTGTTATCTTGTTGGTAGTCGACTTCTTCGGCAAAAATAACTTTTTGTAGATTCTTATCATCATCAAAACGCCACATATTTAAAGCATAAAGCTTGTCGTCTTCGACTTTACCGATAAAGATAAAGTCGTTTGCATCACGAGCCCACACACCTGAGCGCACAGACACAATGCTACCACCTGATATCGCAAACGCACGTAAGTCACGGGCCATCTTCTGGGCCTCAGGAGCGCCCCATTGACCTAACGCCATAACGACAATCATGAGCGGGACGGCCGTTTTTAGTACCGATAACCCGATATCCAGCTTAGAGAAACCAGCAGCTTGCATCACCACCAGCTCAGAGCTTGAAGCCAACATACCTAAGCCGATCAGAGCACCGAGTAATGCCGCCATTGGAAAGAACATTTCGATATCACGCGGCACACTGAGTAACACAAAGTACAACGCATGAGTGAGGTCGTACACACCTCGCCCTACTTTACGTAGCTGTTCTACATATTTGATGATGCCCGATAAGCCAACAAACGTCGCTAAAACCAAGGCAGTGGTAGAGATGATGGTTCTACCGATGTAAAGGTCTAAGATTTTGAACACAGCTTACGCGAGCCTCTTCTTGCGGAATTTGTCTTTTATTCGTCTAGCAGCAACGCTGTCCATCATATTCGCCATGATAGCAACAATCAGCAACATCGCATTGATTGGCCACATACCAATAGCAGCCGGGATATCACCATCTTCTAATGCAGATTTGGTTGCACTGATCGCCAAGAAATACGCTAGGTAGATCAGAATCGCAGGCCCCATTTTGGCAAACCGTCCCTGACGCGGATTCACCGCAGACAAAGGAATAACGAGCATCGTTAAGAGTGGAATACACACAAATAACGAAATTCGCCATTGTAGCTCCGCTTGCGCCTCTGGATCTGGGTGACCTATCAAGTCAACCGTTGGGTATGCTTCCCAGTCTCGCCCTTTCTTTTTGACCTCACGTTGGCCGATAACACCTTCGTATTCATCGAATTTCGTGATCATATATTCAACGCGAGTAGGCACACCTTCATAACGAGTACCTTCTTTCATAGTGATGATCTGACGACCGTCCGAAAGCTCTTTTACTTCACCAGAAGATGAGAACATCACACTCGGTAACACTGAATCTCGAGGGCGCATCTGCGCAACAAAAACGTTGCTCAAGGTATTGTCTTTAATGTCATCGATGAACACAACCGATGAACCGTCTGGTGTACCTTGGAACTGACCTTTTTTAAGTAGGTCAACGCTGTTTTCTGACGCTACCTGCTCATAAAGCTGCTCAACGCGGTCTTGAGACCACGGCGATAGCCACAACGCATTGAAAGCCGCCACCGCTGAAGTAATCAACGCTAGGTATAAGGCCGCTTGAACCAAGAATTTATTACCAATACCTGTCGCGTTCATTACGACAATTTCGCTCTCTGCATACAGACGACCAAATGTGATCAATATGCCGATATACAGACTTAAAGGCAGCATTAACAGACCCATTGCTGGCATGTTCAAACCAACAATCGAGAAAATCAATCCAGCAGGAATATCCCCATCAGAAGCATCAGCAAGAACACTTATGAATTTCTGGCTTACAAACACCAAAAAAAGTACGAAAAAAATCGCAAATTGGCTCTTGAGTGTTTCGCGGATCAAATATCTAACAATAATCACGCTGAAATTACCTATACAAAACTTGTTTTTTTGGTCGAATCACTATAGTTTCCCGTTGAACCATTTATTTTTTTAAAAATTATAAACTAGATGTTAGTCGCTTAATCAGCTCTGCATGTAAGCCTGGAGCTAAAATTCAACAAGTAAGCGATCATTATCTAACATTTAGAGCAATTTGTCTTCAGGATGTAGGAGTACGCATGGAGTTCAGTGTAAAAAGTGGCAGTCCAGAGAAACAACGTAGCGCATGTATCGTTGTTGGTGTGTTTGAACCACGTCGCCTTTCTCCAGTAGCCGAACAACTTGATAAAATCAGTGACGGTTACATCAGTTCACTACTTCGCCGTGGTGATCTAGAGGGTAAACCTGGTCAGATGCTGCTACTGCATCAAGTACCAGGTGTTTTGTCAGAGCGCGTTTTACTTGTCGGTTGCGGCAAAGAGCGTGAACTTGGCGAGCGCCAGTACAAGGAAATCATTCAAAAGACGATCAGCACACTTAACGAGACAGGCTCAATGGAAGCGGTATGTTTCCTAACTGAACTGCATGTTAAGGGTCGTGATACATACTGGAAAGTGCGCCAGGCTGTAGAAGCGACTAAAGATGGTCTATACACATTTAATCAATTCAAGAGCGTGAAACCTGAGACTCGCCGCCCACTGCGCAAGCTTGTTTTCAACGTACCAACGCGTCGTGAATTGAACTTGGGTGAAAAAGCAATCACTCATGGTCTTGCTATCGCATCAGGTGTCAAAGCCTCAAAAGACCTTGGCAACATGCCGCCAAACGTAGCTAATCCAGCTTACCTTGCTTCTCAAGCTCGTCGTCTAGCGGACGACTACGAAACCGTAACCACCAAAATTATTGGTGAGCAAGAGATGGAAAAGCTGGGTATGACCTCTTACCTAGCAGTAGGCCGTGGTTCTAAAAACGAATCTATGATGTCTATCATCGAGTACAAAGGTAACCCTGACTCAGATGCAAAACCGATTGTGCTCGTAGGTAAAGGTCTAACCTTCGACTCAGGCGGTATCTCTCTAAAGCCGGGTGAAGGTATGGATGAGATGAAGTACGACATGTGTGGTGCGGCATCGGTATTCGGTACAATGAAAGCGCTGGCGAAGCTAAACCTACCAATCAACGTTATTGGTGTTCTAGCGGGCTGTGAAAACATGCCTGGCAGCAACGCTTACCGTCCAGGTGACATCCTAACGACCATGTCTGGTCAAACTGTAGAAGTTCTGAACACGGATGCTGAAGGCCGTCTTGTTCTTTGTGACGCACTGACTTACGTAGAGCGTTTCGAACCAGACTGCGTGGTTGACGTTGCAACGCTAACTGGTGCTTGTGTTATCGCACTAGGTCACCACATCAGTGGCGTTATCTCTAACCACAACCCTCTTTCTCATGAGCTAGTAAATGCTTCTGAGCAAGCGAGTGACCGCGCATGGCGTCTACCAATGGCAGACGAGTACCACGAACAGTTGAAGAGCCCGTTTGCGGATATGGCAAACATTGGTGGTCGCCCTGGTGGCACAATTACTGCGGGTTGCTTCTTATCTAAGTTCGCGAAGAAGTACAACTGGGCACACGTCGATATCGCAGGTACCGCGTGGAAATCAGGCGCAGCGAAAGGCTCAACGGGCCGTCCTGTCTCAATGCTTGTCCAATTCCTTTTGAACCGCAGCGGCCAAGAGACAGAAGAGTAATTTCTGAACAGAATCTAAAAGGGCCGCAAGGCCCTTTTTTATTATCCTAATTTTCTAAAATGAAAGTGGGACTTAAGATGGTCTTAGGAAGAGACCCAAGGCAAGTGAGAGAATGATGCAAACTGCAACCTTCTACATCATTAATGAACAGAGCCCGCAAGCAACGGTGGCTGGCTTTGAAGAATACATCGTGTTTTTGGCTCAGCACTTTGCTCGCCAAGGCGCTAAAGTGTATTTAAACTGTCAAGACAAGCCACACGCCGAGCAGCTCGCTGAAGCCTTTTGGCAAGTTGATGCAGACAAGTTCATGGCACATAACCTCGTAGGCGAGGGACCGAAATACGCCACCAATATTGAAATCGGCCATGAAGGTGTAAAACCTAATTGGAACCGTCAGCTGGTAATTAATTTGGCGGAAAATGAGACAACCTTTGCGAACAAGTTTGCTCAAGTGGTAGACTTCGTGCCCTGCGAAGAAAAAGCTAAACAACTCGCAAGAGAAAGATATAAAATTTACCGTCAAGCAGGTTACCAGCTGCAAACGATCGAAATTCAATATCCTTAACGGTCAATCCTTATAGTTAAGGCGATCTTGTTAAGATCCCTCACTTATAAAGATTGACTAAGATTCAACCATCAACGTATCCATTAAAAGAGCGCTATGGAAAAGACATACAACCCAACTTCAATCGAACAAGCTCTGTATCAGACTTGGGAAGAGAAAGGCTACTTTAAGCCACACGGTGACACTACTAAAGAATCATACAGCATCATGATCCCGCCACCGAACGTCACTGGTAGCCTACACATGGGCCACGCGTTCCAAGATACGATCATGGATACGCTTATCCGTTGTGAACGCATGAAGGGTAAAAACACCCTTTGGCAAGTAGGTACTGACCACGCTGGTATCGCAACTCAGATGGTTGTTGAGCGTAAGATCGCTGCAGAAGAAGGCAAAACAAAACACGATTACGGTCGTGAAGCTTTCATCGACAAAATCTGGGAATGGAAAGGCGAATCTGGCGGCACTATCACTAAGCAGCTTCGTCGTCTTGGCGCATCTGTAGACTGGGATCGTGAACGCTTCACGATGGACGATGGTCTATCTAACGCCGTCCAAGAAGTGTTCGTACGTCTGTACGAAGACGATCTAATCTACCGCGGTAAGCGTCTAGTTAACTGGGATCCAAAGCTACACACAGCGATTTCAGATCTAGAAGTAGAGAACAAAGACACTAAAGGCCACATGTGGCACTTCCGCTACCCACTAGCAGATGGCGCTAAAACAGCGGATGGCAAAGACTACATCGTTGTTGCAACGACTCGTCCAGAGACCGTGCTAGGCGATACGGGTGTTGCAGTTAACCCAGAAGATCCACGTTACAAAGATCTTATCGGTAAAGAAATCATCCTTCCTATCGTTGATCGTCGCATCCCAATCGTGGGCGATGAGCACGCAGATATGGAAAAAGGTACTGGCTGTGTGAAAATCACACCTGCGCACGACTTCAACGACTACGAAGTAGGTAAGCGCCACCAGCTACCAATGATCAACATTCTGACTTTCGACGCGAACATCCGCGACTCAGCAGAAGTATTCAACACTAACGGCGAAGCAAGCGACGCTTACAGCACTGAGCTACCAGCTAAATACCACGGTATGGAGCGTTTTGCCGCTCGTAAAGCTATCGTTGCTGAATTCGACGAGCTAGGCCTACTTGAAGAAGTGAAAGATCACGATCTACAAGTTCCTTACGGCGACCGTGGTGGCGTGGTTATCGAACCAATGCTAACTGACCAATGGTACGTACGTACTGCGCCTCTAGCGAAAACCGCAGTTGAAGCAGTAGAAAACGGCGACATCCAATTCGTTCCTAAGCAATACGAAAACATGTACTTCTCTTGGATGCGTGACGTTCAAGACTGGTGTATCTCTCGTCAGCTATGGTGGGGTCACCGCATCCCAGCTTGGTACGACAACCAAGGTAATGTTTACGTAGGTCGCACTGAAGAAGAAGTTCGTAAGAACAACAACCTAGAGTCTGTCATTGAACTTCACCAAGACGAAGACGTACTGGATACGTGGTTCTCTTCTGCACTATGGACGTTCGGTACTCAAGGTTGGCCAGAGCAAACTGACGATCTGAAAGTATTCCACCCTTCAGACGTACTAGTAACTGGTTTCGACATCATCTTCTTCTGGGTTGCGCGCATGATCATGATGACCATGCACTTCGTGAAAGACGAAAACGGCAAACCACAAGTACCATTTAAGACGGTTTACGTTACTGGTCTAATCCGTGACGAAAACGGCGACAAGATGTCCAAGTCGAAAGGTAACGTACTTGACCCAATCGACATGATTGATGGTATCGACCTAGAGTCTCTCGTAGAGAAGCGTTGTGGCAACATGATGCAGCCTCAACTAGCGAAGAAGATCGAGAAGAACACTCGTAAGACGTTTGAAAACGGTATCGAAGCATACGGTACAGACGCACTGCGTTTCACTCTTGCAGCAATGGCATCAACAGGTCGTGATATCAACTGGGATATGAAACGTCTTGAGGGTTACCGTAACTTCTGTAACAAACTATGGAACGCAAGCCGTTACGTAATGATGAACACAGAAGAGCAAGATTGTGGCTTCAACGGTGGTGAGACTGAATACTCACTAGCAGACAAGTGGATCGAGTCTCAGTTTGAACTAGCAGCGAAAGCGTTCAACAACCATATCGACAACTTCCGTCTAGATATGGCTGCGAACACGCTTTACGAATTCATCTGGAACCAATTCTGTGACTGGTACCTAGAGCTAACTAAACCCGTTCTATGGAAAGGTACTGAAGCGCAACAGCGTGGTACTCGCCGTACACTAATCACGGTACTTGAGAAGACTCTACGTCTGGCTCATCCTGTGATTCCTTACATCACTGAAACTATCTGGCAAAGCATCAAGCCACTAGTTGAAGGTGTAGAAGGTGAGACAATCATGCTTCAAGCACTGCCTCAATTCGACGAAGCAAACTTCAACCAAGAAGCGCTAGATGATATCGAATGGGTGAAGGCGTTCATTACCAGCATCCGTAACCTACGTGCTGAATACGACATCAACCCTGGTAAGCCGCTTGACGTTATGCTGAAAGCAGCAAATGCAGAAGATGCCTCTCGTCTAGAAGCAAGCAAGCAAGTACTGATGTCACTAGCGAAGCTAGAAGCAGTACGCGTGCTTGAAGCTGGCGAACAAACTCCAGCGTGTGCAACGGCACTGGTTGGCAAGTCTGAGCTGATGATCCCAATGGCGGGTTTGATCGACAAAGATGCAGAGCTTGCTCGTCTAGATGGCGAAATCAAGAAGACGCACGGCGAAATCAAGCGTATCGAAGGCAAACTTGGCAACGAAGGCTTTGTAGCGAAAGCACCTGAAGCTGTTGTTGCTAAAGAGCGTGAGAAGCTTGAAGGCTACAAAGAGACACTAGCTAAGCTAGAAGAGCAGAAGACAACGATCGCTGCACTTTAAGCCTCAGTGAAAGAGAAGAACTAACACTTCTCACTTTGAACCCAAAGGTTGGCCATCATGGTCAACCTTTTTTGTATATCTTTCACCAAAAACCATCATCAATAGCTTTCCCCTATCGCAACAATACTCATCATCCATTAGCATTAATGAGAATTATTATCGATAATAAACTCATCGAAACAAACACGATTGAGTAATTATCATGAAAAAGACACTAACTTTCGCAGCACTGCATTTTACTATCGCATTTAGTGTCGCTTACGTACTCACAGGCGACATTCTAATTGGTAGTTTAATTGCCATGATTGAGCCTTCAGTGAACACCGTAGCCTTCTACTTTCATGAAAAGGCATGGGCAAAAGTCCCAGCACTTAAAGCTCGTCAGTGGATGACCAAATTAAAAACCGCAAGCTTTGCGACCGTGCACTTCAGCGTCGCTTTTACAGTGGTTTACTTACTAACAGGTGATGCATTCGTCGGCGGCGTAATGGCGATGCTAGAGCCGAGTTTGAACACGGTGGCTTACTACTTCCACGAGAAAGTATGGATGCGTAAATCATCAGAAAAAGCTCCAGCACCGCAGTTTTGTTTACATCACCACGCTTAAACATGGAGGCTCACTACGTCTCCTAACGAGAAAAATGACATTTACCATTGACAAGGTTGCGCACCGCAATTAATTTAATTGCGGTGCGCAACTTTATTTTTAGAGGTAAGTGATAATGAACGCTCGTCAACTTCGACACTACTCCCGTCAAGCCGTCCGATTGCTTGGTATACTTGATAAACAATGCGGCGATGTCGCTCTCACTCCAGTGCAAGCGCACGCATTGGGTGAAATCCAATTGCAGCCATTGACCATCAATCAGCTGGCACAGCAGCTTAATGTCGACAAGTCCAACGCGAGCCGAACCGTTACTGGTTTGATTAAATTAGGTTTGGTCGAGAGCATCGAAAACCCAAAAGACAAACGTAGTCAACTCGTAGCGATTACAGATCAAGGCCAGCAGGCGTTATCACAACTGGACCAACAGCAAAACCACTTCTTTGAACAACTGCTTACCCAACTCGATGACAGCGAGCAAGAGCAACTCAAACTTGGTCTAGAGACTTACCTAAAAGGGCTAACAAAAGTGTGTCAGTCTGAGGAATACGTTCTTCGACCTCTTATTAAAGCAGACAACCCGCAAGTCGCAGATGTGATTCGTAAAGTCTCTGCAGAATACGGCTTAACCGCAGACAAAGGTTATGGTGTGGCCGATCCAACGCTTGATGATATGTATTCGGTTTACAATCAATGCGGGGCCGCCTACTGGGTCATTGAACATCGCGGAGAGATCGTTGGTGGCGGTGGCTTTGCCCCTTTAGCTGGCGAGCCAAATGTGTGTGAACTACAAAAGATGTACTTCTTACCTCAAACACGAGGGCACGGTTTAGCCAAACGCATCGTCGCATTGAGCTTACAATTGGCGAAACAATTTGGGTATCAGCAGTGCTATTTAGAGACAACTGAATGTCTGAGAGAAGCGGTAAGCTTGTATGAAAAGCTAGGCTTTGAGCATCTCGATACCCCGCTTGGACAAACAGGGCATGATGCATGTGAAGTAGTGATGCTTAAAACACTGTAATAAAGAGCATTACTAAGAGTTAAAGCACAACATGGGTAACACAAAGCTCCTGGCTCAAGGCAACAGTGAAGTTTTGGTGCTGCCCATCCAACTCAACAGACAACTGGTAGAGATCACTTGGATCAGGATCAGTAAGATCGGCATACTTTGGCGCTTCGATCTGGAATAAAGCGCTCGCATGCTCCGCTCGGACATCAATAGGAATATGGTAAGTCATACCATTAAACTTAACCGATGCAGAGACCAGACCCGGCGCAAAAGTTTGATAGTACAAGTCTACTTTAAACTCGCAACCACCACCGTGGTGCCAAATCTGCTCGGTTGCCACGCGGTCTAAACGTACATTGCGAATGAACTGCAGATACGGTTCTTGCCATACCCCTAAGCGCTCGTCACTCTTTTGGTATTCATGATCTGCAAGTGAACACAACTCCGGTTTATCCTCATCCAACAGAAGATCTTCTTCTTCCTCAAGGAATAGGATCTCAAAACGGTTGCGCCCCATCTGCATGAACGGGCGAATGTCTTTCTTGTAGACATTTTGAGAACCGTCACAGTCAAACAATGCTACTCCGTTCAAACGCACTTCTGCATGGTAATCCACACCACCCAACACCATTTCTACCGCTGGGAATGCCATCATGGATTCGTCCACTTCAATGTCATGCATCAGGTGCCACTCTTGCTGACGAATTGCTTCTTCTGTCAGTTCAGCTGGCAATACCTGACTCAAAGGAGCAGGGAAAGTAATGTCATCCTGTGGGATAGAAAGGTCCGTCAGTGGAGAGACTTGCCATAAACCGGCGAGTGAGAGTTGCATATACACCTTGAGCTAGATCAATTTTCACGCATTATAGGGAGAAATCCCCTATAAACTCAATGTGAATTATTTATCGCCTCCACATTCGTCAGTTTTTCAAGGTATAAAAAAACCAGCGTTAAACGCTGGTTTTTCCAAAAGTAGTGAGCTTTGATTACTCTTCGTCTTCATCTTCTTCAGGGTAAAGCGCATCTTCGCCTTCGTAGTACGTACCCCAACCGTCATAGATGATGTCGTATTTTTCTGCCAAGTGAATCAATTTTTCAACTTGCGCATCAATCGCTTCTGCGTCTAGTGCGGACTCCATAGTCGCATCACAGCAAAGCAACTTGTTGCCATCTTCATCTTCAGTTTCTTCTGCTTCAAGAACTTCAAAGCCCATCTTGAATGCTTCAACTACCGCTTTTTCTAGCGTGTCAAAATCTTCGGCAAACAGGTGATGCTCAATTTCGTATAGCGAATCTGGATCGCTGCCATCTTCTAGCAATGCTGCAATGATATCGCGAGTCTCTTCCTTTTGAATCTCAATTAATTCTTCTACTGATAGATATTCATCTTCGTGAGACATGTTTTGGCTCCAGATTAGTTACTTGATGGAAACACAATACCCGATACTGAGTATGCTGATCCGGTGAAATATGGCATGGATTGCGATGAAAAGCCACAAACAAACATCATACCACTGCGATTCTTATCGGTTATTTGAATCTAAATATTAAACCGACCACACAAAGAAACAAAAAATTAACAAAGAATGGCATTTTTTAATATTCAGAACATCCTAATTGACACTTAATGTGGTTATTTTCTCTTTCTATGCGTGTTTATGATGCTTTCTTGAATACACTCACGTGTAAAACGAAGAAGCATAACGAATAAATTCACTTTAATAATGCATAATTTAGAATAAAAATGCACGTTTTATGCACTGTGCATGTATTCTTTCTCAACGGGAAAATTAGAATAAAAACGCACGCACTCCAATTTAAGCAAAATAGCATTTATATCTAATAACAAATTTAATAAGAACAAAAATAAAAATAAAAAACTCACAAAGTCAAAAATATCAGAATATAAACAAAGCTTGATAACTTGCATCTTTCTAGGAAGCTTGTCATAACTAATGGCTGGAAAATTTGTAAGGATACAAAATGAGCAAGCTGTACGTTGGATCAGAAGTTGGTCAACTTCGACGAGTTCTATTAAATCGCCCTGAACGCGCCCTAACCCACTTAACTCCGTCAAACTGTCATGAGTTGCTATTTGATGACGTTCTTGCTGTAGAAGCGGCAGGTGAAGAGCACGATGCATTCGCACGTACGCTGCGCGAGCAAGACGTTGAAGTGCTTCTCCTCCACGATTTACTGGTCGAAACCCTCGCCGTTCCAGAAGCAAAACAATGGCTGCTGAACACTCAGATTTCTGACTTTCGCTACGGGCCAACATTTGCGCGAGACCTACGCCAATACTTTTCAGAAATGGATGATGAACATCTTGCCTGCATCTTTTTAGGTGGCTTAGCTTACTCAGAGCTACCGATCTCCTCATCTTCTATGCTGCCAAAAATGAAGCGTCCTCTCGACTTTGTTATTGAGCCACTGCCTAATCACCTCTTTACTCGTGATACCTCATGTTGGGTTTATGGCGGCGTTTCTCTTAACCCGATGATGATGCCTGCACGTCAACGTGAAACAAACCACCTACGTGCGATTTATCGTTGGCACCCAATTTTTTCTGGCCAAGATTTTATCAAATACTTCGGTGACGATGATCTGCATTATGATAATGCGAATGTCGAAGGCGGTGATGTGTTGGTTATTGGTAAAGGTGCAGTTCTGATCGGTATGTCTGAGCGTACGACCGCGCAAGGCGTAGAGAACCTTGCAGCGAGCCTATTTAAAGCAGGCCAAGCTACCGAGGTTATTGCAATTGATCTGCCTAAACACCGCTCATGTATGCATTTAGACACTGTGATGACCCATATGGATGTAGATACTTTCTCTGTCTACCCAGAGATCATGCGCAAAGATCTCGACACATGGCGCTTAACACCAAAAGGCAACGGTGAAATGCATGTTGAAGCCTCACATAACTATCTGCACGCGATTGAGTCCGCTCTTGGCTTAGATCAGCTGAAAATCATCACTACTGGTGGCGACAGCTATGAAGCTGAGCGCGAACAATGGAATGATGCCAATAACGTTCTAACTGTAAAACCGGGCGTAGTAATTGGTTACGAACGCAACGTATACACCAACGAAAAATACGATAAAGCTGGCATCAAAGTACTGACAGTACCTGGTAACGAGCTTGGTCGTGGTCGCGGTGGCGCTCGCTGTATGAGCTGTCCAATAGAACGAGACGATATATAACTTACTCGTCCCTTTACATTAGGTGAATCAAAACTAAGGTTGATGTGAATACATCAACCTTTTTTAGCTTTAATTGAAAATAATTATTCACAATAAAAGCATTTATATGTTTTAATGAATTCTATTAATCTAATCACATGTACTAAGGGACGAGCTATGGCTTTCAATTTACGTAACCGCAACTTTTTGAAGCTATTGGACTTCTCAACCAAAGAAATCCAGTTTTTGCTCGAACTGTCTGCAGAGCTGAAAAAAGCTAAATATGCAGGAACAGAGCAGAAGAAACTTCAAGGTAAAAACATCGCACTAATCTTTGAGAAATCTTCGACTCGTACCCGATGTGCGTTTGAAGTCGCTGCCTTTGACCAAGGTGCTCAAGTCTCTTACATCGGCCCTTCTGGCTCGCAGATCGGTCATAAGGAATCGATGAAAGACACCGCTCGCGTTCTTGGTCGTATGTACGACGGGATTGAATACCGAGGCTTTGGCCAATCCATTGTTGAAGAGCTTGGTACTTATGCTGGTGTTCCTGTGTGGAATGGTTTAACGGATGAGTTCCACCCAACCCAGATCCTTGCTGACTTCCTGACCATGCAAGAGCACGGCCGTGGTAAACAGCTGCATGAAATAACCTTCGCTTACCTAGGTGATGCGCGCAACAACATGGGGAACTCACTTATGGTGGGCGCAGCGAAAATGGGCATGGATATTCGCCTTGTCGCGCCAAAAGCGTTCTGGCCTGAAGAAGAGCTCGTGGCAACTTGTCAAACTATCGCGCAACAAACCGGTGCAAAAATCACGTTAACAGAAAGCGTTGAAGAAGGTGTGAAAGGTTGTGACTTCCTATACACCGACGTTTGGGTGTCTATGGGTGAGTCTGCCGAGGCATGGGATGAGCGTGTAGCGTTAATGACACCTTATCAAATCAATATGAACGTGATTAAGCAAACGGGCAATCAACATGTGAAATTCATGCACTGCCTTCCAGCTTTCCACAATGATGAAACCACCGTCGGCAAAGAAGTCGCTGAAAAATACGGTATGAAAGGCCTTGAAGTAACAGAAGAGGTATTTGAATCGGAATACTCCATCGTATTCGACGAAGCTGAAAACCGTATGCATACCATCAAAGCCGTAATGGTTGCGACGCTAGGAAGCTAACCAGCGCGCAAAAACAGCCGCTAAAAACCATGATGTAATCGCTTGCGCTCACGAAAGTTAAGCGTATAATGCTCGGCAATTTGTCTGAGGATTAAGAAATGACCACGCTGATTGCTGACTTAAAAACGCGATTTGCTCTCGCTAAGCGACTACGCTTACGTGGTGTTATTTTCGTTAATTCTATTGAATTTTAAAACCTCCCCATTGGGGAGGTTTTTTTATGTCCAAAATTCCTTTCGGTTATTTGGATGTAGTCATCAATGTTATAGGGAAGAAGATCATGGCGAACTCGCTTTACCAGAAGCACATCATCTCTATTCCAGAGCTTTCACGCGAAGAACTGGAACTTATCGTAGAAACAGCAGGTAGCCTTAAAAAAGCACCTCGACCAGAACTGATTAAAAACAAAGTCGTTGCAAGTTGTTTCTTTGAACCATCAACACGTACACGTTTATCGTTTGAAACAGCGATTCAGCGCATTGGTGGTGACGTGATTGGCTTTGATAATGATGGTAATACCTCTCTGGCGAAAAAAGGCGAAACACTCGCAGATTCAGTACAAGTCATCTCTTCTTACGTCGATGCCTTTGTGATGCGTCATCCACAAGAAGGCGCCGCTCGCTTGGCCTCTGAATTTTCAAATGGCGTGCCAGTGATCAACGCGGGCGACGGTGCAAACCAACACCCAACTCAAACACTACTCGACCTATACACCATAGCGGAAACACAAGGGCGTCTAGACAACCTGAACGTCGCATTCGTAGGTGACCTAAAATATGGCCGCACAGTGCACTCACTGACTCAAGCCTTAGCAAAGTTTAACAACATCCGCTTCTTCTTTGTTGCACCAGATGCGCTGGCAATGCCAGATTACATCTGCGAAGAACTAGACGAAGCTGGCATTCAATATAGCCTACACACAGACATGGAAAGTGTGATTCCTGAACTGGATATTCTGTACATGACACGCGTACAGAAAGAACGTTTTGACGAATCGGAATACGCACATATTAAGTCGGCTTACATCCTAACGGCGGCACTACTAGAAGGCGCGCGTGAGAACTTGAAAGTACTGCACCCACTACCACGTGTGGATGAAATTACAACTGATGTTGATAAAACGCCTCATGCCTACTTCTTCCAGCAAGCTCAAAATGGCGTGTATGCTCGCCAAGCACTGCTGGCGCTTGTTCTAAACGAAACACTGTAATCGAGGGGAAAAATCATGGCTAAAGAAACTCAATTGCAGGTAGAAGCAATCAAAAATGGTACGGTCATCGACCACATCCCTGCGCAAATCGGCATCAAAGTATTAAGACTGTTCGATATGCACAATTCATCACAACGCGTAACGATTGGACTGAACTTGCCATCATCAGCACTCGGTCATAAAGATCTACTCAAAATCGAAAATGTGTTTATCAATGAAGAGCAAGCGAGCAAGCTAGCGTTGTATGCTCCTCACGCGACCGTGAATCAAATCGAGAATTATGAAGTGGTGAAAAAGCTCGCGTTAGAGCTTCCTGAGCGCATCAATGATGTATTTGAATGCCCGAATTCAAACTGTATTTCTCATAATGAACCAGTAGAAAGCAGCTTTAGCGTGTTCGAGAAAAAACAAGAAATCCGCCTAAAGTGTAAATACTGCGAGAAAGTGTTCTCACGCGAGATCGTAACCGAGCGATAAACACGCAGCACGACTAGGCTGTGATACGTTTAAAATACCCTGCAATGTCAGGGTATTTTGCTCTTTACCTACCGAGGGTTTAGAGGCAAACTGAGAATCTTTATTCCCTACAACTGATGGAAAAATCAAATGACGAAAGTACTTCACACTGAGTCTGCACCAGCAGCAATCGGTCCTTACGTTCAAGGCGTAGATCTAGGTAACATGGTTCTTACTTCAGGCCAAATCCCAGTAAACCCAGCGACAGGTGAAGTGTCTGCTGATATCGCAGAACAAGCTCGTCAGTCTCTAGAAAACGTAAAGGCTGTAGTTGAATCTTCAGGTCTTAAAGTATCTGATATTGTAAAGCTAACGGTTTTTGTTAAAGACCTAAATGACTTTGGCACAGTGAACGAAGTTTACGGCAAGTTCTTTGATGAGCACGGCGTAGCAAACTACCCTGCACGCTCTTGTGTAGAAGTGGCTCGCCTACCAAAAGATGTTGGCATCGAGATTGAAGCAATCGCTGTTCGCAAATAATTGCACTTGCTGACAAACAATAAAAAACGGGTAGCTCAGGCTACCCGTTTTTTATTGTCTTTTCGTGATGATATCGCAGTAAAACTTAAGCAGCGTTGCGCTGTTTGACTTCTTCATCTAACGATTCAAGCTTCTCTTTCATCTGTTCACGACAGATATTCGCTAACTCGCGAATGCCCTCTTTACCATAGCCTTCAGTGCTGATTGGAGGTAGCATTTCAACAATCACATGACCATTGTTCCAACGGTTCAGCTTAATTTTATTCGTCGAGCTACATACGATAGGAATGATTGGCACACCTGCACCAATTGCCGCATGAAAAGCACCTGTTTTGAATGGCAGCAAACCACGTCCACGAGAACGCGTGCCTTCTGGGAACATCCACACCGAAACATCACTTTCTTTCATGCTGCTCACGACCTGATCGATAGTACCTTTTGCTTTAGAACGATTCGCTCGGTCAATCAGAATGTTACCCGTAAGCCAGTAAAGCTGACCAAACAGTGGCATCCAAGCCAAGCTCTTTTTACCTACTGTCACAACTTTCGGAGTCACAGCCGCAGAAACAGTAAACATGTCCCAGTTGTTCTGGTGGTTAGCAATGTAAACATGTTGGCCGCGTGAATACGCATCTTCAGGGATACGCAACTCTAACTTAATCCCAAACACACGAGACATCTTGGCAAACAAACGGCCAAAAGTGAAAACGTGCTTAGGGTTTCTAGGGCTTAATAGGCAGTAACCACAACCACCAATAAACATAACAATCGCAAAGATAGCGACAGCAAATACACGTAACAGTGCAATCATTCTTGTTCTCCAGGAACCGGCTTTTGCCAGATACAGCTATTAATATCTCTCTTTCCATAAAGGGAAAATATGGTCATGAGAGTGATATAAAAAAGCCGAAACTCAGGTTTCGGCTCTCTTGATATCCAAGTTACCTGCGGTGCAGTTTAACTTGCCTAGCTCACTCGCTCAATATTTGCGCCAAGTGCAGCCAGTTTATTTTCGATTTTGTCGTAACCACGGTCGATATGGTAAATACGATCAACGACGGTTTCGCCTTTAGCAATGCAACCTGCAATAACCAAACTAGCCGAAGCTCGTAGATCGGTTGCCATCACTTGCGCACCGCTGAGTGACTCAACATCACCACAGATAACCGTATTGCCTTCGATCTCAGCTTTAGCGCCCATACGCATGAGTTCTGGTACGTGCATAAAGCGGTTTTCAAAGATAGTCTCTGTGATCACGCCGCCACCTTTCGCCATCATGTTCAGAAGCGTAAATTGAGCTTGCATATCCGTCGGGAAACCAGGATGTGGCGCAGTACGTACACTTACCGCTTTTAGCTCGCGGTCGGTCATATCAACGGAGATCCAATCTTCACCCGTTTCGACAAGCGCGCCAGCTTCTTCCAGCTTGGCGAGAACCGCTTCAAGCAAATGAGCATTAGTGTTGCGACATACCACTTTACCGCCAGATACTGCTGCTGCGACAAGGAATGTTCCCGTCTCAATACGGTCAGCAACCACGTTGTGTTTACAACCGCCTAGGCGCTCAACACCTTCAATCGTAATGGTATCTGTGCCAGCGCCAGAGATTTTTGCGCCAAGCTTATTTAGGAAATCAGCGGTATCGACGATTTCAGGCTCACGCGCAGCGTTATCTAGTGTTGTTGTGCCTTCCGCCAGCGTTGCGGCACACATGATGGTGATCGTCGCGCCTACGCTGACTTTATCCATCACGATGTGTGCGCCTTTTAGCCGACCATCCGCTTCTGCTTTCACATAACCATCTTCTAATGTAATGGTTGCGCCAAGCTGCTCTAAACCAGAAATATGCAGGTCCACAGGACGAGCGCCAATAGCACAACCGCCTGGTAAAGAAACCTGACCTTGACCAAAGCGCGCCACCAAAGGACCTAAAGCCCAAATAGAAGCACGCATGGTTTTCACCAAATCATAAGGCGCGCAGTATTCTGTAATACTGCTTGGGTCAACATGAACAGAGCCATTGCGGCTTACTTTTGCGCCTAAACGCTTAAGCAATTCCATGGTTGTATCGATATCACGAAGGTGTGGTACGTTTGCCACTTCTACTGGCTCTTCCGCCAAGATAGACGCAAATAAAATCGGCAGTGCTGCGTTTTTTGCACCTGAAATGGTCACTTCACCAACTAGTGGTTTATCTGACCCAATAACTCGAAACTTTTCCATCAATAAACCTTAAAGCGACATCAATTTCTTATCACGAGCCCACTCTTCTGGTGTGAACGCTTTGATTGATAATGCGTGAATGTCGTTACGCTGGATGTATTCCATCAGAGGAGCATAAATTAGCTGCTGCTTCTTAACGCGGCTCATTCCATCGAAACAAGCATCAACAGCAACCACTTCATAGTGGCTACCTTCACCTTTCACATGCACTTCTTGAAGGTTTAGTGCTTCTTCTAATAACTGTTGTACTTTTGCGCTATCCACAATTTACCCCTGATAATTCTGTATGTGTTTGGCCACTAAAGATTCAACATTGCTCAGTTGAAACAAAGTGCGCAGTTGCGCCGGCACGAAACTGAGCATTATATGACAGTTTTGCTTTTTTGCATGCTCTAATAAGTGGATTAACATCACCATTCCTGCAGAGTCGACGCGCTCTATCTCTTTTAGCGAGCATTCCAGCTCCGATTGAGCAGGTTGCCATTGCTGTGCATACGCCCACAATGAAGGCACTGTATCTCTATCAAGTGCCCCTGTTAGCTTAAGAATGTTTTGATCCAATTGCCACTGAACGGGAGTCTGGGCCATTATTTCTTCGCCTCGAAACGGATCGGTTCTGCGGCCAATTTTTCTAAGTCTTTAGCAACAGATAGAATGCCTTCTTGACGAATTTTACTGTTCCATTCGGATTGTTTACTAGAAAGTAAACTAATGCCCTCTGCAATCATATCGAATGCTTCCCACTCTCCAGACTGGTTGTCTTTACGCAGTTTAAACTCAAGTTTGATGTTTGGACGCGGAGTATCGATGATATCAACTTTAATGCTTGTAATACGCTTAGAGTCATCAATGCTAGGCTCAGGACCAAACTCAATTTTTTGGTCAGAGTATTGCGTCAACACTTGTGCATAAGACGCAATCAGGTACGCACGAAATGCATCGATAAACTCAAGTACATCTTCACGCTTAGCACCTTTTAAGTTTGGACCAAGAAGTTTTAACCCTGCATAGCGGTAGTTGACGTAAGGCATTAGCTCTTCTTCAACGATCACTTTAAGTAAATTTGGATCTTGTTTGATTTTCGGCTGTTCGGCTTTCAATCTTTCAAACGTGACTTCAGCTACCTGCTTCATCATCTTATAAGGTTCAGTTTTATCCACCTCTGCTGCTGTTGCTCCAAAGACGCTAAACACAGCACAAACTGAAAGTAGTAATCTCGCTAACATAGTTATTCCTTACTTGAGTCGTCTGAACCACCTACGCTGTATAGTACTTGACCAATTAAGTCTTCAAGCACAAGCGCCGATTTGGTGTCTTCGATGGTATCACCATCCACCAGCATGACTTCTTCATCAAAAACGAAGCCAGGTACTAAACCAATGTATTGCTCACCAATCAGGCCAGATGTCAAAATTTGTACGCTCGACGTTTCTGGGAACTGATTGTATTTGCTATTGATAGATAGTGTTACAACTGGCAATAAGTTGTCTGGGTTAAGCGAAATACTACTTACTCGACCAATCACAACGCCCCCCACTTTTACGGGAGAACGAACTTTTAAACTGCCAATATTATCGAACTCGGCTTTGAGGGTATAAGTATCACCAGAGCCAATGCTTTTTACGTCAGCAACTTGAAAAATCATCACAAGAATCGCGCAAATTCCCGCTAATACAAAGCTGCCAACCCATAATTCAGTTTTACGTGTTTGTTGCATGATTAATTCCCAAACATCAATGCGGTCAGTACAAAGTCTAATCCTAGTACTGCTAAAGAAGAATGCACAACAGTGCGCGTAGTTGCTCGGCTGATCCCTTCCGATGTTGGAATAGCATCATAACCGTTAAATAGAGCGACCCAAGTAACCGTAATTGCAAACGCAAAACATTTGATCATACTGTTACCAATGTCTTGTCCTAGCTCAACAGAGGACTGCATCGCTGACCAAAAACTGCCGTGATCAACGCCTTTCCAGTCAACACCAACAAGCTGAGCTCCCCAAATTCCCACAGCCATGAAAATCATAGCCAGTAAAGGCATTGAGATAACCCCAGCCCAAAACCGTGGTGCAATCACTCGTTTCAATGGGTCTACCGCCATCATTTCAAGGCTAGACAGTTGTTCCGTTGCTTTCATTAGACCTATCTCTGCGGTTAACGCAGAACCGGCACGACCAGCAAACAAAAGTGCAGTAACAACGGGTCCTAATTCACGGAGTAACGAAAGCGCTACCATTTGCCCCAAACTGCCTTCTGCGCCGTAATCCACCAACACAACATAGCCTTGTAGACTCAAAACCATTCCAATGAACAGACCAGATACGACGATGATCGCCAGCGACTGAACACCAACAGAATAAAGTTGCTTAACAAGCAGAGGAAAGCTTCTGATCGGTTGTGGCTTAGAAAATAGCGCCCCAATCAACATGAAAGTCGCACGACCAAATGCTCCGCAAATAGAAAGCGTGCGTCGACCCAGCGAGGCGACAAAGTGAATGAAGTTATCGACCATCAAATAAGTCCTTTTCGATACTTTGAGAAGGGAAACGAAACGGTACAGGACCGTCGGCATCACCTTGTAAGAACTGCTGGACACGAGGATCAGAGTTTTGAGTCAGCTCTTCTGGCGTACCATAGGCGATGATTTTTCCATCGGCCATCAGGTATACCCAGTCAGCAATACTCATGACTTCAGGTACGTCGTGAGAAACCACAATAGAGGTCAAACCTAACGCTTGGTTTAGATTGCTAATTAGCTCAACCAAAACGCCCATAGTGATTGGGTCTTGCCCCACAAACGGCTCATCGTACATGATCAGGTCAGGATCAAGTGCGATTGCACGAGCCAAAGCAGCGCGTCTTGCCATACCACCTGAAAGCTCACTCGGCATTAATTGCGCCGCGCCGCGCAGACCGACAGCTTCGAGCTTGAGTAACACCATGGTGCGAATCAAATCTTCCGATAAATCGGTATGCTCTCTCAATGGAAAGGCGACATTATCAAAAACATTCAAATCAGTGAATAAAGCCCCTGACTGGAACAACATGCTCATTTTCTTTCGAGCATGGTAGAGTTTTTTACGCGAGAGAGAGGGAATATTGTCGCCATCAAACCAGATCTCTCCTTGCTCGGGATACAACTGACCACCAATCAAACGCAGCAATGTTGTTTTACCAATTCCCGATGGTCCCATAATGGCCGTCACTTTGCCCTCAGGAACATGCAGATCAATATCATCAAAGATCATGCGTTCTCCCCGTGAAAAAGTGAGGTTGTTCACGGTGACTAAATCGTTGTTCGACATATCATCTCTTCTACTGTAGGAGCGTTGCAACTCACGGAATCATCAAGCAGATACTCATCGGAGTTGAATTCTACGTTTAATAAAGTAACGTCGGTACATTTATTAGGCTGCAATCATAAGCACATTGGCGTTGAATTTAAAGCACTGTTCAATTAAATAAAGTCGACTATATCCCTGCAATTTCTCATGGTTTATGACCTAATTAGCACGAAGTGTTTAAATCCTAGACCAGAATTGCTCATTTAAATGAGTGAGATTTACATACATTTTCGTTACTAACCTTTAATTTATTCTTCGTTTATCTTCCATTTTAGGCCGCAAAAGGTCAAAATTAGCGGTTATTCATTTTACTTATTTAATACTTAGGAATTCTCATGCTCGAAGCCGTTGCGTTGCTTATAGTCGGTCTTGTTTTGCTTGTTTGGAGTGCAGATAAACTTGTTTTTGGCTCTGCAGCGATAGCCCGCAACGTCGGTATTTCCCCGCTTGTCATCGGCATGACAATCCTTGCGATGGGCTCATCCGCCCCTGAGATGATGGTATCTGCAACCGCCGCTTGGGATGGCAAAACAGATACAGCGGTGGGTAACGTATTAGGCTCAAACATAGCGAACATTGCGTTAATCTTAGGTATTACAGCGCTGATCAAGCCTTTGTCGATTAGCTCCGCCGTCATCCGCCGAGAACTTCCACTCATGATAGCCGTAACCGTACTCGCTGGTATTCTGCTTTGGAATAGCCATCTCGGTTTTTATGAGGGTGTCTTATTGTTTGTACTCTTTGGGGCATTTTTATTTGCTATGTTGCAAATCAGCCGCAAAGAGCAAAAATCAGGTGATGTTTTTCTTGATGACCAAGAGTCAGAGATCCCAGAAGGCGTCAGTAACCCTAAAGCAATCATGTGGGTGGTTATTGGCTTGATATTGCTTCCTTTGGCAGCCAGCATGCTGGTTGATAACGCGGTAATTATTGCTAAACACTTTGGTATGAGCGACCTTGTTATCGGCCTAACTATTATCGCCATTGGCACTAGCCTGCCAGAACTGGCCGCATCACTTGCGGGAGTTTTAAAGGGTGAAGACGACATGGCTGTCGGTAACATTATCGGTTCGAATGTGTTTAACATTCTGGCGGTAATGGGGATTCCTGGCATCATTAATCCATCGGTGCTCAGTGAGTACGCGATGGGACGTGACTTCTGGGTCATGTTAGGCGTTTCATTGTTACTTGTCGCGATGTGTTTGGGTAAATCACGCAGTATTAACCGTATTGAAGGTGCCATCTTGTTTGTGTGCTTCTTAGGTTACCAAGTGTACTTATTCGCAAACATGACCGCTTAATTACCACGATCAATAAGTAGAGATCTGATATGTCCAATCAATTTGATTTTCGCGCTGCTGCTAAACAAGTTCTTGATATCGAAGTTGCTGCTCTGCAAGAGCTAGATACCTACTTTGATGATCAATTTGAAAAAGCGTGTGAACTTATCCTTTCCAACAACGGCAAAGTTGTCGTTATGGGTATTGGCAAGTCAGGCCATATTGGTAACAAGATTGCCGCCACTCTGGCAAGCACTGGGACTTCGGCGTTTTTCGTTCATCCAGGCGAAGCCGCACATGGTGACTTGGGTATGATTAGCCCTGGTGACATTGTGCTGGCAATTTCTAACTCTGGTGAATCAAACGAAATTCTGTCTCTATTTCCAGTATTAAAGCGCCTGAATATTAAGATCATCAGCATGACAGGTAAGCCAGAATCAAATATGGCCAAGCTGTCTGACTTACACCTGCAAATTACGGTACCTCAAGAAGCTTGTCCGTTAGGCCTGGCGCCAACTAGCAGTACGACTGCCACATTAGTGATGGGAGATGCATTAGCCGTAGCTCTGCTTCAAGCTCGTGGTTTTTCTGCCGAAGATTTTGCCCTATCTCACCCAGGTGGTGCACTGGGGAGAAAACTGCTACTTAAGTTGTCTGATATTATGCACTTTGGAGAAGCGTTACCTAAAGTTTCTCCTGACGCATTAATTCGCGATGCCCTGCTTGAAATTTCAGAAAAGGGGTTAGGCATGACAGCCATCGTCGATGAGCACGATGCTATGCTTGGTATATTCACCGATGGTGATTTACGTCGTACCTTAGACAAGCGTATCGATATTCATACGACGGCAATTGGCGAGGTCATGACGACAAACCCAACCACAGCACACCCTGATATGCTGGCGGTTGAAGGTTTGAACTTGATGCAGAATAAAAACATTAACGCTCTGATTTTATGTAAAGACGAAAAAATTGTGGGTGCACTGAACATGCACGATTTACTAAAAGCTGGCGTGATGTAATATCAGCACAAACATTTAAATCATTTATTAGACGAATAAAGGCAATGGTCAGGGAAGTACTGAGCTAAACGATAGGCCTTCATTATATGAGTTTTACTCGCCTTATTTATTTGCTCTTGATCTTCGTTGTAGCGTGGTGCGGTTATTACCTACTAACCCCTAAAGGCAACGACGCAATTCAAGTAGCACCAGATTCTGAACTGCCCATGTTCAGTGGTTCTGGATTAGAAAACATCACCTACGGTGAAGATGGTGTCCGCAGTTACATCATTCGCTCCACTAACTTAGACCATTATGCTAAGAGTGGAGATACTATTTTTAATAACCCGACTTTGATGGTTTACCGTGAAGGTAGCGTCATTGAATGGAAGGTGACTGCCACAAGAGCAGTGTTAGATGAAGACCAAGTTTTGACTTTATATGACAAAGTCTTAATGCAAAATCTTCTGCCTGGTGCGAGTTTTGATACCATGGCAACAGACAAATTGGTCATTAATCTAACCAATCGTGATTTTAAAGCTGACCAACAAGTGATGTTGGTTGGACCACAATTTGAAACTACTGGAGGCGCAATGCAAGGCAACTTAAAACAGCATACTGCGACTCTGACAGATGAAGTTCAAGGTCGATATGAAACCGTTACACCTTAGCCTACTGGCACTGGTATTGGCGGCGCCTCAAGCGCTGGCACTCAAGTCGGATACTCAACAGCCGGTTTACATAAACTCTGACACCCAACAGGTGGATATGAAGAGTAACCAGGTTGTTTTTGAAGGCGATGTATCTCTTAAGCAAGGGAGCATCAATATCGATGCTGATAGAATCGTGGTAACTCGCGATCCTAAAACCGAAGCAATTAAACAGATTCAAGCATTTGGTAAACCTGCGAAGTTTTCTCAGCTGATGGACGATGGTAAAACACTTAGTGGTCAAGCTACGGAGTTGGATTACCGTATTTCTACAGACGAACTGACCATGAAAGGTCAAGCGCAGCTGGCGCAAGACAACAACACCATCAAAGGTTCTTCGATTCGTTACCAAATTGGTAAACAAAAGCTAGTCGCAGATAGCTCTAAGGAAGAGCGCGTTACGACCATTTTGCAACCCAATCAGATAGAGAACTAATATGGCAGTACTGAGTGCGAAAAACTTGGCGAAAAGCTACAAAAAACGCAAAGTCGTCACTGATGTTAGCTTAGAAGTTGAATCTGGTCAGATTGTTGGGCTGCTCGGTCCAAACGGTGCGGGTAAAACCACCTCGTTTTACATGATTGTCGGCTTAGTACCTCGCGATGAAGGCACCATTACCATTGACGACAATGACATCAGTATTTTGCCGATGCATAGCCGTTCACGACTTGGCATTGGCTATCTTCCGCAAGAAGCGTCGATTTTCCGTAAGCTTTCAGTAGAAGATAACATCATGGCCGTACTTGAAACTCGTCAAGAAATGACGAGGGAAGAGCGCCAAGATAAACTGGAAGATTTGTTGGAAGAATTCCACATCCAGCACATCAGAACCAGTGCTGGTATGGCACTATCAGGGGGTGAGCGACGCAGGGTGGAAATCGCTCGAGCTTTAGCGGCCAACCCTCAGTTCATTTTATTGGATGAACCTTTCGCTGGTGTTGACCCAATTTCGGTTAATGACATCAAGAAAATCATTGAGCATCTGCGCGATCGTGGTCTCGGAGTGTTAATCACTGACCATAATGTACGTGAAACACTGGACGTATGTGAAAAAGCCTATATCGTGAGCCAAGGGCACCTAATTGCATCGGGAACTCCGGCAGAAGTTCTCAATAATGAACAGGTGAAACAAGTTTATCTCGGCGAACAATTCCGTCTATGATTATATTAGGAACGGTAAGATTCTGAGCATTACAAGGTAAGTAACACTGAATGAAACCTTCATTACAACTCAAGCTAGGTCAGCAGTTAGCCATGACGCCACAGTTGCAGCAAGCGATTCGCTTATTGCAATTGTCGACACTCGATCTTCAACAAGAAATCCAAGAAGCGTTGGACTCAAACCCATTATTGGAAGTTGAAGAAGGCCAAGACGAGCCTCTAGCAAACGGTGAAGATAAGTCAGCGGTCGAGGCTGCTGATAGCAACAGTGCTAGCGAACCAACAGAAATTGACGTTCCAGATAGCTCCGATGTGATAGAGAAATCAGAAATTAGCTCTGAACTTGAAATCGACACGACTTGGGATGACGTCTACAGCGCGAATACTGGTAGCACTGGCTTAGCTCTTGATGATGATATGCCCGTCTACCAAGGCGAAACCACTGAATCATTACATGATTACCTCATGTGGCAGCTTGACCTAACACCATTCAGTGAAACCGACCGCACGATTGCATTAGCGATTATTGACGCTGTTGACGACTACGGCTATTTAACTTTGTCGCCTGAAGAGATTCATGAGAGCTTCGATAATGAAGAGATAGAGTTAGACGAAGTAGAAGCCGTTCGTAAACGCATTCAACAATTCGATCCTCTTGGCGTTGCATCGCGTAACTTACAAGAATGTTTGTTACTGCAACTGACGACCTTCCCAGAAGACACGCCATGGCTTGCTGAAGCCAAAATGATACTTGCGGATCATATTGATCACCTAGGCAACCGTGACTACAAGCTCGTCATCAAAGAGACTAAGCTGAAAGAAGCCGATCTGCGTGAAGTCTTAAAGCTTATCCAACAGTTAGATCCTCGTCCAGGTAGTCGCATCACTCCTGATGATACCGAGTACGTAATTCCAGACGTATCCGTTTTTAAAGACAATGGCAAATGGACCGTTTCTATAAACCCGGATAGCGTGCCAAAATTAAAAGTAAATCAACAATATGCTCAATTAGGCAAAGGTAATAGCGCGGATAGCCAGTACATCCGCAGCAATTTGCAAGAGGCAAAATGGTTAATTAAGAGCTTAGAGAGTAGAAACGAGACGCTACTCAAAGTTGCAAGATGTATTGTTGAACATCAACAAGATTTCTTCGAGTATGGTGAGGAAGCCATGAAGCCAATGGTACTCAATGATGTCGCTTTGGCTGTGGACATGCATGAATCCACGATTTCTCGTGTAACAACGCAAAAATTTATGCATACACCACGTGGTATTTTTGAATTGAAGTACTTCTTCTCTAGCCATGTTAGTACTGACAACGGCGGAGAATGTTCGTCAACAGCAATTCGTGCACTCATTAAAAAACTGGTCGCAGCAGAGAATACTGCCAAACCACTGAGTGATAGCAAGATTGCTGCTCTTCTGGCTGACCAAGGGATTCAGGTCGCAAGACGTACGATAGCCAAATATCGCGAATCCTTGGGAATTGCCCCTTCAAGTCAGCGTAAACGCCTATTATAAGGCACTAACTGAAAAGGAAAGTCTATGCAAATCAATATTCAAGGCCATCACGTTGATCTTACCGATTCAATGCAAGACTATGTAAATTCTAAGTTTCAGAAGCTCGAAAGGTTCTTCGACCATATCAATCAAGTGCATGTTGTACTAAAAGTTGAAAAAATTACTCAAATCGCGGAAGCTACGCTTCACATAAATCAAGGCGAAATCCACGCATCAGCCGATGACGAAAATATGTATGCCGCGATCGATTCGCTGGTAGATAAATTGGTTCGCCAACTTAATAAGCACAAAGAAAAACTAAACAGTCATTAATCATGCAACTGAGCGAAATACTGTCATTGGACTGCACCAAAAGTGCGGTCCACTGCACGAGTAAAAAACGCGCCCTTGAAATGATCAGCCGTATCGTGGCTGATCAAACGGGCCAAGATTCTACCGAGCTGTTCGAATGCATGCTCAATAGAGAAAAAATGGGCAGTACCGGTATCGGAAACGGTATTGCGATCCCTCACGCGAGAATGCAATCAAGCGACAAGGCCATTGCTGTCTTACTGCAATGTGATGAAGCAATCGAATTTGATGCGATTGACAATCGACCTGTCGATCTTCTTTTTGCGCTCCTTGTACCAGAAGAACAGTGCAAAGAGCACCTCAAGACTCTATCCTCTATGGCAGAACGTCTGAGCGATAAGCAAGTATTAAAACTACTGCGTAATGCTCAGAGTGATGAAGAACTTTACGACATCATGATTCACCAATAAGCAGGACTAACTCCATGCGACTAATCGTTGTTAGCGGGCACTCAGGTGCCGGTAAAAGTATTGCGCTTCGTGTACTGGAAGACTTAGGTTACTACTGTGTTGATAACCTGCCAGTTAACTTGCTGGACGCATTTGTTCATTCTGTTGCTGACAGCAAACAGAATGTTGCAGTCAGCATTGATATTCGTAATATTCCTAAAAAGCTAAAAGAACTGACGAGTACACTAGAACAGTTAAAAACTGAGCTTGATGTGACCATGCTTTTCTTGGACGCCAATAAAGAAACGCTACTCAAACGCTACAGCGAAACACGCCGAATTCACCCGTTATCTTTAGGTGGCACCTCCCTCTCGCTCGATCAAGCCATCGAGCGTGAGAAACAAATTTTGACGCCACTCAAAGCGCATGCAGATCTGGTCCTAAATAGTAGTGGGCAGTCTTTGCATGAATTGAGTGAAACCGTGCGTATGCGCGTTGAAGGCAGAGATCGCAAAGGGCTCGTTATGGTATTTGAGTCTTTTGGTTTTAAATACGGCCTGCCTTCCGATGCCGATTACGTATTTGACGTTCGCTTCTTACCTAACCCACATTGGGAACCAGCACTACGCCCGCTCACAGGTCTGGATGCTCCTATCGCCGCATTTTTAGAGCAACACCAATCGGTGTTAAGTTTGAAATATCAAATTGAAAGCTTTATAGAGAATTGGTTACCTCTGCTTGAGAAAAACAACCGCAGCTACCTGACCGTTGCAATCGGTTGTACTGGTGGTAAGCACCGCTCGGTGTACTTAACTCAGCAAATCGGTGAATACTTCGCCAACAAAGGACACCAAGTACAAATTCGCCATACCTCACTAGAGAAAAACGCTAAGGAGTAGCCGTGGAGTTAAGTCGTAAAGTATTGATTCAAAACCGCCTTGGCTTACATGCTCGTGCAGCAGTCAAACTGGTCGAACTGGCACAGAGCTTTGAAGCGGTCATCACCATCGACAATGAAGAAGACAAAACCGCCACAGCAGACAGCGTAATGGGCCTGTTAATGCTAGAGTCCGCTCAAGGACAATACGTCACGATCCACGCAACGGGTGGGCAAGCGGAAGAAGCACTGGATGCCGTTTGCCATTTGATCGAAGATAAATTTGATGAAGGCGAGTAGTTTACTCGCTTTTTTCTTACCTCCCATTATCTTTCTCTTCCCTGACCTAATAAATAAATTTGCTTAGTATCATAAGTTGTTATTAAAAGGCGCCTAGAATTAAGTTATTATTCAACGCATTGTAAATATCAGGAATTGGGAGGAATGAATGGCAGAGCAAATTGAATTCGACCAAGCTCACCAAGCCCTCCAAGAAGTCACAGAAGCGCTAGAAAATGGCCGCTTCGTCCATGTTCGTCGTCAATTACAGGACATGGAACCTGAGGATATCGCTCACCTTTTAGAAGCCTCCCCACGTAAGAGCCGTGAAGTTCTTTGGCAACTCACCGACCCTGAAGATTATGGTGAAATCCTTGACGAGCTGAACGAAGACGTCAAAGACAGCCTCGTATCCAAAATGGCACCAGAAGCGCTTGCAGAAGCGACAGAAGGCATGGATACCGATGACGTGGCTTACGTACTGCGTAGCTTGCCTGACAACCTGTCACGCGAAGTCCTGTCGCAAATGGACTCATCTGACCGCCTACGGGTCGAAACCGCCCTATCCTACCCAGAAGACACCGCGGGTGGACTGATGAACACCGACGTCATCACAATTCGTGGTGACGTAGATGTGGACGTAGTTTTGCGTTATCTACGTATGAAAGGCGAGCTTCCAGAAGCTACGGATGCCCTGTATGTGATCGATGAAGAGAGTAAGCTCATCGGTGAACTGCCGATCACGACGCTTATTACCACTCAGCCAGACGTAAAAATCATTGATGTAATGGAAGACGCGGACGAGGCCATCACCGTCGATACTAGCGACTCAGATGTTGCGAGTCTGTTCGAACGCCGTAATTGGGTATCTGCACCTGTTGTTGATGAAAACTTGCATTTGGTCGGTCGTATCACCATCGATGACGTGGTTGACGTTATTCGTGAAGACGCGGAACACTCGATGATGAGTATGGCGGGTATGGACGATGACGAAGATACTTTCGCGCCTGTTGTAAAATCAGCTCGCAAACGCAGTATCTGGCTTGGCGCTAACGTATTAGCCGCCCTTGCTGCTGCTTCCGTTTCTAACATGTTTGAGGCCACATTAGACCAAATGGCGGCCATTGCGGTATTGATGACGATTGTTCCGTCCATGGGTGGTGTCGCTGGTAACCAAACCGTCGCACTAGTGATTCGTGGTCTTGCTCTTGGTCATATCGGTGACTCAAACAAACGCGAACTGTTAATGAAAGAAGCCTCGATCGGCTTACTTAACGGCATCATGTGGGCGCTAATTATTGGTGGTATTGTTGTTGCTTGGAAAGGTAACTGGATGCTCGGAGGAATCATTTCCGCCGCCATGCTGACCAACTTATTGGTCGCAGGTATTGCCGGAGTAACGATTCCAATCCTATTGAAAAAAATGAACATCGATCCCGCTTTAGCTGGTGGTATGGCATTAACAACAGTGACGGATGTGATTGGTTTATCTGTCTTCTTAGGGCTTGCCACAATACTGATTACCTAACAGAAAAAACGAAAAAGCCTGATGAACACATCAGGCTTTTTTGATTCTGAATTGCTAGAAAAGCTTATTCACCCGCCACTTTCATGCTATCCAGTAGGATAGAGCCCGTTTGGATTTGTGAGCGCGTTTCAATATCACTACCAACCGCCACAATCTTGGTGAACATGTCTTTTAGATTACCTGCGATGGTAATTTCTGATACTGGGTATTGGATTTCACCATTCTCAACCCAGAAGCCTGCGGCACCGCGAGAGTAATCACCCGTTACCACGTTCACACCTTGTCCCATGACTTCTGTCACTAGAAGACCAGTACCGAGCTCTTTAAGCATTTGCTCGAAGTTTTGGCCTGTCGACTTCACGTACCAGTTATGAATCCCACCAGCGTGACCTGTCGGCGTCATCTTCATTTTACGTGCGGCATAACTGGTTAACAGATAAGTTGCTAGCACACCGTCGGTAATGATCTCACGGTCTTGAGTGTACACACCTTCACTATCGAATGGACTTGATGCCAAACCACGCAATACATGCGGACGTTCTGAGATATTGAACCATTCAGGAAGCACTTGTTTGCCTAGATGGTCAAGTAAGAAAGAAGATTTTCGGTACAGGTTACCACCGCTGATCGCCATAACGAGATGGCCAATCAAGCCTGTCGCAACATCAGCCGCAAACATGATTGGGTATTGACCTGTTTTTAGACGCTGCGCATCTAGGCGGTTAACCGTATTCTCTGCCGCCTTACGACCCACCGTTTCTGGGGTCCATAAGTCATCACGATGACGTGCCACGGTGTAGCTGTAATCACGTTCCATCTCGCCGTTTTGACCAACGCCAATTACACAACAGCTAGTACTATGTCGGCTAGACGCATAACTAGCTAATAAGCCATGGCTATTGCCATACACTTTCACGCCGTAATGACTATCATAACTCGCGCCATCACTTTGTTTGATTGCACTATTATAATTTAGCGCCTCTTTTTCTGCTGCAATCGCCACATTGGCAGCATAGTCTGGATCGGGTGCGTCAGGGTGGAAAAGATCAAGCTCAGGGATCTCTTGCACCATGTATTCTTTCGCTGCAGGGCCTGCAAATGGGTCTTCAGATGTGTAATGTGCAATATCTAGCGCCGCTATAACGGTTTGCTCGATTGCAGCTTCACTTAAATCAGACGTGGAAGCACTGCCTTTGCGTTGACCTCGGTAAACGGTAATGCCCAGCGCACCATCGCTGTTGAACTCGACATTTTCTACTTCACCCATACGAGTTGAAACACTTAAACCAGTGCTTTTAGTAATTGCGACTTCGGCGGCGTCAGATTTTGCCGATGCAAGCTTTAAGGCTCTTGCTACGGCTTGCTCTAGCTCGGTACGTTGCTCAGCAACCTGCTGTTTAATATCCATTGTCTTTCACATCTTGTCTTTGATGAACAATAGGATAACAAGAATTTCGCTTTCTCCCCATGATTCTTGTTAAAATAGTCATAATATTAATCAAAACACAGGCAACTGAAATGGCACGTAAGAATCAAAAAGCGCCATGGGAACCAGAAGAAGAGATCATCTGGGTAAGTAAATCCGAGATGAAGCGAGACATGGAAGAACTGCAAAAGCTAGGTGAGGAGCTTGTCGGCCTCAAACCTTCAGTTCTAGAAAAGTTTCCATTGAGTGAAGATTTGCGAGAAGCAATTGCTGACGCGCAACGCTTTAAAAATGAAGCGCGTCGTCGCCAATTACAACGTATCGGTAAATTGATGCGTTACGAAGATCCAGAGCCAATCCAAGCCGCACTGGATAAAATTCGTAATAAGCACTCTCAATTAACGGCGGTATTCCACAAACTTGAAGCGTTGCGTGATCGCGTAGTGGAAGAAGGTGACAAAGCCATTGATGACGTAATGGAAATGTACCCAGAAGCGGATCGTCAGCGTCTACGCCAACTTGCTCGCCAAGCAGCGAAAGAGAAAAAAGCTGGGAAACCAGCAAAAGCGTACCGCGAAATCTTTCAGATCCTTAAAGGTCTAAACGAAGAAGAGTTTTAATTCGACGGCTCAAGCAATGAGCATTCGATTTAAACGCAAAAAGCAGACGTCAATGTCTGCTTTTTTTATCTTTGGTTTTACTGTCAGCGTTACACTAAGCGATTCACGCGGTCTCCGCGCTCGAAAGCGTTAATGTTCTCAATCAAGATTTCCGCTAAACGTTGGATAGATGAGTCGCTGCCCCATGCAACATGCGGTGTAAGTAACAAATTAGGTAAACTCATATTGGCAATCAGCGGATTGCTCTCATCAGCCGGTTCTTGTGTAAAAACATCAAAACCAGCCGCTGCAATTTCTTGCTGTTTTAAGGCATCCACCAGCGCGCTCTCATCCACCAAACCTCCACGCCCTGTATTAATCAAAATGGCGTTGGACTTCATTTGTTGCAACTCAGCTTGACCAATTAAATTCTGAGTACGATCGTTGAGCGGGCAATGCAAAGTCAGCGCATCGGAGCGTTTTAATACTTCCTCAAACGGCACATAACCTGGTCTACATTCTGCCGCCCCTTTACGCTCAGAAAACAACACGGTCATTCCTAACGCTTGAGCCAGATTCGCCGTCGCTTGCCCTAGTGCCCCACTACCAACAACACCTAACGTGCTACCACCAATATCCCCGATTGGGTGAGTAAAAAAACAAAACTGCTGGTTACGCTGCCACTCACCTGCGGCAATATCTTGGTGGTACCCAAATAAATTCCGTCTTAAAGCGAATAACATTGCCATCACGTGCTCGGGCACCGAACGCGTCGCGTAACCACGTACATTAGCAACCGCAATATCATGATTAGCACAGTAGTTCACATCGACGTTGTTAAAACCAGTTGCGGCAACCGCGATCATCCGTAATTTTGGTAGTTGCTCTAATACATGTTGGTCAAGCAGGACTTTATTGCTAATCACGATATCGGCATCTGCTAACCTTTCTATTACCTGCTCAGGCGCAGTTAGGTCGTACTCACGCCAGTGGTGCGGAAAGCCAGGTCGTGGGACCTCAATATGTTCTGGGATGGTCGCTCGGTCTAAAAATACGATGCTTGGCAAAGACATAACAACTCCTTGTTCACGGCTGAAAGACAGGATACATCAACCACAGTAACGAAATAGCCAAAAATAGCGAACTAGAAAGAACCGCTGTTGAGTGCAATTGGCATTAAGGGTGTGGCAACGTTTTATAATCAGGCAATGTACGCTCTGGCGAAAAATAGTTAAAGATCATCGCCTCGGCTTCAGAATAAAAGTCACAGGGTACAAAAATACTGCTCAGCTGATCCGTAGCTGGATGATAAAAACTTAGCTCCGCAGCGTGCAACTCTAAACGTTCTGAAAACTGATACGCCTCTTCAGTTGCATAAAACTCATCACCCACAATCGCATGACCAATCGCCATCAAATGCACGCGTAACTGATGCGATCGACCAGTAATGGGGAGTAACCGCACAACGGTTGTATGGGTGCCATCAGGGTGCACTTCACGCTTCACTACTTGGAATAAAGTTTGAGATGGTTTGCCGTCGTCAAAACATACTTTTTGTCGTGGACGATTTGGCCAATCACAAATTAATGGAAGATCAATATTCCCTTCTTGCGGCTCAACATGCCCCCAAACACGTGCGTAATACACCTTGTGAGTGAGGCGATATTGGAACTGCTTTTTTAATGCTCGCTCCGCGGGTTTGTTTTTCGCCAGCAACATCAACCCTGATGTCGACATATCCAAGCGATGCACAACTTGAATTTCTGGATGCAACTCTTTGAAGCGGCTCCACATGCTGTCGTAATGCTCTGCAAGGCGACCAGGGACAGACAGCAGCCCTGATGGCTTATTCACTGCCAGAATGTCGTCATCCTCAAAAACGATATCAACCCAAGGGTCGGTGGGAGGGGTATATTCAAGCATTGCCATGGGAGATCTCTACAAAATAAAAACGCCACGATTATATACCCAAATAGCACCCAGATGCAGGATTCTGAAGAAAAGTTCAACCCAATAAAACAAAGTCAATCCTTTAGCATAAAAACTAAAAATAGCACGTTGTAAATTTAGTTTGACAACAAGACGCATAACTGAATAGAGTGCTAGATGCACACAGCATGATATTCGCAAAGAATACTTAAAATAAATACACCAAAACACAGCATTTAAAAGACATTACCGTTGCGCAGTATAGGGCGTTCGCTCAGCTTGTCATGTACTGCGGTATGTATCTCTTTAGAAAGATACATAAGATAAAAAGGACAATAAGCAATGGACTCCGCCGTTATAGATAAACCCCAATCCAAACTTTCCTTATTTTTTCGTTCGCTAGGCCCCGGCATATTAATGGCATCTGCTGCGGTCGGTGGCTCTCACCTCGTGGCATCAACCAAGGCTGGTGCGATTTATGGTTGGCAATTGGCTGCACTGGTTCTGCTCGTAAACCTGTTTAAATACCCTTTTTTTCGAGCGGGCGTACAGTACACCATGGGGACAGGGCTCACCTTGGTTGAGGGCTACGCGAAATTAGGTCGGCCTTATCTATGGCTATTTCTATTTCTGAGCGTGGTATCGGCCGTCATCAATACCGCCGCTTTGTTGATGTTTAGCGCTAGCTTGCTGGGCTACTTCATTCCGTTTTCACTATCAATGGCATCACTCAGCATCATTGTGATTGTCACCTGCCTGATCATATTATTTGCTGGCCATTACAAAGCGCTCGATACGCTATCTAAAGTGATCATGTCGGTGTTAACCATCGCGACTTTACTCGCTGTTTCTATCGCCTTTGGTAACCCTGTTGAACAAGTAGCCAACTTCGAGCCACCGTCACCTTGGTCTATTGCGGCTATTGGTTTTATCGTTGTGACAATGGGGTGGATGCCTGCACCGATAGAGATCTCCTGTTTAACCTCAGCATGGCTAAAACGCCAATCAAGCCAGCAAGAAGTAACATACCGCTCTGCTCTATTTGACTTTAATGTCGGTTATATTGGCACGGCGTTTCTTGCCATTATCTTTGTATCGCTAGGATCTTTGATGCTTTATGGATCTGGCGTTGCGCTTGAAAGCTCTGGTGTTGGCTTCTCCCACCAATTGGTTGGCTTATATGCGGCAACGATTGGCGAATGGTCTCGTTACTTGATCGCGGTAATTGCGTTTTTCTGTATCTTTGGCAGCACGATTACCGTTATTGATGGCTATTCGCGCGTTATTTCGGATTCTCAACGCTTACTTCGCTCACAACCAGACACTAACCCTAAAACCACTTCAGCGATCATGCTGGTAGTCTCTTTACTTGCATTGGGTATTGTGGTTTTCTGGGCTTCTGCGTTATTGCCTATGCTGAACTTTGCGATGATCCTCGCCTTTATGACCACGCCGTTCTTTGCTCTGCTAAATTACACATTAGTGAGCAAAACCAAGTTACCTGAGCCTTTGGCTGTTGGACCTAAACTAAAGTGGTTGTCGATTGCAGGCCTGATTTACTTGTTTGGCTTCTTGGCTGTGTTTATCTGGTGGAAGTGGTTGATGTAAATGCGGTAGCTATCAGTGATTAATGCATTCCGCATAAAGAAACTAAACCGTAAATAAAGAAAAAGGTCTTCAACTGAAGACCTTTTTTAATGAGCAATAAATACTTACTTAGTTGTGGCTCACCACAATCAAACGCAGCGAGTCGAGCTGAACTTGAGCTTGGTTGATGTAACCAGTAAGCTCTTTAATTTGTGCGTCGATAGCTTCAATTTCTTCGTCACGAATATTTGGGTTCACCGCTTTCAGTGCTTGCAAACGCTCAAGCTCTGCATTCAAACTATGCTGCATATCTTGATGAGCTTGCTTGCGTACTTCTTCGACCTTCTCTTCAATAAGAACATCACCGGCTTCAATTAAGCGGTGTACGTCTTTCTGTACCGACGTAACCAACTTGCTCCCTAAGTGGCGGTTTACAGGGCTGAGCTGGCGGTTAAAGCTTTCAAACTCCACTTGAGCAGACAAATCATTACCACGCGAGTCCATCATTAAACGGATTGGCGTTTTCGGTAAGAAGCGCGCGATACCACTGCGTTTTGGCGCTTGCGCATCTACCGCGTAAATCAACTCAAGAAGAATAGTCCCGACTGGTAACGCTTTGTTTTTCAATAGAGATACCGCAGACGTCCCCACCCCTTCACTCATAAGAAGATCGATACCACCCTGGATCATTGGGTGTTCCCAACTGATAAAGTGCATATCTTCACGAGATAAAGCCGTATCACGATCAAACGTGATCGTCGCTCCTTCGTATGGCAGACCTGGGTAGCTTGGCACCATCATGTGCTCAGATGGGGTCACAATCAGGGCGTTTTCACCTTTATCGTCTTGATTCAAGCCAATCGTGTCAAAAAGAGAAAGTGCGAAGGTGACCAGATTGGTATCGCCGTCAGTTGATTCAATTTTCTCAACGATTTGTTGTGCTTTTTCCCCGCCATTTGAATGCATTTCTAATAGGCGATCACGGCCTTGCTCCAATTGGGATTTCAGCTCTTTATTCATTTTTGCTGACGCTTCAATGATCTCATCTAGCGTGCTGGTATCACCAGAGGCAAGAATTTCAATCAGATCATCGGAGTACTTATCGTAAACAGCACGGCCTGTTGGGCAGGTTTCCGCAAAAGCGTTCAGGCCTTCATCGAACCAACGTGCTAGGATCGCTTGCGATGTGCCTTTCAGGTAAGGAACATGAATGTCGATATCGCGATTTTGACCGATACGGTCCAAACGACCAATACGTTGCTCAAGCAAGTCTGGGTTGAATGGCAAGTCAAACATGACAAGTTGGTTGGCAAACTGGAAGTTACGACCTTCAGAGCCGATTTCGCTACAGATAAGAACTTGTGCTCCACCTTCTTCTTGCGCAAAGTAAGCCGCCGCTTTGTCACGTTCAAGAATCGACATACCTTCGTGGAAAACGGTGGCGCGGATACCTTCACGCTCACGCAGTGCTTGCTCCAATTGCAGTGCGGTACTCGCACGAGAAGCAATCACGAGGATTTTCTCGCTGCGCTTCTCTTTTACTTTTTCAAGCAACCAATTCACACGCGAGTCAAACTGCCACCAGCTCGCGTCATCGCCTTCAAATTCTTGGAAAATTTCTTCCGGGTAAAGGTTCTTCATCGCACGTGCTTCAGAACTCATCTTACCGCCAATCATCCCAGCAACACGCATTGATGTAGTGTATTGCGGTGGAATATCCATTGGCATCAGATGCACGTTACGCGTAGGGAAGCCTTTGATGGCCGCGCGCGTGTTACGGAACAGAACACGCCCTGTACCATGACGATCCATCAAGTTATCGATCAGCTCTTGGCGTGCCGACGCTTTAGCTTCTTCGTCCGCTTCACTTTCGATAATGCGGAAAAGTGGTTCTACGTCTTGTTCAGACAACAACTCAGTGATCTGGTTTTTTGCTTCATTAGGTAGCTTTTCACCGGAAAAGAGTGAAGTAATCGCATCTGCTACGGGCGCGTATTGCTCTTCTTCCTCAACGAATGCTTCGTAATCATAGAAGCGGTCTGGATCCAACAAACGCAGACGAGCAAAGTGACTCTCACGACCAAGCTGCTCTGGCGTTGCAGTCAGTAGCAACACACCAGGAGTACGTTCAGCCAAGCCTTCTACCACTTGGTATTCGCGACTTGGTTTGTCTTGGCTCCACTCTAGGTGGTGCGCTTCATCGACAACCAGTAGGTCCCATTCACCTTCCAGTGCTTGTTCAAAACGCTTGCGGCTCTTGCGTAGGAAATCCAAAGAACACAGCACATATTGCTGAGTATCAAATGGGTTTTCTGCATCCGCAAACGCTTCGATACAGCGCTCTTCGTCAAAGATAGAGAAATGCAGATTGAAACGACGCATCATCTCAACCAGCCATTGATGCTGCAGTGTTTCAGGCACCACAATCAAAATGCGTTCGGCACGACCAGACAGAACTTGTTGGTGGATGATCATGCCCGCTTCGATGGTTTTACCCAAACCTACCTCATCCGCCAACAAGACGCGTGGCGCGTGACGACGGCCAACTTCGTGCGCGATGTAAAGCTGATGAGGGATCAAACCTGCACGCATACCACACAGGCCACGCATTGGGCTCTTATGCTGCTCAAACTGATTGGTTAGCGCACGATAACGCAGAACAAAGTTGTCCATACGGTCGATTTGACCGGCGTACAACTTATCTTGAGGTTTGTTAAAACGAATTTGGTTGCTAAGAAAAATCTCACGCAGAACAACAGCGGTTTCTTGCGTGTCTTCACGAGTACCGAAATAGGTGTAAAGACCTTCATCTTCCAGTACTTCTTCTACTTTTAGAGACCAACCTTCTTGGCAATCGATGACATCCCCAACATTAAAGGTGACTCGGGTAACAGGTGCATCGTTACGTGCGTAAACTCGGTTTTCCTCTGACGCTGCAAACATCAATGTCACAGTACGAGCATCCATTGCTACAACGGTACCTAAACCTAAATCGCTTTCCGTATCGCTAATCCAGCGCTGCCCCAAAGCAAATGTCATGAATTGACTACCTCGTTATTAGTTCTTGATTCGTATTTCTTGTTGGTCTACTCATGCCCGTGGGCATGGATAATAGTTTAGATCTGATTCTGGCTTCTGCTATGCCGATAGCATTCGTCATTTCAGTATGAACTGAGTATTTTTTAAGCCAGCTCAACATGATAAATCGGACGTAGCCTATACGCAGAAAAAGGTCGCTAATCTTACTTGAAGCTGTGATTTAGGTCACGCCGAAACCGCACCAAGCAGAAACTTTTTTTCCCAAACTCTAAATGCAATCAAATTGTAAAATACTCATGCCAATTATTAAGTTGTAGAACGTAAATATTACGTATACTTCTAATGAGGGGCGTTTAAAACCATTGCATATGATTTAAGCGCGTTAGTACACGATTAGGATCAACACGGGTTTGCAGTAAGTTGTCTTGCTACTCGGTTGCACACTAGCCGACATCAGCCCGACAACCTCTATTGCAAGCAATCAGAGTTAGGTCACTTCACACCTATTTGGAAACGACCTAACAACTCGCATGCAGAGCCGTACTACGGCAAGGAGACGCTATGGGCGATACCGATCGGAAACTGTTTGTACTCGATACCAACATTCTTCTTCATGAACCCTTTGCCATCTTCTCTTTCCAGGAACACGATGTCGTTATCCCCATGACCGTGTTGGAAGAACTCGACCGAATCAAAGACAGTAAGCGCGACGTTGCAAGAGATGCGCGCGTGGCTATTCGCACCTTGGAAGATTTGTTTAAAGAAGCAACGCCAGATGAAATCTCTGAAGGCATTCCTGTTTCTAAAGACAACCCCGACCAAGGTACTATTTCCATTTTGGCGGATTTTGAACTGCAGGAAACCGTCAAAGCCTTCGCCGACAAAGCCGGTGACAACCGTATTCTCAACGCGGTGCTTTATCTGCAAAATAAACGTGCACCACGTGAAGTGGTACTGATCACGAAAGACATCAACATGCGTCTGCGAGCCAAAGGGGCTGGTGTACGCTTTGTTGAGGACTATAGAACCGACCAACTGATTGACGACATTCAATACCTAACCAAAGGCTTTCAATTGCGTGAAGGTGATTTCTGGAGCGGTATTGAGGAAGTAGAAAGCTATGCACTGGGCGGAAAAACTTACCACAAACTCAGTCGCGAACCCTTCGACCCAACCTTTATCAACCAATACGTTATTGATGAAGACAGTGACTTTGCTGGTCGCGTAGAAACCATCAATGAAGACAAGCTAACGCTTCTCGACCTGAGCCGCGAACGTCTAATGCATCGTAAGGCTTGGGACATCACACCTAAAAATATCTACCAGGGAATGGCGTTAGATGCCTTACTCGATCCAGAAATTGACTTGGTGATTCTAACGGGTGCGGCGGGTAGTGGTAAGACATTACTGGCAATGGCAGCAGCATTGGAGCAAACCATTGAAAAAAGCATGTTCGATAAAATTATCGTAACACGTAACACGCCAGATATCGGTGAATCCATCGGCTTCTTACCCGGCTCCGAAGAGGAGAAAATGATGCCGTGGTTAGCGGCGGTGACCGATACCTTGGAAGCACTACATAAACACGATCACTGCACTGAAGGCTCATTGAAGTACATCTGCGATAAAGCCAACATTCAATTTAAATCGATCAACTTTATGCGTGGCCGTTCGATTCAAAATGCGTTTGTACTGCTTGATGAGTGTCAAAACCTCACTGCATCACAAATCAAAACCATCATTACCCGCTGTGGCGAAGGAACCAAAATCGTCTGCTCCGGTAACTTGGCGCAGATTGACTCTCATTACCTCACCCCAGTGACATCAGGATTGACGTACATGGTTGAGCGCTTCAAGAACTTTGAAGGCAGCGCAAATATTCACCTCAACGGCGTGGTTCGTAGCCGCTTGGCGGAATTTGCTGAAGAAAACCTGTAATTGACACCGACTCACAAAGCAAAAGAGCGCTCTAATGAGCGCTCTTTTTATAACGATTCGACTGAGTTACTCAGTGCCACCCACTGTCAGTGAGTCCAGCTTCAAGGTCGGCTGACCAACACCAACCGGCACACTTTGACCTGCTTTACCACATACGCCAACGCCCTTGTCGATACTTAAGTCGTTACCGACCATAGACACTTGCTGCATTGCTTCGATACCTGAGCCAATCAACGTCGCACCTTTAACAGGGCGCGTAATATTACCGTTTTCAATCAAGTACGCTTCCGATGCAGAGAACACAAACTTACCCGAAGTAATGTCCACCTGGCCGCCACCAAAGTTTGGCGCATACAACCCTTTCTCGACCGTCGAGATAATTTCTTCTGGCGTATGTTCACCTGGAAGCATGTAGGTGTTGGTCATACGAGGCATTGGCAAGTGTGCATACGATTCACGACGACCATTACCTGTTGGGTTCACACCCATTAACCGCGCGTTTAGCTTGTCTTGCATGTAACCTTTCAGCACACCATTTTCGATAAGCGTGTTGTACTGGCCGTTTACCCCTTCATCATCCACATTCAATGAACCACGAAGGTCTTTTAACGTGCCATCATCGACGATGGTACATAGTGAAGACGTCACTTGTTGACCCATTTTTCCAGAGAACACTGACGACTCTTTGCGGTTAAAGTCACCTTCTAGGCCATGACCTACCGCTTCGTGTAGCAACACGCCTGGCCAACCTGAGCCTAATACCACTGGCATCATGCCTGCTGGTGCGGCTTCTGCTTCAAGGTTGATTAACGCCATTCGAATCGCTTCGTCTGCATAATGGAAAGCTTGTTTCACTCCATTGCTTTCCGTTAAAAAGAAATCGTAACCGAAACGGCCGCCGCCCCCCGCACTACCGCGTTCACGTCGTTCGCCTTTTTGTGCAAGCACACTAATAGACAAACGCACCAAAGGACGAATGTCGCCTGCATAAGTACCGTCTGTTGCCGCAACAAGCATCTGCTCATGCACACCGCTGATGCTAATCGAAACTTCTTTAATCAATGGTTCTTTAGTGCGGATGTAAGCATCTAGAGATTTGAGCAATTCTGTTTTTTGCTGCTTTTCCCATTCAGCTAGTGGATTCACAGCCGCGTAGTACGCTTGGTTTTCGGTGCGTTTAAACGCTTGGACTTTGCCATTTTGCCCTTGCTGAGCAATACCGCGCGCCGCCATTGCACTCTGCTTCAGGCCTTCAGGCTGGATTTGATCAGAGTAGGCAAAGCCTGTTTTCTCGCCAGTTACTGCACGGACACCAACACCACAATCAATGTTAAAAGAGCCATCTTTGATGATGCTATCTTCTAGAACCAGAGACTCATGCCAGCTGGACTGAAAGTAAATGTCCGCATAATCGATCTGGCGCGTCGCAATGCTGGCAAGCGTGTCAGCAATGTCTTGTTCTGTCAGACCATTTGGGGCAAGGAGTGCCTGTTCTATTTGGTTTGTGCTCATAGTTAGCTCTTTTATTTCCGTCTCAATTCATTTTGAAAGCGACTGTGTTGAGTCAGCGGCATATTCTGCCTTACTTGTTGGCTTTGTGACAAATCTATCTCTGTCACCAATAAGCCTACTTCATCCTGAAGCTGTTTATGGATACGTCCCCAAGGGTCAACGACCATTGAGTGTCCCCATGTTTTTCGTCCACATGGATGCGTTCCAGTTTGTCCGCTTGCCAAAATCCAACATTGTGTCTCAATCGCTCTAGATCGCAATAATACTTCCCAGTGAGCTTGCCCCGTCACAGCGGTAAACGCAGCGGGCACCACAATGATATCCGCCCCTTCTTGACGCAATACTTTATAAAGTTCTGGGAAACGTAAATCATAACAAATACTCAATCCAACACTGCCGATATCAGTTTCCGCAACGACTATTTGATTACCCGCCATAAACGTATCCGACTCACGATAACTACCATAACCATCGGCTACGTCGACATCAAACATATGCAGTTTGTCATAGTGAGCAATGCATTTACCGTGCGGCGGAAATACCAGTGTTGTGGTGGTGACACCTTTTGCGGTTTGAATGGGCATGCTTCCGACAATTAGCGTTAACTGGTTCTTTCTAGCGATTTCACAGAGCCGCTGTTGAATCATGCCACTGCCAAGTGGCTCTGCATGTTGATGATAAGCTTCGCGACTGGAAAATAGCACTGTATTTTCAGGAGTAAGAACAAGTTTGGCACCTTGCTTGCTCGCTAAAGCACACTGTTTTTCAATGAAGTCCAAATTCGCGTTAATATCCGGACCCGAAGTCATTTGAATAATGCCAACACGCTCCATGTGTTTCCTCCCTATTCCATTATATTCGGTGAGTTATTTGGCCTGTTCACGCAGTTTTTCTGGCAGCTTGTATTCACCTTTACTTCGCGAAATTTCTTTCACCGTTGGTGAATCTAGTGGGCCTTTCACTTCATAATTGACTTGAGTGAAGACCTCAACCACCGGAGATATCACCGTAGAGATGGCCAAGACATACAAAGCAGTTTGAGGCGCAACGGCAAACGCGGTCAGCATTGGTAGGCCTGATGTGATGTCTGGTGTGAATTTCACTTCCGCATCAACCATTCTGCTGTTCATATTAGCGATGCCGCGGATTTGCATTTCCCCTGCTAACGCATCCATTACGATATCATTGGTGATAAACACACCGTCTTGGATTTTGCCCGTTCCCGTGATCGAGTTGAATGCCATGCCTTTATCGAATACGTCGGTAAAGTCGAGCTGCATCTTACGGATGATAGAATCCAAGCTGAACAAGCCTAACAAGCGTGCCGCACCACTAACTTCACTGATCACGCCTTTACCAAATTCCGTTGAGACGTTTCCTTGCAAGGTTTGTGTCTTCATTGACCAAGGTGCGCCGTCCCATTCCATATTGGCATTGATCTCAAATGGTGCTTGTTGAATGCCTGATGTAATACCAAAGCGCTCCATAAGATCGGTGTTGTTATCACCTTTCATTTTCATGGTTAAGTTGGAATGACTACTCTCTTTCGTCAGGTCCCACCAACCACTCATATCAATGCGGTTTTTGCCGCTACTAAAGGTGATATTTTTCCACTCCAAGCGGTTCTCGCGACGCTGCAAATCAACATTAACTTTGCCCACTTTGTAACCTTGCAGCCAAAAATCATCGATGTTCAAAGTTAAGTTTGGCATCTCTGCGTGAAACTTGCGGTCAAAATTGGTAATCAAAGGTGCGTTTTGATCTTCACTCGCAAAGATTGAACTGCGCTCTTTGGTCATCTCTTCAAACCCTGGGATGTACAGATGCAAGTGCTCTAGAGAGACCGATAGATCATAGGGTTTCAGATAGTTAGCTTTCCCTTTAACCTCTTGACTGTCCACCTCGAGTTGCCAACTCAAATTTTTCTTGCTTGCTGAAAAATCCACATCATGAAACTCAATCCCACCGAGCTGTAAGTTTGGCGTTTCAACTTCAATGCGTGTCGGCAATGGAATGGTCGGCGTTTTCATGCTTGCCAAAACAGACGATGAAGGCTTGCTCTCAGAGACCTGCGCAAGCTCCGCCCATTGGTCTAAATTCAGTTCTTCGACACGCACCGAAGCATCGTGCCCGACAATAGGACTAATCCGGAAGCCACCTTTGCCAACCATTAAATGAGTCGCAGTCAGAACCGGGACATCGCCAGCGATATCTATCTCAGTTTGATACTTCACATTTGGGATCTGTAGTCGTGCTGAAATACTCTCTTGGTTGCCGGATGCTTGCAGTTTCGCTTGCCCAGACTCACCAATTTTTTTCGCTAAAGGATAAGGATATTGACTAGCCAGACGATTTAGCTGCGCCAGCACTTCAAGCTGATAAGTGAAACCAACATCATTGAGTTGCAAGTCAATATCCATTTGCCACGGCGCATGGCCAGAAACAAGGTTTAACCAACGCTCACCGACATAGGGTTTGAGCGGCTCGACATCCCAATCTCCTAGTGTATTAATTGTCACGTTGTAGCCTTGCTCCGCACTCTCTCCATGGAAATCAAGAGAGATAGGCTGTTGTAATAATTCGGCCGACAAACCCGATGTGGTAACCACATCATTGTCGAAGGTGATACGCCCTGTGGCGTTTTCAAGCGTCATTGGCGGCGCTTCAATATCAACACGATTTTCTGTTAAATCTGCATAACCCCAAGCGCGAGACTCTTTCTCAAAATCAAACGGTATATTGAGTTGAAACTCAGAGTAAACGGGACCACTCACTTGCAGCGCTGTCAATGCGGCACCGACTGAATCCACTAATGGCGTAGCCATCATGTAGTCACGGACTTCATTACCCGGCGCGCTTGCTTTCGCTTCAATCTCGATGTGTCCACCTTCTGCCAACTCAGGGATTCGCCCAGTGATACGCTTAGCATGAACGCCATTTAGTGTGGCTGATTTTGAATCCAAATACATGGCATCATTTTCAAACAGCAAGTCTAGCTGCAAATCCGTGATGGTTGGCCATGCCGTATCAAAGCTAAATTTCGCGTCTTTTAATCCAACCCAAGCTTGGAACATGCCATTATGTTCTTTGTAAGGAAAATCACCTAACTCGCCATACCACAACAATTTCGCTGTATTCACTTTTCCGCCCTGAATCGCGGTCGAAAGATAGTCGGTCAAGTCTTGTCCAAGTGCCAGAGTCGGTAGATAGCGCCATGTTTCACCCGCGTTGTAGAGATCCGCTTCGGCATAGAACGATAAAAATGGGCTTTGTTCTTTTGGAAAATCAAGACGGAATGCCCCCAAGACTTGAAGATCAGGCGTTGCTGCCGTCACTTTATCCGCCCACAAACGCCAACCCGCATCATCTTGCTGCCAGATAATATCGACTTCACCTTGTTTGATATTCAGCGGAGCTTGGAATACATCGCCGTACGGAAAGACATCATCAATGACGGTGACTTTTGCTTTAGCTTGATTCACATCCCCCGATACGCTGCCCTGTACGTGATGAAACCCGGGTAGGAGCTCCCATTGTGTCATCGCGAGTTCATCCAGTTCAGCCGAGTAGCGTAAGGTGTCTAAACCACCGTTCATTGACAATCGGACATCTTCGACCCGACCTTTCGGTGCTAGTTTGTTAATAAGGTCACTGGTCGACTCTGACTCTGGAGCCAGCTTAATGAGCGGAATGAGTGCTTCAATGTCGAGTTGAGAGAGATTAAGCATCCAGCCGTTTGGTTGCCAATCAAACGCGACGTCTAGCTCTGGCCAAGGGGTATTATCGGTTCTGATCTGAAGTGAGTGGCCATTTACTTTCCAGCCTTGTTTATCTGGTCGAAGATTGAAAATTCCAGACTCAATAAACAGCTCATGATGTCCATCTTCATTCCACACCAACTCGGAAGGCAGCAATTCAACATAAGCATCATGCGGTTGGCTATGTTTGAGCGTTAGCCAAGTATTTAAGCTGACTTTACCCGACTCTGCTCCTGACTCTTCTTGCATGTAAGTGGTCAGCCAAGGTGTGACCGAGACATCTTGAGCACTCACGTAAAACTCACCAGATACATCGCGCAACGAGCCATGATCTTTAAAGTTAGCGCTTACTAACAATGAATTCAGGCGAACATCGGCAATGCTAACCGTGCCTTCGGCTACGTGACGTTTCCCTTGATTGCTCCAACGAAGCTGCTCAATATCTAAACGGCGAGTTTCACCAGACACCGACTTATACCAAATCCGTGAATCGCTAATAGTGAAGTCTTCGAACTGACGTAAAAGAAGTGAGTCGAGTTGGTCAATGAGTTTCACTTCGCTCTTATCCACTTCAGGCTTCGGATCTTGACGATGAGAAGTCGGCAGAATGTCTACCGTGTGAATGTCTAAAGCGAGGTTATGAATGGTAAGGTCTGCAACTACAGGTTTAAGTTGAAAAAGAGATTGAATAAGGTCGAACTCAATTTGGACTTCTTCTACAGCGAAGCGTGCATCTTGCACGTTTGGTAGATTTGCCTCTAAACCCAGTAACGCAATTGAGGGATGATTATTGCGCCACGTCCCTGCGACATTGGCAATAGAAACGTCAAAACCTGTGCCTTGTTTGACCCAGGTTTTGATCTCATCTTGGAAATGGTTAAGTTGCGGCAGTGTGACGCGAAGCGTGGTTACTAATATGGCTAATAACACCAATACAGTAACTAAACTCCACGCACAAAAACGCCCAAAACGGTTAACACCAGAATTCACAAATGTTCCAAATTACATCATTACGACGTCAAACTGTTCCTGAATGTACAGGGGTTCAGCCTGAACTCGCACTTGCTTGCCAATAAATACTTCGAGCTCAGCCAACGCATGAGACTCATCGCCCAATAGCGCTTCAGCAACAAACGGCGATGCGTACACGACAAAATTATCGGCGTCGTAAGCACGGTTCACACGAGTAATCTCGCGTAATATCTCAAAGCATACAGTTTCGACCGTTTTCACGCTGCCACGGCCTTCACAAGTAGGACAGCCAGAACACAAGATATGTTCAATACTTTCTCGTGTGCGCTTACGCGTCATTTCAACTAAGCCAAGCTGGGTAAAGCCGTTGATGTTGGTTTTTACTCGGTCTTTCGCCAGCGCCGTTTCCAGTGAGGTAAGTACTCGCTGACGATGCTCTTCGGATGCCATATCGATAAAATCAATAATGATGATACCGCCGAGGTTACGTAAACGTAGCTGACGCGCAATGGCTTGCGTTGCCTCTATATTGGTATTGAAGATAGTCTCTTCGAGATTACGACGACCAACAAATGCACCCGTGTTGATGTCGATGGTGGTCATGGCTTCGGTTTGATCGATGATCAAATAGCCGCCCGATTTTAGCTCGACCTTGCGCTCTAAAGAACGCTGAATTTCGTTTTCGGTGTCGTACATGTCAAAGATTGGCTTGTCACCTTCGTAAAGCTCAAGCTTATCTGTTAACTCCGGTACATACTCAGAAGTGAATTCTTTCAGGTTCTCGTATTCAAGGCGGGAGTCGACCATGATCTTATCGAGCTCTGTGCCAACAAAGTCACGCAGAATGCGTTGAGCTAAGCCGAGTTCACCGTAAAGTGTTGAACGCGTTTTGTATTTTGAGCGACGCTCCATGACTTTTAGCCACAAACGCTTTAGAAATGCCGCATCTTGAGATAGCTCTTTTTCATCAGCGCCTTCTGCCGCGGTACGAATGATAAAACCACCGTGCTCATCGCAGTAATGGTTCACCACCTTTTTCAAACGCTCACGCTCTTTCTCACTTTCAATACGCTGCGAAACACCGACATGGCTGGCCCCCGGCATAAAAACAAGATAACGCGAAGGTAAGGTGATATCCGTCGTTAAACGCGCACCTTTCGTGCCGAGCGGATCTTTGACCACTTGCACAACAATGTCTTGTCCCTGGCGTACCAGTTCAGAGATATCACGGACTTGAAACTGCTGTTTTTCGTTTTCTGCCACACATTCGGTATGAGGAACAATATCTGACGCATGTAAAAACGCCGCTTTATCTAAACCAATGTCGACGAAAGCCGCCTGCATACCTGGTAACACTCGGCTTACTTTGCCTTTGTATATATTGCCCACAATACCGCGACGCGATTCGCGCTCGATATGTATTTCTTGTAGTACTCCACCTTCAATCATGGCCACACGAGTTTCACTCGGGGTCACGTTAAGCAGCAATTCTGCACTCATGTGCACACCTCAAAACAATTATAAAAATTCTTGAATTAGCTGATCGGTTTCGAACAAAGGTAAGCCTACTACAGCGTGATAACTGCCTTCGATTCGGGTGACAAATCGCCCTCCGAGTCCCTGAATACCATAACTTCCAGCTTTATCGCATGGCTCTCCTGACTGCCAATATTGTTCGATTTCTTCGTGAGTCAGTGGTTTGAACCACACGTCAGTGGTAACGACCACTGAATGTTGTTGTTCCGATGATACAACGCTCACCGCAGTCATCACTTGATGGCGACGACCCGATAAGTCAGTAAGCATACGCTTTGAATCTTCAAAACTTTTTGGTTTTTCTAGCACACGGTCATCGCATACTACGACAGTATCAGAGCCCAATACAACGGAATCAGGCTTAGCCAACGCTAAGCCTGCCTGAGCTTTTTCCAAAGAAAGACGCAACACGTAATCTCGTGCTTGCTCATGAGCTTGTTTGGCTTCCTCAATATCAGGCAATACGATCTCAAAATCATAACCCAGTTGAGCAAGCAGCTCTTTTCTTCTCGGAGAACCCGAAGCGAGAACGAGAGATAGGCTCTTTTTCACCGCATTACCTTACGTGCCAAGCGCGACGAACTCGTCGCATTAATAAAAACATCCATGGCCAAAGTATACAGTTTATTGCCGCCGTCCACAGAGATAATGGATTAAATACTACGTCCTGGTTCAAATATTCCCCACAGAATATCAAAACTTCCAATAACGCAGTAAAAAAGGCAATTAAAATCGACTGTTGCCACAATGCCATGTTGCGAATCAACAGGAAATTCAGCGCCACAAGGTAGATAACGATCGACATCATCATGCCACGAATTCCAAGCGTTGAGCCGATCAAGATATCCCACAATAAGCCTAACACTAGCGCAGTCCCGACGTTCACTCGGTGCGGTAGTGCCAACACCCAATAACACGTAACAAGGAACAACCATGAAGGGCGTAACACATCTAACACACCTGGCCACGGAATGGTTTGCAGTACCAGCGCAACGAAGAAACTGACGCCAATCACCATTCGGCTACTCAATACATTATTGGCCATCGGTTACCTCTTGTTCTTGCTCTAACCCTTCATCTACATTGGACCGCAGTACTTTGTGTTGACGGTCTTCATTCGGCCAAATCAGCAGTAGGTAGCGTAAGCGATCAAATTCCACAACCGGCTCAGCCTTGATTGAGGCGAACTCTTGACGCGTATCGTGATCCACATTGGTAACCGTCGCGACTGGATATCCCTCAGGGTAAATGCCACCTAAACCGGATGTCACCAATAAATCACCAACCTGAATATCTGTGCTGGTTGGAATGTGCTCTAGTTGGATTTCATCCATTTCACCATTGCCCGATGCGATCACTCGGATATCATTGCGGATCACCTGGACAGGAATTGCATTTTTCGCGTCCGTTAGCAGCAGAACACGTGCGTTGTGCGCTGCGACAAACGTGACCTGACCAACAATGCCTTTCTCGTTGATAACAGGCTGACCAACGTAAACACCATCAATACGGCCTTTATCGATCACCACTTGATGACGATAAGGTGAAGTATCCACCGCCATTACTTCTGTCACGACTTTCTTTTCATCACGGACAAATGAAGATCCTAACAACTTACGTAGGCGTTGGTTTTCTTCTTTATATTGGTCGAGCAAGATAAGCTCGCTTTTCAGGCGTAACACTTCTCGCTTTAAGCTGCGATTGCCTTCAACTAATGCCTGATGAGAATTAAAACGTTCAAATACGCCATCGAACATACTACGAGGCAAATTCGCTGCGTACTGAATCGGTGCAACCATACTGTTTAGTAGGTATCGAACGTTGGAAAACGTATCTAGACGACTATCGGCCAGCATTAAGCTCGCCGACACGATGACAGCAAAAAACAGACGTAATTGCAGAGACGGACCTCTGCCGAAAATCGGTTTCATCTTGTTTTTGACCTGATTGCTTCCATGATTATTGAGCCTTACTTGGCAACCTAAAAATACTTAACTAAATACTTTTAGGTATGGAGCATGTTTGAATTACAGAGAGAGCAGAAATGAAGGTGAAGCCCGACATGAGCTTCACCTAAACCTTTATTCTTCAGAGAACAGATCGCCACCGTGCATGTCGATCATTTCTAGTGCTTTACCGCCACCACGCGCAACACACGTTAGTGGATCTTCCGCGATAACCACAGGAATACCAGTTTCTTCCATTAGTAAACGGTCTAGGTCTTTAAGTAGTGCACCACCACCGGTTAGTACCATACCGTTTTCAGAAATGTCTGAAGCAAGCTCTGGTGGACACTGTTCTAGTGCAACCATGACTGCTGATACGATGCCAGATAGCGGCTCTTGAAGCGCTTCTAGGATCTCGTTTGAGTTCAAGCTAAAGCTGCGTGGTACACCCTCTGCAAGGTTACGACCGCGAACTTCAATCTCTTGAACTTCATCACCAGGGTAAGCAGAACCGATTTCGTGTTTGATCTTTTCAGCCGTTGCTTCACCAATCAAGCTGCCGTAGTTACGACGTACGTAGTTGATCACAGCTTCATCAAAGCGGTCACCACCGATACGTACAGACGATGAGTAAACCACACCGTTTAGAGAGATAACGGCAACTTCAGTTGTACCACCACCGATATCGACCACCATTGAACCTGTCGGCTCAGATACGCGTAAACCAGCACCAATTGCCGCCGCCATTGGCTCGTCGATTAGGTAAACTTCACGCGCACCAGCACCAAGTGCTGATTCACGAATTGCGCGACGCTCAACTTGAGTAGAACCACAAGGAACACAAACAAGAACACGTGGGCTTGGCTTTAGGATGCTGTTATCGTGCACTTGCTTGATAAAGTGCTGAAGCATTTTTTCGGTTACGTAGAAGTCAGCAATTACGCCGTCTTTCATTGGGCGAATAGCGGAAATATTGCCAGGTGTACGACCAAGCATCTGTTTTGCTGCGTGACCGACTGCAGCAACGCTTTTTGCAGAACCTACACGATCTTGACGAATAGCAACTACAGAAGGTTCATCAAGGACAATTCCTTGCCCTTTTACGTAAATTAGAGTGTTGGCTGTACCTAAATCGATAGATAGATCGTTAGAAAACATGCCACGAAGTTTCTTAAACATACTCTTCGCTCATCCTGCAAAAATATAGAAGACAAAAATTGCTCTAAATGTACCAATGCCTCGCTGTCACAGCAAGGTATTGGTACACAAACATGAGCAGAAAGCCTCAATTTCTTGCAGTTTCCTAACTTAAGGGCAAAAACCTAAGTTGTTACTGTCCGGTTAACCCTGGCTCACCACGGTAAATCACGCGATCGTTACCTCGATGAATACCAAAGGTGACGACGGAGGATGGGTTTTCTTCGGCAGGAGCTTTTCCGGCAGGTTCTTTTACCCAGTCGTATTTGAGCCATGGGAGATGATTAGATCCCGCGGTAAGATCTAGCCACAATTCCGTTTGCTGACGGTTTGATTCGCTTTCGACCGCGACAATGCTTCTTGAAGTACCTTTGGTAACGACACCTCCACCGTTCAAGCTCACATCTACATACTTAGAGTCAGGCTCATTACCTTTCCATTTATGCTCGAATTTCTCTCTCACACCATAAATAGTAGTTTGACTATCAGAAATGTTTGTCACGAATCGACCATCTTTCCAATATTCCACTGTTAGAGGTACCTGCAATTTAAGTGAATCGGGTTTGTTGTTATCACCTTGCTTACCGCCGACATCAGCCAAATTAACTCGGCCAAAGCGTAAATCCGGCTGGACAAATAGCTCCTTGGTACCAATAGTCACACCAACCTTATCTACTGATGATGAGGAAAGATCAATAGAAATAGACGTATCTGAAGAATTCTCTAAGTAATTTAATGGGCCGTCAGGTTTAGTGACTACTTTATTCCACACCAGTCCACTCGCGCTATATTTCCCGACACTTTGCCCTGAAACATAGGGACCTTTACTACCGTTCAACCAGTTACCAGTGTACGTGCCCGGCGCACTGAACCTATTAACATTGGCATAGTTATCTTCGTACAAGTTAAATTTAGCTTGGTGTCGTGCATCAAAATACGCGTAATTATGTAAGGCACCGTCTCCTTTCGACAATGCTTCAACGTAGAACTGTTTTAACCCAAAAGGCTGTCCCATATAAGCAAATGCTTGGCCATTTGGGTAATCCCATATGTTGTTGTACGAAGTTGTTTGATCGCTACTGTAAACATTGAATTTACTAGGGTAGAAACGTCCAACATTGAGCGTTGCATCGGCAATCTTATACGTGCTGCTTCCCAGATAGGTAGAGAATGCTTCCCCTTCACCACCAACAGGGGCAGTAGCGGTAAACTCGAATGAGCCTACTTCATCAACAGACTGCTTGAAAGACACGGAACCACTAACCCACTTAGCGTCTTCTGGTAGCTTTTCTGTTAGTAACGAGCCATTCACAACATTACCCTTGTTCACACTCGTTGTCGGGTCTGGATAAGTCACTACATGATCAATACTAATATGCGACTCTTGGTAATTTCGGGCAACTTCTCCGTCTGATTGATATGCTGTTACCTGCATTGTGAACTCTTGTCCTGCTGGAATATAGCTTTTGCAATCAGGTAAACACGCACCATTACCACTTACGTTCAGACTTAACTTCTCAGGGAAACTCACAAATGATGCAAAGCCCGCCGAATCCTTCACGTCGTTAACTTTCGCATCGATACGGATTTTACCAACCTCTTTATAATTAACTTTGAGGTAAGCTTTACCATTTGAATCAAAGTAGACATCGGACAAAGACTTAGCAACTTGAGGTTGCAATACGGTATGACCACTCCATTTAGCATTGCTGTCACCCGCTTTTTTGTACCATACCTCAACAGATTTCGTTTTATCGACGGGTGCAATCTCGTGAGTCACTTTCATAGTAACATCTCGGCTTTCGCCCCCAGCTTTTACATGTGATGAGCAGAATGAAAGATGATCTGTACCGGCAGATTGTCTAGCCGAAACCACATCCCCTATGTTTACTCCGAGTACGTTTTGAGAAAACAACACATTACAGTTCTCGACGGACAATTCATCACCGTTATTGATGCGACAACGCGCTCCTTCAAAACCAAACTGAGGTACCGAACTATTCGCGACTCCCATCGTAACCGTACCGGCTTTATACCCCTGTAATAGAAGATCAACTGAATTGTTGAAAGTAATGTCCGTGAGCTTTTCTTGCTCTCCATTTACCCAGTTAGCGACGCTATTGGTGGATGATGGCAGTAAAGTAACTGTCAATGGTTCTAACTCGCCTTCGCTTGCGGCTGCATCTTCTGGATAGGTTTGAGTACACCTTTCATTCATACATGCTTTTAGCGTGACTTTCGAAGGCTGGCACGTACTACCGGATCCTGAATAGTCAAATTCAAAGTGATGGATACCATCCGTTAACTTCTTGTATTTATCTGCACAAACTTGGAAATCATCAATTTCGTGGATATTGGTATATGACCCCGTCGATGCAGTTACAGAAATACGGAAGTTTTCTGGAGCAATAGACTGTCCATAACCATTCATAACATTGAATGATTTGATTAACGTTTCCCAGCGACCACCATCAATTTGACGCTCAATAGAAACCCAAACTCCGCTCGCTCGGTTTTTAACGGTTTTGCGAGAGTCTACAGTCATTCTGTAACGGTGGACCTCATCTTCACCTCGACCATTGTAATAAGTTCCGAATACATCAAGTGCACCAACATCTGTATTATTTTTAATAAATTTATAGCCCCCAAACCAACCTTCTTTGGACTGACCGTTGTACTGGATTGTCTTCTTATAACCTGCTCCGCGAATAGCAATAGATTGTTGGCTACGACCTGGACGGCCATAGTCATTCTCATAATAACTGCCTTCATTCGAGAAGTTACCATACTCATCGATACCAAATGCTAACCAACCGCCGGCAAAACCTTCTAAACCGGGTTTTACACCAAAACCTAAAGGTCCACCAAATGCACCTGTCGCTGGTGGGACATTTGCGTCAGAAAAAACGATACCAACCCCATCTGCACCAGGTCGTGTGGTATTTGAATGAGCATAGTGATTAAACTCCACCTGCATAACGTTATCATCAGATGGGAAGATATAGTTGTAGGCTGATGCTGTTGCTTGATTATATTGGTTGCTTGATAACCTAAACTTGCCACCAGTAATGCTCGGTTTAGCACTATTCTTAAAGCCCATCACAGACCAGTTTGTAAGAGAGCCTGAGTCAAAATCTTCAGGTGGCAACAATTCACATTGAATAGGCTCTGGGTCAGGGCCTGGTGGCGTCATTCCACAATAGTCGTAGAAATCTTTGTATTGAGAGCTCTCACCAACTTCAACGGGACATGTACCTCGAGTTTGAGATGTATCACAGCTCGTATCATTTAGACCGCAATAACCAACCAATTTACCGTTATAAGAGTATGAAGAGTTTGCGGTTCCGCAAAGCGTTGAGTTACTGGCAATACTTACGTCTTTGTGAGTAGGGAAACCAATCGCTTTGGCGTCCGCAAGAATTTTAGCCGACGATAACGCCATTCCCTCATTTTTCACACTCGCAGTACCAAAAACAGAAGAGTTAGTCACGTGCAAGTATTTCTTGGTAGAGACGTCATCACCTACATATGAATTACTAATATTTGCCCCTTCATGCGAGCTGGAAGCGACACCACATACGTAGGAACTTTCGATCACATGAAGATATTTCTTAACATCAACATTACCTTTGATTTTTGAGTTCTTGACCTGACCACCTTCATTAGTGCTCGACACAACACCTGAAACTTGAGAGTACTGAATGTCGACATAGCCTTTCGCTGTAATGTTGCCTCCAACTCGACTGCTGACGATAGCCATGCTCTGGTTACTGCCCTGTGTATTATCAACATTCCCATCCACACTTGAATGAGAAACACTAACGTAGCCTTTAGTAAGAATATCACCAGAAATCGACGAGTTATTGGACACAGCAATCGAAGAACTTCCGTTGCTTTGAGAAGTCAGGCTTCCAGTGACGTTTGAGTTATTTAACTCAATATAGTCACCAGCAGAGATAGACTGGTTAACTTTATAGTTGGTCACCTTAACCGCCTCTTTAGCGCTTATATAACCATCTATTAGTTTGGTAGCACCTGATGTTGTAATTTCCACACCACCATTAGAGGACAATATATACCCTCCTATGGATCCATCTGTAACTGTTATTTGATTCTTAGCCTCGATATATGAACCAACATTAACGGCACTAAATGTTACGCCGCCATTGTCACTTACAACATATCCGCTAATATTGCTTGCGCTGCCACTTATTTGCGTTTTTGCTAAAACGTTCTGCCCAATGTTAGCATTTGTAAGTTTGATTCCATTGGTAGAACTTCTTAATGAGCCTAATATCGTTGATTGATTTAGTTCAATATAACTGCCGTTATCCACGTGACCATAAACGTATAGTCCATTGGCAGTGAAAGAGTTCCTTTCCAGATCTAAAGAAAGGTTCCTACCAGCACTACCAATCGTATTATTTCCCTTAAACGTAGAGTAACCTTCCAAATATAACTGTGATGTGGGGCCTCCGGTAATAATGCTATCGCCATCATTCAACGTAACATTACTTGAACACTTATAAGAAGACAGCCGCCTGCCAGTATAAGAACCGCTATTTGGGCATGGACTATTAGTAGCGACCCATTTCCAGCCCCAGCCTTCCCTAATCAATGTCGGAGTAATATCGTACTCTTTCGCGAGGACGTTAGCCGTACTCGTCATCCATATCAAGGCTAAGAAAATCAGTTTTTTCATTCTTATTATTACTCCCTTACCCAAATCTCTTGCTGTCGCTGAACTTTTGATAAGCCCGAGCCACAAACGGCCAGACTTCTAACAACATATAAACTTATATCTTTACCACTATTGGTATCCGGTAACTGACCAACAGACTTGCATTTTAGAGTCGCCTCACATTTCGGATCTATCAGACTGCTAGGAATAGTGACACTGCCGCTACTTATAGCGGCACAGTTAACAGAAACCGCTGGCGAAAGACCCAGTGGATAAAACTTTGTTAACACCCAATCATTACTCGATTGGGCTGTAAACCATGCTTTTGTACCCAAAAAATCACGAGTTAAACCACTTTGATTAGACCAAGTCACTTTCATTAGTGACGCAGCCAAATACCCCATTACGATAATGACAAAGAGCGTCACAATTAACACATTGCCTTTTTGCTTATTATGGAACATTCAGCACCTGCACATCTTGTTGGTACACACTACTTTCACCGGACTGTTCAAACACGAACCTCAGATGCACGAGCCCGCCTCGATGAAGCGATGTATCGTCATATTTGAAATAACTCTGAGATTGATCATCAACATAAATAAGATTGTCGGCAATTATTTCGCCGTTACGCTGTATCTGTGTGCCTACAAAGCAATATTTCACTGACTTAGATGGATCATAGAGATAGTGTCGATTAGAAACGGAGCGACTAGTTACTGAACTAGCGCCGTTAATGATCTTGTATGATTTATTCGAATCTGGAGAAAGGGCTCCGACATCAACACTATGAGTGGATGAGGTTAAATCACTTAACCGTGTTGGGTTAATCACCATTTTCAAGCCACTATCAAATTCGGGAGCATTATTACCAAAAAAACCCACCACAAACTGTATATCATTACCAGAAATCGCATAAAAACCAGAGTGCTCTATAGGCATAAAAATCAGGCAGTTTTTTTCACTCTCATCAATAAAAAAGCTATTCGGCACCGCATGACGAATCTCTCGAGATATTTTCTCAATAACGAATTGCGCCTGAGTTTGTAGTCTCTGCCTATCAATAGTATCAGCATAGCCCTTTGCTCCTAACTGCAAATAACCAGCAATTCCGAGCATGATAAAACTACTAATCACAATAGTGATGACCATTTCTATTAAAGTGAAACCACAATTTTTCATTAGTAATTTCCCCTTATCGCAGACAGTGTTAAAGGCTGTGTTTGTCCGGCGTAAATAGTCATAGTGACTCGTTTATAAGGCGTGATATCTTCCTGTGAAGGATTATTGACACCCGTTCCATCTGATTCAACGTATTGCACTTTCACTTCAACTCGAAAGTTCTTGTAATCATTTGCCATAGACGTGCCAAGAACGTTACTCAGCTCGTATAACGGCGTAGAGTTACAGCTGGCCTTTGTACCTTGTGTATACCAGCAACCGATATAGTCATCGACATCATTAAAACTAGCTGGGTTTGATTCACCGCTATCTGCCCCAAGACTTGTGGAACAATCCTTACCACCAAGGACAGTCTCACTACAGCGTACTAAACCACCATCAAAGTCGCTGTTTTCATCGAAGCCTCGCGCCAATATCTGAGACATGAAACCTTGGCCTAATGCGGCCGCGCGGGTTTGATAATGAGGGATGGCGGAATCTCGAATTTGAGGGACAAGAAAAGAAGTAAACGCCACCATCGCAATGCCCATTAAAACAATCGCGATGATCATTTCTATTAAAGTCATGCCACTAGATTTCTTCATGAGCATGTTCCTTTAGAAACATAGCCTTGAGTATTAATTTCAACTTGGCAGCGGCTTCGACCATGTTTATCTTCAATTAAGATGTTTACAGCACCACTTACAGGATTGCCGAGAAGGTTAAAATTAATTGTATTTGCGGCACCGCTGATAACGGAAAACTTTGCGGACTTATCGATAACCACGTCACTACGGGCATCTTGTGCACTACCTATTAGTGCGCAGGCAGCAACTGAACCAACACATGAGCTAGAAACTTGCAAACGAAAGTTATCATCAGGTTTCTCAACATTCGACTGCATACGATTCACCTGCACTTGGCGAATCACAGAAATCACACGTTCTTGTAATGCATATGCAGAAAAACTGCCAGAGCCCATAAAACGGCTGGCTGCAAAAAGTGAAAGGATAGAGAGGAGAACAATCACGAGGATTAACTCCATTAACGTGAACCCTAATGCAGAGCTGCGAATTTTCATAACCCAACCTTAGGCTTAGAACAAGCGAGATAAGTATACGATGAAATTATGAGATTAATGATAGGTTTATAATTTTTCGATTCGAAGTGTGAACAGACGAACAAATAACCAATGTCTAGTTATTTTGCCCTTTTGAACGACCAATCTCTTCTTCAATTCGATCGTAAGTTTCTTTATTGCTCAGCGTTTCAGAAACGTGCTCAGCGGTTTGCTTGGTTTGCTCCCACTTTGCTTCGTAAGTTTCTGGCTCGAAGCTGATAAATCTTGGTAATACCACATAACCGATCACACCTAAGATAATCAGCACAACTACAAACTCTATTGCACTAAGACCCGATGATTTACGCATATGAATTATTCCGAGATTAATCAAAATAAAGAGACAAAGGCCAGCCAAAACGACTGACCTTTACAGAATAATCTAGCACTTGTCGCTAGCAATTACAGTTTTGGCAGCCTTATCTGCTGTTGTACCTGTTGCTTCAATGTAACCAACGTAACAACCTACATTTTCCTTAGTACCTGTTGGGTCATATACCCAATCACTATCCGCTTTTTTACCTTTAAATGTATATGCTTTATTGTTATTTACAGTAATTTCATCCCAATCATCAGACAAACCTGTTACAGCAGTTTTTAAGCCTTCAAACGTTGGATAACCAAAAGTTATTTTAATTCCTTCTACTTCAGGCTTATCATCTTCATCAGCTTTACTAGCGTCGATAGTCTCTTTACCTTCTACTGCAGCCTTACCATACGCAATACCGGACGCACCATCAATGGCACCTTTCAAACCTTGCAATGAAGCTTTGCGAGCATCATCTTGCAGGTTAAGGAAACGTGGTGCTGCAGTGACCGCTAGAATACCTAGGATTACAATTACCACTACCAATTCGATAAGGGTGAAACCACCTTGTCTTTTCATTGTTTACTCTCTCTATGTAAGCATGCAGTACAACTGCAAAGTTTTGTTTAGGTCACGCGACCATTTTGGATATTGTCAAAACGGTTTGGGGCAGCAACGTTCACTAAAACTGACCGTGAAGTGGATACTGTATCTACCGCTTGAGCAGAATGACGATTCGCCATTATTCAGTTCATGCTGCAATGAGAAAAACACATTATTGTTTACCCACTATTACAGCCTGTTACTTATGGTAATGATTGCATTATACCGACTTTCATTACCAATTATAGTGATTAGGTGTCAAAAAATTCACTCTGCCGACATTTCGACGTCTATTTTCAGTTGATTAGCAGTTAAGATAACTACAATCGACTGACCATTTTCATAAGTGTAGTGACAGACATAACGATCAGTTTTGATGGCTCCACTGATATCTATTAACTTGTTGGTCATTATTTTACGTTGGGGGTAATGCACCGCTAGCCAATAACCACAATCTAATACACCTTGCTGAGTAAAGGGAGACACTAACCCGTCCTCAGTCATAGTAAGGTTAAAACCATCCATCAGCATATGCTCTGGCTCGCCTTGTACTAGCCAAGCTTGACGATAACGCTGAACACTATCTTGCATCCAAACTCTCGCCAACTTAGCCCCAGTTACTTGTGCTTGCTCGGTCACAGGACGTAATTTGATCGCCAAACCCACCGCCATAATCGTAGCAATAACCCCAAACACAATAAGCGTTGCTCGGCTTTGATTTTCAACCACCTATTAGCCGCCTTTGATGATGTCGAGCATTCCCCACATTGGTAAGAAGATACCCAATGCCAGCACCATGACCATGCCTGCGACAATCACCAAAAGTAATGGTTCTATTCTTGCGGTCAGCGTTTTTAGATCGTAATCGACTTCTCGATCGTAAAAGTCCGACACCTCCAGCAGCAACTCATCAATACGACCAGTTTCTTCACCTACTGCAATCATCTGAATCACCAATGGGGTAAATATTTTACTGTTGATGGCCGTCACTGAAATGGTGCTACCCGCTTCAATTGCGGACTTCATCTCAAGAATTCGGTTTTCTAAAAAACGGTTCCCTAAGGCTTCCCCGGCCAAAGCCAAAGACTGGTTAAGTGGCACCCCTGATTTCAGCATCAACGAGAAGGTTCTGGCAAAACGAGAAAGCTGCGCACGATTAACGATATCGCCTACAATTGGCAGCCGAAGCCGAAACTTATCGAACTTCTCCCGACCATCAGCCGTCGCCACCCACGCTCTGAACACCGTAAACGCGCCAATCATTGCCACAACCAGCAACACCCAATAATTAACAAAGAAATTAGAAGTCGCGATCAAAATACGCGTCGGCAATGGTAGCTCAACCCCAAAGCGCGTGAACATCGATGCAAACTCAGGGATCACCAAGATATTCAATACAAACATGGCGATGGTGATAAAGATAATGACAAACGTTGGATAACGCATCGCCGCTTTAATGCGTTTGCGAGTCTCAAGTTCCTGTTCGTAGTAATTCGCCAGTTGCAATAGCGCTTGGTCAAGCCGACCCGTATTCTCACCGACGTTGATCATAGAAACGAACAGTGGGCTGAATACTTTACTGTGTTGCTGCATCGCAGAAGACAAACCTCGGCCATTACTCAGTTCAGAAACGACATCTTCTAGCGCCTCTTTGAGCTGTTTGTTTTCGCAATTTTGCAACAAGCCACGCATAGAGCGCAGCAAAGGTACGCCAGCTTTAGTCAAACTAAACAACTGGCGAGAGAAAAGAATAATTACTTCCAACGGAATAGCAGGCACAAACAGCTTAGATAAGCTCACTTGGCTTTTTGCCGACTCTTTCTCTAAACGTACATTGAGCGGGATGACCCCTTTATTCATCAATGCTTCCGCCGCAGCTTCTGAGTTCACTGCTTCGATTTTGCCGTTAGTGGATGAGCCGTCTAGCGTGCGGCCTTGATAACGAAAAGTTGGCATTCACTTACCTATATGAAAATGGGATCAGTCTTACCAGAAGCATCACCCTCACCTAGGGTCATCACTTCATCCAAACTGACGGTGCCTTGTAGCGCCAGTTCCATTGCAGAAGCAAGCAGTGGCTTATAGTTTTCTGAGCGGCGCGCGGCTTGCGCAAAGCCAACCGCATCATTGGCGCGCAATTTATCCATCATCTCTTGCTCAAGTTCGAGCATTTCAAACACACCGATTCGGCCTCGATAACCAGTCAAGTTACAGTTTTGACAACCTGCGCCTTTATAAAAAATGGTGCTAACTTGATTTGGGAAACGCCCAGCTAACCACTGCTGGCGAGACTCATCTAAGTGGTCTTCTGTTTTACAATCTGGGCAAACTCGGCGCACAAGACGCTGCGCCACCACGGCTCTGACTGCACTAGCAACCAAGTAACCCGGCGCTCCCATATCGATCATACGTAACGCACTGTCGACAGCATCGTTGGTGTGGAGAGTACTCAATACTAAGTGACCCGTTAGTGCAGCTCGCAGACCAATTTCTACCGTCTCTTGGTCACGCATCTCACCAACAAGAATGATGTCTGGGTCTTGACGTAAAAAGGTTCTAAGAACACGCGAGAAAGTTAGATCGATCTTACTGTTAACCTGTACCTGAGTGATGCGAGGCAGACGATATTCAACCGGGTCCTCTGCTGTAATGATCTTTTTCCCAGGTTCGTTGAGCTCACTCAATGCGCCGTAAAGCGTGGTGGTTTTACCGGAACCTGTTGGCCCGGTAACCAAAATCATGCCATGCGGACGCGCCAGCTGTCGACGTAAGCGAGCAAGCAAGTCTGGCGGCAAGCCTGACTCTTCTAACGGACGCAAACCAGCGGACTGGTTAAGCAGACGCATTACCACAGATTCTCCGTACTGCGTTGGTAACGTCGACATACGAATATCAATTGATTGGCCACGAACTTTGATATTGAATCGGCCATCTTGTGGCAAGCGCTTTTCAGAAATATCTAGGTGTGCCATCAACTTCAGTCGAAGAACCAAAGCCGATGCAATATTCACTTCATTTAAGAGCGTTTCATGCAATACGCCATCAATACGCTGGCGCAAACGCAATACTTGATCGTCTGGCTCAATATGAATATCCGAAGCTCCAACCTGTACCGCATCTTCAAACATGGAATTAACCAGCTTTACAACGGTAACCTCTTCACTATCGGCTTCATCAATACCGTAATCAAAGCTTTGTACATCTTTATGCTCTTCATGCAGCTGCTCAGCAAAGGAGGCGATTTCTTTAGTACGGCGGTAATAGCGGTCAAAGCTTGAAATGAGCTGACGCTCTGAAGCCACAATGAACTCAAGGTTGTATTGGCCCAACAAGTTCATCAATGATTCTTGGATGAACAAGTCCGCAGGGTCACTCATAGCAACGCGCAGTGTGTCCCCATTTCGAGCAACGACCATCGCACGTAAGCGACGTGCGTGTACCTCAGGTAAAATCTGCACGGCTTCGGCATCCACAGGTGCACGACCAAGATCGATCAGTGGCAAACCAAGCTGCTGAGACAAGAAGTCCAACATTTGCTTTTCGGTAATAAAGCCAAGGTCAATTAACGCATCCCCTAGCTTCTGCCCGGTACTGCGTTGTGCGTTTAGTGCTTGCTGGATTTGTTCTTCAGAGACGATACCCTCCTCAACCAGAAGATCGCCCAAGCGTTTTCTCAACTGAATTTTCATTGTGCGCTCTCCAACTCTTTCAAGATGCTCAAACGGTCACGGATAAATGCTTGCGATTGATTCGAAATGCCAACTTTACCCAGAGCTTGGTTGTAAGAGTTGATCGCGGCAGTAAAAGCCAGGGCGCGCTCTTGTTGAATAGCCAAACCTAACCACCAGCGCGCGTTTTCCGGCTCACGCTGAGTTAGGAGTTGATAGCTCTCAAGCGCAATGTCATTTTGCTTGTGTTTTTGTGCCAATGCCGCACGCATCGCCAAGTAATCTCGACTTGGTACTGGAGGCAAATGAACAAGCGGGCTCAGCGCCGCTTCAGGTTGATTAGCTTTCACTAACAACTTAGACAAGGCCAAGCGAAGTACTTGGTTGTTCGTATCTAGGTTGATACCTTCTTGAATAATCTCATATGCTTTACGCGTGTCACCTTTACCAAAGTACAACGCTGATAGCTTTTGACGCGTGTCTGCATTCATTGGCTCATAACGCAACGCCTCGGCATAAGCCGATAACGCCGTTTGCATATCGTTAGCATCGAGTGCTTTTTCCGCTCGACTAACTGCCTTAAGAGAAAGCTGACGATGTGTAAGCTCAACCTGCTCAATACGCATTGAGCTGTTTTCTGATGTCGTGTGGGTTACGGGATCGTATTGCTCCTCGCTCGGCATCGTTGCTAACTGCGCGAGTAAAACTGCATCATCAGAGGCGATATTTATCTCAGATCTTGGCGTGAACCTATCAGTCTCTTGCATGTGAGGCTGTTGCGCTACCGGCTGTGCGGCTGGTTTGGTGTAAACCACTTGAGTTGTATCGGGCGTCATTTTACTCGTTGGCGAGTGAGTGCGCTCCGATGAAACAATTGGTGAGACATTCACAGACGACAGTGGCATAGCGTCGGTTTGAAACTGTGATAGCTCGCCTGAAGGGACTGGACCGCGAGAGACCGCCCAGCTACCAACCGCAAGGCTTAACGAAAAACCGGCGACAAGCCAAAGCCAAGGTTTACTGCGTGAGACACTTGGAATCTCCGCACGAGTAAGCTCTGACGGCGATGTTTTTTCAGCAAGTTCTGATAATGCTTTATTGATGGCACTCAAGGTTGACTCCATCCCCAAAATACGGGTGTTTTAAACTTAGGTTTACGGGCATCAAACGTATCGTGCATAGCGGCGTAAACGTGATGATTTTTTAATAGTGTGCAACGATCATTAAATGCAGCAAGCAACGACTTGTGGCTAATTTGGTTTATCAAGCGCGGAATCCCCATGGATGAACGCCAAATCGCTTTTTTCTGTTCAATAGAAAAAATGTGCGCCCCATTGCCTGCTTTATCTAAACGATTATTGATGTAAGCCACGCCTTCATCGATAGAGAGAGGACGTAACTGGCAGCTAAACGTAATGCGTTGACGAAACTGCCTTAGCTCATGGTTAGCCAATCTTTCATCCAACTCAGGTTGTCCGAATAACACCAATTGAATGAGCTTATCTTGTTCCGTTTCTAGATTGCCAAATAGACGCAATGTTTCTAAAGCTTGTGGGGAAAGAGCTTGCGCTTCATCAACGATCAAGACGGTTTTCTTTCCCAAGGCATGTACTTGAATCAAGTGCTCTTGAATGAGGGAAACGATACGCAGCGGATCATCGTTCTCGATACCCAACTCTCTGGCGACAGCAAACTGCAACTGTTCCCCATTCAACACTGGATTGGGTAAGTAAATAAGCTCAACTTCAGATTCAATCTGCTCGATCAGCTTACGGCATACCATGGTTTTTCCAGTGCCTACTTCTCCCGTCACCTTAATCACCCCTTCTCCCATTTGCACGGCAGCTAGGATGGTTTGGATCGCCTCATAGTGAGGGACTAACCCCAAGAACATTTCTGTATTTGGGGTTAACGAAAAAGGCTGAACTCGGAACCCAAAGTGTGACAAGTACATACTCGAATCACAAACCTATTGAAAAACAGAACCTTTCCCAGCGCTTATTGCGCATCTGGGAACCACTCTTGCAGCAGATCACGAGAGCGCTCTAGCTCTTTCTGCCAAGAGTTCACGCCAACTACGGTCGGTTTTAGCAAGATGACCAATTCTGTTTTCTCAGTTACGTTATTCACGTTGCGGAACAAATGCCCCAGTGCTGGTACATCGCCCAAAAATGGGACTTTAGAAACAAGCTCACGATTTTGCTGTTTCATCAACCCGCCGATAACCACAACATCGCCATCTTTAGCACGAATAACCGAGTCTGATTCACGAATAGAGCTTTTCGCTAATGGCAGTTGGATGTTTTGGAAATCTCCGCCCAAGTTCAATTGCTTCACTTCTTCCGTGACTTCAATAACTGCGGGGTGAACATGCAGGAACACATTGCCTTTGTTATCAATTTGCGGAGTCACATCGAGGGAAATACCCGAGAAGAATGGCGTCAGTTCCACTTCAGGAACTGCATTTGAGTTTTCACCGTTGCCTGCATTGCTCGATAGCTCGGTAACAAAGTACTCATCGGTACCCACTTTGATGACAGATTTTTGGTTGTTGGCAGCGGTAATACGAGGGCTCGAAAGGACGTTCAAGTCACCTTGCGTAGACATGAAGCTCAACACTGCATTGAAGTTACCATCCGAAATAGTCACGTTAGTTTGACCGCCCAATAGCGTGCCAATCGCATCCAATGGTGGTAATGTCGACGCAGGGCGGTTGACTACGATACTACCCGAGTTACCAATTGACGCCGATAAGTTTGACCAGTTGATGCCTTGTTGGTAGCCATCATTCAACGTCACTTCTAGGATTTTAGCTTCAAGAATGACCTGGCGCTGCATGCGCTCCTGCGATACACCTAAGAACTCGCGTACTTCGCGAATATCATCTGGAAATGCTCGAACCGTAATAACTCCCGCTTGTGGCGTTACAACCACACTTTGCCCTTTGCCTGAACCAATTAGATTCGCAACAGCTTGCTGCAGCATCGGCCAGAAATCACTTTCAGTGATGGTTTCAATGCGTGTACCACCCGTAGATGTGGTCGAGCTATCGTTGTTGTTTCCATTGTTAGAGTCTGACGAGTCAGAACTGTCTGAGCTACCACCAGAATTAGACGTACCAGCCGAGGTTACAGAGCCCGTAACAATGCTGGTTAATGAGCGACCAGAACGCTTGAACTGCAGGTAATCGACTGGAATGGTCACCGTACGCATACCTGCTGGGTAGATTTGAATAACTTTGCCAGACTTCACCACGTCATAGCCATACATATTCTGTACGACATTCAGAACTTCATCCAATGTCACATCTGACAAGTTGACAGTGATATTACCTTGTACCGACGGGTGAATCGCCACGCTGTACTCTGTGCCTTTCACCAACGAGGCGAAAAAGCTTCTTGCATCGACCGCATTCGCCTGAATACGAAAACGCTTCGAGGTGCCTTGCTCTGATGCAACGTTCGAGTCTAAATTTGGCATCAAGTCTGCCTCAACAGAAGAAGGGATTTCTTCCAATGTGCGGCTGTTCGCTTGATTGATCGATTCATTGAGCGCTTCTTTAACTTCCACTGGATTCCGATGACCCATTGAACATCCCATTAAAGAAGCAATCGTTATTCCTACAACTAATTTGCGCATATCTGATCGGGCTCTGGTTATTATTGTTTTACGTTTAAATCAAAAAGCTCTAGGTCCCACTGACGGTTACCACGCTTTAAAGTTACAAATTCACTATTAATGCTCGCGACGCGATAACCCTTAAATAGCTCGCCTTTTTCGACAAGTTTGTTATCCATAATCGCGATACAATCAGTACTTGGCTTACACACAATACTGTTGAGCTTAGGCAGTCGGTACCGTTTAACTTTTGGTTTCGCTGACGTTTCAACCGCTGGCTTTTCCCAACCAAGTGGGGCCGTTGGGTCCTGGTTTGCCCAAGCGGTTCCTGCCGCTGCCATAACAAGCAATGAGATGATGAGTTTGTTAACCACCAATAAACTCCTCTCTAGATCCTAGTGTGTAGACTTCTAACACAAGCTTCGCTTTCGGGTACTCTTCGACTTTATAACTAAAGCTGCGCCAGTAATAACTCGCAGGAAGGCTCTCCAATTTATTCAGATAATTAGCAATAGAAAAATAGTCACCAGTCAGTTCCATACGAACAGGATGCACGTAGTAACCAGAGTATTGCGATGCTTCTTTATCTTCCGTTATTGGCTCAGATGGCAAGGTTTGCAGAGACAAAAGGTGAATGCCACTTTGCTGCTCCAACACATTTTCAAGCAGCTCAGCCATTTGCGAAGGTGTAATAAGATGCTCGATGATCTCCGCTAATTGCATCGAAAGATGCTGACTCTCAGCTAACAGATTAGATATCGCGCGATCAATCTCAGCATTTGGATCTTTCTTAAGTTGCGCCTGAATACGTAGCGTATCGATTTCAATCTTTTGATTGGCTTGCTTTAAATTACTTAGTTGCCTCTCATTACTGATGATCTCGTTAAGCTTTGGCTCCAATACCAGCGTAAAGAGCAACATGATCACGACAACTAAACCGCACAATGCGGTGAGCACTTTTTCACGCGTACTCATTTCGCCAAAGCGCCCTTCTAATGAGAGCCAGAATTCGTTCATTTCTCTTTATCCTCGCGCGTTTTTAGTTCAAACGTCACAATATCCTTATCATTTCGACCTATTTTGACGTCGTCAAACGTTCGGCCAACCAAGCTAATTTCATTTTTAAATTGGCTGACCCAATTTGGCACTGAGCTCGGTTTTTTCGCTAGTCCCTTCAGGTCTAAGGTATGGGTATTGATTCGAATTTCGGACAAAGAAATTTCTTGGTTTCCTAGCTTCGCTAATGATTGCATCACGCCAGAGTAACCCGTGCGTTGCGAGTCATCGTATTTCCCGACAGCTTTAAGCGAGTCTCGCTTCGCCTTGACTTCACGCTCTAAGCGGGCTTTAGCTGCCAGCTTATTATTGTCAGGTTGATGCTTACGTAGCTTGACTTGATAACGTTCAAGCTCTGACTTCATGATATCGCCTTTACTTTTTACAATAGCAATCTCATCTTCCAAACCGCTGCTCTGCCAAGTGACATAACCGTAAGAAAATAGAATTGCAGCCGCCGCAACGCCCCAAGATAACACGATATTTTTTAGCGTCAGGAGCTCTTTTTTCGGCTTTAAGTAATCGGGATATAAGTTGACGCGTCGAGTATTTGAAGTAGCCGCAGTGTCAGCCAAAACATGTCCTGATAGCTCATGTTCTGGTGGTAATAACGGTGAAACCTTAGTACTTAAACGGTAGTTCAGAGCCTGAACAAGCTCGCTCTCATCCTCTTCATCGCAGCACACTTTCAATTGATGTAATTGCACGTGGCGTAACTGAGATGAAAGATAATCAATCGAACGTTGCAGTTCTAACGACAGACTGTCCATCTGTAAATCGCTAGACGGAACCCCCGTTAACGGTGGCGTCACACTGCGAATAGAGCGGTGGAACGCAATAGTATTTTCAACAAAAGCGCTTATACGGAAATGACCACGCACACTGCGTTGTAACAATAGGAAGTTTCCTAGTTCACCCGCAGTCTCTCCCCAAATATCGTCTTCAGGAAGAATAGCTTCTAATGGTAACTGGGCTCGGCTGGCCAGTAACACAATCTTATCCAATATTTTTCGCGATAAGACGTATGCTTGCACTTTGGTTGAATTCGGTAACTCGACCGCATCGGCAATAATGTCGATAGCACGCTCAGAGATCAGTTCTTTCAACAAAAATGGTAATGCGGCTGGCCATTCTTGACGCGGCATGACCGGTTTGTCGATTTGGTACATCTGGTAATAGTTATGAGAAAGAACAACCGTTAATGAATCATACGCACTTGCTGCAACGCTCAATGCTTGCTCAACGGCTTTTTCCCAATTGGACTCAGAAATATCAAATTGGTATGGACGACTACTTTTGATTGAAGATGATAAATAAACGGCGTCTGGCTGAATAACCAAAAAGCAGGAGCGACCACCACTAGATGATCGCTTAAGCTTGTCGAATAGTGCTTTGAAATCCATGATTATTATCTTTATTTTTTCCGCCAGCGATTTCGTCTTCCCAATTTAACTTGGGATTCTGATTGAGAATTCGGCAACGCTTGGGGACGAGGAAGAAACTGCTGCTCCGCAGAAAAGTAACGCCCTTGCCCACCATAAACCCCGAGCTCAATTAATGTGTTGAGCTCGTTCTGATTCTCAATTCCCACTGCTATAATTTTAGTTTTACTGTTTGCCGCCGCACCTAGCATACTGCGAACAAATAGCTGGTTTTCATGACGTTGGTCGATTTTTGCTACTAAACTGCGATGAAGTTTAAGGTAACGAATGTCCACTTCTTTTAAATAGTGAGTGCTGACTATGGTACGCCCAGCCTGCCCAACCATTAAGTGGCACCCTAAACCGGCCAGCATTTTAGCGACTGGTCGCATAAAGTCTAAGTGTCTTACAAATTGTGCTTCAACAAACTCAAAACTGAGACACTTTCTCTGCTCACGTGACAACTGTAAGAGTTCATCACGAAACCATTTAAAGTACTCTCGGTTAGAAAATGGCGTTACATTCAAATTGAGCGCATACGATCTTGAGTTATCAAAATTATCCTTAAACTCTCTTAAGAATTTATTAATAACCGACTTATCCATTTGCGCTTCATAACCAACCTGTCTGATCGCAGAAATGAACCGAGACGCTTTAACAATCCCATTCTCAGGATCGCGAATCCGACATGTTAACTCTTCATATAATGATTTTTTATGCGTCGCGTCACTTATTGGGTGCACAGATTGTGCGTAGAGTATCACACTTTCAGGTGTAAGTGCTGTGTCAAATAACGTTCTCCACCTCACACTTCCGCGAGCTTCTTCATCGTGGTTCCATTTTTTGAAGCGACTCCAATTATTGTTATTTTGTAGTTGCGCACTACGCAAAGCAGTCTCGGCTTCATCAATGATTTGGCTGTGTCGCTCACCTTCTTTATAAGTGGTGATGCCAATATGGCACCAGTTGTCTGGATCAAGTGGCTCTGGCGGCATTAACTTTTCTAACTGGCGAATGCATTGCGAGGCAAGGTTAGCCACATCTTTCGCACTTTGGTGCGGTAGAAAAAGCGCAAAATCAGCATCGTAATAACGGGAAAATACAACATCTGGGTATCGTTGAACTAAATTGGACAATAAACTCCCAACTTCAACAATAAACTCATCCGTAATTTGCTTATCTTGCTCTTCTTCAACCAGTTTCCAGTCTTGAATACGCACTAGCAACACGGCGCCGCGAGCCCCACTTTCTAGTAACGCCGATTCCAACTTGCTATCAAATAACACTCGGTTAGCGGTACCGGTTAGCTTATCAAGGAAGGTTTGAGTTCGAATAAAGGTATCAAATCGGCTTCGCTCTTGACGCGCATCTTGTAACTCTTCGATTAATACATCGAGCGCTTCACTGGCGGTGTAAGGCCATTCTTTTTTGTCACCTTTGGCATACTGCTCCACCCTGCCAGCCAGGATCATTCTGCCTCGCTCTTCGAGCATTTCGGAGCCTTCTAATTGCTCTTTAAGCCATGCCACGCCGCGCATTAAGCAGAAGATGATCAATACAACGGCAAGCGTGATCGACCAAAGCGCCTGCATTGAGTAGCTGTAACCTAAGTAAGGGGGAATTGCTTTAAAGTGAATCGTGTAATCTTGATTGTGAGTCAACTGGTACTCAGCCTCAAACAAGACTGACGCTTCCATTTGATGAGAAGTATCTTTGAAGCGATAAACAACGGCGTTGTTGGTCGACAACGTCATTTCGACAATATTGGAAGCCTGCAGCATCTTCGGCATCCAGCGCTGCATAGAATAAGCAGCGTCAGGATCTTCCATCTCCTTGTCGACCACCTCTACGATCCCTTCTAAATAATGGGTGAGATATTCCTGCCCAAGACGTTTAAAAGAGAGGGTGCCACCGACAAACAAGATAAACATGGCGCAGATAACGATCATGGTGACAAAGGCCACCAGCCGTGTGCTTAACTTAAGAGTTGGGGTATACCTCATGAATACCAAATTCCTTTTTTATTCATCATATACCTTATTGAAATATTTATACTTGATAAGAGTTCATCAAACAATCGGATTAGTCTGATAGTGAGAGGCTGGAGCATAAAGAAAATCACACTCATTGATAAGTTTTATTGTTACGCCTAACCTTGCCAAGATAAGCCTGTGAGATCATTAGATTGCGACAATAAAAAAGGCCGCGATATTCGCGGCCTTTTCGATTCAAGCATAAGCAGAATTTAGAACGGGATATCGTCGTCAAAATCCATTGGTGGCTCATTGTACTGCTGCTGTGATTGCTGCGGAGCCTGTTGTTGTGGTTGCTGTTGCTGAGGCGCATTGTACTGCTGCTGAGCTGGCTGTTGAGGCTGACCCCATCCACCTTGCTGCTGCTGTTGACCGCCCATAGGTGCGCCGCCACCTTGAGCACGACCGCCAAGCATTTGCATCACACCATTGAAGCCTTGAACAACGACTTCAGTTGAGTAGCGATCTTGACCACTTTGATCTTGCCATTTGCGAGTTTGCAGTTGCCCTTCAATGTAAACTTGAGAGCCTTTACGCAAATACTCACCTGCTACTTCCGCAAGTTTGCCGAACAACACAACACGGTGCCATTCCGTTTTTTCGCGCTGTTCGCCAGTCGCTTTATCACGCCATGAATCAGAAGTCGCAATAGTAATGTTTGCTACTGCACCGCCATTCGGCATGTAACGAATTTCAGGGTCGTTACCTAGATTCCCCACCAAAATAACTTTGTTAATTCCACGGCTGGCCATGATGTGCTCCGTTTCACTCTGGATATATAAAATTTTAGCGCATTAGAATAGCACGCTTTAATGTTTTGATTAAAGTCTAATACCATTGTGATCTATTGAGTCATCCTCTAGAACCCAAATCGTATTTCAACTTACGTGTGTAGCATTTTTGATTCGCGTTGCAGACATCGTTTCGTGAAGCTTTGAATTCGAACGCATTTATTCAGTAAAGCGATGGTTATGGCCTCTCTTTAATGCCAGTTTATGGCTTCTATTGAACCCAGGGAGATTGGAACACGTGAGAAAGTCGGCTTACGCAAGAAAGCTATTTCTGATCAGTATGGAAGATAATGCGCAAAAAAAAGTGGCGGCACTCGAAAAGTACGTTGATATGAGCATCCCGGTGATTTCAACCGCAGCACTCATGGAAGCCAAGCCACAACACCGTAATAAAATTCTACTGATCGACTTCAGTGAACATAAATCACTTGTTCAATCGATCAAAAACTTGCCTCTTGTATGGAAAAACTTTGAAACCGTTGTCTTCAACGTGCCTAAAAGACTAACCACAGATGAACTTCTTTCATTTGGTCAATTAAAAGGTGTGTTTTATTCTGAAGATACGCTAGAGCAAATTGGAGAAGGGTTAAAAGGCATTGTTAACGGTCAAAACTGGCTGCCGCGTAATGTAACCAGTCAACTTTTACACTATTACCGCAATGTCATTAATACTCATACTGCACCAGCTACGGTAGACCTAACCATTCGTGAGCTACAAGTACTGCGTTGCCTACAAGCTGGCGCCTCGAACAGTCAGATGGCCGAGGAGTTATTCGTCAGTGAATTCACCATCAAATCGCACTTGTATCAGATATTCAAAAAGCTATCCGTAAAGAACCGAGTACAGGCAATCGCCTGGGCAGACCAAAACTTAATGTCATGATGCAATGTGAGCGGCTCTGATAACTGAAATGACGAGTCGCTCATCTTTTTTCCGCACCGAGTCTCACATTTTTTCCTACTTTATTCATGATTCATTGATACCTCTCGTGTTAAAGTTATGCGCAGATTCTTGATAAAAACGAGATAGGATATTCCCCCAATGATAAAAAAATGTCTGTTCCCTGCTGCAGGCTATGGCACACGCTTCCTACCGGCAACGAAATCTATGCCAAAGGAGATGATGCCAGTCGTGAACAAACCGCTTATTGAATACGGTGTCGAAGAAGCAATCCAAGCTGGTATGAACGGCATGTGTATTGTGACAGGTCGTGGCAAGCACTCGATCATGGACCACTTTGATAAGAACTACGAACTGGAACATCAGATTAGCGGTACCAACAAAGAAGAGCTGTTGGTAGATATCCGTGAAATCATTGAATCTGCAAACTTCACTTATATACGTCAACGCGAAATGAAAGGCTTGGGCCACGCGATTCTAACTGGACGAGAATTGGTAGGCGATGAGCCATTTGCTGTTGTTCTTGCTGATGACCTTTGTGTGAACGAGCAAGAGGGCGTACTGGCTCAGATGGTGGCACTATTTAAGCAGTTCCGCTGTTCTATCGTTGCAGTGCAAGAAGTACCAGCCGAAGAAACGCACAAATACGGCGTTATCTCTGGTGAAATGATCAAAGACGACATCTACCGCGTAGACGACATGGTAGAAAAACCAGAGAAAGGCACGGCACCTAGCAACCTTGCGATCATTGGTCGCTACATCCTGACTCCCGATATTTTTGAACTGATCGAAAACACCGAACCAGGTAAAGGTGGTGAAATTCAAATCACTGACGCGCTGCTGAAGCAAGCAAAAGCGGGCTGTGTATTGGCTTACAAATTCAAGGGCAAACGCTTTGACTGTGGTAGCGTTGAAGGTTACATCGAAGCAACTAACTATTGTTTTGAAAACCTGTATCTAAAAGATGAAAAAACCTCTGAGCTAGGTAAGCACGCAACACAAAAAGCAGTATAAAGCATCGTCTTAGTACGAAATTACTGTATCGAAAGCCCAGCACAACGCTGGGCTTTTTACTTTACTGTTTTTTTATCCAGTAATTTTCTTTGCACATTTCTCACACTATGTAATACTTGCCCCACTTGGTTATACATAGAGCAAAAACGATGGATAAAATAGAAGTTCGCGGTGCCCGAACCCATAACCTTAAAGACATTAATCTTACAATCCCTCGCGATAAACTGATTGTCATTACTGGACTAAGTGGCTCCGGTAAATCCTCTCTCGCTTTCGATACATTGTATGCAGAAGGCCAACGACGCTACGTAGAGTCTCTCTCTGCCTACGCTCGTCAGTTTTTGTCTCTGATGGAAAAACCCGATGTCGACCACATTGAAGGGTTATCACCTGCGATTTCTATTGAACAGAAATCTACTTCTCATAACCCGCGTTCAACCGTCGGTACAATTACCGAAGTCTACGACTACTTACGTCTATTGTATGCTCGTGTGGGCGAACCCCGCTGTCCAACGCACCATGCCCCTCTTGCTGCGCAAACCATCAGCCAAATGGTGGACAAAGTCCTAGAGATGCCGGAAGGCAGCAAAATGATGCTATTGGCGCCTATTGTCAAAGAACGTAAAGGTGAGCATGTTAAAACGCTTGAGAACTTAGCGGCTCAAGGCTTTATTCGTGCGCGTATTGATGGAGAAACTTGCGATCTTTCCGATCCTCCAACCCTTGAACTACATAAAAAGCACACCATTGAAGTTGTGGTAGACCGCTTTAAAGTTCGTACAGACTTACAACAGCGCTTGGCCGAATCTTTCGAGACAACACTCGAATTATCAGGCGGAATTGCAGTTGTCGCGCCAATGGATGGCGACGGTGAAGAGATTATTTTCTCCGCCAACTTCGCTTGTCCACAATGTGGTTACAGCATGCAAGAGTTAGAGCCGCGACTTTTCTCATTCAACAACCCTGCTGGTGCATGTGGCACTTGTGATGGCTTGGGTGTTCAACAATACTTCGATCCAAGCCGAGTCATTCAAGATGATTCATTAAGCTTGGCACAAGGTGCGATTCGCGGTTGGGATCAAAAGAACTACTACTACTTCCAAATGCTCACCTCATTGGCCGATCATTATGGTTTTGACCTCCATGCCCCTTTTAATTCTCTGCCAAAGAAAACGCAAGATGTCATTCTAAAGGGCTCAGGTCGTACTGAGATTGAGTTTAAATACATCAACGATCGTGGCGATATTCGCGTTAAACGCCATCCATTCGAAGGTATTCTGAATACCCTAGAACGTCGCTATCGTGATACAGAGTCCAACTCTGTCCGTGAAGAGCTTGCAAAATACATCTCCACTAAATCTTGTTCAAGCTGTGGCGGTACTCGTCTACGCCTCGAAGCACGTAACGTGTTTATTGCTGATACGACACTACCTGAGATTGTTGAACTCAGCATTGCTGATGCATTGGAATTCTTCCATTCCTTGAAACTGGAAGGTCAACGCGCCCAAATCGCTGAAAAAGTGATGAAGGAAATCAACGACCGCCTGCAATTCTTAGTTAACGTCGGTTTGAACTACCTAAACTTATCACGCAGTGCAGAAACCTTATCAGGCGGTGAAGCTCAACGTATTCGTTTAGCAAGCCAAATTGGGGCGGGTCTTGTTGGTGTGATGTATGTTCTGGACGAACCGTCGATTGGTCTCCACCAGCGTGATAATGAACGCTTATTAAAAACGCTCACTCATTTGCGCGATTTAGGTAATACCGTACTTGTGGTAGAACACGATGAAGATGCGATTCGCTGTGCAGATCATGTCATAGATATTGGTCCTGGTGCTGGCGTACATGGTGGTAATGTTGTTGCGGAAGGCACCATGGAAGAGATAGTCGCGAATCCGAATTCTCTGACAGGTCAGTACTTAAGTGGTGTTAAAGAAATCGCAGTACCGAAAGATCGCACGCCGCGAGATCCGAAAAAAACGGTTGAGCTATTAGGCGCAACAGGTAATAACCTTAAAAACGTTAACCTTTCAATTCCCGTTGGGTTATTCAGCTGTATTACAGGAGTATCTGGCTCAGGTAAATCAACGCTGATTAATGATACTTTCTTTAAAATTGCGCATACCCAACTTAACGGAGCGACAACGGCTCAGCCTTCACCTTATAAATCGATTAAAGGTCTAGAGCACTTCGATAAAGTCATCGATATCGATCAAAGCCCAATTGGCCGTACACCTCGCTCTAACCCTGCAACCTATACGGGGATCTTTACACCAATCCGTGAACTGTTTGCAGGCACACAGGAGTCGCGTTCTCGCGGTTACAAACCGGGCCGTTTTAGTTTTAACGTACGCGGTGGTCGTTGTGAGGCCTGTCAGGGTGACGGTGTTATCAAAGTAGAAATGCACTTCCTACCAGATGTTTATGTGCCATGTGATGTGTGTAAAGGTAAACGCTACAACCGTGAAACGCTCGAAGTACGTTACAAAGGTAAAACTATTGATGAAGTGCTAGAAATGACGGTCGAAGATGCACGCACCTTCTTCGATCCAGTTCCTGCCATCGCTCGCAAACTACAAACACTGATGGATGTCGGTTTGTCGTACATACGATTGGGTCAAGCGGCAACAACACTCTCCGGTGGTGAAGCACAGCGTGTGAAACTGGCGCGAGAGCTATCCAAACGTGATACAGGAAAAACCTTGTACATTTTGGATGAACCAACAACCGGCCTTCACTTCCATGATATCCAGCAGTTGCTCACTGTACTGCACAGACTTCGCGACCACGGAAATACTGTCGTGGTGATCGAGCATAACCTGGACGTCATTAAGACTGCGGACTGGATTATCGATCTTGGTCCTGAAGGGGGTCAGGGTGGCGGCGAGATAATCGCTCAAGGCACTCCGGAAGATGTGTCGCAAATCGAGGGTTCGCACACAGCTCACTTCCTCAAGCCTATGTTGAAGTAGAAAAAACAGGTAAAGTATCGAGACCAGCAAGTGCTGGTCTTTTTTCATTCAAAACAACGCAATAACTATGGCTACTATACATGTAAGTGGAACAAAGCTTTCTCCCGAAAAAGTACAGGTTCCCCTCAATCGCAAGTTTCTCATTGCCTTGGCAACACTATTTGTGTTGGCAATGCACTTTTTCATGCCCAACCCCGGCGGTTCGGGGCTTTCGCTTTCGTTCAATGCGACAACTTGGATTGCTTTTAGCTTTGCATTAGGCATTGGGTGTTACCAACTTGCGAATAATCGAGTACTACGTTACTCAAAATTAACCATCGGCTTGTTCATTAGTGCTCTTATCATGACGGTGCCCATTCTGTACCCAAATGCGAATAGCAGTTTGGCAGCCAATAAGCTCATTGGCCTGTGGTGTGGTGTCCTGTTCTTTATTGTCTTACAACAATTTCATTTCAGTAATAAACATCGCCAACGCCTATTATGGTTCATTGTCCTTGCGGTTGTTATCGAAGCCATTTTTGGTTTGACACAATATCTGTATCTCAAACCAAGCAATCCGTTTGGTTACGACACGGTGGCCAATCGTCCTTATGGTATTTTCCAACAGCCCAATGTAATGGCCAGCTTTCTTGCGACAGGGTTGGTGATTGCCAGCTATTTACTTGCACGTCAGCCCTACAAATACGATCGTAAGTTAAGCGATGTTTACCTTCTCTATGCCGTACCAGTTTTAACTTTACCACTAATTGTGGCGTTGGCTTCACGCACTGGTTGGTTAGCCTCGGTCATCGCCGTGTTGTTGGTCATTCCATACATGTACCGCTTTGCAACCAAAGGGCGCTTTATCCGCTGGGTTGTGTCACTTGTAAGTGGGCTCTTACTCTCAGTCGTTGTCATGCATCTTGCCTTTCCTGATGGAGGTGGGTTAGCCGCGGAAAAAGTAAATATGGAGTCTCCTCGAGCGTATACTTTTCCACAAACATTAGACATGGTGATTGAAAAGCCTTTTACTGGTTATGGATATGGCAAGTTTGAATCTGAGTACATGCTGTATACGGCTCGTCAACATGCCCTAAATGAGAATTACCCAGCTGGTTTGCCAGCCATGGATCATCCGCATAATGAGCTACTTTACTGGGGAGTAGAAGGTGGCTTGCTGCCAATACTCGGCATCTTCTTAGCGATGGCACTGGTACTGTATCGAATCTATCAAGCCAAACGCGGAACTCGCCTTGCGTTGCTGGCCTTGTTTATACCTATCGTATTGCACTCGCAACTGGAATACCCTTTCTACCACTCTCTCGTGCATTGGTTGATCTTCGTTATCCTACTGTACTGGGTCGATCAGCGCGTCTCTCGTTATCGACAAGTCGGCTTTAGTAATGTAACCAAAAGCTTGCTGCGTGTTTTTAGTTTGGTACTTCCCGTTGCGTTTACGTTTTACATGGTAAGCGCATTACATACGAACTATGTATTGACGAAGTTTGAGACCACTAGACCAACTAACCCTGATATTCTAAATCAAGTCAGTAACCCTGTAGTTTGGAAAGACAGATTTGATTGGGATGTCTATAGCACGTTTTTAAACCTTGGGCTGTACCAACAAGACGCAACCTTGATTCAGCCTTATATCGATTGGTCGCTAAAAATCATCAAAGATAAGCCTCGCCCTGCATTTTATAATAATTTGATTTTGGCCTACCAAGGCTTAGATGACTCAAGTAAAGCGGAGCAAATTAGAGCTGAAGCACAGTTTTTGTTCCCGAAGATTGATTTCAGTGACGTCAATTACCAACCACCTTCTCAAGCAATCTCTGCCTCACCAACCCCCACTTCAGGAGCTGAGTAAGAAATACCAAAAAGCGAAGGGATGACCTTCGCTTTTCTTTATCTCATTGCTGTATGATTTTATTCAGTGAGTGACTCTTCTAACGCTTTTAAGCACAGCGCAACGTTTTCAGATCGAGCGCCGTAACCCATTAAGCCAATACGCCACGCTTTACCAGCTAATGCCCCAAGGCCAGCACCAATTTCTAGGTTATAGGTTTCTAGCAAGTGAGCACGAACTTTTGCTTCATCAATTCCTTCAGGCACGTAAATCGCATTTAATTGTGGCAACCGATGGGCTTCGTCCACAACAAATTCAAAGCCTAACTTTTGTAAGCCATTTTTGAGTTTTTCATGCATCAGTTGGTGACGAGCCCAAGCGTTTTCTAATCCTTCATTTTTCAGTATCAATAAAGCTTCATGAAGCGCATACAAGCTATTAACTGGCGCCGTATGATGGTAACTACGCTTGCCTTCTCCACTCCAATACCCCAAAACTAAACTCTGATCGAGGAACCAACTCTGTACTGGTGTTGTTCTTGCTTGAATCTTTTCAATCGCGGCAGGAGAAAACGTCACTGGTGAGAGCCCTGGTACACATGACAAACATTTTTGACTGCCAGAGTAAACCGCATCCAGTTGCCATTCATCCACTTTTAACGGCACACCACCAAGCGATGTCACCGCATCAACAATAGATAATGCATTATGCTGTTTCGCCAGCTTACCCAATGCTTGAGCATCACTGACTGCACCAGTTGAGGTTTCCGCATGCACAAAAGCAAGAATTTTTGTATCTGGGTGCTGTTCGAGTGCTTGCTCGACTTTATCAATGGAAACAGGCGTCCCCCATTCATCATCGACGATAACAACTTCACCACCAGCACGGACGACATTTTCGCGCATGCGTTCACCAAATACACCGTTACGGCAGACGATCACTTTGTCGCCTTTCTCGATCAAGTTTACAAAGCAGGTTTCCATCCCTGCACTACCAGGGGCTGAAACCGCAATAGTGAATTCATTGTCAGTTTGAAAGGCATACTTCAATAGCTGCTTGAGCTCATCCATCATACCGATAAACAGAGGATCAAGGTGACCTACAGTAGGACGACTTAGTGCTTGTAACACTTGAGGATAAATATCAGAAGGACCAGGTCCCATTAAAATACGGTGAGGTGGAATAAAGCTTTGGATCGACATGTCAGCTCCTTGATTATCTTTTATCCTGAGCATTCTAAAAGTTCTATTCAATAACATGGCTCAGGTGTAGGGTTCTTCACCCTAATAGATTTTTCCTCTATCAGCAATTAGCCGTAAGTATGGAGGTCAAACCAGTGTCACAAAATCGTTAATAAAAAACACCATAAAGGTTGAAATATTGATTGACATTAAGGCCTCAAAACCGTTCAATGTTTGAGCTTTATGTAGAAGAGGAGCGCTACCCAGGTAGATGATTTGTGGAACCGCAATTCCAACACCAATCATTGAGGGGGAGTAGTGCCGAGGTAAGTCAAAGTTGCAGGATTTGACTTGTCGGTTGAATTGGGCTGAATCCCATCAACTGTCATCAGCGCAGTCTGATGAAGGGCTTCTGAGGGTAAATTTTTCAAATAGCATTCTAAATACCTCTCTTTTTGCTCTGTTCCTTTTCTCACTAAACATTGGATGTACAATTTTTTAGGAAGTCGTGGGAGAACGCAGTGAGCGCATTTAACGTAGCTAAATTCGGTGGAACCAGTGTTGCCAACTTTGAGGCAATGAGTCGTTGCGCCACCATTATCGAAAACAATCCAAATACTCGCCTGGTCGTGAGCAGCGCTTGCTCTGGCGTCACCAACCTATTGGTAGAACTCGCCAACGGCGTTCAGGATCAAACGCACCGTACTGAGCTGCTGCAAAATCTGGCCAACATTCATGACGCCATTTTAACTCAGCTCGAAGACAGCACGAAAACTGCTGCCGAGGTGTATGGCATATTAGATACCGTAACCAGCCTGGCCGAGGCTGCATCTATCCAAGCTAGTGCGAAGTTAACCGATCATTTAGTCGCATGTGGTGAACTCATGTCGACGCACATTCTAACTCAGTTAATGTGTGAGCGAGGCATTCAAGCAGTGCGCTTTGATATCCGCGATGTGCTGCGTACTGATGACAACTTTGGTCGCGCGGAGCCAAACATTGAAGCAATTTCGACGCTTGCGCAAGATAAACTCGTACCACTTTGCCAACAATCCGTTGTTGTTACTCAAGGCTTTATAGGATCTGACGAAGCCGGTAATACAACAACATTAGGTCGAGGGGGCAGCGATTACAGCGCCGCCTTAATTGCTGAGAGCGTTAAAGCGGCAGGGCTAGAAATCTGGACTGATGTTCCGGGTATCTACACAACAGACCCGCGAATTGCACCAAAAGCCTCACCAATTCCCGAGATCAGCTTTAGTGAAGCTTCAGAAATGGCTAACTTTGGCGCTAAAATCCTTCACCCTTCTACGCTAGTACCTGCATTGCGCCACGACATTCCGGTATTTGTGGGGTCATCGAAAGAGCCTGAAAAAGGGGGAACTTGGATTCGCCACCAAGTCGAAAGCTCACCGTTATTCCGTGCGCTAGCTTTGCGTTGTAACCAAACCATGGTAACGCTACGCAGCGCCAATATGTTCCACGCATACGGCTTCTTAGCAAAGGTCTTTGAGATCCTTGCAAAGCATAAGATATCTGTCGATTTGATCACAACATCTGAAATCAGTGTATCGTTAACACTTGATCAAACCGATACATCCGGCGGCGCGCCGCAGCTGCCGCAAGCTGTACGAGAAGAGTTAGAAGAGTTATGTAAGGTAGAAGTTGAACGTGACCTATGCCTCGTTGCCCTAATTGGTAACAACATGAGTGAGAGTAAAGGCTACGCGAAACAGGTTTTTGGCACGCTAGAAGATTTTAACCTACGCATGATTTGTTATGGCGCTAGCCCTCACAACTTATGCTTCTTGCTCCATGAATCAGTATCGAAACAAGCCATACAAAAACTCCACACTGAGTTGTTTGAGAAGTAAGTTCAACTCAATAAAACAAAGGGCTGCGTATCTGCAGCCCTTTGTCGTTTCATTAGTTGTTACATTTGGACGAGGTAAACATCAATTTAACCGTTAATGTTTGGCCCTAACCATTTTTCAGCCTCGATCCTATCCCACCCCTTACGATCGGCGTAACTCTCTAGCTGATCTTCTTGGATCTGTGCGATCGCAAAGTAACGTGAGTCAGGATGAGAGAAATACCAACCAGAGACTGACGCGCCCGGATACATTGCATAGCTGGAGGTTAGAGTCATGCCAATATTCTCTTCCACATTAAGTAGCTCCCAAAGCGGTCCTTTTTCAGTATGCTCAGGGCACGCTGGATAACCTGGTGCAGGGCGAATACCTTGGTATTTTTCACGAATGAGATCATCGTTAGATAAATCTTCATCCGCAGCATAACCCCAAATTTCTTTGCGGACACGCTCATGCAAATACTCAGCAAACGCTTCGGCTAGGCGATCCGCCACCGCTTGAATCATAATTGCGTTGTAATCATCTCCCTGTGCTTTGTATTCATCAGCAAGCTCTCGTTCACCAATACCACCAGTGACAGCAAATGCCCCTATCCAATCATGTTTACCCGACTCTTTAGATGCGATGTAGTCGGATAAACAATAGTTGAATCCTTTTGGTTTCTCGGTCTGTTGTCGCAAGTTACGTAATACTTTCACAACGTCGGTACGAGTTTCATCAGCATAAACTTCAATGTCGTCCCCCACGCTCGCAGCAGGGAATAAGCCACACATTCCACGCGCTTTTAACAGGCCTTCTCGCTCAACTCGATCAAGTAACTCGTTGGCATCTTCGAATAAACGTTTTGCTTCTTCACCAACTTCTTCATGTTGGAAAATTGTTGGATACTTACCTACAAGTGACCAAGTCATAAAGAATGGTGTCCAATCGATGTATTGACGTAATATAGCCACATCAAAATCATCGAAGATATGAATGCCAGGCTTAACAGGCACTGGAGGGGTGTAAGCTTCCCAATCGATAGCAACTTTATTCGCTCGAGCAGCTTCTAATGTCACTGGTTTGGTTCTCGGTTTCTTTCGATTATGTTGATCACGTACTCGTTCGTAATCAGCTTCAAGTTTTTCAACAAATTCAGGGCGACGTTCATCTGACAAAAGAGAAGTACATACGCCCACTGCACGTGAGGCGTTGTTCACGTAAACCACTGGATGCTTGTAATTTTGCTCAATCTTAACTGCTGTATGGGCTTTTGACGTTGTTGCGCCACCGATGAGAAGAGGTAAGTTAAAGTCGAGACGCTCCATCTCTTTTGCAACATGCACCATTTCGTCTAATGAAGGCGTGATCAACCCTGATAAACCAATAATATCGACGTTTTCTTCTTGCGCTACTTTTAAGATCTTTTCGCAAGGAACCATGACACCAAGATCGATAATTTCGTAGTTATTGCACTGCAATACAACGCCAACGATATTTTTCCCGATATCATGTACATCACCTTTGACCGTCGCTAGCAAAATCTTACCGTTTGTTTGTCCCACCTGCTTTTCTGCATTGATGTAGGGCTCGAGATGCGCGACTGCTTGCTTCATCACTCGTGCAGATTTTACGACCTGAGGAAGGAACATTTTACCTTCACCAAACAAGTCTCCGACGACGTTCATCCCATCCATTAGTGGGCCTTCAATCACCTCTAATGGCTTTGAAGCGTTGACACGAGCCTCTTCGGTATCATCAACGATGAACTCAGTTATTCCTTTCACTAACGCGTGCTCTAAGCGCTTTTCAACAGGCCAAGTTCTCCACTCAAGTGCAGAGGCATCCTCCTCTTTACCTACCCCTTTGCCTGCATATTCCGCCGCGATATCTAACAATCTCTCAGTGGCGTCATCATGACGGTTAAGAACGACATCTTCCACAGCCTCACGCAATTTTTCAGGCACGTTATCGTAGATTTCTAACTGACCCGCATTCACAATCCCCATATCCATACCATTTTTAAAACAGTGGTAGAGGAACACCGCGTGAATCGCTTCACGTACATAGTTATTGCCACGGAAAGAGAATGAGACGTTAGAAACACCACCCGAGATCATCGCATGTGGTAAATCACGTTTGATATCGCCAACGGCTTCAATGAAATCCACCGCGTAGTTATTATGCTCCTCGATCCCCGTAGCAATGGCAAAAATGTTTGGGTCAAAAATGATGTCTTCTGGTGGAAAGCCCACTTCATCAACAAGAATTCGGTAAGCGTTGGTACAAATTTCTACTTTGCGCTCACGTGTATCTGCTTGCCCAATCTCATCAAACGCCATCACAATCACAGCCGCACCGTAACGGCGGATCAACTTAGCTTGTTCAACGAATTTCTCTTTGCCTTCTTTGAGAGAGATCGAGTTAACAATGCCTTTGCCTTGGATGCACTTAAGACCGGCTTCAATAACCTCCCACTTGGAAGAGTCAACCATGATTGGTACTTTTGAGATTTCAGGTTCTGACGCACAAAGGTTTAAAAAGCGAACCATACAAGCTTGTGCATCCAACATGCCTTCATCCATGTTGATATCGATAATTTGAGCGCCATTTTCAACTTGTTGACGAGCCACATCGAGCGCTTCATCGTACAGCTCTTCTTTAATCAAGCGCTTAAAACGCGCAGAACCGGTTACATTCGTACGCTCACCGACATTGATAAATAAAGAGTCTTTATCAATCGTGAGCGGCTCTAAGCCAGACAAGCGACAAGCAACGGGAAGTTCAGGTAATTGACGAGGGGCGATATTTTCAACCGCGAGTGCCATTTCGCGAATGTGCTCAGGAGTTGTACCACAACACCCACCAATCAAGTTTAAAAAGCCACTTTGAGCCCACTCTTTAACATGCTTAGCCATATCTTCTGGCGACAAATCGTATTCGCCGAATGCATTAGGAAGCCCAGCATTTGGGTGAGCGGAAACAAAAGATTCTGATATACGCGAGAGCTCTTCAACATAAGGACGCAGTTCATCCGGGCCAAGTGCACAGTTCAAACCAAACGAAATCGGTTTAACATGACGTAATGAGTTGTAAAACGCTTCTGTGGTTTGACCGGATAATGTTCTACCGGAAGCATCAGTAATAGTCCCCGAGATCATCACAGGTAACTCAATACCCATCTCTTCAAACACACTTTCAACAGCAAATGAACAAGCCTTAGCGTTAAGAGTATCGAAGATGGTCTCGATAAGAATAAGATCAGAACCACCTTTAATCAGCGCTCGAGTCGATTCAGAGTAAGCCTCAACTAACTCGTCGAAAGAAACATTTCGATATCCGGGGTCATTTACATCAGGAGAAATAGAACAAGTTCGGTTTGTCGGCCCTAAAACCCCTGCGACATAACGTGGTTTATCGGGTGTTTTTGCGGTCCATTCGTCTGCAACTTCACGTGCAAGCTTGGCAGCTGCAAAGTTAATTTCTTCACTTAGGCTTTCCATCTCGTAGTCAGCCATCGCAATGGTTGTTGCGTTAAAAGTGTTGGTCTCAAGAATATCTGCACCCGCTTCTAAATATGCAGCGTGAATTTCCTTGATAAGTTGAGGCTGACTTAGAACCAACAGGTCGTTGTTACCTTTTAGATCACAATGCCAATCCGCAAAGCGCGTTCCTCGATAGTCTTGCTCTTCAAGTTTGTACCCTTGAATCATGGTTCCCATACCACCATCAATCAAAAGAATACGTTGCTTCAATTGAGCTTCAATCTGTTGTCTTACGTTACTTCCCACAGTACAGCCTCATTCCTTTAGTTATCTTTCCATCCTATCACACAAACTTCAGGAGTCTAGACGTCTAAACGTGGAATTAATGATTATTTTATCTCCTTCTTAACTTACAAAATAATCACGAAAAAATGTTTGCTATTTAAGCAGCATCAGCCGAGAATTCCATTCATAAAATGTTACAAATAGAGAGCTCTATGTCGGTCTATCATACTTTATGTTTTCTATCCGCAGCTGCGATGCTAATTGCTTTTGTAAACAGCAAGATAGGAAAGATGCAAACCACCATTGCGATTACCGCAGGTTCAATGGTGCTTTCACTTCTAATCTTAATTGCGGGTCAAAACAACTGGTTCCATCTCACCGAAATTGCGACGGAGACGGTCACAAGGATTAACTTCGAAGATTTCTTGCTCAAAGGCATTCTTGGCTTCTTACTATTTGCTGGTGGACTAGGCATCAAACTCCCGAACCTTAAAGATCAGAAGTGGGAGATCACTGTTTTAGCCCTTGGAGCTACACTGTTTTCTACGTTCTTTATTGGATTTGCACTGTATGGGTTTTGTCAGTTAATTGGCATCCAATTTGATTTGGTCTACTGCTTACTATTTGGTGCTCTAATATCGCCAACTGACCCAATCGCTGTATTGGCTATTGTTAAAAAACTCGATGCTCCCAAACGTATCTCCACTCAGATTGAAGGAGAATCGCTCTTCAATGATGGCTTCGGTTTGGTTATCTTCGTCACTCTATTTACGATTGCATTTGGCACTGAGGCACCAACTGTAGGTAGTGTCACCTTACTCTTCATCCAAGAAGCTATCGGTGGTATCACATATGGTTTCGTCCTCGGTTTGCTATTCCACTACTTGATCAGTGCCACCGATGATCACTCAATGGAATTGTTACTTACCATTGGTGTCCCAACGGCAGGTTACGCATTTGCTGAATACATCCATGTATCAGGCCCACTCGCAATGGTTGTATCCGGTATTATGATTGGCAACTGGACACGCTTTATTGGCTTTTCAAAAGAGAGTGAAGATCACCTTGACCATTTTTGGGAGCTTGTTGATGAATTCTTGAATGGCGTGTTATTCCTACTGATCGGTATGTCGATGCTGCTATTTGAATTCCACAAAGAAGACTGGATCATGATGGCTATTTCGGTCCCTCTTGTACTAGCAGCTCGCTATCTAAGTGTATTTCTTTCTTACATAGGCTTTAAACGTTACAGAAAATATAATCCATGGTCAGTGCGTATTTTGACGTGGGGCGGCTTACGCGGGGGCCTTGCATTGGCAATGGCACTTTCCATTCCATCTGGTATTTGGGTGATTCAAGATAAGTTAATCGATGTAAAAGAGATTATTCTTGTAATGACCTACTCCGTCGTTGTTTTCTCTATCCTCATTCAAGGCTCAACAATCACTCCAATGATTGAAAAAGCAAAAGCAGAAGAGAAGAAGATGGAAGAGAATAACCAAGCAATAACCACTCCGGAACATACGGAGCCATTGGACTCTTAAAGACACGTAACTTAATAAATAAAAAGCAGCTACCTAGCTGCTTTTTTCATAACTAATTTTCAGACTCCCCTTCAAGGACGAATGCTCCTTATTCTTTGATATACCCTCAAATATACTAAGAATCGCTACGCTACATTTTCATAGATACTAACTATTGCCGATAGATAGTATTCATAGACGAGCCTTTTAATTTACCCATTTTCATCTGTATCACTTCTCTTCCCTTGGCAATATAGGCTCCTCGCAAACATCAAAGCTAAACTTCCACAATACTTAGCAATGAGCGAGTTTGTATTTTTATGAGAAAGAGACATTTAGGGTGATTGCGTTCAGAACCCAAACAGGTTAGCAACCTCACCAAGATAAAACTGAGCTAGCATTCAGTAGATCAAAGCCTTAACAGAAATTTAGCCCCCTCCCTCTTGATCTCAGTGAGACTAAACTTGTATTCAAAGTCATCCTATTTTCAAATTAGAAACAAGCGACACTTCAAACAATTAAACTCTGTCACATAACTACATTTTCTAATATCGAATAAAAGGAGCTTTGGTGAATGAAGAGGCTCAAAACTAGCGCTCGAGACTGCAGAAACCACACAAAACTGCGTTCCACTTCACTCATGACAGGGCTTAGAAAGCATCGCCAGAGGGAAGCCTGCCTCTCGATGCAAGGTTTCAATATGAAAGTGGGTTTAAGGTAAGTCAGGTAACCAAAACGAAAAAAGCCCCAGTCTTTCGACTGAGGCTTAATATAAGTGGCGGAGTGGACGGGACTCGAACCCGCGACCCCCGGCGTGACAGGCCGGTATTCTAACCAACTGAACTACC
>NZ_JAWOQR010000170.1:0-1047 GCF_033337445.1 Vibrio sp. YT-15
AGCCGCGTCTTCGCATAGCTCTGCAACCTTTTGCGCAAGCAGATTGCTATCACCGACTTCGAACAAATATTCTGAGCTGCCGGTAACCTCATTTAATCCCGGAACATCGGACGAGAGTACGGGCAAACCTGCTGCCATCGCTTCTACGGCGGCGAGCCCGAATCCTTCAACGTGGGAAGATTGCACGTAGATATCCATATCGCTGAGAAAGAGAGGGATATCGGATACGACTCCGTGAAAATGCACGCGAGGTGAAACGTTTAACGATTGAGCGAGTCGTTGAAGCGAGGCTTTTCTTTCTCCATCTCCGGCAAGGTGTAAGTGGTAGCACTCAGGCAGTTTTGCGATGGCGTGAATTAACGTTTCGTGATCTTTGTGTTCATGTAGTCGGCCAACCATGCCAATGTTGATGGTTGCTTTCTCGCTGAGATCGTGGGCTTGTTTAGCCGTCATCGGGAAGCGATTTAAGTCGACGCCGTTATGTATAACTCGATACTTGTGTTGGTACCGAGGCATGAACTTCACCAATTCTTCTTGAACTTTTTCACTGATGCTAACGGTATAGTGGTGACCCCAATAGAGGACATATTCGATGAACTTAAACAGAGGGTAATCTCTGCGTCGGTTGTAAGAGCAGTGTTCTGTTTGAATGCGTTTTTTCCCAATAGCAAGCAGCGCTAGGTAAATAGACGGATACAGGTGTCCGTGAACAAGATCTGGCCAGCGTAGTAGTGACCATTTTTCCGATAGAGACAGTGTCTGCCAGTTAAAGCATTGGATTCCCTGTGCGGAGAGTTGTTCCAAATAGTCGTTCTCAGCACACAACACGAGAATCTTGATTTCATACTCGGGATTATGCTCGAGCACCAAGTCCACTAAGAACTTTTGCGCCCCACCATTTTGAGATAGGTCGTTGATGATGTGTAAAATTTTTGTCTTCATCATTGCGCCATTTGATACTTTTGTTTGAGTTCGGAAATTTCACTTGAAGTAAAAAAGTGGGTCGTCAATTTGGATGACAACATTTCCTCAATAAACTCAGGTTTA
>NZ_JAWOQR010000171.1:0-1046 GCF_033337445.1 Vibrio sp. YT-15
CATCCGGCTCGTTTGATGTGTCTGGTATCAACAAGCAACACAAACTGCCAGTGGGCGCGGACATTTCATCGTGTAACGATTGTCACAAAGAGCTGACTATCCATAAGCTCGGTGAGCATCCACATGCTGCCACCGACTTCCAACAATGTAAAAATTGCCATAACTCTGAACGTTCTGCGTTTTATCCTGGAATGGCGGCTGATCTAAAGTACCACGTGCACTCATTCCACGCCTTTGGCTCCGCTCATAGCGGTGAAGCGCCTTTCCCTGGCGCAGTCAACAACTGTGAGGCCTGCCATACCAATGCTCAATACAACTTACCTAGCCAACAAAATACGCGCCCTTCTCTGGCAAGTGGTAAGTACTTTAGTCCTGCATTAGTCGCCTGTGGCGCGTGTCACTTAGAGTCATCTTTAGCTAATGCTGACCCGAATACTGTGGCAGGAGATGCGCCTCTGAACCATATGCTGAATCACGGCGCGGTATTTGGAGCAGACACAGCAGCACAAGCAACGGGCTCCGAACAATGTGCGACTTGCCATGCTATTGGTCAGTCACAAGGGGTAGATAAGGTTCACAAGGTATACGACTACCGTTGAATTCGTCATTGAACACAATGCTTTGACAATTAAGGATAAGAAAAGGAAGAGCTATGAAAGCAATGTTTCTGCGGTGGTTGGTAGCTGGGATACTTGGGTTAGGCGTCATCTTCACCGTCAGTTCGGAAGATGTCGCCAAGCCAGAACCCGAAGCGGCGACGTTAACTCAAGAAGAAATTGAAACCATATTAGACACCAAGTTTTCCGAGGGAAAATATTCACGCCGCGGACCAGATGGCTGCCTTCGTTGCCATGACGATACATCAGATAAACCTGCAACGGGTATTTTCGATAACATCCACGGTAAGTCCGCAAACCTGCATGGGCCAATGAATGATAAACAGTGTGAAGCATGCCATGGTCCAGCGAACAATCACGAGCGCAATCCACGAAAAGGACAAGTTCGTGAGCCAATGATCACTTTTGGACCAAACTCCCCTGTTCCGG
>NZ_JAWOQR010000172.1:0-1045 GCF_033337445.1 Vibrio sp. YT-15
TTGGTTGGATGAACCGTTTATTGAGAAAGAGTTTGGCGTAAAGCCAAGCCAACTCGCTGATTATTGGGGGTTAACTGGCATTAGTTCGAGCCAAGTGCCGGGCGTTCCGGGCATTGGACCGAAAGCTGCCAAAGAGATCCTAACTCAATTTGAAGATATTGAAGCGGCCTACGCCAGCGATGAACTTGCACCGAAATATCGCAAGAAACTGGATGAACACATTGAGTCTGCACGTCTATGTAAACGAGTAGCGGCGTTGAAATGCGATATCGAGCTCGGCTTTAACCTGCAAGACATTCGCTTTACCGGACCAAATAAAGCCGAGTAAGTACATCTCTTTTACGCTGTAAGTTTTGGGTTAGACAACACGTTTATAAAATCTGTTGTGTAACCCTTTACATTCACGGCAATGATATTTACCTCATCATTAACCTACAAGAGCTGATTAGTTTATAAGCTAATTCACAGTCTTAGTGAATAATTTCATTATTTTTAAATCTCTTAATAACGGAGAAAAATAATGAAAAACATCATCTTAGTATCTTTAGTCACACTCCTATCCTTCCCTACTCTTGCTGAAACTTGCGGTCAACACCTTGATAAAGGCATACCTTCTAGCAACGGCTATCAGTTCCTTTGCCGAGATGGCTATGCGGGTGAGTACTACTACAACACCAAAAACGCAGACTGGGTTGCTTACCACATTACCGCGGAAAGCGTGAACATCACCAACAAACGCAGTAACGCCTTCCAAGAAGACACTGAAATGCCGGATTACGCTCGCTCTACCCTAGCGGACTACAAAAGCTCAGGATACGACAGAGGGCACCTTGCGCCGTCAGCGACAATGGATTTCACCCAAGAGTCAATGAAGCAAAGCTTTTTGATGAGCAACATGTCGCCTCAACTGCCGGGGTTTAACCGAGTTGGTTGGCGCGTTCTAGAAGAACATGTTCGTGATCTCGCCAATGAGTACAATGAGCTTTATGTGGTGACTGGGCCGATTTACCAAGGTAACGAAGGAACAATTGGTAATGGTGTGGCG
>NZ_JAWOQR010000173.1:0-1042 GCF_033337445.1 Vibrio sp. YT-15
AGCGAACACCATCTTCTCCGACGGATGACTCTTTTGCAGCTTCTAAAATCTGATCGCGAACCTCTTGGGGAACGTTATTTTGCGCCTGATACTCAGCCAGCATTTGCTGTAAGCGTTTTAACCCTTCTTCACAGAGGAAGCCTGTTGGGTCAATCCACTAGATGGGGTTGATTGAATATCGGTAAACATATAAGCCACCTTGTGAAAGGTGGCTTATATACTGAATTTCTATATAAATGATAATTTATCGTGTGATCTTGCCTGCTTTTACATCTTCTAGCCAACGTCCTTCAACGAGATATGGAGGAAGCCAACCGGTTTCAATAGATAAACGATGACCTTTGTCGTACCACATACAAGCCATGCCAAGCAGAGGGAAATTAATGAAAGTGCGGATGCCTATCCTATCTGGTCCTAATTCTCTAAGATGATATTTCTCTTGGAACTGTAGGTTTTTGACTAGCACTTCCTCAAAGTCATAGCCAATGTTAGTAGTTAGCGCAGCGAAGGTTTCTAGGATCCCCATCGCAATTTCCAACGCCCAGTTATCTCCTTGAGCTACCGCTGCGTCCATTGCTGCAACCAGCTTATCAGGATAATCCGATGTGCGGTTGTGGAACGACTGAATGACGTCTACTAGCATATAAGACAGCTCACCCGCTTTGGTAGAGCTCTGTCTCATCAAAGAAATAGGAAAGTTCGCCAATACGTCCATGCTAGGTTTATCACGAACGATGACAGAGGTAAAATACGCATCTAGCCACATTGAAGGACAAATGAAACCTGTTTTTAAAATACCTTCGCCTTTCCAGGTCACTTCTGGGTATCTAGGTAATTGAATACTTTGAGGTTCGTCAGGCCTCATCGCTAACTGATGATAAAACGCGCGCATTAATGACGCTTCATACAGGCAAAGTGTTCCGATTTGTTCAGTTTCTATTGAAGATGGAAAGCAAGTATACCACCTCACTTGTTCTGAAACGTCGTCGCTAAGAGCGACTAAGTTCTCTCTACGGATTGCTATTAGCTCTTTGCGCTCATC
>NZ_JAWOQR010000174.1:0-1037 GCF_033337445.1 Vibrio sp. YT-15
GGTCATTAACCGTCATAATTTGCCTTTTATTAATTTATGACCAGCTGGAAGGACCTAGGGACATGAAACGTGGTACATGGACTATAAATGACATCCAAATACTGCTCAAAAAATTTGGTCCCAATCGGCCCTATGGGGGCGCTATAACATAGAGTGTAAATCTTGAAAGGCTCTGCCCGCCGCACCACAAGTGCTATTGACTTGAAACTTTACACACACATCCTCCTGATAGTCCTCTACAAAAAAGCCTCTTGCACCATGAATGCCACCCTTACAGAATTTTTGCTAATTTGCATAATTTGAAAAACAGTAAAATGAATAGGCTTTTGAAATATTTGTGCTATCAACACCAAACTTGGTATGAGGCATCGGGGGACCGAGACACTCATTTCTATTATAAATGATCAAGATCGGATGAAAAACATGGCCGCCACGGACCAATGAATCTTTGCTGTGGGTGGAGCTTAGAATTTATTGGCCATAACTCCCAAACCCTTTGACCTATCATCACCAAACTTGGTGGGTCGGTCCACAATGAGATTTGGAAGCTGCCTACCAAAGCATTTTGAGCTCAGCCTATAGGGGGCGCTATAAATGCCACACATCTGTATCTCAAAGACCATTAGATGGGTAAAAAATTAGATGTGACTTGGAAAGAGTATGTATTGCTGGGAGCTTTCAGGGACAGAAGGGGGAACGTCTTGCACTACGGCAGATGAGGGTCACGGTGGGTGGTGAGGGTCACGGTGGCTGGTTTGGGGCGGAACAGGTTAGAACCCGCAGATTGCCGCTCGCGGCTATATTTATTATTTTTTGTTGTCTGCCGCTTGAGCCCAAATTCCCGTGAGCTGGAATGAGCCAGAAACCTGAAACTTGGCCCAATTATTGGAAATGATGTGCATCAACTTTTATTAAAATATGAGCCTAATTGGCCACATGGTGGCGCTGTAATTAAGGCTTAAATAAGACTTTTTTGGGAGGCCACGCCCCTCACACCATAAGTCCGATTGACTTGAAACTTGACACACAGGTCCAGC
>NZ_JAWOQR010000175.1:0-1036 GCF_033337445.1 Vibrio sp. YT-15
TACTGATTGCGCTTATTAATATTGTATTTGGCGTGTTTTTGTCTAAAGAGCTCAAAGAAATCAAATCTGAGCTTTTAAACTATACTGATGACACTCTTCCAGCAATGGAAAGAGTGGATGCGATCCGAGATGATCTTTCTCACTGGCGTCGCTCTCAATTTGCGACTTACACCTATAAAGACGCAGATAAGATCAGAAACAAAATCGCAAGTAACATCCGTGAACGCGAAAAGATCAGCAAAGAACTTGAAGCTTACGGCTCAACCATTTGGCCAGGTGAAGAACAACAAACGTTCCAACGCCTAATGCGCCAATGGAAACAGTACTTGGTTACTATGGACCAATACAATGAGTCGATGTTAGCAGGCAACAAAACCGAAGCGCTCGCTGTTCTATCTAACTCTTTAAACGACTTCGAAGCCGTCGATTCTGATCTAAACGAGCTAATCCGCTTGTTGAAAGTCGCAATGGACAGCAACAAAAATCACATCCTTTCTTCAGTGAACGGTTTGAGCAACTCATCCATCGCGAGCAACGTGACCATTCTAGTGATCATGATTGTTATGACGCTTGTTCTAACGCGTTTGATTTGTGGCCCACTACAACTTGTTGTGGAACAAGCAAACTCGATTGCGAAAGGTGACCTTTCTAAAGACATCGATCGTAAGTTGATTGGTAACGATGAACTGGGCGAGTTGGCAGATGCAACGACTAAGATGCAAAACGACCTACGCCAAGTTATCGACAACGTTATTGCCGCTGTAACGCAATTGAGCAGTGCAGTAGAAGAGATGAACCAAATCTCTGAGCTTTCTGCATCTGGCATGAAAGACCAACAGCTACAAATCACGCACGTTGCAACAGCAATGACGGAAATGAAAGCTGCGGTCGCCGACGTTGCACGCAACACGGAAGAGTCAGCGAGCCAAGCAAACGATGCAAACCACCGTACACAACTTGGTGTGCGTGAAACACAAAGCATGGTTGATGCGATTGGCGAAGTAGCAAATGTTATCGGCGCTGCTGGTGATACAGT
>NZ_JAWOQR010000176.1:0-1034 GCF_033337445.1 Vibrio sp. YT-15
TCACCCGATTTTAAAAGCGGCCACCATCGTCTCTGCACCACTGGATTTGGCGGCTTGTGCCAATCGAATTGAGCAGGGCTTTTCCAAAGTGTATCGCCGTTACCTACTCTCTTCGCTCAAACGGAATGCTCTACAAAAACATCATTTACTGCATGGCGAATTGGCGCTGTCGTACAACTCCATCAAGCGCGTCACTCGTCTGTACGAATTTGATGACTTGATCACAGCACCTCTGCATGGTTTTAAGGATGCACAAGATTATTACGATCAATGCTCAGGACTGAGCAAGTTACAGCAGATCACCTTGCCAACTTTGATCATCCACGCCAAAGACGACCCGTTCATGACCGATGAGGTGATCCCCAAATTTGTTCTGCCAGATAACATTGATTACCGTCTGTTTGAGCACGGCGGACACGTTGGCTTTCTGACTGGTACGGCATTAAAACCAAAGTTCTGGTTAGAGGAAGCCCTGCCCGCGTACTACGAAAGTGTCGCGGCAGAGTACCTTTCAGCTGTATCCAAACCGCGAACACAGTAAACTAGCCTTTCATCATAAAAGTTTGAGGTATTTATGATCATTCCTTGGCAAGACATCGCGCCAGAAACACTGGAAAATCTAATCCGTGAGTTCGTACTACGCGAAGGCACCGACTATGGCGCGGTTGAAATTTCACTGCAAAACAAAATCGATCAAGTGAAGACGCAACTAGAAAAAGGTGAAGCCGTCATCGTGTTCTCAGAACTGCATGAAACGGTTGATATTCAACTCAAAGCAAAGTTTTAGCACGTTCACATTTTTACCGTATCCCACTCGATGACAAGTCGTTGTTACATGCTATAGTGGGTTATCGACCGTGCAGCGGTTCGCTGCTGCACTTTACAGGTACGTAATTTTCGACAAGGTTTGTCATGTCAGCTAAACACCCAATCATTGCGGTTACTGGTTCATCCGGTGCCGGCACAACCACTACGTCTGAAGCATTCCGCAAGATGTTCAATATGATGAACATCAAGCCAGCATGGGTGGAAGG
>NZ_JAWOQR010000177.1:0-1031 GCF_033337445.1 Vibrio sp. YT-15
AACTTTGGCGCGCGATCGGGCGGACGCTTTTTGCCATCTTCCGAACGTTTCACCATGTAAGGGAAATTAAAACGCACCACACGAATGCCTTGCTCAACTAATCCTTTGGCGACAGCAGTCATGAAGTCATGCTCCATCCCCGCCCCTGCGCCGTGAGCAAAAACAAACAGCGGCCCGTTTTCAGGCCCCTCAACTATCCACTGGCTCATCCAATACTTCCTCTTGTTCTTTTCTCGCCGTTGCCAGCATCCAATCTCTAAATGTCGCGATGCGTCCCATGTCTGCCTGCTGCTCATGGCACACCACATAGAAGGCATTTTTGGAGATAAGCACCTCATCAAACGGCGCAATCAGTCGTCCCGCTTCCATTTCTGGTTTCGCTAACACGTTGTTACCCAATGCTACGCCTTGTCCGTGTGCAGCAGCCTGCAGCACCATCGTCGAGTGGCTGAAAATCGGACCGTGATTCACGTTAATGCCTTCGATGTTGTAATGACGAGCGAACTGCTTCCAATCTTTACGCGAAGTATCATGTAACAAAGTGTGTAATTTGAGGTCACTTAGAGATTCTAATGGTTTGTTACCTAAAAGTAACGAAGGTGAACAAAGTGGGATCAGAAACTCTTGGTACAGTTTATCCGCTCGCAAACCCGGCCAGTTCCCACGGCCGTAGTAGATCGCTACATCTACATCATCAGTCAGTGAACCTTCATCCATATCCACGGCTTTGATGCGAACATCGATGTCTGGCTCTTGAGCATTAAAGTCCGCCAAACGAGGCACCAACCACTGAATGGCAAAGCTCGGTGGCAAGCTGATGGTCAACGCACCTTTTTCACTACGTTCCAATACCTTATCGGTCGCTTCAGCAATCGAGGTAAAGATGTCTTTGATATCGAGAAAGTAACTTTGCCCTTCTTCTGTTAACAGCAAAGAACGGTTACGGCGACGGAAAAGTTTTAGAGATAGAATCTCTTCTAGGGCTTTAATTTGATGACTCACTGCGGCTTGAGTCACAAATAACTCTTCTG
>NZ_JAWOQR010000178.1:0-1031 GCF_033337445.1 Vibrio sp. YT-15
AAAGTAAGAAACTCGTAAACTCCTGAATCAACACAAGCGTGTCTAGTGAAAACAGAGTATTCTTAGGACAAATGAATTCAAAACCTACCCAATGAGTATTCAACCTAATTCACGTCAGTTAATTTCTTGCGAAGAATGTGGCCTTGTCGTCCGCATTCCGGAGATCGAGCAAGGGCAAAAAGCTCAATGCCCTCGATGTTCGCATTCACTTACAAAAATTAACGCCAAGCCTTATCAAAGCGTGATTGCGGTATCGTCTGCGTGTTTGATCATGCTGGTGCTCAGTATCTCTTTCTCATTCATGTCATTCAGCGTGCAAGGGTTGTCGCAAGAGATCACTCTACTTCACGCAGCCAAAATGCTGGCTGAATTTCAAAACGCCCTTCTTGGTGCGCTTCTGCTCGCGACGGTCGTCGTTTTGCCAGCTATCTATGTGGGTTTGATCCTTTTTCTGCACCTTGAGGCGTTAAAAGTTCGCAACCATCCGCCGTCTAAAAAGCAGCAGCGTATGGCCAAAGTACTTTGCCGAATTCTGTTTCGAGTTGAACCGTGGTTAATGGTCGATGTGTTTTTAATTGGCGTATTGGTGAGCTTAATTAAAATTGCGTCTCTGGCCGACATCGGAATGGGCAGCTCGTTTTGGGCGTTTTGCGTATACACAATATTGGTGGTGAAATGCATTTCGATGGTCGATAAAAGCTGGCTGTGGGGGCACTTTATTCCGGCAATCGAGTTACCAAGCGTCAAAGAAGGTGACACTCACCACAACCACAATCACATCGGTTGCCACACTTGCCACCAACTCAATCCCATCGAGGATAAAAAACATCAGCGCTGTATTCGCTGTTACAGTCGACTTCACGAATACAACCCGAGCGAGAACCTACAAAAAGCGTGGGCATTGTTGTTTGCCTCGGTGATTTTTTATATCCCAGCAAACCTCTACCCTATGATGTATACCGTCAGTCTTGGGCACTCAGAAGGTTCAACCATTATGGAAGGCGTCATCTTGCTGTGGCATTTAGGCTCCT
>NZ_JAWOQR010000179.1:0-1029 GCF_033337445.1 Vibrio sp. YT-15
TTCATTTTTGATGTCGATTCCTATCATCACATTAGCTGGTAGCTACTTGGGCATGAAGCTGGTTACCAGCGGTGAGCCTGTGCACGTTGGCTTTTTGCTGACTGGTATTCTGACTTCATTTATTAGCGCTTACATCTGTATTCACTTCTTCTTGAAGATGATTTCACGCATGGGCATGACGCCATTCGTGATTTACCGTCTGATTCTAGGTGTGGGCCTATTTGCATTCTTGCTTAGTGCTTAATCCTTGAAAACAAAAACGCCCGCTCAATTGAGCGGGCGTTTTTATTTTGGCGTTACTTATTTAAAGCGACTTTGACCGCTTCAATACGTCGTTTTTCTTGTTCATCACGAATAGCTGGACCTTTGAAGCCATCCTGAATGATGGCTTGCACATCTACTGATGCCGCTGCTTGATAGGCCAGCATAAAAATATCCGCTTGTGGATACGGTAGATCTTCTAAACCTTTGCGGCCTGCATGATCCGCTTGGCAGCAAATTAGAATGTCTTTTAGGCGCTCCGACTTGCGCCATACATCAAACTTGTTCAGGATTTTGATGATGGTTTGCGGCTTTAACTCAGCGGCGCGATGAATGTTGGAGTGTTGCTCGCAGACCATGAGCGCTAAATCTTTAAATTCATTCGGTACACGTACACGTTCGCACAGTTTTTTAATTAGCTTTAAACCGGTATGACAATGCATTTTATGGCTTGGCCATTCGCTCTCTGGTGTCACACCTTTCCCTAAGTCATGCACCTGTGCTGCAAATCTAACAGGGAGTGACGTGCTCAGCTTTGCGGCTTGCTCTGCTACCATCAACGTATGGATACCCGTATCGATCTCTGGATGCCATTTTTCAGGTTGAGGCACCCCAAACAACGCATCGATTTCTGGTAGCACGACAGCTAACGCGCCGCAATCTCGCAATACTGATAAAAACACATCGGGACGAGGCGTTGAAAGCGATTTATGCCACTCTTGCCACACGCGTTCTGGGGTTAGCGTATTGAGTTCACCAGAGTAGATC
>NZ_JAWOQR010000017.1:0-94272 GCF_033337445.1 Vibrio sp. YT-15
CCCTGAACCGGGGAGAAGCATGGCACTTCCTTAGACGAGCCATTGCGTCGGTGAATGGTGATCAGTTCCGTGGCAAAAACGAGTCTGAAATCGCTATCTGGAATGAATGCGCAAGATTGCTTGCCAATGCGCTCATCTACTTCAACTCCGCGATACTGAGTCATCTTCTGGGACACTTTGAAGCGACAGGTGATGAAGAAAAAGCGGCTATCACTCGTGCTGTTTCGCCCGTTGCATGGCAAAATATCAACTTAAGCGGGACGTATAACTTCACCAATACCGGAAAATTGCCTGATATTAGTGAAATTACGAAGCCAATCGTGGATGATTAAGCTTGGAAACGAAAGTAACCCACAGCTGGAGGCTATATAATACAAAGCCTGTAGCATTCTATGTTACTTTAGAGGGGAAAATCCCTAGAACCCCGTAATGGGACAGAAAGGAGCCGATTGGCTCCTTTTTTGCTTTTATGTCGTGTTAAGCTTTTGTTTTTTTATCGATGTAGGTTGAGGGTAGCTTTTGGGACAATACAAGTATGTTGTCATAAGCTTGCGAATTCAATAGATGGTGAGATGATTTTCAAAACTGCAAATCAAGTCGCCTCTTATGGAAACTCAACTATCAATTGCTCCACCAGCGATATGTTCATCAATAGAACATTCAACCTTGCAACAATCGTCAATAACAACAGGGGTTCTTGCTATTGATACGATACTGGGCACCGATGGCTACAGTGCCGACCGCATGATAGAAGTGGCCGGGATGCCGGGAACAGGCAAGACAACGCTCGTATTGCATAGCATTGCATGTTGTCAATCAATGGGGCTAACCGCTGCATACTTAGAGCCTGAGTGCGCTCTAGATTTACGATATGCAGAGACATTAGGTGTTGACCTGAACAATCTCATATTTGGTCAGCCTAAAACTGCAGAGCAGTGCTTTGAGATGGCCTTATCATTACTGGCTTCAAAGACTGTGAAGATGCTTGTCATAGATTCAATCGCATCTCTGGTTCCAAGATCTCAATATCGTAATGACAATTGGGAGGATAAAGATGATGCGATAGAGATGTCACGCCTATTGGCAAAATGGTTTTCAAAGCTTCGATTAGCTCTTAAAGGTACCGATTCAGTAGTAATATTCACTAATCAGCTACGGAGTAAAACAAGTCAGTTCGGTGATGCCTATTATGTAAGTTACGGTGGTATCCCTGTAGAGCGTTTTATGGCTACGCGATTACTTCTAAGTAAAGGTAATGAAATCCTCTTAAGAAAATTTCCTGTTGGCCAACATTGCATTATCGATGTGGTTAAGCATAAAGATGGTTTGTGTGGTAATAGAACGCAGATACCACTTCTCTATCGTAAAGGATTTTCAATTAGCTATGACACAATGACCAAGGCTCTTAGATACGGAATACTAACGCGCACTCGTTACGGCTACTATGCATTTGGTAAGCTATTAGGTGTTACAGGGAAGCATGCCAAGGATACATTGGATAAGACGCCGAAGTTGCGACTTCTTATCCACAGAGAGGTTTTAAAGTCTTGGGTCAATGGAAATGACGGGGCCGGTTGATGCCCCGTTTTCAATATTACTTGCAGTTATATATAGCTACAGCGTAGAAGTCGATGCCCGGATTGGAAATGGCCTGATAGCCAATGCTACCAATGGTGCACTGGGCGCCGGCTTGGTACAAGCATCGCTGGACACCATCTTTTACTTTACAACCACTGCTTAATTCACTCTGAGAGTAACCAGATAATACCTTCATATATCCACCAGGATTAGGTACTTGTGTTTGAGATGCGCTTTGATATACCCAGCTACCGTAAACAACTTTACTTCCTGTTGCTCCTTGTGACTGAGAAGTGTCAATAACGCGATTCTCTGGCCTTGTAGTTACAACGGTTGTCCCATCCTTGTAAGACCATGTTCTTACTTGCATCTGTTTACAGCTTCGTGTCTGTGTAAACCCGGTACCACTTGCAACTGAACCCGTACCTGGTGACCAGGAACTGCAGCTGTATACACCTCCAGAATTTGACCAGCCTGAAACTGTCACAGCAAGCGTCCTTGTCTGGTCAATAGTTATAGCTCGAGTAATGTTCTGTAGCTCACCAACATTCCTTATTTCTCCAGTGACGGCGTTTTTCTCCTGCTTTTGTTCTGTTCTTGTTTGGTTCTGCCTGTAGTTCCTTGACTGGTCAAAGTTTGCTGTTTGAGCAACGATTGGAGGCTCCCAAGAAGAATAATCATAAGGTGAATCAATGTTCGTCCATTCACCAAATGCAGATGCAGTCCTTAACCAAGGATTTTTGGTGCCTGGTACAGTCCGATATTTGATGTCATCGATACTCTGTAGTTGAGGGTGTGTGCCAATAACCTCACTACCGACCTTGTAAGTCCATGTACGAGTTTGATCCTGTTGGCAGGTATACGTTTGGTCGACGGTCAGCCCTTCATAGGTTTCGGAGGCCGGTGGTACCCACTCGCCACAGTCATGCAGATCACCGACATTCACATATGCGTTAACGGATGCTTTCACATCTCTTGATTCAGTAGCGGCTCGATAATCGTATTCGGTTACAGGGTCACCGTGATTACGAATCTCCCCGACGTTCGTGTCTTTGTCGCGGTCTTGACGTTCCCGCGTATACACGTCCTTGTATTTGCGCGTTTGCGTAAAGTTGGCCATCTGTTCACTGAGGGGAGGTAGCCAGCTCTCATAATCGACATTCTGGCCAGAGTCGACCCACGGGGTATAAGTAGGGTCAAAGACTTCCCAAAATCGGTCATCGATCGAATAAAGGCTAGGGATATAGACCTCGTATTCAACTTTGCCTATATCCTGCTTTCGAACTGGAGCCACTTCAAAACTCAATACACCGTTTTCAAGGGTTTTGGTCATGGAAATAGTGGCGCCAGGCTTAATGACTTTTGAATCCGCTTTAATTGAAAATGGAGAGTCGTCGGAAAGTCTTATCTCAAAATCATGTGCGCCGGTTGCAATGTTCTCTTGAGAAGTTCTCAGTACGTCGGATTTGAAATAACCTACAGGCTTACCATTGTTGTCTCTCAGATATTGATCAGCCGGTAAGGTTACAGAACCCTTGTCAGCCGAAAAAGAGGGAATAGGTAAGATACAGGCGAGGGGTAGGACATAGCAGGAAAAATTTGAAAGCCTCATTATCATCACTTTTGTTGTCACTGATAATAACGAGGTTACTGATGTTCAACTTGTTGCGTGGCTATTATAGTGTTCGATTTGGGCCCTAAAAATGATTTTTAGTAGAGCCCGAAACTTGCGTTAGCATCATCCCACGCTTCATTGTCATCAAAGTACTCTTGAAGAGTCTGAACAGATTTATGGCCAGTCATCTGCATCACTTTATTCATTGTCTTACCTGCGGTGACCGCCGATTCAACGAAACCGCGCCGGCCACTATGCCCTCCATAAAGACCGATTAACCCGGCTTGTTCGCAGCGCTCCTTTACCATTTTATTTATCGCATCACCGGTAAGTGGAATAGAAAGCATCTTGCGGTTTCTGTTAGCACGTCTAAAGATGAACCCATCTTTGATTTCTGCAGTCATCAAGTAATCTGATAGGAAAGACACTGGGCACATTTCCCCTTTGCTACCAGCCAGAATGATTTTGACCATGCCGTTTTGTTTACGCTTAACCTTATCCAGTTTTATCTTTAGTCCTTTGCCCGGGAACAGTTTTACGTTCGCATATTGGAGTTGAACGATTTCGGAACGACGAAATGCACCAGCATAAAGGAGCATCAAAATTGCCCGATCTCTGAGGTCTACTTGGTCTGTAAGATCCATCTGTGAGAAAATAAGACGTAAGTCATCAGTGTAGATGCCTTTAACCTTCCTTTTTTCTGTTCCAAGCTCTGCAGCAACACCCTTCATTATGTCACTCAAGTATTGAAGTTCAGTTTCGTTAAACGAGCGACCGTAATAACGCTTCAACGCGAATTTAACACCGTTTAATCGACGGTAAATAGTGGAGTAGGCAAGCGGTGCACCCGATGTCAAATAACCAAGGCGTGCAGATTTATCCGTCCAGACCCATCGATTTAATTTTCCGACTGTCTGATCTGTGAGGAAGTTGATTATTTCCGCTGTACTTGCACTACCCGGATTTATTCCCTGAACTTCACACCAAGCACAGAATACGCGACCATCAGATATGTACGCATCGAGAGTCGATTTAGAAAAGCTCTTTTGGAGTAGTCTTTTTGCGTCATCCGACAAGTCAGAAGCTATTTCAGCCTGAGTTGAAAGACCAGTATGAACAAGTGGGTCTAAATAAGGCTTTTCGTACTCAACTATCTGTTTATTTGTCATTTTTTCAGTTACTTGTTATGTATCGGCATTTATCAAGCTATCACGCTTCTACAATCGCGCCAGAAGCCAACCTACTGTATATAATACCAGTATCTTATACCAGATTTTCTTTTCTTTGAAGCCGCCTTATAACCGATTGAAAAATGAACATTTTGAGTAATTAGTGGCAAACTGGACGTGTAGGGCAAACAGAGAGCTTGAAATCGACCTAAACTCAGACCAAAATAACTGTATATATAACCAGTATTAGAGTTTATGAAACTTATACCATTAAAGCCTCACGCTGGCATTGTGGGTTTCGAGTCCTACGCAGATGAACACAAGATGCTTGACTTATCTCTTGATGATTTCGTAGAGAGGCCAAGCAGTTCTTTCTTAGCCATAATCAACGGTAACTCGATGGAAGGTGTAGGCCTATTCGATGGTGACCCTGTGCTTGTCGATCGGTCTTTAGATGCCAAGACAGGTGACATTGTTGTGGCTGTACTTAATGGCGAGCTCACTGTGAAGATCATCGACATCGAAAACAGGCTTTTGATTTCAGCCAATCCTCAATACAGGCCGGTTGTAATTGATGAGCTTGATGAGTTCACGGTCGAAGGTGTGTGTAGTTTTTCACTTCGAATGTTCAGACCATCACATCTACTGGCCAAATAACATGTTTTGCTTAGCTGACGCATCCGCATTTTATGCAAGTTGCCATCAAGTATTTGAAGTTTCGTGGCGAAAAAAACCAGTGATCGTCCTGTCAAATGAAAACGGGATCATCGTTGCGGCAAACAAACAGGCTTTATCACTGGGCATTCCTAAATTTTCAGCCTACTTCAAAGTTAAAGCTCTTTGTGATCATTACGGTGTAGTTGTATGTACGTCAAACTTCCCCCTTTATGCAGACATAAGCGGAAAAATGATGACAGTAATGAGTAGTTTCGCTCCTTCCAGCTACGTGTATTCCATTGACGAGCAGTTTCAGGATTACGCGGGGTGTGAATCGACTATCCCCGATTTCTATGAGCATGGTATGAAAATACGCCGCGCAGTATGGAAGCAGGTACGAATACCGGTTTGTTGTGGGTTTTCCCACACACTCACTCTCGCAAAGACGGCAAGTTTTGCATCCAAACGGTTGCCAGGTTTTCGCGGTGTTTGCGTACTCGAGACAAAGAAAGAAATAGATAACGTACTGGCTCAAATGAAAGTTGATAAAGTGTGGGGTATCGGCTCACGCTTGGCCAAGAGGCTTCAATTTATGGGAGTTGAAACCGGACTGCAACTTTCTCGGTTAGACCCACAAAAAGCCCGGAGAGAATTCAGCATTGAGATGGAAAGAATAGTCAGGGAACTGAATGGTCAGCGATGCAAGAATTGGGATGATGTGAGGGCGCCGAAGAAAGAGATTTTCTCGACTAGAAGCACAAGTGACCGATTGGTTACGCTGGAGGCTCTTACTCAAGAAATATCTGAACATGCAGCTATCGCCTCAAGAAAAGCGCGAGATCAAAAATCACTTTGTCGAGTGATGATTTGCTTCGCCGGCAATTCATCATTTGATGATCGCCCAGTTAACTATAAAGCAATGCACCAGTTCGCTTATCCAACGGCAGATGTCGACCAAATAACAAAAATTGCAGCTCAAATGGCCGCGGAAATGTTTAAAGCAGGCGTCAAGTATTACCGAGTAGGAGTCGGGCTTATCGACCTTGTTGATGGCCAACATGCACAAGAGGATTTGTTCAACCCGGAACCAAACCGACCGGAGCTGATGTCCGTTTTTGATGGACTAAATCAAAAGTATGGCAAAAACACAGTTTTTCTTGCTGCGCAGGGTATACCGAGAAAATGGGAATGCGACACTGCAATGAAGACGCCGCATTACACGACCTCATGGCGCGACTTACCGAGACTAAAGTGCTGAGCCAAAACCTCTACCTAAACTGGTTTGATTCCTTTCTATAGTGACGAATCATTTCAGTTAAATTAGGGAAATCTGGACCAACATGCTTGGTAACACATGAATTACACAAGAGTCCCTTGCCATATTTTGCTGGAAATGTTCCACAACACACGCAAATTGACGAAGAGCTCTCAACTTGCATTCCACTCTTAGAGCCGTGATCAGTTGTGCTTGAGTATTTGGCAGTTTTACTTAGGGATGACTGGTGTTCTATATCACTACAATTCCCCAAAGGTTGCTCAACTACGAGTTCTGGTTGTGGCCACCGGTGCATCACCACAAGACTTGCCCAAGATTCAAGAAAGTAATCAAATACTTCATCGGAAGTATACAGTTTCAATTTATCGGCACTCCCAAATAACTTCCGAGCCAAGGAGTGAGTATCGACTCTTAAGACGAAATCTATCGAATCAGGGTACTTGTTAATGTCAAAACCAGAGTAGTTGGCAAACGGTATCTCAATTGCAACCGTATGCCCTGATATTTCATCCTTTCCGTATGCATCGAAATGGCAATCATCAATGACTTTATCGATGTTCCAAACAATGTTACTGAATGGCCATTCATCCAGATCGAAGTCAGTGAGATGAACTGGTAATTGCTGTCGAAGTATTAAAGAAACAGCAGTTATTGGTGAGAATTTGCATTCATTAGTGGTCGATGAATCACTAGTTCTATGAGCAAAATGCCATTGATTGATTTCTGCCTGTCTAGCTGTGACAGGGGTGTTGCATGACAGGCATCGGCAATCACATTTAGCGCCCCTTTCTGCTTCCTGAATACCAATTATTTGCCCGGTTTTGTTACTTTTAGCAAAGGGCATTAATACGAAAAATTCTGACATTTCAGATTCAAAACCTCACTTGGACGACTAGGTAAGCAGACCGCTTAATACGAAGTGCACAAACGCAAATCAATTATCGACTGAGTAACTTTATCACGACTAACTTCAAAATCTGGGTAAATGCTAAACATTGACTCAACCATTTCTTCAACTGTTGCGTTCTTCCCAGTTAAACTTGGAATAGTATTACCATCTCTGAATGACCGCTGTAGGATCATTTTTTCCTTCAAGCTGCAGATACACATCCCCATTTCTGCATCATTAATCCAGAAGCGATTGATGCCATCAAATAGCACCTCACATCCCATATCAGCAGAACTTACGATCGACACACCAAACACGCCATTGTGTGAAGGTTTTGACACCCAGCGAAGAAAACCATCGTGGTTTTCTATATCAGCACAATTACCAAATTCAAACTTTATGGATATTTCCTTCTCTCTGCGATGGTAGGCGGCATGCATTCTATGGTTACCGTCTTTGAATTCAAAATGGTTTGGTCCCGTCATAGATGCGAGTAAGGCATGATTAATACTTGGATTCCAGTTTTTGACAAACCAGCCAATACGACGTATGTGTTCATCTCTCGAAGCACTGAAATTATCGACTTTATCGTGTTCAAAAGGGTCATCAGTAAAGTGGCCAGGTTGGATCAAATCTAAGGGGCTTAATAGAGCCTGATTTATTTCCTCAGAACTGACTTTACTCTCGTTCTGCGACCACGGGTATTGCGTAGTTAGATGTCCTAAAAGTGCCGGGTCAAAGACCGCGACACATTGTTCAAATACAGAAATCGTCATAGATAAGAATACTTACGTTGATTACATCCAGTTAGTTACTATCATTGTTGTTTTGAAAGGTCACGATGATTTGATCATTCTGAGGGTAAAGCACTAACATCAACACATTCTGAGCCATCACCTTCACCAAATTCGACAGTGCAAAAGCATACCTTGCACACGAGTTCATCATCAATGAATGTCGAATAGGCTTGGCAACAATCTGTTAGGCGTGAGCCTTCTCGACGGCTGTAGAACTTTCCGTTGGACTTAACTACATGGTTTCCAGTGCTACTTTTCATTATCGTGCTCTCAGTGGATTTGTTTAAATGACACTACAATCTTAAATTTATCCCCATATCGCGCAAACTCACTGACACTGGTGCAAACTGGGAACCATGATTCAATAAAGACATAATTGCTCAACCATACGAAGAAGACCAATGACCAATCTTCCTAATGTAAAGAAACCATGCAAAGACTGTCCCTTCCGAAAAGACTCCCTCAATGGATGGCTTGGGAAAGACAGAATGACTTCAATCCTTGATAGCGGCAGTTTCGTATGTCACAAGAAGACACACCTACAGTGTGCTGGTCATATGCTGATTAATGGTCAAGATAATGATTTTGTTCGACTAGCAAGCAGGTTAGGGATGGAGATTGAGTTATCGGGCGAAGAATTGATTTTTGAATCACGTGAAGCCTGCATCGGACACCACGATTTTAATGCTAATGAATAAACACGAGAGAGAAATTCAATAAATCTGACCAACCACTTCTTTAAGGGTGACTTTAATCGGTTACCCCAGATCTAACAGTCAATACCCCCCAATATTTCACTACATAGCGAATGCCTTGTGAGCACAAACGACAAGCAAGGCAACGACACTCGCTATCAGTTCAATAATTCTTGTTCAATATTTTCGAATAAGATATTCAAAAAAATAAGAATTCCTACCATTCTGAATTACGTATAATTCAAAAACTTTCTATTTTGAAAGCGCAGTAGTTTAAATAGAGAGCTAATATGTCACGTAAGAATGTAACACCTAAAAACTACAACTTAGCTGCAATCATAATGCACTGGGTTTCTGCCGTAACAGTCATTGGAATGTTTGTGGTAGGTGTCTGGATGGTCGACCTAAACTATTACAGCACTTGGTATAAAACGGCTCCAGAAGGGCACAAAGCAGTCGGCATTATGCTGGCTATTCTAACCGTTGGTCGATTTGTTTGGAAATTACTTTCAGCATCTCCAGAAACGGAAGGTACAAAATTCGAAAAAATTGCCTCAAAACTAGCACATCTAGCGATGTACGGTTTTCTGGCAGCACTATTTGTTTCCGGTTATCTAATCTCAACATCTGATGGCCGCGGAATAGAAGTATTTAGACTATTCACTGTCCCAGGGGCAGGAGAGTTGTTCGAACACCAATCTGACTTAGCCGGCAACGTGCATATGCTTGTTGCATGGACACTGATTGGAATAGTAGCTATCCACGTGTTAGCTGCAGTGAAGCACCACGTAATTAATAAAGATCAAACCCTCAATAAGATGTTAGGAAAAAGTAAAGCATGAAAAAGTCTCTAATCGCCGCAGGTCTATTCTTATCAATGGCAGCACCACTAGCAGCAAACGCAGCTGACTACAAAATTGACACATCGGGCGCACACGCATCGATCAACTTTGCAGTTAGCCACCTTGGTTACAGTATCACTCAAGGTCGATTCAATGATTTCGAAGGTACATTTAGCTACGACGAAAACAATATCGAAGCTTCAAAAGTAAAAGTAGTTGTTGATACTACCAGCTTGGATAGTAACCACGCGGAACGCGATAAACACATTCGTAGCGCAGACTTTATCGATGCTGGCAAATTCTCAACGGCAACGTTCACTTCTACTAAAGTTGTCGATAAGAAAGGTGGCAACATGGACGTGATTGGTGACCTAACACTGCACGGAATCACTCACCCAATCACAATCAATGCATCTGTTATCGGCGGTGGTGCTGATCCGTGGGGTGGTGAGCGTCTAGGCCTTAAAGGTACAACTCGCCTTGAGCTAAAAGACTTTGGCATCAAGGAAATGGGCGCGACTACATACGCTGATATGACATTGTATGTTGAGGGTATCAAGCAATAACAATATTGATTAAAACTTTAGAGCCAGCATTGCTGGCTCTTTTTTTTGCTCGATTTTGACCATCGATTCAAATAGTTAAGTCGTTAAGACAATTATGAATTTGGAGACTAGTATGAAAAAAGGAACATTGGCATAGCCAGCTTTTATCGTATTGAGGAATTCCATTTAGAAACGTTTCTCTGCCTTTTTGATAAAGGCATTTTTGCTCGACATTTAGGGTAGGTTAGGCAACCCCAAAAATCATTTCCATTTCTTCTGTTCGTTCGAAGGACCATTTTTAAACCACAATTAGGGCAGGTTGGTGTCTTATAATTACGGTCTGCAAAAATTTCTTTAAAAATATCTTCTTTCTTCTCGGAAGGTAACTCGTTAATCTTTTTGAGCAAATCTTTACCTGTGACGAGCTTTAGAGGCTTATTAGAGGCGAATTCTTTAGCATCTTTAGTGTATGAACCGGAAGTAACAAAATAACCCTCGGTGACGTTCCCTGCAGCCATTACACCGTAGAATTCACGAACAAATTTAACACCTACAAGACTAGTACCAAAAGCCTTGCACTGAACATAAGCTTTTCGGCCATCTTTCTTTTCTATAATGAGGTCAATACCGCCATCAGCACCGAACTGGGTAAGAGATGCGTTAAACCCGGAAGACAACAAATATTGTTTTGTGAGCTTTTCAAAGGCGAACCATTCCATATCCTTAATCATTTGTAAGGTAATGACATTAGGTTGTATAGAGCTAGTGTTTCCAATAGGTTTAATGTTCATTGGCACATCAACCGAATCACGATCACGGAATGGCTGAGTGACTAATTTTAAAATACCGATTACAAGGAGCGAGACAGTTTCAATCAATGCGCCAGGCTTTTTAAGAAGAAAACCTATAAATAAAACAGCAGCCATGTAAAGCAGGATTAACGAAAGGAAACCTGACACAGATTCGAAAGCTTTTCCTAAAGCATTCTGCATCAAAACACCTTGTTCAACTGACACTGAAAAACTCCAAAACAAACATATAAAGTGGTAGAAGTTTACAGCAATATTAAAAATTAATCATGTTAAACGCTGTATTTTGAAAGCTAAGTAGATGTTAATATATGAAGCCGACAAGTAGGATTATCGGCTCCAAGGTAGGTATTAAAACACTGCCCCAGCTCCCGTCCTATATAGGCTCAAGAAACTTAAGCATTGACTAACACCGACAACCTTACATGTCGGGTAGCAATAATTCAATCAATATTATTCTCCACGATAACGCGCCATTAGTTGTTCTGCTTTTTCATCGTATCCATCCATTTTTAAACAGCTTGCAAAAAACAAATAACTCTTAGGCTTGTTGAATTTATAAGCTGGAATGAAACCTAACAAAACCCCTGCGGTCATTGCTATGAAAAACAATCTATTAACCTGAAAATTGTCAATATAACCACTCAGAATAAAGGCAAAAATAGCTAATGAAGTTACCCACAACACAAGTGCCATTTTCCGACTATGCATAAAGGCAGTTACTATTGGCAATCCGCATGCAATACCACCAGCTATAGTTTGCCAATGCATTACCGAATTATAAGTAATAAAATTAAAAACGGTTGTTGCCAGAATAAAGCTGTACCCAAAGGTCAGCGGTCTAAACTTAAAAATATTCACTTTCCTAATCGCCTTGCTCTCGCTGTCTTTCATCGAATACACCGCGCCAAAATGCTTCTAGTTGTTTTTCTAAAGCATCAATATCGACAGTTCCATGCCCTTTTACCATGCCTGTAATCAACCGATCTTGATGTTTATTTTTAATGTCCAGCAGAACCTCTTCTGATTCTTCCTTCAAAATGTCTCGCACATCAAACCCCAACAAGAAAGCTGTTACCAATTCAACGTTCCAATCGAAATCTTGTGGAACATAACTTTCCCAAAGGCGATCTTGATGAATTAGTTGATACTTGTTCATCAAAAGAAAAAAATCACTCGCGTCCTTTGAATTTTCATTTCCGCGCTCTCCCCAGGCTATGAGTTTCATCAACGCAATGCCCGGCAAAGACGCAACATTGAATGTCAAACCATCAATAACAACCTTTATAGAAGATTCAAACGCCTCTTTGAAGCCAATTACGGACATGGTTTCTTCGTGTTTAGGTGGCCACTGTATGCGTCGTTCATCGTCTTCTAAGTCACCGAATGGAAGAATATCTACTGGATACCCCGATTTAGGCTCTCGTAAACGATGAACCAAATCAGTTTCTATCAAACCAGAACTTATTAATGAAGTCTTAATGTCTTCGAACTGGACCCAAGTGTTAACAAAGATTGCTGTATCAATATCTGCTGTAGCTCTACCAGGTGCGTGTCCAAAAATTCCATGCATAACGATGTCTCTTGCGGTTGCACCTGCAATAAAGTACGGGATGTCTAATGCATTAGTAACTTTAACAACATACGATAAAGCTTCTATAAACTCTTGGTTAAGGGAGTGTTTTAAGGTGTAAGTACTTGTCATTAATAATCTCCGCAACTTCCCTATTCCGGCCGTCTTGAGTTGCAAGCAACTCAGCAATGGTAAGTAATGCTCTACCCTTATCAGTTATCGTCAATCCATTCCCCCAAAAAGGGCGACAAACCTGTAATCGAGGCGCATTTGAATCTGATTTATTGAACTCATAACCATAAACTTGACTATTCGAATATAGAAAAAGCGATTGTGGATGAAGATAGTCTGTGAGCTCTGCTGCTGCAGTCTCACCACCCCAAATAGCACCGTCAGGTAACTCAATTGATTTCCAATCTAAAGGAGGTGGACAAGGAATTGTTCTTTGCTTAGACCCAATATGTTTGTAATAGCTCAACAACCAGTCATACATAAGAGTGTTTTCATCGAAAAATCGACGTTTGACTTTATCCTTTGGTATGTAATTTTTTTCTATTAAGAACTTGATGGCTTTGTTTGCCATGCTGACTGAGATACCTGCTTTCTGAGCAATTGACTCATAGGTTTTGCTTAATAATAAAGGCTCACAAATCAATGCGAAGACACATTTTACGATACCTTCTGTCATTACTACCGGTTGCTTTGTTATCCCTGCACTTACATTTGGCTTAGAGATGAAGATATATAGGTCATCAGACACTATCCTCACATTTCCCGCTTCATCAATAAAATTAATCCCCATGTTCACACACTCTTCTTTTAAGAAATCTGTAAGGGCATTAGTGACTAAAACAAAGCGATCATCAATAAGGTTATTAGCTTTCACGCTACGTAATGTGTCTTTTCTATGGATTCGCTTGAAATCAACCTTAAAGCTGTATGTCCGATCGTTAAGCCAAATCCGCAAGGTGCCATCGTAGTTCTGTTTAGGGTCAAACTTAAACTCAGACTGCCAAGACTCAGGCAAGTTATCTGTGAAGTTTAAAAATTCAAAATCCATAGCCATATTTACACAAAATCAAAATTTACATGAATCATGTAGAAACTATAATCGTGAAAACAGAGCAAGTAAAGATAAAGGTTTTTGATTAACAAAGGTCAATTCAAGCAATCGTAGTTACGTTATATGCAATAAGTAGGGTTAAAAAGCTGTATAAAATAAGATCAATGAAATCAATTATCATTTACGATCTCATTCGCAATTGGTTCGGGCAATGAGGTTAATGATGGTTAGTGTGTGAGTAGAATAAAGTTTCATACAAGTAATAGAGATTCATACTAAGTATTAAACTGTCATATTATAAGGCGGCGTTCTCCAATCGGTACGCTGCCTTTTTTGATTACGGATGTTATGGCTCTAAGAAAGTTCTGCCCCATTATTAGTTTCACCAAAGCCCTACCAGTGAAGTAGTAAGTTTCCCTATTTTGCATAAATACTTATTTGTCGAAATCTGATACAACACTACAGTTTTGCTACGATATTTGATATTGTGGCAAAAACGATTATTGAGTGAGTCAGAATGATTTCAGGGTTAAATGGTGGAAACTGCATTCTTAGCTCTATGGCGAAAGAAAGAGTTAAGAGTGGCATTCTAGATCAGGCGCATGTTGTGGGCTGCAAAGGTGAATACACGGTCGTACTTAACGGTATGGATTGGAATGGTGAGCCGCTTGTATTGAGTAGTTCAAGGAAGCCTTATGAGGCTCGTATCTTCAAGAGCTTAGACGGTGCTATCGCTGAGTTGTTGCGTATTGGGCTTACAGAAGCATCTATTAAAATTACAGCTAAATCAGACAACGATTAATCACAAATCATTGAATTTGGAACAAAGATGAACATTAAAGAAGAGACAGTATATTCAAACGTTGAGACAGCCAATAGCAAGCAGCTTGCGATTCTCAAGAAACACTTCCCAAATTGCTTTGATCGTGATGGTAATTTCATTCAAGAGCGAATGCTTGAAGTGGTCAATGACAGTGAAGTTGAACTCTCAAAAGAAAGCTATTCGTTGAACTGGTTAGGTAAATCATACTCTCGTTTGTTGGCGAATTTACCACCTAAAACTTTGATTCACGCAGATGTAGAGCACAACGCTCAAGAGCAACATAAAGACAGTAAAAACTTGCTTATCAAAGGTGACAATCTCGAAGTGTTGAAGCATTTGGTTAATGCCTACAGCGAAAAGGTCAAGATGATCTACATTGACCCACCATACAACACTGGATTAGATGGTTTCGTCTATAATGATGACCGTAAATTTACCAAAGAACAGCTTGCAGAGTTGGCAGGGCTTGATATAGATGAAGCCGAACGTATTTTGAGTTTTGCAGATCAAGGGTCTAGTAGCCATAGTGCTTGGTTAACTTTTATGTACCCAAGACTATATGTCGCTAAAGAGTTTCTGCAAGAGGATGGAGTGATTTTTATCTCTATAGATGACAATGAGGTTAATCAATTGAGACTCATTTGTGATGAAGTGTTTGGAGAGTCGAATTTCTTAGGGACTATCATCTGGAAGAAAAAAACTAATGGAAATAATGTGGGGTACATTCCTCCTGTTCATGATTACATCTTAGCTTATGGTCGTGCAAATTTAGAAGCAGCAATAGCAGGTGTGCCATTTACACAAGAGTATATAGATAAGACATACTCCAATCCAGATAATGATCCCCGTGGACCTTGGACTACGAGTGATTTATCTGCCAATCACGAAGGTCCACATTTCCCAATTATTAATGAAAAAACAGGTAAAACATATTTGCCACCATCTGGTCGTTATTGGGTGTTCAATGAAGAGGAGGTTAAGCGCAGAATTACTGATGGTAGAATTATTTTTGGTAAAACTGGTAACGCAGCTCCTATACAAAAAAAATATCTATCAGAAAGGGTTAGCCAACGAACTAAAGCTGGTTCGTGGTGGGATTCTAATGGCTTGAACTCTGATGGGACAAAAGAGATCGCATCCTTGCTAGGACCTAAAATATTTGAACACTCTAAGCCAACTCAGTTGATCAAAGATTTGATTCGAATGAGTACTGATAGTGGCGATGTGGTTTTAGATTTCTTTGCTGGTTCAGGTACAACTGCACATTCAGTGTACTTGTCGAATATCGAGGATAAGAAAGATAGGCGTGTAATATCTGTTCAATTAGAGGAACCTACCGATCCCAAAAAGGGAGCATATAAAGCTGGGTTTAGGACGATTTTCGAGATAACGAAACAACGGATTAGTGAAGCCGCCAAGAAGTTAGGGGAGCAGAACACTGACTATAAAGGAGACTTGGGTTTTAAGCTCTTTGAAATTGTTAATGATTTCCGTATTGAAGAAGATGACAAGGAACTAACCTTGTCCAATCTTACTATGTTCAATGATGTTCTTTTGACTGATGAGCAGTATCAAACGTTACTCACGACTTGGGCTTTGTATGATGGCAGTGAGTTAACGGCTCCTATTTACGATATTGACCTCGATGGATACACGGCACACCTGTGTGATAGACGCTTGTATATGATTGCTCCAGACTTTAGCAGCAATGCGCTCAAAGCTTTACTTCACAAACTTGATGATACGGATGACAAAGATTTTGACCCAAACAAGATTGTTTATTACGCCAACAACTTTGACAGCGTTAAGCAGTTGGAGTTGAACGAAGCACTGAAGAGCTATGCAAATAAGAAATCTATCGAGATTGATGTGGTGGTACGTAACTAATGAGCAAAGGATTCACTTTTGAAAAGAATCTGCCACACCAAAAAGCTGGTGTTGATGCAGTTCTCAATATGTTTATCGGTGCAGAGCCACAATTCGATGACGATCAAAGTGTTAGGCTTTTAGCGAATCCAGAACTCGTTATCACCAAGCCACAACAACGCTCAAACATAAAGGCTATCCACGAGTTTAATGCTATCGAGCACAGCAAAGAGCATTACAACGAAAATAGCAATGTGATTGATGTCTCGATGGAAACTGGTACAGGTAAGACTTACACCTATACCAAAACGATGTTCGAGTTGAACAAAGCTTTTGGTATCAACAAATTTATCATCATTGTACCAACGCTTTCGATCAAAGCTGGTACGGTGAACTTTCTTAAAAGTGATGCGCTCAAAGAACACTTTAGAGAGACAGAGCGTGAACTTAAAACGTATGTTGTTGAAAGTAAAAAATCATCTAAGAAAAACACCAAATCGTTTATGCCTCAAGCGATTCACGATTTTGTAGAAGCAAATAACTACAACAAAAAATACATTCACGTAATGGTGATTAACTCAGGAATGGTTAACTCCCCATCTTTGACGGAAGTATATGACCGTGGCTTATTGGATAACAGGTATAACACACCGATTGAAGCAATTGGTGCTGTAAAGCCGTTCGTTATCATTGATGAGCCGCATAAGTTTCCTAAAGCAAAGACAACGTGGAATAACATTGAAAAGTTTAATGCTCAAAGCATCATCCGCTATGGCGCAACGTTTAATGAGGATTACGAAAATCTTGTCTATCGTTTAACGGCTGTTGATGCATTTAATGATGATCTCGTTAAAGGCATTAATACCTTTATTGAGGAGATGGTTGGTGATGATGTTGCTAGTTTGACGCTCAAAAAATCGACCACAAAAGAGGCAAGCTTTGAGTTAAATGAAAACGGTTCAAAGAGCACCATCAAAGTTGGTAAAGGTGAATCATTAGCCAAGGCTCACACTGAAATTCACGACCTATACATTGAGTCGATGAACACAAAAATGATCGTTCTGAGTAATGGTGTTGAGCTAAAAGTTAATGAATCTATTAACCCATACTCATACTCAGATACGCTCGAAGATAATATGATGCGTAGGGCGATTAAAGAGCATTTCAAAGTTGAGAGAGAAATGCTCACACAGCGCCCACGAATCAAACCTCTGACTCTGTTTTTCATAGATGACATCGAGGGTTATCGTGACGGAAATAACATCTCTGGAAGCTTGAAAACCAAGTTTGAAGAGTGGACTTTGGCTGAAGCTAAGGCACTACTAAAAACCGAAAAAGATGAGTTCTACAAGCGGTATTTGGAAAGAACTATTGCTGATATAAGTAGTGTTCACGGTGGTTATTTCTCGAAGGATAACAGTGATAAAGACGAAAAAATCGAGCAAGAGATTAATGAAATTTTGCACGATAAAGAACTGCTTTTGTCTTTAGATAACCCTAGACGATTCATTTTTTCGAAGTGGACGCTTAGAGAGGGTTGGGACAACCCAAATATCTTCACCCTTTGTAAGTTACGTTCAAGTGGCAGTACAACATCAAAGCTTCAAGAAGTGGGTCGAGGCTTACGTTTGCCAGTGAATGAATATATGGCTCGTGTGAATGGTGAGTTTAGGCTGAACTACTTCGTAGATTTTACTGAGAAAGATTTTGTTGCCTCTCTAGTTCAAGAAGTGAATGAAACATCATTCAAAGAGACTGTCCCATCTAAGTTAACTCAAGAGCTTGAGGATAAAATCTTATCTAAATACTCTGATCTTGAGGCTTTGGATTTGATGATGGACTTACTTGGAAAAGGGATCATCGACAAAAGTAAAAACTTACTCGGCGCAACGGCTTATACGCAGTTAAAAGAGGCGTATCCTAACGCTTTCCCTAGAGGTGTTAAGAGCGGAAAAATCAAAGTTGCCACAGAGGGGAAAACTCGTTCCAAAATGCGAGTTGGTAAGTTTGATGAGCTAAAGCAACTGTGGGAAATGATCAATCAAAAGGCAGTATTAGAGTATAAGATCGCTAGCGAGAATGATTTCCTAAAACTCTTCACTACCTATTTGCTTGAAGAGTCTGAGAAGTTCAAAAAGACTGGCGTTCAAACACGTATTGAAAAAGTGTATGTGAGCAATGATACGGCAATGTCAAAAACAGTATTTGGTGATGATGATGACTTCACCAAGTTCTGTACTATGACCTACAAAGAGTTTGTTAATCGCCTATCGCAAACGGCATTTATCAAACCATCAACGCTGCATAAAGCATTTGTAGCCGTGCAAGGCACGATTAATATTACTGATTATTTGAACATTCAAACCATCAGAAAGATAAAATCAGGCTTTAGTAAATTCTTGTTGCATAACTCATTTAACAAGTTTGGGCTAGGATATAACATAATTTCCAACAGCCTACATCCAACTAAATTTACAGATGAAGCAGGTCAAGCTCTGAAGGATGTTACAGCAAGTGATCTCGGTTTACATTCGGATCATTCTTTACCACCACTGGACAGCTACCTCTTTGAAGATGTGTTTTATGATTCTGAACTGGAAAAGCTCAATATTACCGATGGTGAAATTGAATCTGTATCGGTCTTTACTAAGATCCCTAAAAACTCAATAAAAATCCCTGTAGCAGGTGGTTATACCTACTCTCCTGACTTTGCTTATGTAGTTAAGACCAGTGAAGGGGATTACCTGAACTTCATCATTGAAACTAAAAATGTTGAAGGAAAAGATACACTTAGAAAAGAGGAAAAGCGTAAAATCAAGCACGCTAAAGAACTGTTCAACCAGATCAGTAAAGAAGTGAAGGTTGAGTTTAAAACTCAGTTTGCTGACGATGTAATTTATGATCTAATCAAGCAATCTGTTAGTGCTTAGAGTTTGCTGTTTAAAGGGGAGGTGAAGCCTCCCTATTCATAATGGTTAAATTTATATTCAAATTTATCACTCACCCTCTTCAATATTAGAGTTATTGTTCTAAATTGTTTTTGTCCAGAAACGTGTTTGAATGGGACCGATCAATCTGTGGATGCCCAAGACAACCAGTATGAAACTTTATTCCTCTCCTACAGTTAGTAGGTCCAAAAGCGTTTTTATTCTGTGTTATTCACTGTTCACCGTGCAATCTAGCTTTGCTGCTAATCAAGGTTCTACCACATTACCTTCTGATACCTATCTACAGAACTCGAAAGGTATGTCTATTGGTTATTTTAGGTCCGAAGTTCTACGTACTGATCAGAATAACGTTGCTACTGGCGAACATGATTACGAAATTCGACTACCTGCTAATGCCCTTTTTGCCATTAAAGTGGATGGTCAAGAAGTCAAACCAGGAGAAACTTTTAATTCATCGAAAACCCTAAATAATGGAATTTTGTCTCTTGATATAGCTCCACTAAGGAAAAAGGACATTGGAAAGGTTGAGTATGAGGTTTATATCCCTAGTCTATATTCGATCGATGACCGCTTTTGGGAGGTGTTTGATCCGACTTACACAAAGTGGCTCGACTCTGGCCAGAATGTTGAGCATGAAAGTTGGCTTCCTCCCCTAGCCCAGCAGATGACAGACTTTACTCAAACTCGTAAATACAAAGATGTTTATACGAGAGAAAGACAAGACCGCGACAAAGACACAAACGTCGGGGAGATCCGCAATCATGGTGACCCGGTTACTGAATACGATTACCGCCCAAATACCGAATCAAGAGATGTAAAAGCATCGGTGGACGCATATGTAAATACTGGTGAACTGCATGACTGTGGCGATTGGGTACCACCAGCCTCTGAAACTTATGAGGGATTGAGTGTCGACCAGACATTTACCTGCCAGCAAGATCAAACACGTACTTGGACTTATAAGGTAGGTAGCTATGTGATTGGCACTCACCCTCAACTACAAAGTATCGATGACATCAAATACCGGACTGTGCCAGGCACTAAAAACCCTTGGTTAAGTACTGCATCCGCGTTCGGTGAATGGTCAAATACTGGAGAACCATACCAAATATCTTCTTGGGAACCTCCTATCGTCGCTCAGACGGCCAATTTTACGCAGTCACGCAGTTACAAACAGAATCAGACCCGGACGGAACAAAAGCAGCAGAAAAATGCAGTTACTGGAGAAATCAGAAGCGTTGGTGAACTCAAATATCCAATTAAAGCGGTTACGGTCAACCAACAACGGACAATTGCTGTCTCAGTTAGCGGATGGAGTAACTCAGGAAGCGCCTACAACTGTGGTGCTTGGACACCTGCAGCAAACACTGTAAGCAGTGGTACTCGTTTTACACAAACTCAAGGCTGTACACAAATGCAAGTGAGAACATGGTCATATAAAGATGGTTCTACAGTCATTACTACACGACCAGAAAACAGAACAGTTAGCCTATCACCTAACCGTTCTGCAGTTGGTACAAAATCAACACTAAGACTCGTGAAGACAGGTAGCTATCACACTTATAGAGGTGAATTGAGTTATGAATTATCGTTTGCCAGAGAAGACGGCGATACCATCGTAAACTCTAGTGCTTACGACTCTCAAGCTGGCAAAGCATGCTCACCAGAAGGACATGGTTACACCTACTACACGATAAAAGACCCTAATGCATATTTTGCACTGTATAAGTGCCAACGATAATTATACAAACAATCGATAAAATGGGGCTTCGGCCCTATTTTTTTGTAACGTTCAGCTTAACTCTTCACGAATAGAGTTTATTTCCCCAACGCTATGTCAGTTTTTCAGAGAAGAACACCCCCGCAAAAGATGTTGTGTGCGTGGTTTGGAGGTGGATGTAAGATTTTGAAAGCAGTATGCGAATAGCATACATCAGAGTACTTTAATTGGAAAGTGGCGCTAAATATTGCGCCACTTCTTTATTTGGTTGATTTACAACGACTCTTATACAGGTTGCTTCTTAGGCTTGAACTTAAGGTATAAGAATAGTCCGATGGCAGCTACCACCAGCAAAGCAAACAGGTATTGTGTCAGCTTGTATCCTACATAGAGCGTGATTATCGCCACCGCGACGTAAAACAATTGCTTAAGCTTTCGCACTAGATTCATCCCAATTTTGTTGTGTTGAAGTCTCGAACAAATAATTTCTCAATTCATCCGGTTGGTAAGCATATTGTGCGCGACATCTGTAAAGCGGCAACCCCGCACTTTTACAAGCAAGTTCAACAAATTCATCCCTATCCTTTCGTGACTTCTTCTGGTGTGAACTGTCATCAAGCTCGATTGCAGCTACATAAGACAAGTCAGTACGTAAGCACAGAACAAAATCGAAATGCTTACTGGAAATTTTGGCAAATAGACGGGCAGAATCTTTACGATCGAGCCCTTTTGTAGCGTAAAGCACATCTGCAATTCGAACTTTGCTCATTACTACCAGTTCGTCAGGTACCACAGTTTGCAGTACACCATAAAAGCTTCTTTCAGCTTTCGTAAGCAATCCGCTTTTCAATGAGTAATCAACAAGGTTCCCATCAGCATCTTTAAGTCTGTCATCGCGTGATACCGAAAGTTTCAGCAATTTTTTTATTTGCTCCCAGGCAAACATAACAGCCATGCCTATCAGGGCCAGTATTAGACATAGGATAGGATTCATGAACATTAATCCCATCGTTGCGAGGGCAATGATCCCAAGCCCCACTTGTAAATTCGATATATTCAATATTTTCTCCATAAAAATACCGCCCTCATGAGGACGGTACTTGTTATTTTTTACGGAAGCCAGTGCATCCATTCTTCAAATGGTTAGGACATCCCCAAAATGGTTTGCCTTCGTGTTTCCCCTTCGAAGCAATACGGGTGACCATAGTCAATCCACATTTTGGACATTTGGGAGCTTTCGACTTTAACCTTGCCTTATTGAAAACCAAGAGTAGGAAGGCGATCCCAAGGCCAGCTATAACAATTAATGACTGTCCCGCCAAAAAACCAACTACATCAAATTCCATATTAAGACGACGCGCTGATCGCTTTACCTGATTTCAGCAACTGCACTTTATGCTGCGTGATAGTTTCAAGATCCTTAAGTGGCGTGAAACCTTGCTCTTTAAATGCATTCTGTGCCGATTGATATGTAGCACCGATAATGTCTAGTGGAACAATACGAGGTAAGTTGTCTGTTTTGCTAATACGCTCAGAAAGGTAGCCTTCAAAGTATTCGCGGCAAGCATTTTCGTCTACGGTATTAGCAATCAAGCTGCCAGAGCAACGGACATAACTAGCAACACCTTTCGTATCCATTTCTAGGATTGGACCCGGTTGCTGCATCGATAACCCGAATGCTGAAACGGCAACAAGAGTACCAAGTAGGAATACCCCTTTGCGCTTACTAAATGAATACCACTTTTTGTCGTTGTCCTCTTGTGACATTGCGAGTGAATTTTCTTGAACGTTTTCCAAGGTAGAGCCCTCTTTTCATACGTGTATAGACAAAATTGTCTAGTTAGATAAAACCTATATGCAATTCATAACGCTAAAGTTTCATCACGGAGTTTTTACAGATATAGAAGTCTGATTAAATTTACCTCATTCTATAACGCTGAACATTGAAATTGTAGTAATATCTAGCAGCACTTAATTTTGAAAAGGTACGATTGTGAAAAAATCCACTACTATCCTACTTGTAGGAACAGGTACTGCCTTGGCCATTCTTGGCGCCGGCACATATGGTTACATGGCTATAAACAGTAGTTACGAATCTACAATAGCGAAGTTGGAATCTATCGATGGTATTTCAGTAGAAAGCCACCAGCTCTCTATTGGTTTAACTGACAGTAGTGCAAAAACCGTCATAAAGATTTTGCCAAATGCGTCAGGTGTTTTAGGAGAGCAATTAACATCTGGTGAGCCTATTGTTCTGGAAGCAATACATAAACTTGGATATTTTTCATACCCTTTCGAAATTAAGCATGATCTACAGTTCGATGAACATACTTCTCAGCTGGTAGCCGACAATTTGAACCTAGAAATCCCTAAAGGGGAGCACATGCCAATTCCGGGGCAAATTATGACAAGGCATAGCTTTAATGGTGACTTTGATGTCATAGCGATGACTGATCACATCAATTACGGTGAACTACTGACGATCAGCCCTACCCGCGTCTATTTCACATCTACTAGCGATGGTAGCGACGCTATCCTAAAGACCAGTACTGACACAATTAAAATGACTAGCAGTGGCAATACTGGCAATAAGATGGAATTAGAGGGCATCAACTATCAATGGCGTGGTTCACTTACCGATTGCAAGACTATCTGTGAAGGTAGCCAAGAGATTAGTTTGGCGAGCTTTAAGCAACTTGATTACAACGATGCTATTAATTTGTTGGCAACTAACCTTGGTTTTTCATCAAGTACCTACATACAAGATGAAAAGTACCATTTCTCATTCAATGCCATTGCAAAAGAGCTGGAGAACAGCGTGATCCAGTGGAAGGATGTTGGACTTACTACAAGCGTGAATGATGTTAAAACAAGTGCAGTAGAAGAGTTTAGCGACGAATTGAAGGTTGTCATGCAAGCGGACACACCAAACTTCCTCGCTTCAAGTAAAATGGAAAAGATGTATGCACGACTGCTTGAAACAGGTCTGAAATTCAACATTGATAAAATGGTCGCATATACTGACAACGGCAACATTGCGACTCAACTGCATGTTGAATTGCCAGAGGGAAAAATGCCTAACCTAATGCTGAACCCACTAGGGCTAATCACAGTGATTAAAGGTGACTTAGACGTTCAGATACCTGCAGCCGAAATTGACAAGGTGTTTGGTATAGGTGCGGCTCAGTCTGCAAGCCGAACTGGGTTTGCTTTGTTAGGGAACGATGGAGTCTTCAAAACTAATATCCAGGTTTCTGACGGCGAAGCTACTGTTAATGGACGTTCAATTCCACTTTAGAAGCTTGTAAATTGATAACATATTTATGGCACGTTAATCGTGCCTTTTTTGTGTATAGAAAGTATCGAGCGTTAAATAACCCCCTATAAATCGTGGCACTTATACGATATAGCATTCATACAAATTAGATATATTTGATGGACGGTTTTCAACTGGCCACAATTATGAACGCTTCTCTAAACAACTTATCAATATTACTTCAACTCACCCTAGCTTCATTGCCTCTTGTATCCAACGCGGCAAGTCACGGCACGATTACTTTGCCATCTGATAGGATGCTAAAAGACAGTAAGGGTGGCCCTGTTGGTTACTTCAAATCCGACGTATTACGCACCGCGCAAGAAAATATCGCAACCGGTGTTCATGATTTCGAGATCAGATTACCTGACGATGCCGCATTTTCTATTCGGGCAGATAACAAGGTGATTAAACCAGGTGGCACCTTACCAATGTCAAAAGAACTCAATATGGGTGTACTCCAATTTGAAGTGGCGCCATTGAGAAAACAAGACATCGGCAAGGTAGAATACGAAGTCTACATCCCTAGCCTCTATTCAATCGATGATCGCTTTTGGGAAGTCTTTGACCCGACTTACACTCCGTGGGTCGACTCTGGCCAGAATGTGGATTATGAGAACTGGCTTCCTCCCCTAGCTCAGCAGATGACCGACTTTACGCAAACTCGTAAATACAAAGACGTGTATACGAGAGTACGACAAGACCGTGACAAAGACACAAACGTCGGGGAGATCCGCAATCACGGTGACCCTGTTACTGAATACGATTACCGCGCTGCTTCTGTATCAAGGGATGTGAAAGCATCGGTGGACGCGTATGTGAACACTGGCGAACTGCATGACTGTGGCGAATGGGTACCACCAGCCTCTGAAACTTATGAAGGTTTAACCGTTGACCAAACATTTACCTGCCAGCAAGATCAAACACGTACTTGGACTTATAAGGTCGGTAGTGAGGTTATTGGAACTCACCCTCAACTACAAAGTATCGATGACATTAAATACCGGACGGTTCCAGGCACTAAAAACCCTTGGTTAAGCACTGCTTCTGCATTTGGTACGTGGACAAATGTTGATGCTGCCCATTCCTATACGTCATGGGATCCAGCAATTGTTAACCAAACGTCCAATTTCACCCAGTCACGCAGCTACAAGCAGAATCAAACACGAACTGAGCAGAAGCAGCAGAAGAATGCTGTAACTGGAGAAATCCGTAGCGTTGGTGCTCTGCAGAACAACACCAAAATACTGACAATAAACGAAACTCGGACTATCACAGTTTCTGTATCTGGATATTCAAACTCAGCCGGCGTTTACAGCTGTAGCGGCTGGTCACCGGGCACCGGTTCAGTTAACAGTGGTTCTCGCTTCACACAAACTAGAAGCTGTAGACAAACTCAAGTGAGAACGTGGTCATACAAAGCAGGCTCAACCCTGATCACAACTAGACCTGAAAATCGCGTCATTAATACAACTCAGAGTAGAGGGGCTACAGGGACAAAAGTAGTAACCAAATGGGTTAAAGAGCGCCAACAAGTACCTCAAAGTTGTGATTACATGAGAAACTGGGCAGCTGCACGTGGAACTATCGTGAACAGCTTCCCTGTAGCAGAAGGTGCTGCATGTAACCAACCGGGCAAGGTTTACATAACAATGGACCAAACAATGCAAGGACAGTTCTGCGGGATAACATTTTTAGGATGTAAGTAACTAATTTAACAACTTACGAAAAAGGCACCTTTCGGTGCCTTTTTTATTCTTCGTTCAGCTTTGCTCTTCTTTTTGACGGTCTAAGAAAAAGCTTTCCATGCTCGCTTTCGTGTTCTTAATCCATTCAGCATTATCACAGCTAAACGATTTTTCGGCAGTAGTGAATAACGCATCTAAGTCTTTATCTGGAACAACGTGAGTTAAAGCAAGGAAGAAACCAAAGTAAGCGTTGGTTTGACCAATATTCATGATTTCTGATTCTGTGAATGCAACACCACATTCATTTTCACGTTTAAGACCAACCATTCTGATAGTTCGGGAAATCGTTGGGCTAATCTTAGCGACTTCTTCAAGCTTAGCCTCTACCGCAGGCGAAACCGTTGCTGCTGGCTTTTCCTCTGCAGTGCTATCTACTTTGCTTGAGCAACCCAAAATTGTACTGGTGGCAAGTAAGGCGACGAATAATGACTTAAATTTCATGTTTAATCCTTAGAGGTAAGCTTATCGACTTGAACTCGGTAAATAAGCGCGTCAGTAAATTGTTGCGCTAAGTCTTTTAACTGAGCACGTGATTTCAGTGGGCCAAAAGAATATTCAGCCATAACGGGTTGAGATTGAGATTCAAAGTTGCCAAGAGGGTTTCGAAAATTTACCCCGAACCATTCATGGCCAAGAATCGTAATGTCACCTTTCTGGAGCTGTACGAATCGCTCTGATTCAAACGTGTGGCAGTTATCAATGGCAATTTCATCATCTAACGGTTGCTCTACTACCGCGAGATTGAACATGAATGTTGTTCCACAACTTGGGCATTCCATTACTGAATATGACCAACCTATCCCCTTTTCAGGTTTACCGACATCGAGGTTAAGCCAATCGCCATCCACACCCTGAACATGTCCACCACACTCTCGACATGGTAGAGATACTTCACTCGTAGGTATTACCGTCACACTGTCAAATGTATCCTGCATTATTCAGCCTTAGTATTTTCGTATAGGTAGTAACTTGCCGGGGCAAGCATTTGGTTCTTTTCGGGAGGGAAAGCGAGTAGTTGATAATTTTCAAGCAAACGTGATTGCTGGCCGCTACATGCAAGCACCGTCAGGTAGTTTCCATCGGAGATACCGCCATCAGCTCCATCTAGCATGCCCTCGATAATCAATGGACAATCACTGAATCGAAGCTCGTTTGGTTCAACAATGAATTCAGATTTGAACCGCACCGCGTCATTCTTATAAAGCGTGATGGAATCAAACTTTAGAGGGATCAACTTGCTTTGGTCATAGTCTGCAATGTCACCGGAATAACCGATGAAAGTGGACCTAAATACGCCTATCGGGTTTTCAGACAGCAACTGCCCAGTCGCCATTGCTTCCTGAGCCTGTAACTTTATCCATTTCCAAACGTCTTTTACTGAGGACGTATTCAAAGCAACACCGGCAGTGATGATCAATGCAGCACTAAGAGCGACCTTGTGCTCCTTTAAAAACTGTATTGCTTGCTCACGCTTAGTTTCAGATACTGCACTTTCAATTTGCCTTAGTAAGTGGTCAGTTTCCTCAACGCTTTTAGTCTGATTTTGCAAGCGCTCACCTGCATTTAATTCAGAAGCCATCTTATACGCTCCAACTGCTGTTTATTTGTGTAGATACTAAGTTGTTGGTAAACTTCTTGCAACTTCAAAGCGCAGCGTATTAATAAAATGACAGATTTAAATGACGAAGAAATCAGAAACCTAAAAATTAAACGCGACCGACTAGCTACTGGATCAGTTATCGGTTTGTATTGTCTATGTATTTTTTCACAGTCGATATACGGCTTGCTGTTCTCAAGCCTTTTCCTGTTCCACTTCGCGGCTCTCTACATGATGATGGACCGAAAAAAGTTATTCGGCATAGACATCATGTACCTACTACTTCCTCAATTAGCTAGTGGATTTGTAGCGTTCTTCCTATTGAACTCCAACGTAACAGGTAACGCCTTTGAATTGATGAAGGAAATTGATTTGACAATTTGGTTTGCGTGCGGCCTCGGCCCTGCATTCATACACCGTGGCTTTAACCATTACTTAGGATTAACCAAGAATGGTCATTGATATATCCCTCGATGACGTTGCACGCGGTACTCCGGTTGCACCAATGGTTATTGAGCAGTGTGTAGAGAAAGCAGCTGATAAACTCGATTTCGACTCTACATTGATGATGGCCATTCTTGATGTCGAACGGGGAAAGAAAGGAACAGTTTCTTATAACGAGTCCAATGGTTCGTTTGATCTCGGTCCCGGGCAGGTGAACACAATTCAGTTTGAAGAGTATTGGTTCAAACATGAGTATCCTGCCGTAACTTGGCAGAAGCTCAAAGATGATGTTTGCCTCAACCTTGAGGTTGCTGGCCGCGTTCTAAAGCAAAGGTTGAATGAGCTGAAAGACGGTCAAAGTGTTTGGAATGCTGTTGGCCATTACCATTCAAAGACTAAGAAATACAAACTAATTTACCTGCAGAAAGTCATGAAAGCGTACCGCATCCGTGCCGAGAAGGAAGGTACTGGTTTTAATATTGTACGACAATGAGAGGTCACTATGCTCAACCCTTGGTTAGATTCAACTCTGCTAGGCTCTCCGCTATACCAATGGATTGTTCCAGTTGGTGCTTTAGCTATCGTGTTTCTTATCGCTATTTCTGCGTATAAAAATAAAAATGACTAATTGCATTTGTGGTTCAACAGCTAAGTACGAAAATGATTCATGCGGTCGTGAACGGCTTATCTGCAATGGGTGTGGGATAACCTACGAAACCGATGGAACTGAGGATATTCTTGGTGAATGGGATCAGATAATGTCCCAGTCCATTCAACGAGCGAATATGACGAATGAAAATATACAAGGTACTTTTCAACTTGGTAGAAAGCATATGTTTACTCAACCACCAGCATTGCTGGTTAAATGTTCTCTAGGAGAAAAATTGATATTTAAAAGAACTCTTGATGAATACATTGCCTCTCCTATTACCCAATTAGAGGTGTCTCAATTCAGGTATGAATACGATACCATGCACAAAAGAATGTCAAAAATTTGGAAGGTATGGGGAATTATCAGTACGATTATTGGTATAGCTGCGTATTTGTGGGTTATATACCTCAGTCCAACTGTAATAATTGGAAAATTCATTCTTGGTGTAATTTTCGCATTTTTTGTTTTTTTGTCAGGGATTATGGTAATCGATAAGTTTGCTGAACGTCGCTACCCCCTAACCTTTAAAGTACACAACACAATATTGACTGATGTGAAAGAGTCACTTAAAGAAGTCACTCTTGACTCTGATAAATTAAAAGGATCTGAAAGGGCCATCAAGCTTTACGAGGCAATAGCCAGAACTGGAAGATCACCCTATAGCTTTGAGGTAGATATAATGAGAGAGCTTTGTCGGTTTTAAATATAAAAAAGGGTGGCCTGAGCCACCCTTTCTAGTTCCAGCTGTTTCAATTATCTATCGAGCAAATCATTAATTTTTGCATTCTTCGCGGCCAGTTCGATGTCACGACTATCGTTACTTTCACTAAAAGTCATCTCGATAGCACCAGCGTTGCAAATCGCACCACCTAAAGCCTCCCGTTCAAGGTTGCTAAACTTAAGCTCAGTAATAACCACTACAAGTGGGCTAGGTAGAAATTTAGGTAGTTCCTTAGCAGTTTCAGCGATACCTTTCTGAATCAGCTTCTCTAACGCGTGTCTATCGTTATGCAAGAGATCGAGAACAGTATCATCTAGCGCAATACCATTCTCTTGCCCTTTCCATTTCATTAAAATCTTAGATTCGTAGATGTACATAATAAAAGGATCATTTCTAACAATCTTGTTCAAACGGTCTGTAATACGAAACAAGATCGACAAAATTGGCACGATTAGAGCAATGATACACAGTGAACCCATGCTATCCGTTAGCTGTGTTTGTTCGATAAAGAAGTGAGTGTACTTTAATTCGATATATGTCAGTACAATTAGGATAGACATTGCATCAAGAAATGTACGATTAATTTTCAACGTTAAATCTCCAGTAAACTACATGATTGATTCTTTAAGAGCCTTCCCCGGCTTGAAGTGCACTCTGCCGCGGTAACCAGTAGAAAGCGTATCCCCAGTTCGTGGATTTCGTTTTGTACCAGGTTTATATATTACGGGTGAAAATGTTCCAAACCCTCTAATCTCGGTTCTTTCACCACGTTCAATACCACCAGCAATATCATTCATGACAACCTTGATCGCCTTCTCGAACTCTTCGACGGTAAGTTGATTATTTTTCTCTGCCAATTTGAGAGCTAATTCTTTCGTTGATACTTTTCCAATTTGATACATAACACTTCCTACACCAAGCATGTCTTTCGAATTCTACACCTTGCGTTTTAAATAAATCAACGACTATGTAATATGAAATTCAATAACTTCTGGTCAAGCCATAGTTGGCAATTACATCGGACATTACTGAACAAGCGATAGATCACACATAACTCATTGAGATGCTGTTGTACTCCTTGTCATTCACTAACATGGTAAAATCTCTCTGTATGTCATCTACATCTTGAAATTACCTATGTTTCAAATGTATCCTTAACCACACATTCAATAAAAAGCGTTTTTAATATGAGTACAGAGTCCTCAACCTCAACAAGTTTTCAATTTACTAAAGAAGCTAAGTCAAACGTTGACCAGTTCCGTCAAGCGACTGGTTTAACTCAGCCTTCTATCATCAATAGAATTTTGGAAAAGGTGTCGGCTGATGATGTAAAGACTTGGTGTGCAGACTTGATCGAAGAAAACGAAGCAAGAAAAGAAGAATCAAAGATCCGAGCGAGTCAAATTTCAGAGTTAAGTAAACTTCCATCAGATGTACTGCAAAGTATCATTGCATCGCAGCAAGTTAATGCATAAAGATGTCACTTGCTGACGAAAGAAAGCAGTTCTTTCAACTTGCTACAGAGGCGGGAATGACAGATGACTTGTCCCTATTTGCTAAGTACTTTGGTCGATTTCAAGGCGCCTCAATCGAACTGGCAGACGGTCGCACTGCCAGTTATGAAATTCCAAGAAATGTGCGTATAGCACCAATCAATGGATACCAACCTACTCAAGAACCATCACCTGAACCTTCAAACATTAAAAGTTTTAGTAACAAAACTTTTAATGATTACGCAAAAGCTAGGCTTAAGTAAGCCTCTTCCTTTTCATTATTTCTACTACTGCTATATACTCGCTATCGGACATAAGTAATTATTTTCTATAGAGGTGAGCAAGGTGGCTAATCCAAAAGAAGCGGTAGAAGACTTTCAAGCTGAATTCTTGAGTGTCATGAGCAGAATCAGACGTATGCGTAAGTATCTTAAGGGCTCTGATTCAACTTCGATGATTGCGATGAAAGATCGCTTAGAAGAGCTTATTCTTGAGCGCGAAATTGAAGAAGAAGAAGAACGCAAAGCCCAGGAAGAAAAACAACGTAGTATTGAAGAAGTCAAAGAGATGATGAAAGCCAAAGGGTTATCAGAATCCGACCTGACTGGCACTGGGTCACAAGATCAAGTGGTAAAAAAAGAAGGCAAGAAACCGCGCAAACCAAAGTACTTACATATTGATGATGAAGGCGAAGAACATCGCTGGAACGGCAAAGGTAGAACACCAAAGTATTTTGCTGACCTCATAGAGAAAGGGGTCAACATCGATAAAGATTGTCTAGCTCGTAACTTAGAACCAGAAGACGAAGAATAATTCCTAAATGCCTCCCACTCGGGAGGCTTTTTACATCCCTACCCGATAATATTTACACTACAATTCTTTTTGATTAAGTATCAAGCATGCAATAATAACTACACTTTTTGAATGCGTAGTATGGTGTAAATTTGATATTCAACAATTCTGTAAATCGAAGACCTATTCGGTACTCATTTCTATTGCTTGGTACTTCTCTTAGTTTGCTATCTACAAACAGTTTTGGTTTTTCATCTGAACAAACGGAAGATTGGCAACAGGAAATTCTTGCTCAAGTTCAACGTCAAACTAAAGCTGCACAAGATGCTCAACCTCAGCAATCTAAAAGCACAATGAGTCAAGAACGGATGAACCAGATACTTGGCCAAGTAAGGGACATCGCATCCGTTAAAGGTGAGTTCCAATTACATCAGGTTCAGAGGTACTGCCAAAATGAGATCAGTAGTTTCTGTACTTCAAGTAGTGGAGATACACAGCACTTACTGAAATGCTTGATCAAGCATAAAGACCGGGCATCAAAGCAATGCTCTAAAGTCCTATCTGATAACAACAGAGCCCAGCCTTCCTTAGCTGATGAATGGCGACATGACATCCTCATACCTGCCGGCAGCACCTATTACGTTGACCCGGTAGACAAAAGCTTAGGAGTAAACCTATCGCGCCCTACTCGGTACATGAACATCCCTATTGTTGGTCAGCTTAGTTGGTACGAAGGTGGATCTATTCGCTCCTATGTACCAAGCAAAACCCCAGTGCAGTACGGTCAACTAGTTTTCGCACCTAACCAGGAAATTACATTATTTCCTAACGGCCAGATTAAAAGAGGCGTCCTTCACCAACCAGTTACCATCGGCAACCTGAGCTTTAACGCTGGACAAATCATTACCCGCGATAGTGATAAACAACCATTTCAATCACTCAAATAGTTATCCACTTTTTCTGTGCAAATACCTGTGAATAGAACCCGGAGTACCAATGAAACAAAAGCGTCATCATGAGTTACTTGGCAAATTGTCCAAATTATTAAAATCGATACCAGCTCCAACTGAAAGCATTAGTGAAGTTGCAAACGCTTTTCTTACGCTCTGTATGGGGATTGCTTTCTCTACATACCTATTTAACTGCTGGTTTGATGCCAAAGATCTTACTGAGTTAACTGCACCACTTTACCTTACGGTAGTGTGCTTAATGAGTTTCAACTTTATTATGCGCCCAATCATATCTATGCTTTTGGGCGCCAAACTTTCAAAGCACAGCTTGATTATCCAGTTCTTTGCGACGTTCTTGTTAGTTAATGTCATAGAGAATGATGCGACTACAATCATCGATAAAATACTGGCTAACCAGGGACTGTCGTTGATGGTTCTCGCAGGTGTTGTGATCGCATTTGCAATAAACTATGTGATGCCTATTCGCCTAATCCATACTGAGTTCCGTGAAAGTCGCATGGGTGAAGCTCGGTTAATGAAAGCTCAACCTTCAATCTCGCCAACCGAACGGGACATTAACACGGCAGCAATTCATGAGGCTGGCCACGCATTAATTTACTCTGCAGCAGAAGGTATCCCTGATTCTTTCAAGGTCGTACTCAACGATAAAAATCGATCAGACGCTACTCTTGGCCAAGTAACATGCCCTCGCTCTGGCCACTTTCTAAATACTGGTACTGAATTGGATTTTGAAATGCTACTTAAGCTTGGTGGACTAGCAGCAGAACTGGCAGTATTTGGCGAACACGCAGATGGCGGTCGTAGTGACATAGACAGTTATCAGAATCTAGCACGACATTACCTTAAAGCGGGTTACTCTGAACTACCCTACTACAATGAGCCAGAATCACAGCTTGAAGTTGATGTGAATTGCCAGTCAATAAATGTCTTAAAAGAAGAATACTTAACTAAGCTGGTAGCATTTATGGAAGCCAACAAGCTGCTATTGGTTGAGTTATCAGAAGTACTCAAAGATAAAGAAATGCTACAAATCGAAGATTTACTACCATTCTTTGAAAAATCAGTTATCCCGGATTGGATGCCAAGAGTCAATTTGAGCTAATAACAAAACAGCCTCCCACGCGGGAGGCTGTTTCATTAAGGGGATTAAAATTAACCTTGCCTGTAAATCATGTTCTTTTTATTGATTACAACATTCTCAGATATTTTTTGGTCACAAGAGACATAGAACCGGATTGCTTCTGGAAGGCTCATGAAGGGCTCTGTGGTAAACGACATCTCTTTATCGGTGTTGCTTTCTAAGCTAAACCTATGAGCTTCTACAGGCAAGCTAAGAGGCCTTACGTGGCCAATTTTGAAATTGTAGCGATCGTCATCACTCAATTTATAATAAGCGGATGAAAGGATAGCTTTGGTAGCATAGAAAAATTGTCCCTCTGGAGCCCCCTCTAAGGTGTATTCATAGTTAAGGGCGCAATTTGTCAACTCTATGTTACTGTTATTTGAAATAACCGCTTTAAACTCCGAATGTGCAGCCATAGTGTCAAATATGACTAACTTTCTAACTTCCATTGTTGTACTATGAAAACTTGTACTCCTCAACTCTACATCTGGCAACTGTTGCTGGGTTATATGCGTATTATTTACAACAATTGGTTCGTCACTTGAAGAAAAGCCAGCAATCGAGGCTGTATCTCCCAAGAAACCATAAGCTGAAAGTAAAACAGTTAGAACTAAGGTAATTGTTATTTTAGTGGGTTTGTTTTTCATTTTCTGTCAGTAATCATCATTAATTATTAAACCGGCATTCACTCTTAATAGAATAAATCATGCGGTAGCAATTGAGGTGGCTTGCCCTTGCAACACTTCTTGTATTTTTTACCAGACCCACAATGACAAGGTTCATTTGGCCCGAGCTTTTCTTGTTTAACATGTGGGTTGAGTTTTTTTTCAGGTTCGAGATCGATGTATTGTTTCGCAAACTTATGAAGCTCAAACATTCCATGCATCATCATGCCCCTTCGGCACCCCTCTTGAGCTGCTTCCTCAATCAGTTCATGCGCCAGTTTTTCATTTTTAGGTAAATATTCTCCGCTTATATATTCCATTGCCAACGTAGATTTAGCACTTTGGGCTCCTTCATCAACAGCCCTATTTAAATAGTCGTATGCAACTTTCTGATCGAAATACGGATTTGCTTTATCGTTATAGAATTGGAAAAGGGAAAGATATACGCCAGGCTCTACACCATCGATGCTCATTTCAAAGTACTTTAAAGCTTCATCATACTTGTGCTGGTTGAAATATAGTTCTTCTGCGTAAAAGAGCTGTGCTGGTTCAAACCCGCGTTCAGCTGCAGCTTTTAGCCTTCCTACTTTCTTTTCGATATTCGCATCAGTAACCAATTCAGCAGTCAGTGCATAGTTAAACAGCGCCTCTAGGTCGGCATGCCTTTGAATATACAATTCTTGTGAGTTGTCATCGAATTGACCTAAGAGTTCTTTTTCCATCGAAATGTCAGCGCTTAAAGTGCAGCAGGCATCATAAAGACTCATAGCGACCGATCTCATTGACTCTGAGTGGGCTTTATCATTTGCTGAAACTACTAAGCTGCCACGTAAACTTTGCTCATTGGCCGCGTTATCGACCAATAGAGCTGCTTTCATCTTTGCTTCAAAATCAGAAGACAGGATTCCTTGGGCAACGACCTGTTGAAATTCTTGGATAGAGAGCTCTATCATTTCAACATCACCTATACGGATGCTGCTATCTTCTAAGATGACCAAATCTTCAAAAAGAGAAATTAGCTGCTTACGGCCTTGCTCAACCAACTGAACCATTTTTTCTTTCTGTTCAGAGGAATCACGAACAGCATTTCCGTCATTTGGTAGATCACGCTCGATATGTGCCCCTTTGTTTCCCAGAATCCTTACCTTGTGAAAACTATCTTTGGTTGTCTTACTGATGATTTGTGATTCAAATAGTGTCTCAATTCGCGTAATCAAGTCAGTTCGGTCGAACAAAACATCATGTTTGTCGGCCAATTGAGTAAGCGTAGAATCTACGATGTGGCGATACTGAATCAACGAGTAGTCAGGCATATTTTTAGCAAACTCAATCGCCTTGCCATAAAGTTCACCGACTTCTGATGATACTAGATAACTCAACTCCAAATCGGTTATGACAGTCTTATTGTTCATTGATGTTCGATTCCTTACTAAAGCATTATTTTATTACTTTAATCTCAACTCCAAATCACACAAGATCTTAAGAGCCAGTTTATGAAGTTAGTAGGTATGAACGTTCATTAGTAATGACTTGGTTTATGATTAGTCATCATTGCTTTCAACTAACCAAAAGATAAAGAATGCTTACATCGCACATGACTTACGCTGAAAAAATATTATAATACTTCACATTCAATATTGAGCGTTTCCAACGTTTAAGTAATGCAGCCGTAAGAGAAAGCTATGAAAGAGAAAATCGCCGTTGTACCAGGTGCATTTAACCCCCCTACTGTCGGCCATTTAAAGTTGATTGAGAGTTTGAATCTATATGACCGTGTTTTTCTAGTACCTATTCAGTCCTATGCCCGAGGGGAGCACTTAACTCCATACGAAACACGCATTGATATGCTTCAAGCCTTCCTTAAGGACGTTCCTACTCAAAACGCCTCTGTGTACGCTGTAGAGCATTTTATTCACCCTGATGGCACTTACGTCAAAACTAGCCAGTTAATTGAATACATAGAGTCTGAGAACCCATCTGCAGATGTGACTCTAGTCGTAAAGCCAGAACACATTGCTAAGTTTTCAACATCGAGTGATACATCACACCTAGTGGGTCGAATATCTTTGTTGGTGAACCCCGAACTGACAAACATCAGTAGCTCAATCGTCCGGGAGAAAAAATTCCGCGACATCGACATAAGCGATGATATTACCCCTTCTGTCCACCAGCTTATTCACGCAAAAAATCTCTATGAAGATTTGGCCGACACCTTATAGAAATACAGAATTTTAGACATAAAAAAAGCTCGGAATACCGAGCTTTTTTTATTTGCGGAACGCTTATTTGTTTACTGCATCTTTCAATGCTTTCCCAGCGGTAAATGCTGGAATAGTGGCGGCTTTGATCTCAATAGCCTCACCAGTTTTTGGATTACGACCTGTACGAGCGGCACGCTCATTTACTTTGAATGTACCAAAACCGACAAACTGCACTGGCTCTTTAGCTGCTAAAGACTCCGTAATACCTTCTAGCATTGCGTCAAGTGCGCGGGTTGCTGCTGCTTTAGAGATGTCAGCTTTTTCTGAGATAGCTTCTACTAGTTGCGTCTTGTTCATTGTTTTAGTTCCTTGTTATGAAATCATATAAATCAGTGGAGCCTATTTAAACGCTAAATTTTGAATCATGTCAACGAATACAATAAATCTAGCGTTTATCAATTATTCAATCGTACTTAATGTGTTCAATAGTGCACTTAATCGGTCCATTAAGTTAAGCACGTTAACACCATATGAAAGATAATATGCTTCTTCAATTACCAGCCTTTCATTCTTTAAATACAGCTTAATGTTTGGGTGAGCTTCATTCATGGCCATAACAGTGTCACTATCAAATGAGACAGTACTAGGCATCACTGAACGGAGAAGAATAAAATCAGACTTACACTCTAAGTCCCATTCAATATGCTGACTCAAATTAGACACTTGAATCTCTACACCAAGATCAATGACTCTTATATGCAAGTCTCGACATTCTGGCATAAAAGAATAATGTAGGCCACTTTCGCCAAATTCAGATGCTACGCTTGAAATCAGGCTAATCATGTCCTCGGGTGAAGCTTCTTCTAAAACACTATCAGCATCAAATTCCTTAAGGGCAAATTGAGGAATGATCCCCTTAATGCTGATAACCCCCGTAATGCTTTCATTAATCATGCATTATCACCTTCTCAAAATCAGGTTGTTATTAAACCTTGTAATATGTTCAAAACGTCATAACCAAGCCAAACGGCAATTGCAGCCGTAGCTAAAGCTGTCGTAAATAAGTACTCAATGAACCCTCCTGTCCTAAAACATATGGGGCTTCTAATTTTTATAGTTAATGGCCAGAATAGACGAACTCCTGCTGGTGTTAATGCATCTCCTATTAAGTGTGCGACGAATCCAAAGCATACTGCAGCTGCTATACCTATGTGGCCATTTAGAAAGTAAAAGCAAGCGGCAAGTGCCCAAATTGAATGTGTGATACCCCGACTATGCGAATCCTCATTCCAAGGAAGCAAAGCCCGGTCCCCTTGTAGCCAACTTAATGGTACTGATATAAATTTCACTCGCCGGCCTAGCAAACTCTCAGGATGATCGATGTCTGGAATCAGCGAGCCGAACAATACCGCCAAGAACATAGCTGCTGATTCAAGCGGTTGCGGTTGGTAATTCAAAAGGTACGGTTCAGCTAACAGCCAAGCCGCACCAGCACTGATCACATGATTTCTGCCAAGCACGGTTAAATCTTGCTTTCAACGGTTTGAATTAAAGAAGAAGCTGATGACGTCAATTCATTAGCACGAGATTCTTTTTCTGCAGATGCCTGCTTAGCTGCAGCTGCATCGGCTTTAGCTTGTACTTCGGCTTCAACTTCGGCCTTAGCTTTTGCAGCGGCGGCAGCTTTATCAATCTCTAACTGTCGACGCTCTTCTGTGCGGCGGCGAACCTCGGCTTCAACTTCTTCATATGCTTTTGCTGCGGTTGCCTGTGTAGTGTCACCTGCTTTACGAGAAAGGATCTTTGCTTGGTTCTCGTATGACAAATGCAAGAGTGTGTAGACGGTGTACTTACCATCGATAAGCACTACCTCGTTTTTTACCGTTGTGACACCAACAATGTCTGCAGAGTCCACAAACTTCGTCACTACTGATTCTGCATCTGACTCCACGTTACCGTTAGAACCTGCACGCATAAAGGCACGTTCACGGCCTGACACTTCCTGACTCAAAGTTTTTGCGAGCGTGAATTCTGCATTGAGCTTAGCGTGATTCATTGTGAACTGGAGATTATTGCTGGTGGCTGTACCTACAGCATAAATGCCTTGATCATCGTTCTGCGGTGCATTTAGGAACCAGCTAGGGACAGAGTTAAATTTCTGCTCTTCTTTGCTGTACTTCACTTCTTTCTCTTGTTGAAGCTTTTCCTGATACTGTTCGGCAGGCGTAGTTGAACAGCCAGCCATAACAAGTGTAGCGAGTAGAGAAAATGCCATAACGTTAGATTTTACTAATTGCATAATTTTTCCTTTCAGTTGGTTTACTCGACTATCATCGCGCAGGTCACAGATCCCGCAAGTCCCCAAAAACCAACTTTTTTTAATTTTTTCTAATAGCTTGAAAGACCATCAATCCTTCCAATTTAGTAGCCTAAATCGGGTGTATATGCTCAACGGAATGTAAGCATTGTAACAATCTTGAATAAGCTAATATAGCGTAAATATCACGCTTTCATTGTTGCGCGTTTTGAACTTATAAATATTTTAAATAGGTATATTTTAAAACTGGATTGAGATATGAAAAGTCATTACCAAAACTTAATGAGTGATATACGTGGTGTGTACGAGCTATTTTTAAACAACGCTACTTTAAACACTGACCTTGAGATCAAATATTTACACAATTTAATCCCTGATCTCGAACGTAGCCATGCGATGACAGGCGGTACATTGGAAAGTCTAATCCAGGCAATAAGTCACGCAGCCAAATTAGGACTTACGTTATCCCCAGATAAAGGCTTAGCAACATTGTCAGCAATAACTACATCTAACAATTCACTCGAATATTACCTTGATGTGCCATTGGCTGGCATTGAAGTTACGATGTCACGTATAACTGAGTACAAATTGGCGTATCTTGATGTTGTAACAGGTGATGATGGTATTGGCTGGAGTGGTGATGTTTTCGGTACCAACTGTCCGGTAAAAGCACCCGTAAAGAATGAGATGATAAAAGGTGCTATCTGCATTATTGAAGTACCTAACGGAGATAGTCTGGTTACCACCATTACTATTAGAGAACTTAAAGAGCTTTCTCGTTTAAGTTCTGGCGATCTCAAATCTCTATCCCCTGAATTTGCAAAACGTCATGTGTTTAAACGGGCATTAAAGAACCTAATCGCCCCTCCCCACTCTCTCATGTCAGAGTTGCAGCAAGCAACAAAAGATATAGACATAGCCTTGTTTAACCATAACAGAGAGTTTTCCACTCAAGCATAAGGCTCTGCAGACTAGCGCGATCTAAAACATAGGGTTTAATTTGGGGAAAGAGAGGAATCCAGCATGAAAAAATACCAGTTCGCCATTAATCAAATAAAACATGACTACAGCAATATCGTGCAAGAAAATGGTTACGATCATTTAGACTTCGGTGTTGAATCCCGTATAGCTTTACGATTGATTGCAAACTCCCACAGTCGAGTTCCTTTGTCTAAAACAAGCCCTGAAAGTGTAGCGCACGCTTTATTTAACGCGGGTGCTCTAGGGTTGTCTTTATCCCCATCACTTGACCATGCGATGGTTGTAGGTGAAATGAGTGCATCCGGGCAAGCAATTGCAAAATTGCATGTCACCTACAAAGGCCTACTTCATCTATGCGCGGAAGCTAAAGCTCTAACTCACGTAACGACATGGGTTATCCATGAAAAAGACACTGTGAGACTGAGTAACGACTTAACAAGTAAACCTCAAGTTGATATTCCAAATTTATTTGGTGACCGCGGCCCAGTTGTTGGCGCCCTTTGCTGTGTATGTACCCCAAGTGGTGATTATCTCACGACACTCATGAAAGCTGACGAGCTTAACCAAGTTGCTTTGCTTAGTGGCAATGAAGCGTGGTTCGGAGTGTTTGCAGATGAATTTCGCAAAAAACAGACATTAAAACGAGCGCTACATTCATTGGCAAGCGCCCAGCACGGTCGTCTATCAAAGGCTGCGAAGTACTTATCAGAAGATGATTTAGATCTTTATGAACGAACCGAGCGACGCGCAATCGTCAATTCGTCACGCCAAGTGGAAGCTAAAGCAAACCACCGCACTCGAGCAGAAGCATATTTCAAACGTACTCCACAAACTGAAACCGTGGCCACACCATCTATTGAGCCAGAAGAAACAGCAACTACACAAGGACTGTATTTTACGTAATTGCCTAGTTGCGGGATTAGTACTTTAAACGATTATGTATTAAAGCGATAAATTGAGGACTTAATAATGCAACGAACAGCTCAACAGCATTCTGGCTACACTGCAATGGATCAGGGTCAACACCACGGTCGCAATAATGACATGCGCCCACCGATGGAGCAGCAACGTGCACCCCAAAGAAGTGGCCAATCACGTTCTGTTCAAACACGACCACAGCAGCCGGCGCAACGTGCTCAAAGTCACCCACAAGAACAACATCCGAATCAGCCACCAGCTCAATGGCAAGCACAGAATAATCAACGCAAGCAACAGTCGAGAAATACATTGCCTGCAGCAAACTTCAATGAAATTGGCTCGGTATTAGATGGCGCTAAGGATTCGTTTGAGAAAATTGCAAAAAGCTCGGGACTAGACATCCGGTTTTATGAAGAAGCGATTTATGCGAAGCAACTGATCGAAGCTAACTTCAATAATTCAAATAATAAAGATTTTAGCCTTGCGTATGCTACTCACGAGTCAATTAAGAAATCCCTTGTTCTGGTTGCCAATAGTGGCCTGACGCTCAACCCGCAGCTTGGTCTTGCTTACTTGGTCCCACGTTGGAATAAGAACCTTAAGCGCGTTGAGTGCCACTTAGAGCCTTCATACAAAGGTCTTCGCCGTCTTGGTATAGACAGCGGCGCGATTGATAGTGCTGTTGCCGAACTGGTTTATAAAAATGATGACTTTAAATGGGTAGACCGATTCACAAAGCCTATTCACGAGTACAACCCTTTTGATAGTAAAGCTCGTGGTGAATTAGTTGGTGGCTATTGTCTAGCTCGACGCCCGGACGGAAGTTTTATCTGTACACCAGTCAGCATGGATCTAATCAATAAAGTGCGCAATTTGTCATTTGGTGCAATATGGAACGATTGGTTCGAGCAGATGGTTTCAAAAAGCATCATTCGCCAAGGCTTTAAAGATTGGCCAATCAATAGCACAGGTCCAATCGCAATGCGTTTAAGTGCAATGCAGGATTACTTGAAAGGTGTCGATGCCAATACAGATACCGTTCCTGAATATGACACGCAACCGGTAGTAAATGGGCACGATGAACACTTGCCTTATCACGAAGAGATGCCTTACTACCAACCACAATACTAATTAACCAGCCCCGGTTCGCCGGGGCAAACAAAATGAGATATATCAACTATGCATTCAAACTCTCAAACAGAAATTCTTGCTGAAAAAGCTATCGCCCTATTTTTGAAAACATCAGGTGCCACGACAGCTGCCGACGCTCAAAAAGCGTTAAACAAACTGGTTGCAGTAGCTTCACAAGCAGTTGAGACAGTAGTAGGACATGATGCTGCTATCGACATGCTCGATGGCGTTAAGATTAACTGTTCATTCAAACACACCAGTAATGCCCTAGCTGTTAGTGCACCACGGCATTTGAACATCATGGCCTGCGCGCCAGGCATTCAATAAGCTGAGGTAAGAATGGGAGTCAACAAAGCATTAACTGTTGCACTGATTACTAAAGATGGCCAAACATTAGAACTTGAGACTAAGCGAGGAAGCCAAGGTCACATTATTGAATTGACGGAAGTGATTGCCGGTGGACAGCTTAAGAAGAGTTTTCACCCAGCGACTCCAAAGCCAATTCCATCAGACATCATCTTTGAGGTGTTTAAGACTGTTGTGAATGCCTATATCAAGGAAGGCTCAATCGTTATTGATTCAACCATGCCATTCAAATTTGAAAACAACGTGGATGAATCAAACTTCCCACTGACAACTGATATAGATGCATGTAATGAAGTTGAGTTAAAAGAACGCTTTAATAACGCTGACTACGCGATCCAAGTGGTTCCTGCGTATGGTGTCGAAGCACTGGTCAGTTTTGACGCTGACGCTCAGTATGCAATTTCGGTAATGAGCCCTGCAGGTATTCCTATCTGTGTGAATCAGCGAAACATGGCTGTCCTGTGCAAAATCAATCAGTATTTAGAGGGGCGTAAACTTGTTGTAGATGTTGAACTGGCAGTTGATGGCTCAGTGTATATCAAAGACATTTACTATGACGGTTGCGACAGAACCAAAGATAATCTTACGGATCGAATCGGATACTTAAACAAGATTTTTGACCGAGAAATCCCCTACACCTATGTTGTAAACCCTCTTGTAACCGAAGAGGAAAAGCACTTCGCATTTAAGTCATGTGAAGTGACTGGAAATGAAATTGTCTTAGTACATAAAGGCCATGTACGAGATTCTAATCAGATAACAAGAGTGAAGCACAAGATGGATTTGAAAAACGAAACTACGCTCCAGGTCATGACAGTTTGCAAGGTCACGAACACAGTAACACTCTGCGCTTATGTCGATGGTATTCCTATTGAGTTGGGTAAAGCGAACAACTCGCTAGAGCTCGACGTCGAAGAACTAGATAATGTAAGGGTAAAATTTAGTTCTGCGGCGACAGGAGAAATCAAAAACATTGAGATTATCTCAAAACTTGAAGGTGATGAACCCGCGTTATTAGATCCAGTCTTAGCTCGAAAACTTGGATTCAATCTTCACCCAAAAAGCATTACTGTGCGTGAATTGTATTCAAGCGAAGAGATTGGGTTCTTAGATAAATTGGAACAATGTAAAGACTGATATAAACTACACGTTCTAAATTGAGCGTTTAAATATGAATATAGTATCAAACTACCCAGCTGTCCTACTTCTCGTGGCGGTCGCTTTAATATCGATATACCACATAGTAAAAAGAAGTATGGGAAAGAATAAGCCAAAAAAATCTAAATCGGATGCAAAGTATCTCACTAGAACGATCGGTGAAACAGAGTCCGAAATGCGGCTGTACTTGGATGTGAATGAGCAACTTGGTGATTGTTACCTAGTCCAGTTCGGTACGAGCTTAAAGACAATAGTTAGCAAGATTGAGCAAGATGTGCCTGATGTGGCAATTGATATACTGCTTCTGGACCCAAGAACATTGAAACCACAATTGGCATTCTTTGTGACTGCTGGTGGCCGAGACTGGTATAACGAGTCTGAATCAAAGACGCTTGAAGCGCTCGATTTGCTTAGTAGTCTCAACATCCATACTTTATCGATGCCGAAGCAAGACTACTATAAGGCGGATATAGTCGTTAAACAAATGCTAGATATGCTTAATGACACTGATGGTGAGACGAAAGAATTTTACTAAGTTACTGATCAGAAAAAGGCTAGATTGCATTTGCTCTCTAGCCTTTTTTCATTTCGCGTCGCCCAAGGTATAAAGCGACCAATTTTGATATAATCCCTGCCACAAAGATAAGGGCGAGGTATACCAGAACCTCTTGATTATTATTGTTTGTCCATTCGAAAAAAAATGCTGCTATCGAACCGATAAAGCAACCGTTACCAAAGTTAGAAAGGAAACGGATATTTCTATAACGAATACAAAGGGTAATGATAATCAAGGTTACTACTACAACACTTAGGATGACAATCATTCTGCTCTCCTACCAATACCTGCCTTTCACTATAACACTAGATTTTTAAACAACCAAGGTCTTGCATGTTCAATATTCGTTGTATAATGGATAAAAACCTAACCAGAAAGACAGTATTATGAGTTTAAGTTTAAGACACGATAATCCAGCAAAGCTTGCGCACGTCGCGTGGTGCGCCCTTGTCGCTCTTGGAATTGCGCGTAAGTACCCTAACCCACCTAAAAACCGTGTAGCAGCGAATAAATTCATTGGCCAATGGGCGATTCAAGCGGCTAAATCTGGTCGATTTGGAAACGCCTTCAAAGACGAACTGGACATCTGGGCTTCAAACGGCATAAAGAACGGAATGCTGAGTAACATGGAGAAAAGTCTTGAGTCAGTTATTGAGGCTTATCAGAAGAAAGTTGAGCACGCAAAACGATTCCCAGGCAGCTACAAACGCCGTATCAATAATGCCGGCGATAAGCTAAAAGAAGCTGGTTGGGAAATTACATGGGGTTTGGACCGAGATTGGGAAACAGAAGGCACATACGAAGCTACAGCCGAGAATACTGCTTTCATTATGCGCGAGCATTTTGAATCCTTTGATAACCTTGGCCGTTTGACAGCTCCAATCACGCTTTTAGTCGTTAGCAACAACGTTCAAGAGCTCGTTGACGCATTCTATGACTCAGGCATCGTTTTATTCCTGCATCAGAAAAATCGTCATAAGGGTCGAACACAGTATGCTATCGAGATATGGCCAGATAATAATGGAAGCCCGGACAAGCATATGCCGCAAACAAACGTGTAACTCCCCATATATTTGAACCAAAAAAAAACCCGTAGGCGCCTCATTAGAGGACAACCTACGGGTTTTTTATTTACTACAGCCTTTTAACTATCAGAGATAGCCAAAATAGACCAAGGCTGATTGCGATAAGAATCAATCCGACAGTTAAGCCGATATTGTCTCCACTCGTAACCGCTATACCTATAAGTCCAGCTGCCGCTGCGTTAGCTGCAGTAGCAGATAGGAAATTACCCAAATCTGCTTGCTGCGACTTTCTCAGCTGTTTGTTTTTCTGTTGACGTCGTTTATCGTTCTTTTGAAGAGCGTTTTGGCGACGTGTATTTCTGTTTTTTCTGTTTTTATGTTTCGCCATAATATTCACCTATACGTTATTGAAACCCAGGTGAGAGACACAGCGAACCCATATGGGAGGCTATGCTCCCAAATGGGGATATTTTGATTTAATTTACTTTCTTTTTTACAACAAATACTTCTCGAAGCTGTGGTGTTACGATGCGTATATCAGCAATGATCTGAACACTCAGACTAATGAAGATAGACACTGCTATAACAGACCACATAGGCTCTACTGCGTAGGCAATAAATACCTTCAGAACACTTAGTACCACTAGTGGCACAGCAAGCGTAACTGATGCCTTAGAACACCACTCCTTAACAAACTGAGGTTTAATAAGTGCCAGAGCACTTAACCCCATTACAATGACCAAAAACGATAGAGTTTTTACGTTTGCCTCAAAGACATTCGTAAATTCAGAACCGTCAGCTGCTGAAATGACACATGCCACTGCAGAAACCAAAATTAGTTTTTTAGCTGAATTAGTATTGTTATTGCTTTTCATATTTTTATTGTCCTTTTCCCCTGCCCTAAACTTCGCACTTCTTTAAGTTACTGCTCCATTTTGAAAGAGGTTGTGTGTTTTATTTCAGGTCCGTAGAACTGAAACTGACTAGTTATTGAAATAGATAGTTAAGTTGAATTAGATTTCGTCTAACTCGTACTTTGATGCCAGTTGGCCAACGCACTCTGCAGGTGTTTCATTCCCCGCGAAGCACGACTCAACCATTTCAGGTCCAACATCATCGATACCTATCCCAAATTGTTGCTGTAACAGTTCCTCAACCTTGTGAAAAAAATCACTTTGAGGCTTGTTCGCTATAGTCATATTTTCTCCCCAGCCTGAACAAAGGAGTATCCCATCCGGGAAACTCCCCGAACGGGCATTAGTGTGATTGAAATGTGGTGTTAGATATTCGCCGCTACTAAATCAACATGATCAGAGGGCAACCAACCTGACTCGAAGGAATCTCGCAAAGAGACTTCATCGATGTCACCATCGTTCACGCCAAGGCGTGATTTCAATAGGTTTACTACTTCTTTTTTAAACTCGTTGTATGTAGAGAATTTCATAATTGTTTTCCTGCTATTAATTGAAAATTTAGATACTTGCACTTGAGTGAACAGATACTGAATTGTCTAAGACCATTCCGCTCCATTTAGCCATCTCAAGTTGCTCTTTAGCTTCTTCGGCTTCTGCAATTGCTTTTAACTCAGCTGCACGACGTTCGCTTTCTTGGCGATCTCGTTCAGCTAAAAGTGCTAATCGCTTTTGCTCACGAACTGCTGCAAAGAAGGCCTCACGCTCTGGTCGTTCCATATCGAGTAAAACTCGACATTCACTTACCAATTCATGAATTTGCCCACGTACTTCGCAGCGAAAAGAAGCGTTAAAATCTTCATTTATTCCCAATACGCAACCGCCTAAGTAATTTGTAGCTAAGCTATCCAGAGCATCGTAGTCCTCAAATTCATCTAAAGTTGTCAGGTCAAAAACTTCTACCTTCAAACTGAAAAACTTGAGTTCACCTTTAATGATGGATTGCATTACTTCGGTATCGTTTTGGATGTCCTCTTCGGCATCACAGCCAAAAAGGTCAAACCAATCTTCATTGCACTTGCTAACAACCACACGAAGGCGCCCCAGGTGACGTGTAGACACGATTTCAGGTTCATCTTCGGTTGGTGTAGCTTCAAGAAACGCATAACCCTCAGACTCGAACCTAGCGGCCAAATCTGTAAGGTCTTGCTTAATAGCTTTGACAAACAAATCACATGCCTCTCTTTCGAGTGGCGTAGGATCTGATGACATTCTCCAATCTTCATACTCGGCATCGTATTTACCACCAGCGGAAAATTCGATGTCTTTATCAATAGCTCGTTTCACGGCTGCGCGATGTTTACCCGTCATAAGGCGATCACATAATGTTTTCGCATCATCAGAGTGAAGTTTTGCTTCCGGGAAAAACACACCATCGCCTTGGCAATAATTAAGTGACCAAGTGGTGTTATTTTCTCGAGCAATATCGTCGTAACCTAAGCTTTTGAGTTGAGAGTTGAAATAAGCAGTTAGTGTTTTTGTAGTCATAATTCCTCCACAGAATTGTTATTCAGGAGGGACTATCCCCAAAAGGGATAATCACACTCCCTTTTAGGTTGATGGTTTAAAGTTGAATCGGTTTAGTGAGCGTAACGCTGAATGTATGAACTACGGATGCCGGCACGATCGTAATCGCACAGGTTGATAGTCCATACCTTAACAACGTTCTTCACTGGGTGAATGTAAGGTGTTTTGGTTAGAAACTCCTTCACCATTACCGTAGACGTAGCTTTAAGCAACTCAGTCGGTACCATTGGGTAAGTTGAGCCACCAGCTGCAGTAATCTGAGCATCAGTAAACTTACCACCCCAAGGGGCGCGAGTCGGGTTAAAGCAAATGTCGTATTCATCTTTAGAATTGTTTTTGAAACCTAAGATGACACCAAAGCAACCGGCAGGAGCTTGGCTATCAAAAGAATCAATTACTTCAACAAAATCACCAGGCATTGGTACGTCATAAACATCGTTTAGTACGCATGCAGGTGTATCTGAAAAAGTAGTGTTGTTGTTTGTTGCTTGCATTTTAATTCCTCCACAGAATTGTTTGTGAGGGGAAAGCGAACACAACTAGCCCGTGAGGGAGTTGTATTCATCCCTCATGGGTTTGGTTAATTACTAGATAGAAACGTCGTTATGACGCTGTTTGGAGCGATTCACACGATAAGAAACGAAGCCTGTCTTTGTTTGAAATAAACAAATGAGAAAACTCCGGGAAAGTTCTAATCGTATGGAACATCGGCGGGTACGCGGCATCATCACCGGAATACCGTTGAATGGCTTCTACAAGATCCATCAGTTCAGAAGCTTTCACTTCCATAAGAGACAAATACTCTCCACTGACATCACCGATTACCGTTTCAAGGGTTGGGTCAATGTACGTGTCACCAACTTTAAGCCAGGCATGTTCAATAGGAATGATGCTTTGATACACCCCTAAGACATAAGTCGCATCGAGATGCATGGCCAATTGAATGCTGTTATCAAAGCATCGCTTTGGTAAAACAACTTCCTGAGCAATCTCACGTTGTTGTTCATTCATTGGTTGCACTGATACAGGTACTAATTCAGCCGGGTTAAGGCCATAAGACAATTTCACAAAAGTAGATAAAGACATGGTTATTCCTCCACAGAATTTATGAAGGAATAGCCCAAAGGGGTTATCCCTTCGGGGTAGTTAAAATGTAAGTACTAAGCGTTGGTGCCAATATTCAAAGAGCCAAAGAATGCGCGATCTTGCTTAACATCTCGGCTTAGAATTTTTCCACTGCTTATAAGTTTGCTGCGGGCACAAAGCATCACATTATCGATTTGCATACGAACTGCTCTTTTGTAGAGAGCTAATGGGTTTTTGCCCAAATCCATAATGAAACCTTCAAGAGCTGTGTGCTGCACCGTTTCGCCATCCCACTTCAACTCAAAGCACATAGTGAATAACTCACCATCACGTTGATATATTTTTTGAAGTGATAAAAGCTCGCGGTCAAAGTTCGCGTAGTCCTCAATCTCATAATCCAAATGAACTTTACGGATCTCTAACTCACATCGACCATGCTTGATGGTACGTAACATGTGTGTCTCACCGTGTCTTGAATTATGGATATACAGATTGTTGGCCAGCTGTTTTGCTGCAGCTTCCAACTCATTACGAACTTTAGCAATTTTCGCTTTCAATACTCTCGACACTTCCGGGATCAAGTATGAAATCGGAGTGTTAGTAACGACAGGACGACAGTAAATTTCATCGTCTGTTGGTACAACAGAGTTCTTACCAACGATTAAATCAAAATCATCAATGTTATCGAGCAACGTCCAAAGGTTTACACCGGTGAACAACTCACTGATCAAAGAATACTTACCTTGAGAGCTAAGTTTCACTTTGTTTTTAGGAACAAAATCAAAAGCAAAGACTTGTCCTATATCATCAGCTTCAAACTTCACAAATGACGCGAGTTCTGAAAGATTTGCATAGTTGGTTTTGAATCGATCTTCGATAAAACGAGCGATAGATACGCACTTATCTGACATGGGTTAATTCCTCCACAGAATTGCGAGGGAGCTAACCCACAGAGGGTAGCCCCTCTGGGTTATTGGTTGTTATTGATTAAGCGACTCGTGAAAGTCGTGGGCGACTGGAAAATTCATTCAACATTTTGATAGCGCGAGTCATAACTTGCGTCATGACGTCGTTATTACCGTTGAAGAATGACAGCCATTCACTCCAATGAGTGGGTGTTGTAGGGATTTCCTTTGTCACAAGACCACTAGAGGCAACATTGCGATCATTAAGTACTTTCCTCACCTTAGCGATCAAGTCATCAGAGTTAAGTATCAAGCCAAATTCAATTGGTGGCTTACATATCAAAGACTCAACATCTTTGTGCTTTAACTCCTTAAAGGTGACTTCATCATACCCTTTGACATGAAAGAAGCGTGCAGTCGAATCTTGACGCATGTAGTACTCGAGTAAGAACGGTGACGCGCCAATCCGTAATGGAAGTAGCAACGAACCACACTCTCGAAGCATCCATACGTACTCACGGTTGCCATACTTCTTCAAATTACTGAAATCAATATCCAAGTCTTCCTTGTAAAACTTAGGAAGGTTGACTGATTCAGCGTGTTCTTTCATCTTTTCAATAACAGTTTTAATAGACATAGTGATTCCCCACAGTAGTTGGTTGTTACCAAAGGGAATACTTTCCCAAAGGAAGCGTTACCCTTTGGGAGTTGGTTGGTTTTACATTATTTGATTTTCGCGGAAGGCACTAAAACCAATCCGGCCGATTTTGGCTGGCTTGGTTCTGGCTCAGGGTCTTTACCTTGTAAAGCACATTCAATCATCAGGTTACTAAGTCGCTTGGTTGCCCTAACGTAAGTACCGATAAATATCATGTTCATAATAGGGTCGACCGGATTTAAAAACGAATCTCCCCATATAAGCTTCTCTGTGATCATCATTGTGAAATTAATCGCAAAGTAGGCAACAACGAACAACATCAACATTGTCCCTTGATTAAAGCCAGAAATTACAAATAGCTTACGATAAAACCTCTTTTCTTCTTTGGTTATATCAATAGCCTCGCGCATCAGTTGAACGGTGCGGTGAGTACTTAATGCATGGTTAAATTTTTTCATGTTATTGCTCCACAGAGAGATTGGTTAGGCAGGTTGTGACGTTAAGAATTGGTCCAGGCATCTGTTGACCGAAGAGGTAACAAAGTTATGCCCTTCAACATTTCTAAGGCGGCGGCGTACACTTAAGCGAAATCTCGCAATAAGTGAGTCACGAACTCGCCAGTCGACTAACCCTTCTTTATCAAATTCATCTGCTACCACTTTGGCTTCAACAAGAATCAACTCACGAATAGTTGAGCTCATTTCGTCTTCACTTTGTGGCTGTGCCGTACATGATTGTGTATTTTCTATAAGTGATTCTCCGACATCCAAGGCAGCGATAATCGCTCTGGCATCTTCAAATTTCTTAGCACCCGTCATACCAAGTTTTGCCAGAAGTTTACCGGTAACGAAATCCAGGTCAGTGTCAGAAAGTTGCTTCTTAACAATGAGTGAATCCGCGGTTACCTCTTCAAACTGGCCCTCATTCATTAGCTCGTTAAAAACGTCGTTTCCCCTTCCCTGTTGGCGACTTCCTTGCTTGAGTAATACTCGGCTAATGGAAGTAAATTGCTTTTCAGGTTCAAGGCCAGCTCGCATATCGCGGAAGCTTTGGCGTTCTTCTTCAATGGCATGAACAATAGTTTTTGATTTACGGTCTAGAAAAATACGTGTTGTTGACATGAGTGTTTCCTCCACAGGAATTAAGTAAGAGGGAAACACTGACCCATGAGGGTATTGTGTAACCCTCTAGGTTGGTTTGTAGTTTAAATTAGCTGATCGCTGCGTTTAGTTCTTCATCCAGTTCGGCATCTAAGTCGCGCTCGGAAACCAGCTTGAATGATTTATCAATCTGAGGATTATATTCCACAGTGAAATTCTCGCTGTCTTCCATAAGAGCATTAAACATAGATGGTTCGATGGTCTTGAGCATAGTGGCATTACCACCAGTGCAGCGCTCAAATTGGATGACCTTACACTCTGAACTATGCTTATAACCAAATAAGGCAAGTACTTCCTTACTCAGCGGCGCGTCCAATGAGCTAGTGGTTGATAGAACTTTATAACGATGTACGTGACGTTTATTGTCGTAGACATTTACTATGAAGCGGCTTTCTAGCTCAGGCCAGAATGTGTTACCTACATTATTGAAATGAGGTAAGTAACCAGTGAAATATTGCTTGAACAACTCTCTCACTTTCTTCTGTAACATCTTCGACGGAATCATAGCGTCGTTTGTAAACAGGCATGTTCGGTGCTTAAACTCAAACGTATAATCCGAATGAAATATAAGCTTTACGCCAGATCCATCAATGTAATCATGGATTTCTTTTACAAACTTATCAGCATTTAAAACGATTAATTCAATAGACATTGGTGTGTTCTCCACAGGTTTGGTTGGTTATGAGAGAAAACACCACACCCAAAGGTGATGTTTACCCTCGGGTGGTCAAATATTTAAAAAGATTAGTATGAGAACATTCTACGCTGTTTGATACCAGGGACATTCATCAGATAGTCATCGAATAACTTCTGAATATTTTCTGGAAACTCGCGTTCATCTTCTTTCAAACTTTTCTTTAAGGCTTCTTTACGCAGAACGGCTTGGCGGTCTTTTAACTTAGCGAGAGTTGCAGTTAACTGCTCTTCTTGCTCTTTAAGAAACTTCCACTCTTGACAATCAGACTCAATGAGAAGATTTTCTGCAGATTTAGCCGCATTATTCTCAAAAGATCGATGTACTTGCTGTTCTTCTTCACGGTTCAGCTCTTGGATGTTTCTTTCCATTATTCCGGTAAGAGCGTCCTTGGCAGCTTGAAGAAAATTCACTTTGTTAAACTCAGTAGTAACAGTATCACGTATAAGTTGCTGTCCTTTTTCATTTCGACGGCGGCTTATATGAAGCGAATACGCGAAGTTAATATCGATGCTTAGGCCACGTCGAGAATCGATGTTGACGCCATAAGACACCTCAGTCCCTTCGACTTTGTTGTGAGAATAACGGTGAGTGGTAAAGAAGTTTTTTGGTAATTGATCTTCCGTGATTTTAACCGCCACTGATTTAGTCAGTGTGTAGCTAGAATCTTCATGCTCAGCTGTCTCGAAAACCTCAAAAAGAGAATCATCAAGAGTATTCAGTGAGAAGTGGTTAGTCTCAAATTTACCAATAGTTTTATTTACGATCATGTGTATGTCCTCCACAGACTTTATTGAGTTGGTGGACATAGCTTCCCTACCGGGAAGTATGCCCGGATTGGGATTGTTGCGATGAAATTAACGGATAGCGATACATTCGCCTGCTTTGATAAAACCACGGTATGAAGCCCATTTGTGAACTTCTGCTGAGATTTTTTGGCGATTGTTGTTTGTGCGTGAATGAATCTTGGTATCAAGAATAATCACATCACCGGTATCCAGATAAACAGTACAGTCCACTGAGTAGAAAATACCGCGTACACCGCTACGAGATAACTTTCCTAGTTCTTTCCATTGAGGTGCGTTTTTAGAAACGGTTCTCTGTGGCTTAACAGGTTGTTGAGCTTTTGGAGAAAAGAATTTAGGTAAGATAGATGATAGTTGCATGGTTGTGTCCTCCGAAGACAGGGAGCACAACCCCATAAGGTTGATGCAACCCTATGGTTTAGTTGGTTTGGTTTAATGAATAATCGAATCTTAAGCCGAAGCATTAAGACACGCCTTATGACCGTTCTCAGCATTCCAAATTGGATTACTGGGTTCAATCTTCAATTCTTTATCCAGTTCGACACACACTATTTCAGCATGAGTACAGTAAGGAAGGTAAGGCAAGCTTTCACGATCGAGAGAAATACAATATTCACGATTAACGTCAAATGCAGCTTTGATTGAAGTTTCGACCTTAGCAGCTCCCAGAAAACGATTTCCATAATAGAAAAAGGCAACCGGGGTGTTAGGTTGAGTATTGATAGTCATAGTGTTTCCTCCACAGAATCACCGAGAAGGAAAGACAATTATTCAGTCCATCAAGGAATGAAATAATGCATTCCCTAATGGTAATGGTTTTTGGTTTATAGCCTATCTGGTCGTGGTTAACGAGCAAACAGTTTAGTTGTTCAATACGAGATCGAACGTAATACAGAACTTTTTTGAGTAGTGTTCTGGGCTACTATGAACAACCTAAGTTAAAGCAGAAAAGTATCTGTCAAAACGTCGGTTGTTGACCCAAAATTCAGTACATCACTCAGCAATCCAAGACAGGATGTGAGAGGAAGCAAAAGCTTCGATATGTAAAGAGTTTAGGGGTTTGGTAATTCTTAAATAAAGCAATTGTAAAACGAACAGTACCCTATTCACTTTAGAATGGCTTTACCGGTTAGACACAAGCCATGAGTGCTAATGCACTCATAGTTTGTGTTGCCAGTAAAAGTATCTTACTACGATAACTGGTCGAGGTCGATCATAAATTAACGCTTGTTTTTGAACACGAAGTCAGGTCAAAAGTCAGGCGCCCAGGTCAATTCTGAAAACATCTCTTCCGAGAAGATTTCCAGCTTATCGAAGTCCCAAGCAGCTTTCCCAAATAACCCACTTACGGTTTCAAATACAATTGCCATTTTGTCTGGATTTGTCGGTGACTCGTAGAGGCGAAACGAAAGGAGTTTATCTTCCCCGGTTGCACAGCTCGAACCAATTAACTTCCAGTATTTATAATGGCCATCATGCGGCTTTTCAGTAAACACAACACGAGAATAGAAATCCCTACCCTCTAATCCAACATGCTGTTTAAGCATGCTAGATAAGCTGTAAAGGTCACAGTGGATACTCCAATTGAAGTCATCCAGCTGCTTGTTTAATTGCTCACTATGTGTTTTACAGGTACTTGATGCCCACTGCCATTTGAGTGCAGCAATGAACGTTGGCTTAAGCCAACCTCCACGGCAAACGCGACTTTTGGTAGTGACAAGACTTGATTTGGCGATCGGAACTAAATTAAGCACTTTCAGTTACTCCCGCATCAAAACCAAGAACGTCTTTGCGTATAAGACTGTTTACTGTGGTTCGCGTTGATTCAAAGCCATCACTTATTCTCACAGCTAGTCCCTGACGCTCAAAATGCTCAGTAGCAAGTTTTTCAGCCACAGATTTTGAATCAGCGATCGCATAACGATGCACTGTGTCAGTAAAACCTTGACCGCAATTTACGTGAACAGTGTCTTCGAAAATTACAGTGACTAGAAAGATTGATAGGCCTGATTTAAGTTGATATTTCATCTGTTGTTCCTCCGAACATAAATTTCAGAGGGACTAATTACCCAGAGGGCATTAGTTACCCTCTGGGTTAGTTGGTTTATTTAAGTTTTTCAATACGTCGAATGACTTGAGATTGAGTGTTTTTACCACTCCACTCTAAGTTTCGCTCAGCGGTGACAGCGTTACGAATGGTTTGCTTTAATGGTTTACCGTCGCGCTCTTTGTGTTCTCTACAATGGAGAGCTTCAACACCCAGCAAATACCGAATGTCATTTAGAGCGATAAGATAATTTTCCTTTAGATTGGCATTTTTGATGATCTTTTTGCCTACGACAAATGTAGTCAGGCTTGGGATCGTTGCCGTTAGGATATGACCACCAGCTTTTATCAGTTCGACTAAAACTTGTGTTTCAATGTCCATCGTTGTTCCTCCACAGAAAAAAGCGGAACAACACCCAGCGGTGTGTCCCGCATGGGTTGGTTTATTGGTTTATTAACTCAGAGAACTTCCCAGTGAAATATTTCCTCTTCACCGGTTGGCTCGCCTTCACTTACATATAACTCTAATTCCATAGTGCCTTTGGTTTCAGACACTTCATTAAAGCCATAAGAAACGATATGGGGAATGAAGCTATGTTCCATTTCTGGTTTAGCAATTCCACAGTCAGCGAGTGCCTGCCCTTCTACTTCATCGTCGCATACAACGCCAGGAGCGCTGCAGTAATCAACGATGTCATTAGCAGCTTGCAATTTGAAACGTCCTTTTTTGCCATAAGGGTCTGTTACTTCAATAAGGAAGTGACCTGTTAGGCATTCGAATTTCTCTTCGTCATTGCTGATCGGTACCAATGTAGAACCTGCTGTTTGATAACAGGTGCCATCCTCTTGTTTCCAAGATTTTGCATGTTGGTCATAAGTGAGAATTTCAGGGGTTTCCGCTAGCTCTAGGCTGTTTTTATCGGAGTTAATGGTTGGGTAGTAATAGAACTTCATGTTGATGCCTTTAAGTAGCGAGAGCTCCCCCAATGAGGTCGCCCTCAATGGGTAGGATGGATTACGCTAATGCCTTACGTGCCAATGTGTACTCTTTTGACTTTACGCGGTATGCGTTGCGCTGATTGCGAAAGTCAGAGATCACTTTTTGGCGGCACGCAAATGGCACAGCAACCATCGAGTAACGCACTAACTTGGTCCAACTACTTAGTTTCGTTGAATCTCCGAAATAGAACGGCCAAATATACTCAAATGAGTGACCTTGCGTAAGGTATCCATGCAACATGTCAAAAACTGTCCCTATAAGCTCATACCCCTCATTCTTGGTCAAACCAAGGTGGCGTTGTATGGCTTTGTTTGCAGGAACAGCAAGGACAATTAGTAGGACAGCAAATGGCAAAGTAGGCAGATCACGGATTAGACGTTTAAGAAAGGTTGAAGCTTTTTTTAGCGGTCGAACTGTTAGCCGATCGTATTCCTTTCTATAACGAGCATGCAGATCATAACTATCCAATACACTTTCGTCTTTTGGTAAAAGAGAAAGCAAGTATCTACGTTTTAACTTTCTGTCACGTTCGGAGCTCGTATTGATGAAATCCATAAATACTCCAGCTACCCGATAATCACGAATCAATCTAACAACCTTTACCCCAGCAATTGCTCGGTTAATACCGACTAACTCCAAGGCAAGGTTTACGTCGCGGGTCTTCACATAAAAGGTAACCGCTAGGTATAGGTAAGTCGTAATACGTTTGACTAAGTTAAACAGTTTTGATGGTAGTGTTTTCATTGTGTCATTCCTCCACAGAATGGTTGAAGTGACACAACTTCCCCAGTAAGGGAATGTTGTGTCCCTTATGGGTGGTTTATTAATGGTGGTTTTGTTAGCCGGCGGCTTTTTCCAGTACATCAGCCAAGTTAAAGTCGTTGCCGTTGTATGAATCAGTCACATGACCTTCCGTACTTACGTCAACAAACTCAGTCCAGGTAATCCCGGATTTGCGGCGATAATGGATACTGACAGATTTACCAGCGTATTTTCCTCTGAGTGAAGCCATTAGCTCTTGGCCATTGGCACATTCAGTGTCATTTCCATAGTCAGCGATCTTGAACATAAAGCTTTCCTTAACCTTGAGTAACATCATTGGCAAGGCCAACTTGTCTATCGTGCAAATTCAATAAGTCCCTTTTTAAGTTTTGGATAGCAGGATCATTCAGATACTCAGGAGCATCAAAATCAAATCGCTGCAATGCGCGAGTCATATCCTCGGCCAAAAACAAAATGGAACCTAAAACATCAGTGCTACCTGACTTAGAAACTACAGCGTCCTTATTGAAGAGTCGGTCTTTATAGACTTTCGCTTCCATGATGGACTCTCGTAGGTCTTCCATAGCCAGGTGTTGATATTTCTTCTGAACGGATGCTTCAATATCTGGGCGCCACTCTCTAACGAAGAGTGCGATGGCAGATACATCAGCTTGTCGATAGTGAAAGTACTCGTGAAGAGCCGGCATTTGACAGCACAGGTAATTGCGATCCAATTTAATTGAATTGCCTGCCATGACTGTCCCGCGCTTTTCCTTCCTGTTATAAGGTTCAGCGTTATGCTTCTTAAGATGATCAAGTGCCATCTGTTCCGCTTCGGCCAGTGTTATTGTCGATTGACGAACTTCATCCAACAAACCGGTTTTAGTATGTTGGTCGATGCTCCACTGATCCATTGACTGTAGAACTTCTTCTGGGTGGTGGATAACAACTCTGAAACCATCGCCATCGATGATATTCAGATCAGCATCCGTTAGGTGAATTGCAATTTCGAGTATTGGATAAACCTGCATACCGAGTTCGCCATTCTTTAACTTACCATCCAGACCACCTGTTTCTATATCTGCCCAAGCAAAAATAATTGAACGGATAATTTGTGCATTATTCATGTTCGACTCCTTCTGATTCTACTTTTGCTTTTGAACGTTTAACCATTTCTGTCAATGCTCTAAAAAAGCACACGAAACAGATAAAAAGACCAAAAGCGGGTAAAAAGCCGTTGTCCGAGTAGACGTCAAAGATTTTCGACCAGCAAAACCAGATAAGGGCGATCAGTAGAACTAATGCAATGATTGGTTGTTTTCGTATTAATTTATACATGTGTTCCTCCGAGAACATAAGGGATAGACCACATGCGCCAATGGCGTTTGTGGCCAGTTGGCTTTATTACTAGGTTTCTATCTGAGTGTGGTTGGCAAACAGACAGTTTGAGGGTGTCATAACGTTACGTTGTGACCTATTTGAAAGCGATTTTAGAGTAGTGCTTATCTTCTACTTGATGCTGCCCGGTCAGTTTCAAAGAGTTTTTGAATCTTACTGGCTAGCGAACCTAAGAACTAATCATCATCCAGGCATCCAAGAAGGAAGTGGAAGGCAGCAAAGCTACGATATGAAAAAGTTTATAGGGTATGGTTTTTCTTTCAGCGCGCATGACACGCGGTGGAGTCATATGATGACACATTCGGCAGTACTGAATTCAATACTCTCGAATAAGCCACCAGCAGGACGCTACTGCGTCCTACATAAATGGTGGTGCCAAACCCTTAATCCAATAAGGAAAAAGGGTCAGGACGAAGCCACGGTTAGTCGTAGCTAATTTCATAGAAGCTCTCAGGGTCTGCAGGAACCTCAGTGATGAAATGCCCCATTCGATTCACTCTGTGGTAACCGTCAGAGATGAGAAGAACTGTATCGTAGTCTTCTTCATCATCTTCATCGCAGTCAACATCATCGCTTTCTATAAGGGTCCAAACACAGTTAGGGTCAGCTGCCTGAACTTTCGATAAATCCGAGCCATGTAGACCAAACACATAACAAACATCGTCAACTTGCACGAAGCCGTCACCGGTTGGGTTTGCTACTGGTTTGAATTTTTCGAACCATTCTTCAAATGTCATTTCAATTGGAGCGCGTTGTACAGTCATATCTTGATTCCTTGTCTTTGCTTTAGTTGGTTTTCTATGTTGATGAACAACAGTGAGTGTTATTTGTTGTTAAATAACAGCCTCCCGAGCCAGTGCCATTGAATCTGCATAACCGCTTTCCCATACTGCTCTTTGGTTACTTAAAACCGGGTATGGATTAGCATTACGTCCTTTCTTATCTGCATGAGCCTGTTGGCCAGCAGAGTAGATATTGAAGTAGTAATCTGAAACATGTTTTGAAGCTTGCATTGTGTATTTCCTCATAACAAGGAAACACTTATCCCGCAGGGGAAAGTGTTCCCCTGTGGGTAAAGGCGATGACAGAGCATCGCAGTTAATTTAAAACGCGTTGATACCTACGCTTTGACTCAGTTCGATAGGAAAACCTACCGCACCTTCTTCTACGTATACGTCCAGCCAGTCCACAGAAGTTTTACCTTCTGGGATTTCATAGTCAGGTACGAATACTTCAACCAAATAGCCCTCTTCTCTCAATCTTTCAGCCAATTCTTGAACTGTCGTTTGACCATCACCAGAACGATCGTTATCACCCCAAAGAGTAATAAGAGTACGGTGCTTGGGAACTCCCTGAACAACTACGCCACTGGCAAGTTTCAGTAATGAGCTCGAGTAGTGAGGACGCATTGGAATGCCGGTTGCTTCACGAATTGCCAAAGCAGTTTCCATCCCTTCACAGTAGCCGATGATAGCCAAATCAAGGCCGTCTTCTGCTTCGTAAACGATTGGATCATCCATAGCAATGTAACCACCTCGAATATCCCACGGTGGAGACATAAGAAGCTTGGTTTTCTTTTCCGGTGCCTTTTTGCCATTCGAAAGAAAAGTACGATGCAAAGAACAGTTCTTTCCATCTTTATCTCTGAATGTACCAAGCATTGCGGAGTACCAAGGATTACGGTTATCACCTTCTTCGCGGAACGAAGTTGGGTAACGTAATCGGTTGTGATAGCGAATAGTGTTAGGCAATTTTGAAAAATCACCTTTTAAACCACGGCTACGTAGATATGCATGTAGCTCTGGAGCTTGTGCTGCGGGAATAGAAGTTTGCGCCACGCCACGAACTCTGTTCATGCGTTTTAGCTTTTCTTCTTCATCACAGTACTGCTCACGAGCTTGCTGCATTTGTTGTTGTTTCCATCGGATTTGTTCATCAGACACAGTGGAAATATCGCCACCTAAAATGCTGACGATCGTATCCATTGCTTCTGACTTACTGCATCCTTCAATCCAGCTAACCACCTCAATACCATCAGGCATAGCGCCATCTTTATTGTGGTATGCGCCCCCAGTTTGAACCCAATCTTTAAAGAATCGGAACTGTGTTGAGGATTTTTTAGCATTTGGTGAAACTGGACATGGAACTTGTTGCGGCGCCTTCTTGATAGCAGTGGATAGTTGAGGGAAAGCCCCAAATACTACGTCCCACTTACCATCCGCGATTGCGCGAACTTTTTCTATTTTTGATTGGCGTTGTGCGTACATTGGTTGCCTCCGAATAATCGTACAATTGAATTCCCGTAGGGACTCCAAAACTCCTGTTACCGGAAGTTTTGGTAGTCCCCACGGCAACAGTTGATATGAAAAAAGTAAGTGGCTTACGCCACTACTTCTTCACGTTGATTACTCGGTGCAACAGCTGATTTCTCAAGCTTCATTACGCCCTTAATCTTGAATGCCGAACTAGACATTTCAACAATCGTTACACGATCCATACCGTCTTCGAATTGACTTAAGAACTTGGCAAAGCCAGGACCCGAAATCATTCTTCCAGTTAAGAATTGTTCACGACCGTCAATGACAGTAGTTGCAGCTTTCATATACACGCCGTATTTAAATGTCTCAATGATAGTCACTTGCATAATAATTCCTCCACAGAATTTTTGGTTGTAGAGGATTGACACACACTGATCCCCAAAGGGGTCAGGTATGTCGCCCCTCTGGGTTTGGTTGTTTTTGCGGTGACCTTGGTTGAGGTCTATCCGCGGTAGTATGTTCTTAGGTAGGCGAATAATGAATTTGCTAATTCATTCGCACTATTAATCGCAAAGTAAGGTCGATGTTCGAAGCCGGCCAGTTGACCTGTTCCGATACCGATACCAATAACGGTGATTCCCATAACATCACATTCTCGCAAAGCAGCTTGTACCGTAGCACCGCTGGTTTGTCCGTCTGTAATTAGGAAAAGCACCTTTTTAGGTTCTTTGCGTAAACCTAAACGAGCAGTTGCACCTTGAAGCGCTTCGGCAGTCGGTGTGCCGTGGTCGGCATGGACGTTGAAGCTTCTTTGGGCAACAGAGTTCATTCGCTCAGTAAATGACTTAGCAATGTGAACATATCCATCTTGACGAACTGCGTCGTAAAATGGGTAGTAAAGCACTTCACACTCAGCGCCTTTGATGAACTCAATAGCTTGACCGATTGCGAAAGCTGCTACATTGGCCATCTCCATGTTTGGGCCTTGCATTGAACCGCTTCTATCAATCAAGATTGAAAAAGCAGTATTAGGCGACTTAGAGATAGTTTCTGTTTTGAAAACGCGGTTGTTACCTGCAGAAACACCCCAAAGAGTGCCAGCACAGATTTCAGTACCTGAGTTTTCATAGCTACGCTTTACACGGTTGCGATCATTTAGAATGCTGTTAAGCACCAATTTTACTCGCTGTGATTGCTGTCTAGCCTGTGACATCCATAATGGAATGCCTGCGGCATCTGGTGACTTATCGCATCGGTAGGCCATAGTAGGCGCCGAATACTGGTTACCATATTCCTCTTGGAATTCTTCCAAGTTTTCTTCGGCCTTATCTTCCATCATGCGGCGAATACCATCATGCATGTCTTCCAATAGGTCGTCGTCGTCGGCATTGATAGCTTTCTCAATTTCTTGAGAGCTTACCTGATTTGAGAAGCTGTCAGTTTCTGACTGACTTTCAGAATCATCGCCGTCTGCATCATCATTTGAATCAGTGCTTGATTGACCAGATTGTTCATCATTGCCTTGGTCATCAGAGTCAGATTTTGAATCACCAGATTGGTTATCATCACCTTCGTCGTCAGACTCTGCATCTGAACCACCTTTCTGTTCATCATCACCTTCGTCATCAGAATCAGACTTTGAATCACCAGATTGGCTATCGTCACCTTCATCGTCAGATTCAGCGTCAGAACCACCATTCTGTTCATCATCACCTTCGTCATCAGAGTCAGACTTTGAATCGCCAGATTGGTTATCGTCACCTTCTTCATCATCAGATTCAGTTTCAGATTTACCAGATTGGTTATCATCACCTTTATCATCAGATTCAGAATCTTGGTCACCAGACTGATCACCTTCACCCTTATCATCTGAACTTTCTGAGTTATCAGAGTCATCAGACTCGGACTGTTCTTCATCATTTTCAGAGTTAGAACCAGAGTCACCAGATTTATCATCTTGGTTTTCATCTTGATCCTGTTCTTCTTCCTGTTGCTGTTGGTCTTCAAACTCTTCCTGCAAAACCTTTAGTACATCTTCCGCACGACGACGAGCATCAGCAGTTGAATGGTCATTGGCAGAATCAGTAAGAATGGCTTCTAACTTAGGAAACGCATTTGGTAATGCGCGACTTAGGTAAAAAGCAGCATCTTGAGAGAAGTCTTTGAGTGGGTATTGGTCGAGGTGCTTGTAGCGGCCAGTGTACAAGATGTACTTCTGAACCAATCGTACAAGGTCATCCTCATGAGATGGTGCACTAAATAAACCGCGTTTAATCGCAATCTGAACCAGCTTTAACAAGTTAGTTTTAGAGCCAGGGTACTCATGCCCGACAAGTTTCTCGATTCGAACATCTTCAAAGATATTCGTAAGGCGTCTGACCATCTTATTGTTGATGCTGTACCACTCTGAAAAATCAGTGTGCTTACAGTGACCATTTTCATGATCAATCATGCCCTCAAGCATGTCTAAGTACTCAGGGTCTTCCATATTACCTAGCGGCAAAGTGGTCGTATTTCCCGAAGTACAAGCTTTGGTACCTTGAATTTTTACACCAACGCTGCGGCCAGTATTCATCGTTTGAAGCAAAGTAAACTTACGTATAAGTGCCTGTTTACGACGCATTACTAACGCAGGGTTTTCAGGTTTAGCGATTGCAGTATCTGCAGTATTAATTGACATAGGATATTCCTCCACTGTGGTTTGGTTTTTGGTCAACCCACAGGGAGAAATACAACCCAAAGGGAAGTATAACTCCCCTCGTGGGTTAGGTTTTTTTAAAAGAAGAAACCAGATGTAGTCACGTTTTGTGGCTCAGCTACTGGAATCTCAGGTGTAACAGTTTCAAATGTATCAAGTGCATCAAGGTCTACTGTAATACCATCTTCTGCAACAACCACATCGTCAAACGAAGCATCAGCTTGTTCTACTTGAAGCGGTTCTTCCATAGCGACAGGTACTTCAACCATTGGCGCCGGCATTTCTACAGGTGCTTGGTCAACAGTAGGTTGCTGTTCGACAACTGGCTGTTCTGCAACAACAGGTTGTGTATCTACAACTGGTTGTTTTTCAACAACTGGCTGAGATTGAACTGCCTGTGGTTTTTCAACAACAGGTGTTTCAACAACTGGAGCTTGAGCTTTAGCAGCTTTATTACGACGAACTATTTCTAGCTGACGCAGTAATTCCGCTTCAACATCATCGATGCCGGTATCAACTTGAGGCGCGTTATCTGCAGCCGTTGTTGATTGCTCTTCTTCCTCTTCCTCACTTTCAACTTCGGCTACCTTAGCTGCAATCTGGTTAATACCCGATGCATGTAGCTTAAGCTTGTGTGAGTCAGTCATCATCATGACGTGAGCCATAAGATTACTGAAATGCGATCCTCTGATTTTGCCTGTATTCGGTAGAGCCTTATCCAGCAAATCGTCAAACATATCGACAACGCCTTCAAATACCGGGTCAAGCATGTACAGAGAGAACACTTTGTCACGTAGGCGACGCAGTGGACGTTTAATATCTTGAGTACATTCTTCTTTACGTGAACCTTTCGCTTTACCATCTTTGATTGTTAAAGAGTCTTTAAGGAGTGCTTGCGCTTCCTTAGCGATGTCTTCGAACAACTGTGCTGCAGCTTCACCGACAATATCTGCCAGATCTTCTTCAACGCGTGGTGTGAAACGAACAGGTTTGTAAATGCGCAGACGGAAACGAGCGCGAACTTCCTCAACAGTCATGTACCCATCACGAATGACAGATTCCAATCCCGGATGTGACTGACACCAATCTGTGATCAGTTGTTCATACTTGCTACAGAAGTTATCAACTTCTTGCTCATACTCTTCAACCAATGGTTCAGCTTCTTTTAGCAGCTCGATAAGAGCAGAGTCAGATAGTAAATGGTTACCCATAAATCTAACGCCAAACTTATTGAACAAGCGGCCAAATCGAGAAGCGAACTTATTACAGAAACTAAGGTGTGTTCTTGTATCCAGAAGTGACTTACGACCCGGTGAAACTAGATCGTCAGGTAGTTCAACAGATTTACCGCCTGAATCAAGCGCTGTTACTTTACCTTCACTAAATGTCTTCTTACCGCTCCAGTTACGCATTTCGTAACCGATAATCACACACCCCTCTTTGAGTTGTTTGTGGTTATCCAACAGCTCTTGAGTAGCAGCCGTTGCATGATCGATAACAGACGAGTTAGTAGTAGTTGATAGTGACATGGTTATTCCTCCACAGAATATTGGTTTGGTTTGGTTTGGTTATTCAAATCAACCCAGGGAATACCAGTCACAGATCAACCCCTATGGGGAGATTGTAAAAAGCATCCCCATAGGATTAATTTTTAGGTTTGTTACACAAAAGCTCGAGTCAAAGAGTTAAAGGTTTTTTGCCCCATTGAGACATAACCTTTCCCTTCTTTTTCAGTGATCTTCTTGCGAACATAAAATTCACCTTCAATGTTTGACCCATTAAAGTCAGTGACTAAAGGCTTGAAGTAATAAACAAGTTGGGAACCGCCCGGCTCAGTGAACCAGGTATGGACACCGCGTTGATCTTGGCCAATTGCCCAAGTCTTTTGCTTGCCATCCGGTCGGATTGCTCCATAGCATTCAAATTTGACGCTAGAAACATCCTGTTCAGGGGAAGAACAATAGTCCTTCTCCTGATCAGTTCCCTTACTTACTTTCCCGATGCATTAGCCTCGTTCCAACCATCAGGGTGGTCGAAAGACTCTCCGAAGATACGATGAACAATTGCATAAACTGCAGGTTCATCCGCTTCATCAAGGCTGTTACCGAATACAAAGTCGAAAGACTCTCTCAACGGAACATTTTTAACACCAAAGATTGTCATGTAATCTGCCCATGCCACTAGAACACGAGTAGAGAATGCACAAGACAGACGTTCATCTGGCAGAGCCAGTTTCTTAAGTGCTTCCGGTGTGGTCGCTTTGGCTTCCAGCTGAGGTGCACGAAGTGCAAGTCTCATTTGGCCAGCCAACTTAATCATCTTGTGTCGAGTGCCTTTGCTGATGTCAGGGTAACTTGCAGACAAGATACTATCTTCCACAGCAGCTGATGGATAATCACATTCAACGAAAGCAAAACGACGACGGAAAGCTTCATCAAGACGTTGAGAGGTATGGTATCTACCTGTCATGTCACCACCACCATTCGTATTCGCGGTTGCGCAAAAACGGAAGTTTTTATGTGGGGTAATGATTTCGCCTGTATCGTCTAATTGCCAAGGTTTGTATTCAGCAGGAGTGTGAAGCTTACTCAGGAAATCACCTGAACCTTTATCACATTCATCCATAATCTGACACCAACCATATTTCATAGCGCTTGCCACACTACCGTAACGGTAAGGTGTTTTGCCATTAAACAAGATGTAAGAGCCTTGAGCCTTTTCAGGTCGCATACTCTCATTCACCGCGGTTAAAGACACTGGCCAGTTCATACGGTCAGCAAACCATAAAAGCATTTCAGTTTTACCAGTACCTGTTTCACCAAACATGAAAAGCGATAGCTTACGTGTTGGAGCACACCACCAAGCAAGGATTGCTCGAAGTACATCACGTTGAGGGATGTAAGTCGGATTCGAATCGATGCATTTTGGATGACGGTGTTTAGGGCGTTGGATCTTGAACATGCCTTTCGGAATGTGTGGTGCAAATACTTCGCCGGCATCAACCAGTTCCAATTCGCTCCAGCGAGGGTCACTGTAAACAATGTCCTCAATCATTGGGTTTTTAAGCTCCAATAACTTAACCAATTGCTCATTAGACATTTGGCTAGCTGTTTCACGGTTGATAACTTGAGTTGGTTGAGCAGTAATAGTTGCAGTATTAGTCATTTTAAAATTCCTCCACAGGATTTAGAAACCCGCAGAGGACAAACACAACTATCCCGTAGGGGAAGTTATGCCGTCCCCTTTGGGCATGGTTGGTTTGGTTTTTGGTTGTTTAATTAAACGTCGAACTCAGAATCTTCTGGATTCTGAATAAAGTACATTTTTGGTTTGATACGGTTGATAACGCCTGCCATGTCCATACCGATTTTACTGGTTAGTTCACGTAGTTCGTCACAGTGCATCAATGTTGCTACCTTTGCCCACTTAGCTTTGCTGGTTTTGCATTTGCGAAACTCAGACAAGAACCAGTCGGCTAATTGGTCTTTAAAACGACGCGAATTACATTCACGCGGTGAAAGGCCAATTTCATTTACTTCATCTACAACTTTGTGGTCCAGCTTCACAAGCATGTTAATTACTTTGCGAGTCTGGGCGGCACTGTCGTAGTTTTGAAGCGCTTCAAGAACACCATCACGAATATCGTCAGGTTGGTAACCAATCGCAGCACACAAATCCTTAAAGGATTCGCTTTCTTGCCACGATACGATTTCCTCACGAGTCGCTGAGCCAGGTTTAGTTTGACGTAGCTGTTTAAGGTGTTCGTGTAACATCCCATCCCATAGTTCAAGCAATGTGTTTTCATCCCAATCAAGTAACAGTTCATCAGTTGCAGGATCGTACTCAGGGCAAAGCAAAAGCATGTGATCAGGCATAGACTGTGACGCATTGGCATGGCGCATTGTGATACCGTCTTTGTCTTCAACCATAGCTCGAGGTGCAGTGACGCGTTTCTTAGGCGCGGTGCTCTTCTTCGCTTTAGGTTTAACTTGACGTGGTTTAGGTTGAGAAGCAGTTTCGATAGAACCAAAGATGTCGTATTGCATGTGTAATTCCTCCACAGAATTTTGGTTCTGCTTAAACGAGGAATACACTTCTGCTTTGGCAGGAGTTATTCCTGCTTAGGCAGATTGGTTTAATTAAAGATTGGTTTAGTTACTAAATTTACTCGAGGCCAAGTTCTTGCATACATTCCCCTTCGATAGCGCATAGACTTTTGCCTAATTGCTCTTCTCTGAGTTCTGTAAATTCTCGGCCTTGTTTTGTTTTCTCTTCTGTCATGACAAACCGTTGCCGGCTATCAAGAGAAAAGTAGATATGCATCCGTTTAGGAGCATTCTTATCCCCTACCGTTCGGTGCCGCTCGATTCGACCTTTGCAGGACGACGCAAGTTGAAACATCAAACTAGCCATGACATCACCTTAACAAGCAGCAAAGTAAATTTCGTTTGCGCGAGTTACTGCACGATCGGCCATATGTATAAGGCGTTCACATGTAGAAGCATCACGAGCAAAACGAGCTTTCTTACGTAGACGCGTCGAACGACGTTTCAGGTAAGCTGCTGTTTGTTTAGGATCGGTTGAGTTACAAGAGTTGTTAGTAGACATGGTGACCTCCACAGTCGGTTTAAAAAGGGAGATCACTGCCCCATTAGGGAGTAGTAAATCTCCCAAATGGGTTTTTAAGTTGGTTAGGTTTAGGTTTTAATTTCAATGGCAATGACAAACAGTCAGTTATTACTGTTGGCGGCTACCATAAAAATCTTCTTCGTCCCAATCTCCACCTTGTTGTGGTGGAATTTGGTCATCAGTGTACTGCGGTGCATGTTGCGGTGCAGGGCTCTGAGGGGCGCTGTAATGCTGTTGCTGCTGCGGTGCACGTTGAGGTGCGTGCTGCTGCGGTGCATGTTGCTGAGGTTGACGATCATAATGACCTTGGCCACCAGCTTGTTGAGGTGCTTGTTGAGGTTGAGATGAATAATTCAAACCAGCCTCTTTAGCTAACTCTCTAAGTGCTTTAGGAATATGAGACACTATAGATTCAACTTGAATCTCAGTAATCACATGACCCTCTTCACCTACATTGCGCTGAACGAGAAAACCATTTACAGAGATTTCATCACCAGAAAAAAGACCGCCATTGCGTTCAAGTTTCTGAATTTGATAATCGTTAAGTTTTAAATTCATCCAAACTTTACGCTCATTGAATCCGGGTCCATCTTTTTTGCGCCATGAAGTAGTTTGACAAACAGACACAACGCCAAAGCGAGGTCCATTATTACCACCAAGTATCTTCAAGTCACGACCACATGTACCACCAAATCCAACAGTGTTTTCGTTTGTTTTAATCATTTTGTTGCTCCACAGATTTGTTTATAAACAAGCTAAAACGCTTGCTATTGAACGTGTAAGCGGAGCATATAGTATCTTACCCAAAAAGGTAAAGGACAAAGCTCCACCCGTTCGGGAAGTAAAATCTATCAACAAGTGGTTAGCTTGAAGACAGGTTGAAGACCATTTATATAGCTGGTCAATGACTAGTAAACATCTCTTTTTAGAGTAGTGAGATTAGCTACTTGGGGTGTGACTTATGCTATTACAGGTAATAGTGTCAGTTAGGAAAAGTATCCAATTAGACAAGTCACGATAGCACTTAGATCATCAACATTCCCGATCCCAAAATATGGGGAGGAAAGGCCAAAAGGCAAATGAATCAACTAAGGTGCAGGTAAAAATTCGGTGGCTAGTCAGGTCTTACAGTTGCTGCCTAACGCCTAAACTGTCGGTGTGTGACCAACAGCTTGATTGAATTGGTTTTATTAATGAACTGCTGGGGAGAGTAACCTCCCCCAAGCAGCTTGCCAGGCTTGTTATAAAGATAACGAACTAGGACGAACTGAAACCCTGCGACCTATATAGAAATTGCAACAACCGCGCACTTTACTGGCTGCTCTGTGTATCGAGCCCAGCGGTGCAAATGACTTTTTCTAGCCATAGAATTTATAGTGGTTGATGGTCTTTTCTTTCGGAAGCTCACTACGTTATCGCGGTAATGCAATGAAACGTTTGATTCAGTATCGAGTGTGCTGTTTAGAGTTTCAGGTGTGGTTTCAGTCGTCATGGAATGCCTCTCTTTGTATTCAGATCTACCCTCAAACGCTCTCGCGTAAAAACGCTTGAGGTGGTAGACCTGAAAGAGAAACCTAGCAAGTGTAAGCCAAAGCCAATGCCCAAAGGCGTTAACTTCAACTTACATCTAGCTAGATATGCTCCATAACGGTTATGACAAAATCACTAAGTGAAAATGTGCATAACACTATAAGGTACGACCCTTACAGTACGAGCTTTACTATGACAACAAAAGAATGACGTCAGTAATAGCTTCGATAATGTCTAAAAGTAACATGGTATTTTCCTTTAATTGAATAAAACAAAACCACGTCACCTAAAAGGCAATGTGGTTACCTACTAGGTGTTAGACGAACGTATAGTCAGAACGACGAGCGGCAAGAATCACACGAGCAAGTTGCACGTATTTGTGATCTTCATGAACCATCCAAGTTAAATACTCAGTTGGAACTTGTGCCCATGTCTTACCCTCATGCTTACCAAATCTCACAGTTAGTTTTTCTAAGTTGTGAACACGTTCAGCATCAGAGTGGGTATGAACTAGGAAGCCACCAATTTCTGGTACAATAATCGCTTCTTCTTCTAGTTTCTTTTTGTGTTCAATAATCTTGTTTTCGATAGCAGAACCACCGGTGTAAAGCAAAGCAATTACACAAACACCAAGAACGAACAATCCTAAAAACGCCATAATATTTCCTCCGAAAATTTTAAATGAATAAAATTTGCACAAAGGAATACTATGAGTTTTTCCCGTAAGGAGAGTCATAGTCTCCTTATGAGAACAAATTTTGTTAATGACTACAGAGAAGCTGGCAAGCTAATCGGCAGTATATTTAGTTACTTATGCGAACATAAGATTTATGTATTTATCACGATTGAAAGTTATCAAACGAGCTTACTTTGGATTCAGTTGTGAGTAAAAAACACAGCTCTTCTTGAAACAATCCAACAAAGTCTCTCAAAAGAGAGGAAAGTTGTGGGAAAGGGCTAATGCCAAAGAAGAAATTTACCTTGTAATAGTAACCCACGTTGAAAGCGTAAGCACCTATAAATACCCTTACCAGCGGCGATTAAATACGACTTTGTAGACCCACTTAATCGCCACGGATTTTATGCTGCCTCTTCCTGTTCTTCATCTTTTCGTTGTTTGGCCAATAACTGTAGTTTTTCCTCAGCTAAGGCCAATTCTTCGGGGAATCCTTCTGCTAAGAATTGAGATGGCTCTTTCTTCTTCGCCGTTCCCGATGAATCAGGATCGCTGTTAAAAGATAGATAAAGTTCGTCAACTGCTCGAGTCATTCCAACATAGAACAGCCTACGCTCTTCCGGGACACCGCCCGTTGATTCTTCCTCAAGCGAGTTGTTAGATGGACATACACCTTGATTTGATCCACAAATCCAAACCTGCTCCCACTGCAATCCTTTCGATGAATGAAGGCTGGACAGTGTAACAACTCCACGTTCTGTATCTTCATCCCCACCCTTTTGGCTTGGTGCTAAGTTCTTTGAAAGCAATTCAACCCGGTCGACAAAACCACCTTCCACTTTAAGGTTGATTAGGATGTCTCCTACCAGTTCAATAAGCCTAGCTTCTCGACTTTTCCCACCGCGATGCATCTTAAGAAAATCGACTATCGCTTTAACCCGCACATTCAAATCAGACTTGGTAATTGTATCACTCCCCCAGTCTTTCCAATGGAGGTGTAATTGCTCAGAGCTCTGGCGCCAATCCAACCAAGCTGGTGGCATAAAGTCACCAAAGGAAGTACGTTTTTGAGCTAACGCTTGAGTCACCATTTGAATCGCTTCTTCATCTTCCCCCAACCAACCAAGGATCTCACCAATGAAGCGAGTGTCTTTCGGACGTACTAAACTCCATAGCAACTTGAGGACAATATTCGCAACATTATCATCCCAAAGCTTCTTACCGCCTAAACGACGATATGGAATATCGTGCATTTTTAGGTAACCTTCGGCTTCATCCAATATACGGTTGGTACGGCCAAGGACAGCCCATTGGCGATTGTCCGATGTAATGGCTTGTACCATGCCCTGAAATTCATCCGCAGCCGTTAAGTATCCTTTGAGTTTAACTATGCCGCCCTCTTCCCTACCGGACACCATATCTTTGTATACCCGGTCCTCGTTGTACTCGATAACTCTTTTCGCGGCTGCGAGTATTTCTGGCCGACAGCGAAAGCACATTTTCAAAACGTAACCAACCGCATTAAAGTCACCCTGAAAGTTGACCATATTCTGGTAACCTGCAGCCCCGCGCCACGAGTAGATAGATTGGTCGTCATCGCCTACCACCACTATTTTTGCACCCATTTCTCCATGTATCTGGATCCAGGCATACTGCATGTCACTCGTATCCTGAAATTCATCAACGAGGATATGGGTTGCATCCCACGGCGGCAACGTGCCGTTTTGCACACCCAGGTATGCTGAGCGCGCTATCAGGTTAAAGTCTTGGCAATTGTTTTTCTTAAGTAGGTCCGAATATGCTAAATAAATTAACCATCCCGGATTGCTCCCCTTCCCACCTATTGGTTCAGGCTTAAGCATCCGTCCATAGGTATCAATGGCATTCATTGCTTCTTCAATATCCATTGACAGGCCAGCGTGACGCATTGCTCTTTCAAGGAAGTTATATTGCTCACCACCCACTAAGGTTCTCTTAGTATTTCGGCCACCATTTCTTAGCTGTTGCCCAAATACAGAGTCAAACGTTGCAGCTTTAGCGCGATATTTACCACTACCTTGAATCTTCTGAGCAAGACGCTCATTAAGTTCCTCTGCAGCAGCTTTGGTGAATGTAATGAGTAGCAATTTGTATGACGGGTCTTTATTTACCAGATTATCCGCTAAGGCCACCATTGTATGGCTTTTACCACTACCAGGCAGTGCACAACACATAGTATGGCCGTCACTATCAGCCACCAGTTGTTGGTCTTCTGTTAATCCTGACACTATTACCTCACATGTACTTCTAAATGTTTGGCTTATGATAAACAAGATTGAATTATCTTACGAGTTCAATGAATAGCGTTTTCATCTGGCTTGGCAACAACGTACAGAATTGATTTAAATTTACCCCAAAAACTGAAATTACTTGTTGATGTGCAACCGTAGTTACGTATCATTCGTCGGTTGAATATTTCCAGTGCCCCTTAATTTTCTTCACCGAGCAGTATTGCACGATCTGCAATAGGCTATAGCATTTAAATATCAACGACATAAAACACACGTTAAAGGATTTACCAATGAAGAAACTATTTGTACCTGCAATGGCTGCACTAACTTTGGCTCTTTCTGGTTGTGCGAGTAACAAAGCTATCGACCCAACACCTTTGCAATTAAACACGTCAGACTCAGTAGCAATGCAAACTCTGAAATCTGGTTACGATTATGTTCCGTTTGATATTAAGGACGCAGTAGTAGCGAAAGATGTTTATGATAACAAAGTAGGCTATGGTGCAAGTGCTGGATTAGGTTTTCTTGCTGGTGGTGGCATAGGCGCCTTGGGCGGTCTTGGTATGGCTGCGATCATCAACGCTGGTGGTAACGTACAAGCCGATTTTATTCAAATTATTGCTTGGATCCCTGCCGATAACATTGATATTACCAACAAAGCGGCTCTTGATGATTACTTAAAGACTAACTATTTAAAGCCTGCTGCGGATATGTTCATTGCTTCTGATTTCAATAAGCAAATGGAACACCCAACAGAGTTTGTTAGCTACAAAGATGGCTCATACCGTGTTAAAGGTGGTGCATGCTGGCCTGTAATGCACGGCGATGCTAAATATGGTGAATGCAACCTATTCCCTAAATATTCAGTTGATGTAGTTCGCTATGCGACTAAAGAATCAGGTATTCCATTTAACCCTGACGTAAAAGCTGATCGATACATTATTGTGCGTTTGACAGATGGACTACTGAACACGGCTACATTCCTACCATTTATCGAAACAAACATGGTTTCAGCTTACGTACCAGCAATGAGCTACAAAGCAGAACACCTTAACCGTTTTTCTCCATCGGATAAGCCTTTAGTAAGCCAAGATACTCCATTTGTAATTCGCAAAGGTGTTCCTAACTTCTTTGTGAAAGTTCAGAAATAGAACTCTAAACACATTGATAAAAGGCGACCGACATTCGGGTCGCCTTTTTTGATCAGTCAGGCATCACATTGTGTAGAAATTTAGCAAATGGCACCACATCACAATCGATCGATGCGCTTTCTAATGCGTCAAGATATGCAGTTCTTTCCGTTACTGGCACCACCGTCCAACGATAACCACCAAGAAGAAACATGAAATTCATTAGAAATCGGCTAGTACGTCCGTTCCCATCTGGAAATGGGTGTACGTATCCCAAGAAGAAATGCCCTAAAACAGCTTTTACAACAAAATTAGGCTCACCCACAATAAGCTCTTTTAGCGCGTCCATACAGTCCATGAGATGTTCACTTTGTGGTGGCATATGGCGTGATGTCCTAATCATGATCGGCCCCTTTCTGTAGCCAGCAAGATCACGCTCATTAATGATGCCAGCCGTAACACAAGGCTTAAACAAAGAGGTATAGATTTGAGTTATGCTGACATCGATAAGGTACTCCAGATCTAAGTCCTCTGCTCCTTCCTCGTGCGCCTCTTGAATCAACCCTCGTAATGCTTGGAATGCTTCATAATAACCTCGCGCTGCCAGTGCATCTCTTTGTTGCTTGTCTGCGGCTATGTGTTCTGAATCCCACTCGCCATTTGCTACACGGTTAATCAGTTCTTCGGTAACAACATATCCTTCGATGGACAGCGAGTGATAAGCATCCGATACGTATACCTTATCCATTGAATCTAGCAGTTCATTGAGAGTGCTCTTAAAGAAGTCAGTAGATGCCTTATCGGTAAACACCCGCTCTACATCTTCACGCAGCTTTTGCCATAGCAAACGAACGCGCACAGCCGCCGCAGATTCTTGACGTTTATTACCAATTTTAATGACCGGCACTTCAAAAGGGTTCTCACCCTTAATTGGTGATAGCCCAGCAGCAGTAATAATGTTTGTAAGGTTTCGAGAGTCAGCTTTACGACCAATCTCGAGATACGCACCAATCAATCTATTGGCCGATTGAACGTTCTTAGTAACGAGTAAACTGTCTGCAACTGCATTAACGTCAGATTGTCCAAGTGCGATTTGCACAGCCAAAGGATTAGACCTGTAAATTGTGGGAGCTAACCCGGCCAACGCGAACTCAAGTGTAAGCACCCGTACACCTTGGTATTCAGTGATGTGAGTAGGCTTACCAGATTTCTTTATCACCATAAGACTCATGTCGTTTGGCAATACAATATTTTTTGTTGCCCCCTCACTGGTAAATACTACTAGCTGTTTTGGCAAAGAGTTGTTTGCCGTATGAATATCGATGGATGCTTCCGGGTTTAGCCAGTAATCGTCACCGTATGCTTCTTGCAGGTATTGGCCAACGAACTGCCAAATGGATTGGTACCACAGAGCTGACTCACCAGCTTTCTGTACTGTAATGTCTGCATCGAACAGATACCAACCTCGAACTATTTGTTTTAGATACCCTTCGGACACCAATAAGGTTCGCGTTGTAGGCTTAAGATTACTACTATTAACGATGTTCCCCGCTCGAACTGCAGACGCCTCTCTTAACGCCTCTGCAAGTTTTTCATTACCGGTTTTAGCCATAACTGTGTCCATCTTTTAAATTATCAGTGAGTGCTAAAAGTATATCACTCCCAGTTACGCATTTAAATTACTCTTAGTTACGCAACTACATTACTTTCACTTACGCATTTATTTTCCTTTCAGTTACGCGTATGGGTTACTTTCACTTATGCATTCAAATTACTCTTAGTTGTTAACTTACATTACTTTCAGTTACGTATTAAAAAGGCGACCCGAGGGCCGCCTTGTTTTTCTATTTACTGATTCGGAGTGAACGCACCTTGCTCACAACTCTTCGGTCTTGGCCGCGTTGTACAATCTACATTATTTCCTACATCAGCCTCTTCCATCTCTTCTCGACGTTGAACCCAGGCATTATCGACTGAACGTTCTTGGTTACGTTCGAGAGCATCTGATCGGCCAAATCCGTTAGAAATGTTCCCGCCGGTTATATCTTCCATTGATTTATCTATTGGCAGTTCATTTGACTCGGCCATCATTTCTACCCATTCAGTGAAGTCAATTTTTGAAAAGTTCACTTTGCTGAGCTCAGAGATCTTTAGCCCTCGACAACCCATTTCGTTTCTAAACGATTTAGCGCTCCATCCAAGTTGTACAATGGCTTGTTCCATGATGATTCGACTAATTACGCTTTCATAACAACAATGGAAATCTTTTGCACGATTAGTACAAACACCGAATACTTTGTCACAGTCTTCATGGTGAGTTTTAAAACATTTCTTACCGAGTAATTGAACTCCCATGTCTTCTTCTTCTTCGGTACATGCCGTCAACATTGTGTATGCCAGTTTTGCCAATTGATAGACTGCATATACCCAACCAATGAAGCTGATCACGTTCATTACTGACGTGGCAATTGTGTTCATTGCGGTTGCCCCTGTTGCAGCGGCACCACTACCACCTATTGACGTTGCGGCTGAGTTAATCGCGTTCTGCAATGTTTCAGGAAGCATGTCATAAATTTTCTGCATCAGGGTATTTTTAAAGTTTGATAACGCCGTGGTTACTGAACTCGAGAAGTTACCAATTACACTACCAGTGTTTGAGACTAGGTTAGCAGAAGTATTACCAGCAGTATTACCGACCGCCCCTGTTAACTTACTAGAAACTGTATTCCAAACACTTTTACCTACATCTACTGCCTTACTTGATAGAGTATCCCATGCCCCCTCAACTGCTTGGCCGGCAGCTTCAAGACCAGTTTGAATCGCCGTGCCGCCGAAGGCACCTTCTGCAGATGCCATGTATCCAGTAACCGTGTAAAGGTTCTGCCCTAGCTTAAATACGTTCAGCGTATTTACCCCAGACGGTTGCTCACAACAGTCGTTGACTTTGAGCTGGTCCCATCCACACCAACGTGCTTCACCGCTGAACACTTCACATGATGTTACATCACTTGGATCCGAACATTCTTTTGTAGAACCAATCTCATTCATGGTCGCGTAAGTGGTTAATGCATTAGTAAAGTCTTGATTGGTTTCATCAGCACGTACTGTACATGAACCATCAATACAGTTCTGCTCTGTTAAACACGTATTATTTGAACGAGTTTTAGTTATAACTGCGTTGCTCGTATCCTGACATTCGTAAGTTACGTTCCATGCATAGCAGGTACCTGATTCTTCATCTAACCAGCCTTCGACACACTCTTGAGATACCGCGTCACACGAATCGTCTTCGTCGTAAACAGCGCAACCGTCATCGAGATGGATAATGTCACTAAATGAGAAGCTACCGCCATTCATAGAAAGTGACTTGCCTTTTAGCGGATCACAAACGTAGTCTTCGCGGTGTGCTGACATACATACTGGGAATTTCGCCGCGCCGTCCCATAGTGGAGCAAACAAGTATTTCGCATCACGACCAAGGCCTGCAGGATACAGTTGCTTAACTTGGGAGTAGCTAACATCACTTTGTGAACTGTTGTAGAAACCTACACGACCACTATGAAACTCTCCATCAGTGTCAATCCATACCTTGTCATTGATTGACAGAGTAAAATGCTCAGGCTCAATATCGAGTTGAAACTCGTATTCTTTTTTGTCTGCCCAACCGGTACCCAAATTAGTCGCTAATACTTCATATGTTCCATCATCCTTGGATAATTGATGTTTTTTCGGTATTACACCCATTGGCCCTGTAACTTTGGCCAATACCAGTCCTTTTGCCGCGCCTTCTTGATTCCCTTGTTTCCATGAAACAACAAAATAACTATTGTCAGGATCTGTGAGATCCGCTCCCTTTTCAGGTACTCCAAAGACGAAACCAATATAGTCATCGTCTTCGTCAGTATTTACTTTGATGTAGCCTTTAAACGAGTTCAACTCATAGGAATATTCAGAGAGATAGCTGGTCGGGTTACCATTGATCGTTTGTTTAACAGTATTTTTATCATTTGTGGTTTCCCATTTACCATTTGAATCTTCGGTTCCCCAGGTACCTAAATCGATAATTGTCCATTCAACTTCATCATCACATTGGAATGGGCCAGATGTGCAGTAGCTATCGGGCTCTTCTAAACGCTCATTACAGCCTTCTGGAAAATAGTCGAATCGCTCTTCCCAGTGTGTACGAACCGGATCTTCAAAGATAAGTTCAACAACTGCATAGGCTTCACCATCACCGCCCACACCAACTTGATAGTCGAATTCAATGCGGTCATCGTCTGCGAATGCATCTTGGAATGCTTTAGTCGCATCAAATCTCGGTACGGTACGGCTTGTGTTTTGTTCACATCCAGTAGCTGTTGTTGGGAAACCATCTTCCGTCGGGAAGCCCATGTGAACACCGTTATAGAACATCTCACCATCGGCTTTCAGACGGAATTGGTCGTCATAACTACCCGTCAACACGGTTGCTTTTTTTACAGCATTACCTTTTACAAGAGAAATCGCTATTTTCTCTTTGTAGATACCACACGAACCTGTTTGGTGAAGGTAGTCATCCCCTTCTTTACCTAGAGTAAGCCTTACACAATCCTCACCACACATTGATAGACTGGCATTATCTGCACCTTCAATAATATTTAAGGTCGGCTTCAATAACTTGCGGTCAACGATACAACCTGATTGATTGTTTTTGTTTGGCTTCATGCAAGTTGCACGGTTAGTAATAATTTTGGTCGGGTCTAGTTCCTGATATGTAGTACTCTCCGCGCTACAGTCACCGAAATATGCCCCCTGCCCTGTAAATGCATCAGTTACCGTATTTCGGCTAACTTGGAACATTGCCGAGTCACGGCTGAGTTTACGTGCAGGGTTCTGATTACGGGCATCCATCAAAGCGCCATACGCTAATGCTGAGTGGTTAGTGTTATCGACTACTTCCTCACTCGAATCACCTTCTACTTCGCCAGATGAATCCAAAAATTCTTGATTACTACTGATTTGACCGCGGATGAATTGACTCTGAGCTTCTTCGTCTTGGTAAGTACCATCTGGCGCTGAGAATCCATTGTTTGTATCGACACCGCCACTAGAAATAGCTTTAAACAAATCTTCATTAGATAGCTTGGTTTCGTTATCCATGAATTCAGCACTTACGTTGATACCACTTGTGCCACCGGATCCACTTATAGATGGCATAGAGATGGTGCTTGCTGTGTTTCGTCCTAATTCAGAGCCTTGATTGAAGAAATAGCTAAAATCATTGTCATCGAATGTCGCGGGGTTTGAGTCAGTCCGATTTTTAACACATAGGTTTGAACCAGCTTCTAAATACTGACCGCTAGGACACGATAGTTCGCCGCTCGGTGAAACGCACACACCATAACGCATGGTTGTACCTGCCCCGCAGGTTTCTTCTGCTTCACCAGGGAAACACTGATTACCTTTCTGATAGTATCCCGCTTTACAAGAAGAACTAGGAACCGTGGACAAAGTACGCGTACACGCATCGCCTTCCATAGAAAAACCACTATCACATGCTTTTTCTACACCTTTATACAATGTGCGAGAACACATAAATGCTGGTGCGTTTAACTTCCAACGCATATCTGGTGTTGTGTACGCAGTACCACTGCTATTACATTCACCAATGATTTGAGCTCCACTACTACAGCTCATATTCACTGTTGTGGGAGTAGCGTTCGCAGCATCGGCCGGGCATTTAATTTCTTCCGGTGCTTCCACGTAATAACATGCTGTCCCAACTCGAGTAGTTCCTTCAAATCGATCTGAGCAACTGCCTTCTTCCACACTATCCCGGCCAGCAAGCATTGAACATTGGTTAGGAAACTGAGCGGTATCAAAAGTAAAACCTGTTGCACAAATAACTGTGGCCGATGTCGACTCGTTTCTAATACAACTGTCTCCAGAGCGACTGTAGCCAGAAGCGCAAGATTCTCTTATAGAACGGACTTCTTTCTTGATACATTTACCGCCAGTCAGCGTGTAACCAGATGGACAGCTGTAATCCATTTGTATAGGCGTATCTAGCGACAGTGCTGCAAAACTTGGAGTGGAAGCCGTCAACATTCCGATCAATATGCCAACATACGCTGCAGACATAAGGTTCGTTAAGTACGTTACCACCAGCACCATTGATAAGGATTTTTTGAACACGAGGATGGTGACTCCAGATAAAATTTTATCAATGGAGTCTGTCAGGTTTTGGGGTCACGCATTTCAATTAAGTGCCCCTAACTAGATGGACTTATTGAATGCGTAAGCAGCATACAAAATACAATTCCATATAGGATTTTTCTAAAAAAAATGCGATGTCAAACATCGCATTCATTAGAGGGTTAGTAGTACCGTACACAACAATCGTTGTAGCGGAAGATATTGTACACAAATGTATTATCTTTCCCCCCGCCAGCAGCCATACGCCCTAAGCCCCACTTCATCCAAAAATCTCCAAGAGGATGACAGCAAGAGTCTGTAATCTGGTTCCCCAAACTGTCCACCTCGGCCACTGGCCAAGCCATACTGACCTTATACATGGGTTTTGGAATCATCGGGCTATACACGTTTTCACACATCGCATCTTCGCCATAGGTAGTCCGAGCGAGCCCCCTACGGTGCATTGACGCTAGTGCCCTCGTAACAATCAAGCTACTAGTACGGATTGGGTTGTTATCTGTCGTAACGTTACCAGTGAATGGATACATATTTCCTTCACAACCAGCACAGAACCAGTTTTGATCTGACGGGTCTGACGTAGCCGTCAACACAGCACAATCTTTCATACAAACTGCCTGAGCTACGGGATTTGCAAATGCCGTTGCATCCGCGTTAAATACCATTGCCAACATATCGTCGTACCACGTAATATCGAGCATCGACATGTATAAAAGATCAAGGTCGACTATGCCAGGGTCTTTGTCACACTCAGGAATCATGAACATCGACAGCATTTTAAATACGGGGTTGGCGAAGTAATTGTAATGGAACGTGGCCATCGTTGTCCTATCGGCTTTTTTCCCTCCCCCGGTCGTTCCCATGCTGGTTAGGTCGTCCTGTACCATTGTTCCTCCAAGGGTAGGACTACACCAAGGCGTCGTTGTGATTTCTATAATCTGTTCGGGCGCCCAATAGCCCACACTAAATCCCAGCTCTGGTACACCAAGTTCATCTTGGCAATAACACATGGCATCAGTATTCGCACCATCTGGCGGTTCAGAAGAGAACCCCATCAAGTTAAATGGCAATGTACAGCTCCAACAGAACTTATTGATCAAGTTATTGAAGTATTTTGTGTCCGGGCAAGCGGCATCACTAAGAAATGATGCCCCCTCTTCGGCTAGTGCTGGTGAGGCTACCGTGCAAAAAATGGATGTAGCGAGAACCAACTGGGCCAGAAACCGCTTTGCTTTTCTTATTAAGGACATCGTTAGCCACCTAATAAAGCACTTGCTTGAGCTATCACAATGTCTGCATATGAGGTAATTGTTCGGCCAAGACTTGGGTTCGCTAAAGTAAAGTAAACACCACCTACAAAAGACACACCTACTGTTAATAAAAATCTCATGTCGTTTCCCTAATTTCTCATTTATTCTTTTACTTAGTTACTACTGAGGGTGTTTCTACTACCTCAGTACCCGTCACAGTGACCGTATTTGGCTCTATCCCAGCTTTCATTCGTTGTTTCATAAGGGCGTCTTCCTGAGCCCTAACGCCATACTCTCTAACAACGATTTCACCGTTACCTAAATAAATTTGTACCGGCAGTTTTTTTATCTGGAATCGATTAATCATGCGTTCTTGAAGCATGTAAACTTGTTGCTTGTATTCTTTACTCAAATCACTGATGAACTTAAAACCTTCTTCTTTATCGATTCGAGAAGTCATCAGGCCGATCTTTCCATAACCGTTTTTAATCTCTTCATGGACGAGTGCGCGCTGCTGCTCACTTAATCCATCAAAGATATACAAGGTCAGGCTCATACCGGGAAAATGGTCAATTGGGTTTACAACCTGCCCTTTGGTCGCCAACAACGTGCCATCTTTCGCCTTAACGTCTTTATGGAACTGGACTCGAGGGTCAATCTTATAAATGGCATCTTCTTGAGCTGTCGGTATGAGGAAGTCAGGGAGATTTTGAATATAGCGATTCATTGCTTTGCGACGTTTAGCATCCCAGTCTACTGCTGCAACACGCTCTTGAATCTCTTCGATTACATCGCGTTCGGTGATGTCGTAAGTAGTGGAGACTACCCCTAGATTTTCAGTCTTTTTACTATCTCGCGCCTTTTCTAAGAACCAATCCAACGAAGCAACGCCGTTAACTGAAACGATATGATTGTCTTTACTATTGCGGTACACCATTGCCGGCGCTTGGGTAATGCCAAACACTTTATGAAGTCGTGGATCAATGGATACTTTAGGCGTTGGACGAAACTCCTTGGCAATGCCATACATCGCCGCGGCCGTTTGGTTAACCATCTTGTCTTCTGGACGCATGCCGCGAAGAATCACGCGAGCATCAACTTCCGAAGCGGTTTTCAGGATGTCTTTAATTTCAGATACCGGTTGGGAGAAAGATACGAAGTAATACAGCTCTTCACCTTCTTTCAATGGGCTATCTGGGCGAGGCTTCATGTCGATAGTACGGATCTTACTTTTATCCACTACCTTATAGGTGTCTTGGATAGTTTTCTCGATGAATGAATGACTATCATCACCAATCTGTTGCGCTGCAGGTATCCATCGTTTTACACCTTCCGGTGCACTCTCTACGGGAGCACTTGCATCGTATTGACGCAGCCAGCTCGGTGCGTCCATCTTTTTCGACTGTTGAATGAGCTTTTTATTTTGCTCAAATGTGGCCATGTCTTCTGTTGTCAGCGTCGGCGCAGCGAATGACGAACTAGCGGTGAGGCCCAAGAGTATTCCCGCGCCCAGTTTCTTTCTAAAAAATGACATATGATTTTCCAACCACCTGACTAGCTATATCCACGGTTCCCCAAAATCTTGAATCAAGTGATCCAGGCAAGGTTCCGAGCGCGAAAAGTTTTCCACTTGTGAGATGTTCTTCTCGGGATAATGAGTCGAGGGTAACTTTTAGATAATCAGCGGTGACACTAACATCTGAGTGGTAGTTGTGACGTCCGTTAAAAACTTCATTGCGATTCACAATGACTGTATCGCCCGGCGCGCCTACGGTAATTTTGGTGAAGAGAGTTCCATCAGGGAATAACACTGTATCTTTGGACCTAAAGGTAACAAGGTCACCTACCCCAACATTCTGATCAGATCTATCCATGATAAATAGTCGACCAGGTATACATGGATAATCACTAACTGGCGGTAACAAGGTATATCGAGAACTGAATCCCATTACTGCAGCCGTGCAAAGAACGCCCGTTAATAGCGGTTTGAATATCCGCTCTTTACGTTTGCTTGTTAGTTTTCCTGTTATTGGAATAACTGCTGACTGTTCCGACATCTTCAACACCCATGAATTAATGGCATTGATTCTGTCACTCACCCACATCCACCGTGGCGATTAAGTGCACCTATCTAGGCCAAGTAAATCAAAGTCAGTTAGTTTTTAACCAATCGGGTAAATTTCTTAAAAAAATGCTTGCGGAACGTTTTCACTATGGGATATTACAAACATCAGCCCGGCAGTATGGGCGAAAAGAATTAAAAGTTTTGCGACTCCTCCACAGTGTTGCAAATCGGGGATTTGGTTGTCCCCACCGATTGTGTCCTCCGACATAATCACGAGGGGTGGTTCCCTCCGAATGAGCTGGGCTTTGCCCGGCTTTTTTCGTATTTAGCAGGCAATAAAAAGGGCATCGAATCGATGCCCTTTTCTATTTATGCCTGATTAGTTTGGTGTAACTACCAAAGTGGCCTCAGACTTATCACCACTATCATCGTAACCAACAACTCGGAAGTGGATCGACTTACCAGGACGCCCCGCTACAGAGAGGTTATCTGCATGGACGTGCACCAGTTCACCATCAACAAACCAGTTATGCGTTGCCATATCACCATCAGGGTCAACACAACCTGATTGAACCGCGATCGTACTACTGTACTGCTTGTATGTGATATTACATACCGGCGCCTTGTTTGGTGCGACTTCAACATCAAGTAGCTGCTCTTGAACAATACCAAACTCAGAAGTTACTTTAACTTTGACTTGGTGTTTGCCTTCGGTCATACCCTCGATATATGCCCTTGTAGAAGTTTGGTCATCGAGTAATACATCATCTAGGTACCATTCATAGGTATCTACACGATCATCAGGATGGCCTAGTTCTACGCGAGCTCGAATCGACGCATCTAACGGGTCACGCATAAACTCAGTACTGTAGTTAGCTGTCAGTTCGATCTTAGTTTCAGGTGGCTCAAGAACCTCCATGATTTCAGTAATCTCTTTCGAGTTACCGCGATCGTCCGAGATAACAACAGTCAGCTGGTGTAAGCCAGGTTTCGTTGCTGAGAAGTACAAACGCTCATTTGATTGGCGGTCGACTTCCATACCATCAAACTTCAAGAAGTTATAGGTATACTCAACAGCTACTGGTTGACTTTCAAGCTTACGAGCAATTGCTGTTGCACTTACTGGTGCATAGCGAGTTCGGTAGTTCACATCAAATCGATACTCAGGGAATTCATACTTCCAAGTACGGATGCTCAAGTCTTTAGTAGCATAAGTATCATCCTTAAGCTGTTTAACCCAAGAGACGAACGTAATGTCAGTATGCCCAAGTGCAGCATCCGATTCAGTTGGGGTGTAAGTCAGCTTAGTTCCATCAACAATAGTACCATCAGGTAGAATCCACTGATTCACCACTTCTGATTTAAGTTGACTTGTGGCCAACCGAACTACAGCATTCAATTCAACCGGTACACCCGCTTCAACAATCCGAGGTTGTTGAATTGAGATACGAACTGGTTTTGGCTTCTTCACTGATATTTGACGTCGGTAAACGTCGTAACGCTTATCTTCTGCCAATTCATTATTGAAGTAAGACATACGGCTCCAAATCTTCATACGATCGCCTGTACCAACGATGTCTAAAGTATTGCCGCCCTCTTCCCAGTTATCACCATCGAATGACCATTCGATCTTACCTTTAAGCTCGTTAGCCAACTCACCATTGTCATAAAGCGTTACTGTCCCTTTCTCACCCTCATACAGAGCTATCGGACCATCTGACTTAAGATCTGGAACTTCATAGCCCAGGATTTCAAGTGTATCGGTTCGACTGATAGCGCCTGAAAGCTTGTTCTTCACAGTTGCACGCACAAAGTAGTGTGCCGCTTTATCAATTACCTGACGTAGACGTGGTGAACCTTGGTATTCATCAATGACTTTCCAGTCATTGGTTCCATCTACAGACATTTCCCAAGTGATGTCACCCATCGCTTCACGGTCTTCACGTTCTTCTGGTTGGTACGTTACAGACGCGGTGAAAGGCACTGGCGCCGCAATACGGTACGTCTTAATTTCACCATCAATCGGGCCACCTTTAAGGACTCGATAGAACGCTGAGTTTGAAAGTACTGTACGAGTGTAACCATCAACTGGTGATTGCAGTTCAGCAACACCGATAAAACGGTATGAACCATAACCAACATCGCTAACATCAAGGTCAAAAGTAACTGATTGGCCAGAGAAGTCTTTAACATCAGTAATCTTATCGTAGTAAGTCTCACGTGTTTCTTTATCACGACGTTCAATAGCAAGGTAGACTTTCCAATCACCCATTGTTTCTTTGTTGTATACAAAGTCACGGCTATCACTGTCGTAGATACCAAGCTTCATCGTTACAGTTGAATTAACTGTGTCCAACGTTCTCAGATCATCTGTAGAAATACGGCTACGAATACGACGCGATGGAACATAAACAGTTTCTAGGTCAACTTTTGTGCTCTTAGATGAGTCCAAAGAGTACTTAGCGTTAACATTGAATTGCTTTCTCGCCCACAATTTACCTGCTGGTACCTCAAGCGTGTCATAAGCAGAAACACTTGTAGTACGGCCGTTACGTTGAACCGCAAGAGTCGTAGTTTCTTCTGAACCATCATTAACGACGAGTTGCAGGTCAGCATTCACACCTTTAGCAATCGCTGTAGTGAAACGGCTACCGTCCAGTTCTACAGGGAAAAGGTTTTCGCTGATCACTTTATCCTGCTTCACTGTAAGTGCTGGTGGATCCACTTCGCCAACGTTGATTACCGCACTTTCTTCTGCAGCTAGCGAATGGTTGCCATTGCTATCGTACATCCATACTCGATAACCCACTTCGTTGGTCATTTCATCAGATGACATGGTAAAGCTACCTGTCAAAGAATGAATGCCGCGGATATATGAGCCGGCAGTGCCAGGTGGCAAGTTAGTCCACTCCAACCAACAACGAATTGATTCACCATAACGGAAGTCACGCTCATGCAGCTCTTCTTCTGAGCTATAAAGAGCACACGTGTTACCTTTTATCTGGTCAACTTCCAAGTCCAATCTTTGAACTTTCTTGTAGTAATCAAGATCAGATCCATCCAATGAGTAGTCCATTGGCATGTAGTTAACGATGAATGACTGGGTATAGTAGTTACCGGCAGTATCTTTAACAGTCACTTCAAACGGATACTCTTTAGCAGGAGTAAGGTTCAACGAGGCTGCTTGTGGATATTTAATGTACTTACTATCGCCCTTCAACTCTAATGAAATACCATTCACTTTAGCCGAAACAATCTCAGCACCGCCATCGAAAGTATCCAACGCGATGATGGCCATGTTTTCAAAGAAGTAGACGTCACCTTCATTGATGAAGTTCTGCCCTTTGTACATTACCTGCACTGTAGGTGGATTACGGTCTAACGTAACTGATGGATATTGCTTCGTCATCTTGTTGTCGTATTGGTCCGTTAACGTGACAATCGGAAGGAATTGACCATCTGCAACCGAGTGAAGGTCATACGTAAAGATATACTTTCCGTCACGAACCTCTGGCGTACCGACTGCGTTTAGGACAAAGTTCTCCTGCGGCTGAGATACCATTTCCTGAGTTTCGACCACGTTCAAACCGTCCACAGTAAATACCGGGATCAAAGCTTCAAAATCAGGGTCTGGTGTTAACTCAAGTTTAGCGGATGGCACCCACCAACTACCGGATAACCCAAAGTGTGGTGTATCAACAATCAGCTTAGCTTGTTCGTTTTCAACAACTACGCTAACGCCTTCAACGTCATACTTATCAGTTGTCGCGCTACTTTTTGAACGAGCTTGGATATAAAGACCTTTCGCTTCTGGGGTACGGTAGTCCCATTTCATTACGTAGTCTTCTGGCACGACTTTGTTTTTAGATTCAAAATAGCCGTTTAGTGAGTCAATCGTTAGACTGTATTTTGTCTGGCCAGTAACCTGCCCTTCAACACCAATGCTTCTTGAACCGGCATTAATATCACAGGCGGTGTTACCAATTTCAATAATACATGAACCTAGCCCGTCGACAGTCGCAACTTGACGGTAGTCTCTAGATTCTGCTGAAACTTGGATTTTTGAAATTCCAGACGCTTTGTTGTAGTTAGTCACTTGGAGGCCAGTAAAGGCTCCATGACTTAACGTAGTTTTAACCCCGGTGAAGTCAGGGGCGATCGGTGCAACCGCGTTTACGTTGATTGCATCTGATATAATTTCTACTTTGTCTAGATTTGTACCTGAGAAGTATGAAATGGAGTAACCGAACTGGTTAGCACCTTCCTTCAACAGATAACCATCTACGGCCATCCCTGCAGCTGTTATCCCCGACGGTAGCTCGGTCCATTCAAACAAACAGACTAAACTATCCCCGTGGTCAGCTTTCGCCACACTAGGATCTCCCGTAAGTTGACAACCGGAACCGTCAGCTTCTTCTGCAACCATTTGGAAAGGGTTGACGTAAGCTTGTTGGTCCCCTAGTACGGGTAAAGATACTTTTGGTGATACCGCCTCAATCGAACCTGTTACAAGAATCGATTTTGAAACGGCGTGACTGGCCCACAAAGCTAAGGGTATTGCTACCGCTAAGGTTTTGATGTTTGTGGATTTCATGTAAGCACCAGTTAAAGAGCTAAAAGTCAACAGTACTTTACTGAATTGAACTATGCCGCATGGTGAATAAAACCCACTTTGTAAGGGCAATTAATCAACATGATTTGGCGAATTGAAGGCGCATGAAAGTAGCCACTTTTTAATAAAAAGTGGCGTTATTTGATGTTATTGAGGGAAATGGTTGTAACTAGAATTACATGCAAACAGCCATTTTCTTGGCATTATTTTTAGCTGAGATTTTCAGTTGGGTTCCAGGTTTAAGAACACAGACTTTACGGGCTGAAATATCACAAGCTTCACCCGTTTTTGGATTGCGCCCCGGACGAGAATTTTTTTCAAGAATTCGGAACTGGCCAAAACCATGCAAACTTACTTCGTTACCATTCTGGAGTTCATCACTAATTTGTTGAAAAATATCAGTGACCAAGGATTCTGCCTCGCGGGACGCTACGGGCAATACCTCTTGGAGACTTCTTCCTAAATCACGCTTAGTTAATGTCATTTAATAACCCTTCATTGTATTTAGCTGATCGCAATGCGATTAATGCATTTGGCCTTTCTTGTATTCTTCAATTCGCTGACACTCCATGCACTTCACAGCTGTAGGAACACCCAGCAAGCGGTCATAATCGATCTCTATTCCACAGCTTTCACAAAAGCCAAATTCATCCAGTTTATGCGTTAAACGGCCGAGTACTTTACGTAGATTAAGCAATTGTTTCTCTTCACGATTGCGTAAAGCTGCACCACAACTACGTTCAGTCTCAAGAGTTGCTCGGTCTGTCGGGTCAGGCATGCTCACGCCTTCTGACAAGCATGTGTTCTGTTCTGAACTTAGTCTTTCTTGAATGTTGGCAATCCCTTGGGAAACCTTCTCTCGGATGCAATTTAATTGTTGTTCTGACAGAAAATCGTGTACTTGCATTTTTCAAACCTTACATACATTTGAGCGTAAAAATAACTTGTTAAAATGATGACTAGTTTCCAAAAATCGGACCATTGGAGGATATAAATACCCATCATGACCTTTTGCTTTTTTGGCAACTTCGGGTAACTCCTTCTTAGACCACTTAGCCAGCATTACGTATTTAGTCCCTATATTTCCCAAATGCAGCTCCCATGTCGGATCGTAGTATTTGCCATTAACACAAATGATCGAGTGCTCAACAGGAAGCACTCGACAAGCAAAGGCTAAAACGTATTCCGCACCAGGGAACAAATCATTCATCACTATCGACCAGCTGTTATCGAAGCATCGATTAGGCAGACATAAGCCAGAATCGACGATTTTTTGCTTCAATTCTGCTGGTAGTGGGGAAACAAGGACGTTGGTCGTCATATCTGGGTTAATCCCCTTTGCTATGACGGTATCAATCATTTTGAATTCCAAGCTTCCACCCTATTAATCAGGACTTTCCACATTTATAACGCTAAACTTTGAATGTGCAAGCCCTAATTTTTAGTTTTGTGATGATTTTTCTTGATGGCAGTATTCTTTGTAAGGTTTAGTGCGATATTGTGGGCGTTCAAACCCTCTCATTGAACGCTCGGCGCGACTGGCAGCCAGTATTCTTTGCGGCGTATTTACTTGCATGTCGTAAATTTGTGATACATGCACTGTGAATTCATCTTCGGTGTACCCCCAGCCAAACGCACAGTACTTGGTTGAATCCATTTCTTGATATGCCTCCAACCGCTCCTTGATTGTTCTACCGATCATCAGCTTATCAATTGCTTTTGAATACCTTTCCATCTCATGACGAATGATCGGGTACCCAGAGTAACGACCTTCTAGATACTCTTGGATGTCATCTCGAACACCATTGTTATCAATATCAGACCCGAGGAGCTCTACTTCGGCAGTTGTCAGCTCTCTTACGTTGTTGGGTGTAGTATCATGAGCAGATGCACTCATGGAGTTAAATAAACACACAGTGGCTAATATGCCTAATAACTGAACCTTCAAGGCCTTCATGCCTTCTCCCATAGTGATTTTACGTCCACTAGCGTTATTTGCTTTGTTGATATGTTTGACCCGCTAGAAAGCGGGTCATATTGGTTATTTTTGGCTTTCAATCATTTTTATGAATTCCTGCATTTGCGCAGGTTTCATATAGCCAGCCACCTTAGCCTTTCCATTTTGAACATAGACAATACCCGGCGTACCCGCGATGTCGAACGCTTTCATGAAGTCACCGTTTTTCTCTATTAGTTCACGAGTTTTAACGGTTGCAGGCTTAGTATTTGGACGGGCACGTTGAGAGCGGATATGCTCATGCTCTTGTAAAGCTGCATAAGGATCTGGTTGGCTAGTGATGTACTCAATCACATCCGGGCTTTGAGCCGACAGGAACGACACAGGCACCCAGCGAACTTCTAAGCCATCTTGAATCGCAGGCTCAATTTCATTGAACAGTTTCGAGCACCAACCGCAGAATGGTTCGATAAATACATACATCGTACCTTTGCTGTTGCCTTTAGGGTGTGTGGAAAAGTACCAACCTTCTTTTTCAAAATTCTCGAACACTTTGTTGTAGTCAGGAACCGGCTTCTTCGCATCTAAATACTTGGAAGTTATGTTGATACCGTTTTGATCAATTAGAGGTCCAGCAACAACGTAATTATCTTTAGTTGCCCAATATAAATGGTATTCGCCTTGGTTTTTGACTAGCCACCCAGTAAATGAATCATGTTGGAACACTTCGATAACTTCAATGACACCTTGGTCAATGAGGTTTTTCAGTTGTGGTGGCGCTACCTGCAATGAGCTCCCTGTCGCAATAGGCTGATCTGTATTGGAGTTGATTGCTGCCATACTTTGAGCAGAAAACCCACCTAACAGTGCTCCAGCGATTAGTAATGTTGATAATTTGCGGCTACTTACCATTTTTTTGAAGACCTCATTCATTCCATACGGAGTTCGTAAACACCACCAGCGGCTTTCACCTTGAGTAGTATTTGTTTGATTTGATTTTGGCTCTGTTGGTTAAACGATTTTTTGAAGTCATTGAATCGCTCACAGAATTCAGTCGGGATCTCTAACGCGATAGTTTCGCCCGAGGTCGTTTTGTATGAGAGAGTCGTCAACATCATGCCAAAATTAGAACTTGAAGTGATGGTTGCCTCTGTCCAATTGGAAACATTACGTAGTTGAATTAGCTCAGTAGCCAGAACCAATAGTGGTTCTACTCTCAATTTTGTCTGTTCCTGAATAATCATTGGGTTTCCTTCTTGAACTGGCATCACTTACTCAAAAGTTTGAGTGTGTAGTTATACGCATCTTCAAGTACCCACACTTCGATTTACTCCGGCTTTTTAGCCGCACTTAATCAACGCACCAAACTGGAGCAATTTTGTGTTCACCCATCCTAACGCCCGAAAACTACTACCATTACTAATGATGGCGTTTTAATACTGCTAGTTACCGCTACTTAATGAACATATGATTTTTTTAATGTCTCTAGAATATCGGCAGAAATTATTCGAGGCATGATCTGTGAAGAAAATAACGTACATATGGCCATTGATACCTTTAACTTTATTTAGTGCCATTGCTAATGCCGAGGTGTTGTCTTTATCTTTTATTGATACAAACAATTCTTTAGTTGAGCTAGATAGTGCTAATGAGTTTTTCAACCCGACAACAGACATAACCTTCTCTGTATCTGGTGGCCTTGACCGCAAATTGTCCTTAAGGATTGAAGACAGCAGCGGAAACACAATTAGCTCTACGGAAAGCAATGTCATAGGTGTAAATGACAGGATTACTGCGATCGGACGTGACTATTACGGTAAAACCTTAACTTTGTCGGCGCCAAATGATGGAGCCTATTCGCTCGTTGCTGACATAAAGGACCTATCTGGTGAAATAATACAAACCAACACCTACCCTATCGTTATCGACACGACCGCGCCTACTCTCGGTTCTCCACAAGCAACCAGTTATGGTGGTCTAGATGGCATAAACATGCCTGCAGACACTTGGTATACCGGCTATTACAGTACAAACAAATATTATGTATCCGATATTGCCGATGACAGTTCTGGCGTATCAGAAGTAAACGCGATCACCAGGATTGGGGAAAAGGTTTATAAAAAAGGTGCCGCAAGTTTTGACCCTCAAGCCATGCAAGCTCATATAGGCAATGGATCATCGTGGTTTCCTAGTGGTGACAACGCGGAGACTGTTTACAGCTTACAGTTTGAAGTGGTCGATAAGGCCGGCAACATTGCTTATTCGAAAGAACAAGACCTGTATTTTGATACCGTTGGAGGCAACGCGCAGCTTTTCGCAATCCATGACCCAGATTCTACAAATGTAGTGGGTGGCCAAGCAGGTTACGAGCCCTATGTTGCGGCAATGACTGTCAAAGAGAACCCTATTTCTTTTATGTATCGGATACCAAAATCTAACTACGCCAACCTAGTTCGTGGTGGTATCACTCCTGTAGGGCACTCAGCAATCTACGATGATGTCGATGACCAGTATGTGTATGTTGTTTTCACGCGGCCTTATGGTTTTACAAACGGTAACTATGTGCGATTTCATGACCGCCGCTCTTGGTCTATTCAAGGTGTGAGTTACAACTTAAAGCTTGATGATTCCGCGCCTAAAGAGCCCGTTCGTAAAGGTAACCAGTATCAGTATTCCGATATAGGTTGGAGCAGTTGGGGCCGTGAAGTGTACACGGAGGAATTACCAGTTTCTGTCACGGCTGCAAAGATCATAGTTGAACCAAGAGACTATGACCAAGTATTTGAGCATATGGGGAAATGTACTGTGCCGGCTGGGGATACGGAGTGTGTTATCACCTACGACCCACCAAAACTCTTAGATACAGGCACCTACGGCAATCTACATAGTGGTTCTTCAATCAAAAACTTGGATGGTAGTTTGTATGGTGCTCCAGGCTGGGCAAGTGTTCACTGGAACGATACTCACCACCCTGAAATCACTAGTACGGAATGGGATAAGAATACTAAGGTCGTTACGGTTTATGCTTACCAACCAAACCGCGGCTATTACTTTGATAACACCCGGATCACTCAAGCCTATCTAGAATCGAATGGTCAGAAACTCTCTGTCAAACGTATATTATCTGAGGAAAATGGCACTAACTATAAGTACCAATTTGATTTGAGCACTTTACCCGAAGGCTCATACACCGTTGAAGCAGTAGTGATGGAGAAGCACCACAATTACGCTAGAAAAGACGTTGTATCATTCACAAATGACACTACCCCACCAGCAGTAACTTTGCTTTATAACGGTGCCATTATTGGTGACATGATCCAAGGTATTAACGGCATCACCGTTAGCGCCATAGACAACACAGCCATGACTATTCTCGACGCGAGCTTATCAGGTGGACCAAGTGAGGATTTAGTTTATCTTGCGATTACTGACCTTGGCCAAAACACATGGAAACTCGAACAACCCCGTATTTTCCCTGCTTTGCAGGAACAACAAAGTTACACGCTGACAGTACGAGTTAAAGATGAATACAACAACATAGGTACTGGTACTGCGAGCTTTCAATACACTCCTGAGAACTGGATTAAACTAGAGAATTTGAAAACATTAGCCATTAGCAAAAACCTGCTTAACAGACAGGGTGAGCCACTAGCTAGAGTCACATCATCAGAGTTACGTACTGACTCTGGAAACTTAGCAACCGGTTTGCAGGATGCTCTTGTAACACTCCGTTCTGACGCTCCATTCGGCTTAATGGTTGAAGGCGTTGAGGTATCTCCAGGTCAAACAAAAAGTATTCAATTAGACTTGGGTGATTTAGGAGGAAAGCTCGATGTGCCGATATATCCATCATCAAATTCAGAAGGCATTGCATCCTTTATGCTTGAGGTGCCTGAGCTAACAAGTAAATACGATTAAGGCCGAGGAAACACGTTCATGAATGATACGTTCAGAAAAACTAGAAATGCGTGGTTAACACTAGGGACACTTCTGACACTCCCTGTATATTTTCGAAGTGGCGAGCTGCTACAGGACAGCCTGCCAGTACTAAAACTATTCTTCTTTTGGATAGCATTCCTAGCAACAATATCGCCGCTATTCATAGCTGTATATTTAGCAATTACTATCTATAAACGCATGATTTCAAAGCGTGTAGATAAGGTACAAACAACGTCAAATGATGATGAAAAACCTGAGCTTAATGTTGCAAAAACAACGTTAAACAAAGTCAGCACAAACAAGCTGACCAAGCATTCAATAGTAATTTATGGCATCTTCGCGGCTTCCTTTATCCTGCAAAAAGACTTGTCCATAATTGAACTCATTGGGCATCAATCGTTACTGATAGCCGCTACTGCCGTGATTGTTTGGGTGCTTATTTCAACAGTACTTTGGCTTAACAAGTCGTTTCTAACCAACTTGGTGATATTTAATAAAGAAAAGGGTTTGAAGCGGTACAGCCCAAACAAGACAGCTATTGCACTCATTTGTACCACTGTCTTTGTAATGAACATAGACAAGTTAGTAGATAGCTATGTTTCGAAACAAAACAGTTACGTCATAAATGGACAGCTTTTAGATGTAGACGTCGATCGAGGCCAGGGAACAAATGTTATCACCGTAAAAAGAAAGTCAGGCAACATTGAGCTATTAGTTGCCCCTTCTGAGTACGAGCAAGCAAAAGCGCTTCAAGAAATGGTTGGAGAGAACTTAGAATTTAACGTGTATAACCACACATTCATTATACCAAACATCGGCAAAACTCACTTTGTATCACTCAGTGACAACAAGCCCAATGAATAGTGCGAAATTTGATAGTGATTAGAAATAGTAAGGGACTCCATTGAGAGTCCCTTAGTGAATGGAGAATACAAGAGAAGTGGACCCCGCTGGTTGGACACATAAGCTCATTTCTTAAGTGGTTGACCCAGCTCATGCTGCGTATCTTTGCC
>NZ_JAWOQR010000180.1:0-1025 GCF_033337445.1 Vibrio sp. YT-15
TCGATCGCGACTCTATGTGTTGCAGCATTAGGCGTATTAGTGACCAGTAAAATTTCTTTTCCTGAAAAGATCCCTGATAGGTCTGATTGGCTTTCAGTTGGTTGGCTTATTTTCCCTACAGTAAGCGCTTCTTCTAAGACATCACCATTATAGCTTGTCGTACCTTCTAGCTTTTTTAAATGCTCGATAGCACCAACAATTTCTTCTGTTCCGTAATTAGGATTAGAAAGCATATTCTGAATATAAGTTGGGTGAATATCGTTTTTGGCTCCCAAGTAATATAGAAGGCTTGAGCCCCAACCGTATCTTCTTTGCATTGGCTCAAAATGGCGAATAACTAGTTCATATATTGCTGTTGGCAAGTATTTATCTAGTCCATCAAGTTCGGCGAGCAGGTTTTCGGTCTGGGCGTTCCCAGCGCCTCGTCCCATTCCGGTAACGGTCACATCCAACCATGTAACACCATTCGAACGAGCTGTCATCGTATTAGACATTGCTTGACCCATGTTGTTATGGGTGTGGATGCCAATGTCGCCATCCCAGTTTTGCTTTACAATTTCGGCAATGCGAGTGACTTCTGCACTATCCATATTACCGAGAGAGTCAGCAAAATAGATGACGTCAGGGTTTGCTTTTGCTACCGCCTGTACTTTTTCCGCTATAACCACGGATGGTTTTCCGCCCGCTTGCATCAGATTTAAGCCAACGATATACCCCATTTCTTTGAAAGCTTTAATCATGCTTTCACACTGCTCTGCTTCATTGAAATGTGCCGCGATACGAACGAGATCAACTTTACTTTCTTGTGCTGGTACAAAAAGATCGTTGATGGCTGCTTCAACAGGTTTATTCGCATCTAGCAACGTTTTTGCGTCAACCATTACGCCATATGTCGGACCTTTCGGTAGGTGTAGCGTGTTTAGAAACTCTTCAGTCGTATAAGCAAATGGACCACTGTAAACAGACTTGGGATAGTTACGAAGCCCTAATTCAACATAATCAATTTTAGCTTTTGCAACTGCTGT
>NZ_JAWOQR010000181.1:0-1024 GCF_033337445.1 Vibrio sp. YT-15
CGCTCTTCCGATTTAGTCATCGTTACCCCACAGGAAAGAAGCCTAAATAGCGTTTTACAAAATAGAGCGCGGCAAGGTTTTGGATCGCCATGCCGATCGCCATTGCCCATGCAGCCCCCAGAACGCCGTAGCTTTGGCTAAGAAAAACCAAAAGAGCGATGGAAATAGTGCCTGAACAAATCGTGATGTATTTCATCGTTCTCTCATAGCCGCTCATTAGCAATAAAAATCCTACCGAGCCAGTGGCGATATTGACCATCTGTCCTAAAGAAAGGACAACTAACAGCGGAGCTGCCGCAAGAAATTCATCACCAAAAAGCTGCATGACGAATTCAGGAAATAGGGTGCAAACCAAGACAGGAAGTAAAGCTGCGCCAATGTTTGCACGACAAGCCCATCGACTTAAATTTCGCAGTTTATCCAGCTTTCCCTCTTTAAAAAGAGAGGCGAACATTCGGGCAACAACGAAGTTAATGGTAATCAGTACAAAGCCAATCAGTAGCGATGTTCGTTGCGCTGCTGCTAACAACCCTAGCTCCGTGGTAGAAATGAAAAAACCGGCAATAACAATGCTTCCCCATTGGAGGATATTGGTGAAAATGCTGCCAATCCACACTTGCTTCGCAGAGGAGATCAGTTCGATATTTGTTGTCGGGGTCGGCTTTTGATATTGACCAGAGCTAAACCATTTAGTCGTTGAAGCAATACTGACGATCAGACTCGCCAGCAGCAATGCCGCCATTAGGCTGTTGATGTTTTGTAAGTGCAGTGTGCTCAGGCCAATAATGAACAAAACCATGAGCACACTGACGCCGAGTTGAAGCGCGAATAGGGATGGCACCACCATTTTACTTGCTTGTAAAACACGGCTGTTGGTTTGTCCTAATACGAGGAAAGGTACGCACATCAGCGCGAGCGTAATCGCCACCATTGGACTGTTGGTTTGATTCAATTGATTTGGAAAAAGGTAAAAGCCGACAAAGAGAGTAACGGCAGCCATGAAACAAAATGTGATACTGCGAGG
>NZ_JAWOQR010000182.1:0-1022 GCF_033337445.1 Vibrio sp. YT-15
AGAAACGTGCTGAGTCTGTAGCAAACGCGCTAGTTGAAAAAGGCATCGATGCATCACGCATCCAAGCTCGCGGTGAAGGTGAAAACAACCCAATTGCATCAAACGATACTCGTGAAGGTCGTCAACAAAACCGTCGTGTAGAAATCGTTGTACCTGAGTTCGAATACCAAGTTCAGCAATAAGCTCCTATCCGACCGTAGAATAGCAGCCTAAAGCTGAATGCCCCGAAGAGTTCGCTCTTCGGGGCTTTTTTTATCTGTTCATTTTGTATCGCTTAATTTGTGAATGGTGGACACAAAAAAGAGAACCGGTTGATGACGGGTTCTCTTTTTGCGTTCGATAGAGGGTCAACTCTCGAAATCATGTTTAGCAGTGAAGCGAAATGTGGCAGAAGCGCTTTTAAATTGTGTAAGTACGAGAGTGGATTACTTCAGATCGATACTGTTGAGTCGGCCCATAAAAGTGAGGATTTCTAAGTTCTCTTTGTGGGCTTCTAGTAGTGCCTTTTTCGTTTGCATGTAAGCGGCAAGTTTGCCGTATTTGTTAATCGAACGTACTACCGTCTTGTATTTGTATTCACCCTTATCGTTAAACTCGCGCCATTTCGCAATGTAACAAGTGTCTCGGTTGTCTGGGTTCTCAAGGGTAGGGTTAGGCTTATGAACGATTTTAGGCTCAACGCTGTGCGGCAGACGCGTCATTAAGTACGGGTCTTTTAATAGACGTCGCCAAAACTTGCCCCACATTTCTCTACCCAACTCATTTCTTAGTTTGATGGCTTTCTTCAAGCCCTTTTTCTCTCCAATACGAACAAAACCCACTGAGCGATGCAAAACAGTATCGTCAGGAGTATGAATGTGGATCTTAAAGGCAGTCTTGCCTTTCGAAATAAAGCGGTGTCCAGTGTTAGTAATTAAATTGCTCTTAGACATAGTGCTAACTAATATTTTTATTAATAGTCGAGAGGGTAAGCAAAACTCATAAATAATTAAAGTAATAAAATACAAAACTGTAAATAGTAA
>NZ_JAWOQR010000183.1:0-1022 GCF_033337445.1 Vibrio sp. YT-15
AATCGGCAGCGTGGATAACATTCCAGAGTACGTGGAACGTGCGAAAGACAAAGATGACCCATTCCGTTTGATGGGCTTCGGTCACCGTGTTTACAAGAACTACGATCCACGTGCGACCGTAATGCGCGAAACATGTCACGAAGTTCTAAAAGAGCTGAACATTAAAGATCCTCTGCTGGACGTAGCAATGGAACTTGAGCGTATCGCTCTTTCTGACGAGTACGTTGTTTCTAAGAAGCTATACCCGAACGTAGATTTCTATTCAGGTATCATTCTGAAAGCGATCGGTATTCCTGTATCAATGTTTACGGTTATCTTCGCGATTTCTCGTACTATTGGTTGGATTGCCCACTGGAACGAGATGCACAGCGACCCACTAAACCGTATCGGTCGTCCACGTCAGCTTTACAAAGGCGAAACGCAACGTGAATTTTCGCCGCTTCATGAGCGCGAATAATCGTTACTAGAGTTATCAGATAAACAAAAGGGTTGAGATGTAAGTCTCAACCCTTTTTAGTTTTAACGATAAAAATACACGCTACACTGGATTATCAATATCCACAAACTCGACATCTAAACCGTATTCATCGGCTAACCACTTACCAAGTGCTTTGATGCCATAACGCTCTGTTGCATGGTGACCCGCAGCAAAATAGTGGATGTCCATCTCACGAGCGGTGTAAGTTGTTCGCTCCGAAATTTCGCCAGAAATGAATGCATCTAATCCATGCTGAACCGCAAGTTCAATGAAATCTTGTCCACCGCCAGTACACCAACCAACGGTTTCGATCATTTTCTCCGCATTATCTGGAGCGATATGTAGAGGCTCTCGATTAAGGGCTTGGTTGATCTTGCTCGCAAATTGAGAACCAGGCATCGGTTTTTTCAAGCGTCCAAATAGGGCGACAGACTGCGGATGACCTTCTAACCCACCGTCGATTTCAATATCAAGAAGACGAGCAAGCTCTGCGTTGTTGCCAAGTTCAGGATGAATGTCGAGCGGTAGATGGTAGCCGTACAGA
>NZ_JAWOQR010000184.1:0-1020 GCF_033337445.1 Vibrio sp. YT-15
TGGTCTTTGGTCTCGTTAGAAGTGTTGCTGGGCCTCGCTTTTTGCCTGAACCTAGAGGTTACCATCGGTTTTTCAACATCTATGTTTGCTGTCCTTGTATTTCAGTAGCTTCGGGAGCACAATCGACAAAAAACGAGTGAAGGAGTAAAGATGGAACTTGCTGATATTCGTCGTGAGTACACGAAAGGTGGCCTACGTCGTAAAGATTTGAAAGCTGATCCAATTGATCAATTCAACCTTTGGTTGGAGCAAGCGATTAAGGCGGGGTTGACGGATCCTACTGCGATGACAGTGGCGACCGTGGATGAAAACGGCATGCCATTTCAACGAATCGTTTTATTGAAAAACGTCGATAAAGATGGCTTCGTGTTTTACACCAACTTAGGTAGTCGCAAAGCGCAGCATCTTGAGCATAACAGCAACATCAGCCTGCATTTCCCTTGGCATCCACTAGAGCGCCAAGTTCACATTACTGGTGTGGCTGAAAAGCTGACTGCGATGGAAAACATGAAGTATTTTACTTCCCGCCCTAAAGATAGCCAGTTGGCGGCCATTGCGAGTAAGCAAAGTAGCCGTATTTCTGCTCGTGGAGTGCTGGAAGGTAAGTTCCTTGAGCTCAAACAGAAATTTGCCAAAGGTGAAATTCCAATGCCAACATTTTGGGGCGGCTTTAGAGTTAAACCGCAAAGCATTGAGTTTTGGCAAGGCGGTGAGCATCGTCTGCATGACCGTTTCCTATTCTCTCAACACGATGGCGAATGGGATATAGACCGTCTCGCGCCATAGGGCATCTTATTTAACGCCTAACAAAACACCGCCATTTAGGCGGTGTTTGTGTTTATAAAGATAAAGCGGCGTGGCGTTAGCGCTCTCCATTCAAAACAACAGAAAGCTGATGTTTAAGCAGCGTTTTGGGTACAACAGATCCATAGCCTGCCTCCATTGCTTGAGCGATCAGCTCGTTCTGACTATTCGCTTCAAACTTGTTTCTTAGTCGTGCGACATGCCGTTCTACCGCTT
>NZ_JAWOQR010000185.1:0-1019 GCF_033337445.1 Vibrio sp. YT-15
CTTGGTTTAGTGCCTCAAGAATTCAACTTCAACCAATTTGAAACAGTTGAGCAGATCGTCATTCAACAAGCGGGTTACTATGGTGTTTCTAAAATTCTGGCAAAAGAGCGAGCCGAAAAATACCTGAAGAAGCTCGATTTATGGGAGAAGCGCAAAGAGCGTGCTCGAAACTTATCGGGTGGTATGAAGCGTCGTTTGATGATTGCTCGCGCGCTCATGCACGAGCCAAAACTGCTGATTTTGGATGAGCCGACGGCTGGGGTGGACATTGAGCTACGTCGTTCAATGTGGGATTTCCTCAAAGAAATCAATCAGCAGCAAGGGATCACTATCATTCTTACTACGCACTATTTAGAAGAAGCGGAAATGCTGTGCCGCAACATAGGCATTATCAATCGCGGCGAGTTGATTGAAAACACAACCATGAAAGCGTTGCTCAGCAAGCTCAGCGTAGAAACCTTTATTCTAGATATCGAGACTGACGGGGAAGTGCCTGAGTTGAATGGTGTCAATCGTCAAAGCTTAATCGATGGCTCATTAGAAATTGAGTTAGATAAAAGCCAAGGTCTCAATGCGGTGTTTGCTCAATTAACGGAACATGGCGTGAAAGTGCTGTCGATGCGCAATAAAGCCAACCGATTAGAAGAACTGTTTGTCAGCATTGTCAGAGAGGGGAGCAAGTAAATGTACCAACTGTATTGGACGGCATTTCGTAGTTTGCTGGGTAAAGAGGTGACGCGCTTCTCGCGTATTTGGGTACAAACTTTGGTGCCACCAGCGATTACGATGACGCTGTACTTCATCATCTTCGGTAATCTGATCGGTTCTCGAATTGGTGAAATGAGCGGATTTAGCTACATGGAATACATCGTACCGGGTTTAATCATGATGTCGGTGATCACCAACTCGTATTCAAATGTCGCATCTTCATTCTTTAGTGCAAAACTGCAAAAGAACATCGAAGAGTTGTTGGTTGCACCTGTGCCAAACTACGTCATCATCGCAGGTTATGTCATGGG
>NZ_JAWOQR010000186.1:0-1017 GCF_033337445.1 Vibrio sp. YT-15
GAACCATTGGCGGTTGGTGATCATCAGTCGCCATCTTCATGATACGAGTCAAAACAGAGGTACCAACACGTGTCGTTGCCGACTTGTACGCTTCTTGGATAGACTCAAACAAGTGACCAACACCAGTACCGTGCAGTGCAGAAATAAAGTGAATACGAGCAAAGTCAACGAAACCTAGGCGGCGGTCTAGCTCTTTCTTCACGTTCTCTTTTACTTCGTTATCTAGACCATCCCACTTGTTTACCGCTAGTACGATTGAACGACCGGCGTTCAATGCAAAACCTAGCAGGCTCAAGTCTTGGTCAGAGATGTTTTCACGTGCGTCGATAACCAATAGCACTACGTTTGCATCTTCGACGGCTTTCAACGTTTTAACAACGGAGAATTTCTCAACCGTTTCGTTAATACGACCACGACGACGTACACCCGCAGTATCAATGATTACATACTCACGGCCATCACGTTCCATAGGAATGTAGATTGAGTCACGAGTTGTGCCTGGCATGTCGTATACCACAACACGTTCTTCACCAAGAATACGGTTGGTTAACGTCGACTTACCAACGTTTGGACGACCAATGATTGCCAGTTTGATTGGCTGTTCTTGTAGACGTTGGAACTCCGCTTCCGCTTCTTCTTCGGTGTATTCGTCTGGTGCAATTTCAGCGTCTTCAAATTCTGTCAGATCTTCAATCTCACCTTCTTCTGATTCACTTGTTAGTAAATCATCAAAGAATGGAGCTAGCGCACGCTCAAGCAATGCTGTAACACCACGACCGTGTGCAGCCGCGATTTGGTACATGTCATCAACACCAAGCTGCCAGAAATCAGCACACGCAGCGTCAGCATCAATACCATCAATTTTGTTTACCACCAGCATCGCTGGTTTTTCAATTTTACGCAGATGCGCCGCAATCGCTTCATCAGCAGGTGTAAGACCAGCACGACCGTCAACAAGGAATAGCACGACGTCAGCTTCATCAATCGCTGCTAGCGACTGCTCTGCCATTTTGGTTT
>NZ_JAWOQR010000187.1:0-1017 GCF_033337445.1 Vibrio sp. YT-15
GTTTGGTTCTGACTTGCCTTTAAGTGTCAAATCTACGCCTTCAATGGCGTCTTCAATTACGTTGTTATGGCTTGAAAGTTTTGCCACGCCGTCAAGCAGCACTTCAGAGTCTTGCCCTGCTTGTACCTCTGTCATACCAAGGTATTCTTCGAATGAGGATTGCGCTTTTGCGATTTTGGCTTCTGCTTCGTCGATTTTTTCTAGACGTTCACGCTCTTGAGGATCGAGTTTCGCACGATGAATTTGCTTGGCTTGCTCTTCGGAAAGCTCACCACGTTCGACTTTTGCGTCGAGTTCTTGCTTTTCATCCGCAATTTTCTGTTCGATTTCTGCTTTTTCTTGTTCTAGGAGCTGCTTAGCTTCTTTGGTCGTAACGTAAGAATCCGTCAATGTGCCTGAGGCGGCATTGTTCCAACCTGGAACATCCGGCGCTTTCTCTATCGCCTTTTCGTCCAGTTCCAGTTCTGGCTCTTCGTATGAATCCAGTAAGGTGCCTGACGCAGTTTCTGTCCAACCTGGAATGCGCTCTTCAGGTCGCAAGCTGGAGCGTTGATTGGCCTTATCAATGGCTTCTTGTCCGGCTTTAGCAGCCTCTGCACCAGCAGCAGAGATCGGCTCTTGCGATGCATCATCTTGTGCATTATCTGCCGCTTTTTGCGCTTCTGGAGGTAGAGGGTTGCCGTTCTCATCCAGAATTTCTGGTTGATCCGGTTGTTGCGGAGCTTGTAGTGGCCCTAACACTTCTTCTGCCGCAGCACGTGCTTCTTCAAGCGCGTTAACTCGGTCTTCAAGTGTTTGGTATTCGAAATATTTCAGAGGGTTGCCTCTTTCGGCTTCCACGCTGACTTTGATTTGATGATCCTTACCAGAAAGGTTTGAGGCAAGGATGAGACGCGGTCCTTCGACATCATTAATGACGGAAGCACGAACGCCAGGGTTGTCTTTAGCGCCATTGATGCCGCGTACGACATCGATGAGCTTAGATCGGGAACGAACATCGATATTAAAACGCTCATC
>NZ_JAWOQR010000188.1:0-1017 GCF_033337445.1 Vibrio sp. YT-15
TGGCTCGACCAATACGGTGTTACACCTTTTAGCTGCAGCGCAAGAAGGTGAAGTCGATTTTGATATGACGGACATCGACCGCATGTCTCGCCAAGTACCACACCTTTGTAAAGTGGCTCCTTCAACGCAGAAATACCACATGGAAGATGTACACCGTGCGGGTGGCGTTGTCGGTATCCTTGGTGAACTGAACCGTGCAGGTCTGCTGCGCAATCAGTCTAAGACTGTCCTAGGACTGACTTGGGAAGAACAGCTAGCCAAATACGACATCATGCTGACCGATTCAGAAGAAGTGAAATCATTCTACCGTGCAGGCCCTGCGGGTATCCGCACCACACAAGCATTCTCGCAAGATTGTCGCTGGGATACCCTCGATGATGACCGCGCGGAAGGCTGTATCCGCACCAAAGAAAACGCGTTTAGCCAAGATGGCGGCCTTGCCGTTCTGAAAGGCAACATCGCGCTGGATGGTTGTATTGTGAAGACTGCTGGTGTGGACGAAAGCATCCTGAAATTTACTGGCCCTGCAGTAGTGTTTGAAAGCCAGGAAGATGCGGTAGACGGCATCCTTGGCGGCAAAGTGAAAGCGGGCGATGTGGTTGTGATTCGCTACGAAGGTCCAAAAGGTGGCCCGGGCATGCAAGAAATGCTTTACCCAACCACTTATCTAAAATCGATGGGCTTAGGTAAAGAGTGTGCGTTATTAACTGACGGCCGCTTCTCTGGTGGTACCTCTGGTCTGTCTATCGGCCATGCTTCTCCAGAAGCGGCCAATGGCGGTGCGATCGGCTTGGTTCAAGACGGCGATTTGATTGCGATTGATATTCCAAATCGCAGCATCTCTCTTGAGATCTCTGAACAGGAACTTGCAGAGCGCCGCGTAAAACAAGACGAACTTGGTTGGAAACCAGCAAATCGTCAACGTGAAGTGTCTTTCGCCCTAAAAGCGTACGCCAGCATGGCAACCAGTGCTGACAAGGGTGCAGTACGAGATAAATCGAAGCTAGAGGGCTAGCC
>NZ_JAWOQR010000189.1:0-1016 GCF_033337445.1 Vibrio sp. YT-15
AACAGACTGTACGCATTACGCTGTTTCTTTGCTTGATACATGGCGATATCTGCAGAAAGCAGCAGCGCGTCTAAGTTGTCGCCGTGCATTGGGTAGAACGCAATCCCAATGCTGCAACTGAGCAGGAACTGGTTATCGTTAACGTTATATGGTTTGGAAAGCGTTTGAATCAGCTCGCTTGCTAGATCTTTGATGGTCTCTTCATCAGTTCGATTAACGATAAAGATGAACTCGTCGCTTGCCTCACGGACGATCAAACGACCTTCGCCCGAAAAGTGGTTAAGGCGAGTCGAGATCTGTTTTAGAACTTCGTCACCAAATTCGTGGCCGTGTGTGTCATTGACCGATTTGAAGTTATCGATATCAATGAACATTAAGGTGAACGGGTTACTGCTGCCACACATCCAACGTTGAATGTTGGAACGTAAATACTCGCGATTAGGTAGGCGAGTTAGATGATCATGACAAGCTTGGTAAAGCAAACGCTCTTTGGTTTCGTGTTCATTGTTAGCGATTGAGCGAAACAGCGCATAAAACGCTGCTTGAACGATCAGAAAGACGATGCAGTAAAACGCAAATTGGCTGTAAAAGCCACGCTTAATGAAACTCAAATCGGTCGACGACGTTGCCCATAAGCCATAATCAGGAAGGTATTTGAGTGTGATTAATTCATTCAAACGTTGGGTATCGACGACGACATTGATTGCTCGGGTTAGCTGTTTTACTTGGTCGGTATCCCAGCCGTAGTCTTGCTGGATTTGATCCAATAAGGCTTGTTTATTTAAATCATCGGCGGGCTTTTGATAGTCCTTGATCGTGGTGTCTTCAGATGAGCTAAACGTAAGGTAGCCGTCGTTTCTAATTAGGGACACGCGATTGTGTTCATTAGCATGAATGTCGTTACGAAACACTGACGACGTATTCATGTTAAAGCCAGCCGTCATTACCGCTTGTACTACGCCATTTTTATCTGGAATCGCTTTACGAATGGGAATAACTAACGAATCTTGCGCTTC
>NZ_JAWOQR010000018.1:0-66320 GCF_033337445.1 Vibrio sp. YT-15
GGGGTCGCGGGTTCGAGTCCCGTCCACTCCGCCACTTATATTAAGCCTCAGTCGAAAGACTGGGGCTTTTTTCGTTTATATGGCTGATATACGCACATATTAGCTATTATTACAGTACCTATCTAATCTCTATTCTAACTACGAATTCGCTATCATGTATTACGTGAATGATATACGTGCTCATATTAATATTGGTTGGCTAATACCACTCGCAGTCCATGACAGGTTATTCTAGCTTGTTATAACACTCGATAATTTCGTTTAAATTTTTGTAGAATAACTACTTATCGAAAGTTTTATTCTTGGTCCCAAGCATTTTTCCTGCGCAACAACACTGTGATTGTTATAAATCGTCTATCTAGCAAATTGGCTGAGGCAACCTTTCTTCTTGTTAGTCTTCGTCTAAGTCACGATAGTTTTAACAATTATCTGATACTTTTTATTCTAAAGGTGTACGCTTCACATCGAATATTTTTTCGACAGTAAATCATGTTATATCTCTTGTTTAAAAGCTTTGTAAGAAGGCTGAACTCCGTGCAAAAAACGCGATGAAGTGTTGCTCGGAGTCTTAAATTAATCTTCATCAGGTGTTTTATGTGTGGGTAGCTTCGCTGAAGTTATACGCAGGAGCTTGTACACCTGATAAAAGAGAAGAGATGGCCGGTGATATTTCATCATCGGCCTTTTTGTATCTGTTAAGCAGCTACAAAGCATTACCCAGTATTGAAATAAGGGCCGGTATTGATCACCGGCCCTTTTTTATTTGGTTGAAAACATGAGTATTTTACAAGTTAAAAATTTGTCTTATCAGATAGCTGATAAGACGTTATACAACAACGTGACCTTTCGTATTAACGTGGGAGAGAAAATAGGTATCACCGGAGCGAATGGTGTTGGAAAAAGCACCTTATTGAAACTGCTTTTCGGTGAATTATCTGCAGATAAGGGCTGCATTGAATGGTTACCAAACCTTGAGGTGGGGTATTTAGAAAACATTTTAAGATCGATAATGTGCTGACAGTTCATGAGTGTTTAAAGGGCTCTTTTGAGAGTTTATACGCTGCAGAGCAAAAGCTTTAGACTTTGTATCATGCGATGACCGAGTCTCACTCTACATCTCTTTTAAGCCAAGTCGCTCGGCTACAGGCATATTTAGAAGATGAAGACTTCTATGCAATTAATACCAAAATTGAACGAGTTGCTGTAGGTCTTGGTATTTATCAATTTGGCTTAGATACACCGCTTATCTCGCTAAGTGGCGGTCAAAGGCACAAAGTCCTTTTAGGCAGGTTGTTACTTCGCAACCCCGATGTGTTAATTCTTGATGAGCCGACAAACTATCTTGATGCTCCGCACATTGAATGGCTAGTCACGTTTCTCAATGATTACATTGGCACAGTTTTACTGGTTTCTCATGATGTTGATTTCCTTAATCAAGTAGCGACCAGTATTTGTGATATTGATTATCAAACGGTTCGAAAATACAGCGGCACTTATGTCAAAGCAATGCAGCAAAAGCATCACGATGGTGCTTTGATAGAAAAGCAATATAAGGCTCAGCAAAATGAAATTCGAAAGTTAGAGCAATTTATTGCCAAAAATGGCGCTGGAGTTAACGCGAGTCTTGCTAAAGGGCGTAAGAAAAAACTGGATAAAATCGAACGTATTCAACTGAATAATGTAGAGAAAGTATCGATGTTTGACTTTGCTTACCAGCCCATTGGGCAACAGTATGTGATTGACGCAAAAGCGTTGATGATCGGTTATCAGCAGCCTCTGCTTCCTGCGCTTGATATCACGTTAGCGCGCGGGGAAAAGTTGGTTGTTGCTGGTTTTAACGGCGTGGGTAAGTCGACCTTACTTAAAACCCTGATGAGGGAGATCGAGCTACTCTCTGGTGAGGTGGTATTGGCAAAAGGTGCAATGATTGGTTATTTTTCTCAAGATTTGTCTTGGCGCCATCCTCAGAACACACCTGAACAGGAGCTGTGCTCTTGTGCGCCAACAATCTCAAGCAAAGAGTCACGCAAGCTATTAGCTCGCTTTGGGATTACGGGGGATAAGACGCAGCGCCACTTAGATACATTGAGCGGTGGTGAGCAAACTCGGGTGAAGTTGTGTTGTTTATCGGTTCAGAAATGCAATGTTTTGCTGTTGGACGAACCAACAACACACTTGGATAGCAGCAGTAAAAATGCGCTTAAAGAGGCTCTCCAGCGCTTTTCCGGTAGCGTGATTGTGGTATCTCATGAGAAGGCATTTTTGCAATCTTGGCCTGATAGAGTTTTAGATATTTCGTTGCTCACTTGTGCTGAATCGGAAACAAAACAGGAGGTGGAGCTATGATGCAGTCCATGATCCTATTTCTCGTTGCTTTTCTTGTTGGTGCTGATGAGTTGATGCTTGGATCTATTCTTGAACCTATCGGAAATGATTTAAGTGTTCAACCGAGTCAGGTGACCTTATTTATTACGGCATATAGTTTAGCCATAGCAATTTTCGCTCCTTACTTGGGCCGTTTATCAGACCGAGCTGGGCGTATTCGTATCATGGTGCCTGCTTGCTTTGTATTTGGGGTTGCGTCTATTACGACGGGCATAGTTCATGATTTTGAACTTGCTATTGCAACTCGTGTGATCACTGGTATTGCAAGTGCAGGCATGTTACCAATTGCATTCGCGTTAGCGGGAGACGCGAAGGGTAATAGAGCGATGCGTCAAATTGTGATAGTTCAGGCGGGATTAACGCTAGGTATGATAACTAGCCCGGCGATCGGAGCATTGTTGACCCAGCTTTTATCATGGCGTGCCGCTTTTATTATTTTGGGCGTGGCGGCTCTTTTTGTCGGTGCCATGAGCGTAGTGTCCATGAACAACAAGCATAATGAGTCCAAGAAGTCAGATACTCTGCCACCTATCACAGACGTCATTCATCTTCCAGGCGCGTTGAGGGCGATTCTAGCGATGTGTTTAGGCCTGGGGGGAGGTATTGGTGTATTTAACCTGATAGGCCTTCATATTCGAGATACCAACGAGTTGGCGCTCGGTTGGGTGGGCGCTATTTATGCTGCTCTAGGGATCGTGAGTGTGGTTGGAAATATGTGCGTGGGGAGAGCTTGCCGTTGGCTTGGTAGCTCTCGAGCCGTTATGCGAGTGGCTTTAATGGTGTGCATACCTTGCAGTGCATGGGTGTTCTCAAATGAGATGAGTACGGTTACCGCTTATCTTCCAGCTCTAGTGCTCTGGTCTCTTGCTGGAGGGGTAGGCTCTCCGGCGTTACAAGCACATATAGCAAGCTTATCTGATGAACATCGAGGTGTGCTGATGTCTTCTGGAATGAGTATGATGCACTTTGGTGTCGCGATTTGGTCTGCCTTGGCGGGCTTCGCGTATTCTGTAGGCAATGAATGGGTCGCTTTCGTGGCTTTCCTATTGTTTGGCTCAGCGGTAGTTATATTAAAGCCAGTTGGTAATGCTGAACAAAGTGAGCGTTATTCGTAGTGTTTTAGTAGATAAAGAAAAGCCGTTATCTAAAAAGGTAACGGCTTGTTCCAAATACTTTTTGAAAGCCGGTCTTAGTTCATGCCGTATTTCTTAAGTTTCTTGCGAAGAGTACCGCGGTTGATACCCATCATAGTTGCTGCGCGAGTTTGGTTACCGCGAGTGTACTGCATGATAGTATCTAGTAGTGGCTGTTCAACTTCAGCTAGAACTAATTCGTATAGTTCTGTTACTTCCTGGCCGTTTAGTTGAGCAAGGTAGTTTTTAAGAGACGCTTTAACAGAGTCACGTAAAGGCTTCTGAGTAATCTGGTCTTGTGACGTTACTGTAGTTACTGTTAATGCTTCTGAAGTCAGATTTTGTTCGAACATATTCGGTCTAGCTCTTCTCTTAATTATGATGCAACGTTATCAAAATAACCTTCTAACGCTTCAATTTGCAGCGGAGCTGCGTCGATAGCGTTGAAGGTACGGCGAAACTCACTTGCCTGTTCATGCTCTTTCAGGTACCACCCAACGTGCTTGCGCGCGATACGTGGACCTAAGAACTCCCCATAAAACTCATGCAGAGCATTTACATGACCAAGCATAATGGTTTTCACTTCCTCAGTTGGAAGTTCCTCCATTGTGGTGCCGTTTTCCAAATAGTGATGGATTTCCTGGAAAATCCAAGGACGACCCTGGGCAGGGCGTCCAATCATTAAAGCGTCCGCACCGGTGTACTCCAGTACAAATTTGGCTTTCTCCGGGCTATCGATATCACCGTTCGCGATAACCGGAATTGAAATCGCCTCTTTTACCGCTTTAATGCTGTCATATTCGGCCTCACCTTTGTACATACATGCTTTCGTTCTGCCATGCAGAGCAAGAGCTTGTATGCCGCAGTTTTCGGCTAATTTAGCGATCTGGACACAGTTCTTGTTGTCTGTATCCCAGCCAGTTCGAGTCTTTAACGTTACAGGAACGTCCACTGCATTCACGACCGCTTTCAAAATCTCTTCGATAATGTTTGGGTATTGAAGCAGAGCAGAGCCCGCTAGCTTCTTATTCACTTTTTTTGCCGGGCAGCCCATGTTGATGTCGATGATTTGTGCACCGTTCTCAACACTGAATTGAGCTGCGTCCGCCATAAGCTGTGGATCGGAACCCGCAATCTGTACAGAGCGAATGCCCGATTCGCCCTCGTGTACCATGCGCTGTTTCGACTTTGACGTTCCCCATAGTTTTGGGTTAGCAGACATCATTTCACTGACGGCCATTCCCGCACCATAGCGAAGACACAACTCGCGAAACGGTCTATCCGTTACACCAGCCATAGGGGCTACGATTAGATTGTTCTTAAGTTGATAGTTTCCGATTTTCAAAACGTCATCACAGTTCTGTACCAGCAAGGGCGCGCATTTTACGCATTTTTTTACTGCGTGAAAAGACTAATATTTGAGCATTTACAAATTGTTTTTGTAAATTGTATGAATTTCAAACAATTAGCTCTGAAAACCTTGTCTAGCCTTGCTTACGACCAGAGATGCGACACCATTCACTTTGCTCAACAATCGGGTCAATGTGAAGCTCGTCACGGTAATAGTTCGCAACATCTTCAGCTTGAGTGTCTAATACGCCGGACATAGCGAGGTCGCCATTTGGCTTAACTAGTCCTTTGATGATAGGTGCAAGTTCACGTAAAGGTCCCGCAAGGATGTTGGCCACAACGACGTCAGCGACGAGACCTTCTGGTTGATTTTGCGGTAAGTAAACTTCTAGTTTGTCTGCAACGCCATTACGCTCAGCATTGTCTTTTGAAGCAAGCAGGGCTTGAGGATCAATGTCGATCCCTATCACTTTTTCAGCGCCCAGTTTGATCGCTGCGATCGCAAGAATACCTGAGCCACAACCGAAGTCGATAACGGTCTTACCGCTTAAGTCCATGCTTTCTAGCCACTCAAGACAAAGTGCTGTTGTAGGGTGAGTACCCGTACCGAATGCAAGGCCTGGATCCAACATAACATTAACAGCGTCAGGATCTGGAATGTCGCGCCAGCTTGGACAAATCCATAAGCGTTCACCAAATTTCATTGGGTGGAAGTTTTCCATCCATTCGCGTTCCCAGTCTTTATCTTCAAGCTGTTCTATTTTGTAAGCAAAATTGTCAGCCAGCATATTGCTCGCTTTAATTTGGTCGATGATGAAGTTAGTGTCTGCTTCTGCATCATACAGTGCCAGAATATCAGTATCGCCCCATAAGCGAGTTTCGCCAGGTAGAGGTTCGAATACAGGTGTATCCTGCGCGTCTAAGAATGTAACAGACAGCGCGCCAGTCTCTTCCATTAGCATATCGCCGATTTGCTCAGCGTTTTCATTGGTCGCGTTGAGTTTGATTTGAATCCAAGGCATTGGTTTTTGCTCTTAAAGTGAATGAAGTGGCGCAGAGTTTACCAGAACTCTACGATTTGTTTGAGTATATACCCAAATAAGCCGATTTATATGTTGAGCCCTTTGCGTACATATAAAACAAAAATGCCCACGGGAGTGGGCATTTTTTAAGACGTTTGCTTAGGCTTATTGTAAGCCAAGCTTCTTCTCTAGGTAGTGGATGTTTGCACCACCGTGTTGGAAGTTTTCGTCATTCATAATGGAGAATTGCAGTGGCACGTTAGTTTTGATGCCTTCGATGATCATCTCACCCAGTGCGTTTTTCATACGTGCAATCGCTACATCACGGTTCTCACCGTAAGTGATCAGTTTACCAATCATTGAATCGTAATGAGGTGGTACTGTGTAGCCTGTGTAGATATGAGATTCCCAACGTACACCCATACCGCCAGGAGCGTGGAAACGCTCGATCTTACCCGGAGATGGTAGGAAGCGCTCAGGGTCTTCTGCGTTGATACGACACTCAATCGCATGGCCACGGATCTTAATATCATCTTGAGTGAATGACAGAGGCTGACCCGCTGCAACACGAAGCTGTTCTTTGATTAGGTCGATGCCAGTAACCATCTCTGTTACTGGGTGCTCTACCTGAATACGAGTGTTCATTTCGATGAAGTAGAACTCACCGTTCTCGTATAGGAATTCAAACGTACCTGCGCCGCGGTAACCGATCTCGATACATGCACGAGTACAGCGTTCACCGATGTACTTACGCATTTCTTCGGTGATACCAGGTGCTGGAGCTTCTTCCACTACTTTTTGGTGACGACGTTGCATTGAACAGTCACGCTCACCAAGGTGGATTGCGCCGCCTTGACCGTCAGCAATAACCTGAACTTCAACGTGACGAGGGTTTTCTAGGAATTTCTCCATGTAAACCATGTCATTGTTGAACGCCGCTTTTGCTTCAGCACGTGTCATTGCAATGGCTTGGATAAGGTCTTTCTCTGCGCGAACAACACGCATACCACGACCGCCGCCGCCGCCAGATGCTTTGATGATTACTGGGTAACCAATGCGCTTAGCAAATGCTTTGTTTTTCTCTTCGTCATTGTCTAGAGGGCCGTCAGAACCCGGTACACAAGGAACGCCTGCTTTCTTCATTGCATTGATAGCAGATACTTTATCGCCCATTAGGCGGATAGTGTCTGCCTTTGGACCAACGAAGATGAAACCACTGCGCTCAACTTGCTCTGCGAAGTCTGCGTTCTCAGACAGGAAGCCGTAACCTGGGTGGATAGCCACAGCACCAGTCACTTCTGCTGCAGAAATGATGCGTGGAATGTTTAGGTAGCTGTCGATACCACGAGCAGGGCCGATACATACGGTTTCGTCTGCGAGTAGTACGTGCTTAAGATCGCGGTCCGCTGTTGAGTGAACAGCGACGGTCTTAATACCTAATTCTTTACAAGCGCGAAGAATACGAAGTGCAATTTCACCTCGGTTCGCGATGACTACTTTGTCTAGCATAAGGCAAGCCCCGCTTATTCGATTACAACAAGAGGTTGGTCGAATTCAACTGGTTGGCCGTCTTCAGCTAGGATTGCTGTAACAACGCCAGATTTGTCCGCTTCGATTTGGTTCATCATTTTCATTGCTTCAACAATACATAGAGTATCGCCAGCATTTACTTTCTGACCCACTTCTACGAATGCTTTAGAGTCTGGGCTTGGAGAGCGGTAGAAAGTACCAACCATTGGAGAAAGAACTTGGTGACCTGCAGGTGTTGCTGCTGGAGCTTCTGCTGCTGGCGCTTCCGCTGCTGGCGCTTCCGCTACTGGTGCCGCTGCTACTGGAGCAGGTGCCGCCGCTGGAGCTGCTGCGTAGTGAATTGGTGCTTGAGGGGCTGCAGTGCCATGACGGCTGATGCGCACTGACTCTTCACCTTCAGAGATCTCTAGCTCAGCAATGCCAGACTCTTCAACTAACTCAATTAGCTTCTTGATTTTACGAATATCCATCTTTTCTTTCTCTTTTATCTTGTGATTAAGACAACCCTCGTAGGGTTGCAGAGTGTTAGGGTTACTTTGCCTGTAGCTTATTGATCGCTGCAGACAGAGCAAATTCATAACCTTGTGCGCCTAAACCGCAAATCACACCCTCTGCTTTATCTGACAGGTAAGAGTGATGACGGAATGGTTCACGTGCGTGCACATTTGATAAGTGCACCTCAATAAATGGGATGGCGACGCCAAGTAATGCATCTCGCAGCGCCACACTAGTATGAGTGAAAGCCGCTGGATTGATGATGATGAAGTCAATCTTGCCATAGGCAGCGTGAATGGCTTCAATCAGTTCGTACTCACGATTTGATTGTAGGTGTTCCAGTTCTACCCCAGCATTATGGGCTTGCTCTGTAAGAGTATCCACAACTTGAGCTAAGGTACTGTGACCATAGTGTGTCGGTTCGCGCAGACCCAATAGATTAAGATTTGGTCCGTTTAGAACAAGAATCCGTGACTTTGCAGACATTGTGTTGCTATCTTCCCTTATCGTGAGTGGAACGTTTATATTCCCAAATATACGATAGTTCAGCACGATTTTTTTGTTAAAACCGAGCAAATTTTAAAAAATCGACCAAGATTATAGCTAATTCATAGCAATTAGCAGCAATTTACTGGTCTAATCTCCTAATAGCCACTCTCGTTTCTGTAACCAAGTTAACAAAAACAACATAATTGCCATATTTTTTGTGTGGCCAATTTGTGCACTAAAGCAAAAAACCGCCATGAGTGATGGCGGTTTTTAAAGTGCTTTTAAAACAGTTGGTTGAATTTATGCCAATTCTGCTTTCTCTGCGATAAGTTTATCTACAACGCTCGGATCGGCAAGCGTTGATGTGTCTCCGAGGTTGCTAGTATCACCCGTTGCAATTTTACGCAGGATTCGACGCATGATCTTACCAGAACGAGTCTTCGGTAAGGAATCCGTCCAGTGCAGTACATCTGGTGTTGCAATTGGACCAATTTCTTTACGCACCCAATCTTTCACTTCTTTGTGTAGCTCTGCTGACGGGAATTCACCATCGTTCAAGGTAATGTAAGCGTAGATAGCTTGGCCTTTGATATCATGCGGAATGCCCACAATAGCGGCCTCAGCAATTTTATGATGTGCGACAAGAGCCGATTCTATTTCAGCGGTACCCATGCGGTGACCCGACACGTTTAGTACGTCATCAACACGGCCCGTGATCCAGTAGTAACCGTCTTCGTCACGACGAGCTCCATCACTAGTAAAGTACATTCCCTTGAAGGTTGAGAAGTAGGTCTGTTCAAAGCGCTCGTGGTCGCCATAAACAGTGCGCATCTGACCTGGCCATGAATCAAGGATCACCAAGTTACCTTCTGCTGCGGTTTCTTCAATGATGTTGCCCATGTTGTCAACCAGTGCAGGTTGGACTCCGAAGAATGGTCGAGTTGCTGAGCCTGGTTTTAAGTCTGTTGCACCTGGTAGTGGTGCAATTAAGATACCGCCGGTCTCTGTTTGCCACCAAGTATCAACGATAGGCGAGCTCTCGTTACCAATCGTTTTGTAGTACCACTCCCACGCTTCAGGGTTGATAGGCTCACCTACTGAACCCATCACACGTAAGCTTGAACGAGATGTCCCTGCTACCGCTTCGTTACCTTTTGCCATTAGTGCACGAATAGCGGTTGGCGCAGTGTAGAGAATGTTCACTTGGTGCTTATCAACCACTTCACTCATACGAGCCGTGCTTGGGTAGTTTGGAACACCTTCAAACAGAATGGTTTTGGCCCCGTTCGCTAGTGGACCATAAATTAGGTAAGTATGGCCTGTAATCCAGCCCACATCCGCGGTACACCAGAAGGTTTCACCTGGTTGATAATCGAAGACATATTTAAAGGTCATTGCCGCGTAGACGAGGTAACCGCCTGTAGTATGTAGTACGCCTTTAGGTTTACCTGTCGAGCCAGATGTGTAGAGGATGAACAGCGGGTCTTCGGCTTTCATCTCTTCTGGTGGGCAAACGTCAGAAACGTTGGCTGTTGCTTCGTGCCACCAAACATCACGGTGTTCATGCCATTCAACATTACCACCTGTACGTTTAAGCACGACGACTTTATTGATGGTTTTTACGTCTGGGTTGGTTAGTGCTTCATCCACGTTCTTTTTCAGTGGAACAGCGCGTCCGCCACGTACGCCTTCGTCTGCGGTGATCACGACTTTAGCGTCAGAGTCGATGATACGGCCGGATAGCGCTTCTGGTGAGAAACCGCCAAATACTACGGTGTGAACCGCACCAATACGGGTACAAGCGAGCATAGCCACAGCGGCTTCTGGCACCATTGGCATGTATAGACACACCACGTCGCCCTTGCGTACGCCTTGCTCTTTCAATGCGTTGGAGAATTTACACACTTCTTTGTGCAGTTCGTTGAAAGTGAGTGTTTTGTCGTCGGCTGGATCATCGCCTTCCCAAATGATGGCGACGTCGTCCCCGTGTTCTGCAAGATGACGGTCAATACAGTTAGCCGAGACGTTCAGTGTGCCATCTTCAAACCAGCGAATATCAACATGGCCAGTGTCGAAAGAAGTGCTTTTTACTTTGGTGAAAGGTTTGATCCAATCAACGATTTTGCCGTGTTCGTTCCAGAAGCCCTCTGGATCGGTTACCGACTGCTGATACATGGCTAAGTAAGTATCATTATCCGCGTGTGTATGAGTTTTAATATTTTCTTTTACCGGATAAACGTGGGCTTCGCTCATGGCTTCTCTCCTTGTGCCTTATTTCTCGGCCTTACACCAATCTAGATAAGATTTTGAATATATTTTTGTAGGGCTGTTTTTTGGTTCTAAATAACTTGGTCGTGGTAATGACGACGTTGTGCTTATAACTGTCAGTCACCGCGCGTAATTCCACAATTAGACTTTAGGATGAGAGTGATAGAAGCGCCGGGAAATCGCTGAAACAAAAGTATTTCTGGGAGCTAGGTCAACTGATTTTTATGTATACGGTGCGGTTAGGTTGGGTAAATCGCCTTTCGTTAAGCGGACAAAGACCAAAGCGGCAGAAATCGCGTCTTGCAAGGCGTCGTGTTTGTCTTGGATAGGAAGTTCGAGGTGTTTACAAATGGCATCCAGACTTAAGTCGAAATAGGCATTCGGCAAATGTCGTTCCAACTTATCGTGATAAATCTGACTGACCTCGATGAGTGGGTTAGGAAGTGGGAAGCCAAGTTGCCTCAGACAAGCAAGGTCTAAGATCTTTTTATCGTAACGAATGTGATAGCCCACAAGTGGTCGGTTGCCGATAAAGTCGAGCAGCTCGAGCAGCGCCTCTTTTTCACTGATGCCATCGACTAAGTCTTGGTGGCGAATTCGATGGATCTTGACCGAGCCTGAGTCGAGCGATTGCGGCGCGCGTAAGCGGACTTCAAATGGTTGACTGGTGATGATGCGGTTGTCGATGATCTTGGTGGCTGCAATAGTCACCAGCTCGGCGCGATTTGGGTCAAGGCTGGTGGTTTCGCAGTCAAGAGAGACGTATTCTGTTTTATCTGGCGTGCAAAACAGCGACTGATAAGGCGAGCCTTTCAATTTGTAATGCCAGTATTTGCGTTGTAACCAGTTCATTGCTTACGCCTCTGTGATTTATGAAAATCAGGGTTAATCACGAATTTGATAATGGAAGCCTAAAAATTGCTTAAATTTCTTCACCACATGTAAGCTGTGGCGAAGCAAATCACGCTCAGTTCTATCCAGTTGTTTAATATCAATGTTATTCAACGCTTCTTGCTTTTTGAGTTGCTGATTAAGACGAAGTTTAAAGAACAATTTAAGTGCTTCGTTGAGATTATCTGCCGTTTCGGATTCTAAGATGCGCTTATTTCTCAGAGCTTCAATGCGTTCAAACGTGTTCTTCTCTTCAATGGCATACTCCAAAGACAAGGCGCGAATGCCGTGTACAATTGGGAAAATACCGCCGCGTTTAATGTCCAATCCGTCTTTAGCACTTTTTACGTTGCCAAATAGAGTTAGGGGCACCGAAAACTGCAAGGCAGGGCGAGTAAAGTCAGACAATATCAACATGCGATCTTTCATTGTGTCACGAAGATGCGCCGCAATTGGAGCCAGCAGCTCGCAATTCCCAGCAACAGCATGGGCGTCACTGAAAATGGCTAAGTCCATGATTTGTTCTGGTTCGGCTTTAGCTATCCAGTGGTTTAGGGTGCTTATCCATTCTTGCTGTGTTTTGACCCATTTCGGGTTGTTAACCATCACTTTACCAGGGCAAAGTGGATAACCGAGCTGTTGTAGGGTGTGTGTGAAGGATTGCATCACTTGTTCGCAATGAGGCCATTCCAGACCATCTTGAATAATCAGGGCATTGTCTTGATCGGTTTTGAGAATTTGCTCTCCTCGGCCTTCAGAGCCGAGTACGATCAAGCAACAATGGTCGTGCAAGGCTGGTGGTATCACTAACTCGAACGCTTTCTCGATAATTTGTTCGTTTACGGCTGAGATAAGCTCCATGATGAAGCGAGTGCGGATGCCGTTTTTCAATAAGCTCTCGACCAATTGACGTTGGCGGTTTGAGGCCAAAGCGAGCTCTTCCACGCTGCTTGCTCGAGCAATACTGAGCGTTAACACGTGAGAGTGGGTTGAGAACGCGCTGAGAATTTGGGTCATATCCAGCATGCCGACGGCTCTGTTGCCTTCACATACCATGAGGCGTTTCATTCTATTTCTGGTCATTGTGATCATGGCGTTGAATAGAAAGTCACCATCATCAACGTGATAAACAGGAAAGCTCGCGATCTCACCCACTGGTGTGTCGAGCGCGCAACCATCTATCATCACAGAATGCAGCATATTAGTACGAGTCACTATTGCGTACGGGTGGGCTGATGGCCATTTTTCCAATCGTGGATCATCGCCATGGAGTTGAACCAATGCAGCGTCAATCCCATTTTCTTTTAAGGAACGTGTTACCTCGTTAATTGGTGTATTTGGTTCAAGGATCATCGGTGGGTGATAAATGCTGCGGTCAACTTTAGTGAGAATAAACTCCGCTAAGTTTTGCTGTTGATGGGCCGCTTCGATGAGCTCTTGCCGTTTCGATAAATTGTTATCGAAATAGGCTGCAAACTGGCCATTTTCGTTGTAAAGGGCAAGGAAAATTTCTTTCGGCAGTAGGTAAGAGAGCGTGTCCTCAAGCGCGATGTAGTGATGACGTACCTTGTCTTCAAGTAACGAGCGTACATCGAACATATCGTCGTTGGCATAATGTGCGAACACTTCCTGTTGATCGTTGGAGCGCTCTTCTACCGCGCCTTTGATCAGAATATGTAAGTGGGGGTTCTTCTGTCCGCAGGATAAAATAACATCTCGAGCTCGATAGTAGGCGACGTCCAGAGACGATCGCAGTCGCGATTGTTGTGCTTCAGTTAAGCGATCGAACGGTGGAGATTGCATGTTAAATTTGTCAGGCATGAGAACACCCAATAATGATGGAAGGAACACTCTCTAAGTCTGACAAATTTCTTACCGGAAGCCAGACGACTTTGGTCTAAATTACGATGTTTTCGTTTGAAGATGCCAAATGTCGCAAAGTTAGTATTCCATCGAGGAAACGATAAGTTTCTTATTCTTCCCTTTTTATAATACGCATGGCGATCCATAATTCCCGGCTCGAACGTTGGTGTTCCCGTTTTAGGATATTAGTAATGTTGAAACCTTCTCCGTATGGCTGGATTTCCCAGTACTTTCTCGGATTCTTCTTTGCGTATGGCGTGTATCTGCCATTTTGGTCACTTTGGTTTAAGGATCAGGGCGTATCTTCGACAGATATCGGTTTGCTGGTCGGGTTAGGCCTTGCGACACGTTGTGTTGCCAATATCGTGATCACCCCACGAGTACACAAAGTCGAACATCTTATGCCTGCTTTACGTTGGTTGAGTTTCGCTGCCCTCCTTTTTGTTGGATTTCACTTTTTTACGGGTGGTAGCTTTTGGTTAATGGCACTAGCGACAGTGTTGTTCAATCTTTGTTGTGGACCGATTATTCCGTTGTCGGACGCGATGGCAAATTACTACGCTCGCCTGAAAATGCTCGATTATGGCCGCACGCGGCTATGGGGTTCGATCGCCTTTATCGCAGGCTCGACGGCAGTGGGCTACCTGGTGGCTGAATTTGGCTCCGATATGATCTTGTACACTGCGATGTTCGGCGTGTTTATCTCGTTGCTGTTTGCTATGCGACCGACTAACCCAATGCCTGTAACGCACGGTGGGCAAAGCGCAGAACGTCCAAAGCTGACCGCTCTTTTGACCGACAAGCCGATACTAAAATTCTTAGTGTTGGTGTCACTAATTCAGGGCAGTCATGCGGCTTACTACGGCTTTAGTGCGATTCACTGGAAGGCCGCTGGTCACTCGGAAGATGTCATTGGCTACTTATGGAGCTTGGGGGTGGCCGCAGAAGTGGCAGTGTTTGCACTGAGTAAGCGTTTATTCGTAGGTTGGTCAATACGCGCGCTGTTTATTGCTGCTGCCGTTGGTGTAATGATGCGTTGGGGTATTACGGCGTCGACAACATCAATTATTGCTTTGGTGATTGTTCAACTATTGCATGGTGTGACTTTCGCTACCGCGCACATTGCCGCGATCCAATATATCCAAAACTCCGAAGAAAATAAGATCGTAGCGTTGCAAGCGTTGTATAACGCGATTCCGTTGGGCGCATTTATCGCGTTAATGACCGTATTGAGTGGCTGGGGTTATGAGCACTGGGGACCGCTTGTGTTCTGGGGCATGGCCGCGATGGGGTTATTGGCTCTGTTCATCAAGCTTGATTCGCAAGACCCACATCAGGTGGTTGATGTATCAGACAAGCCACTTGAAACACAGAATTAGACTTATGTAACAAAGGTTAAAAACTAAGCTTTGTCTCCTTTATCAAAGCAGTGTTAAATGAAACCTCTCCCTCATGGAGAGGTTTTTTTATTCTCTTGCTTTAAAAGTAGCAAGAAAGGCAAGAAAGGATATCGGATGCAAGGATGGCTGGTGGTTCCCGTTTCTTTAGCGTATTTGGGAGCTTTATTTATCATCGCGTGGTACGGCGACATTCAGAAAAGGTGGCTAGCGCGCTGGCGGCCTTGGATTTATAGCCTTTCCATTGCGGTGTACTGTACATCGTGGACCTTCTACGGCACGGTCGGGCAGGCCAGCAGTAACCCTTGGTCTTTCTTGCCCATCTATATTGCCCCCATTTTAGTGTTTACCATCGGATGGCGCGTTTTAGCTCGGCTTATTTTGATTGCTAAACGGGAACACATCACGTCGATTGCTGACTTTATCGGAGCACGCTACGGTAAATCCCAAGGTTTGGCCGTGGTTGTTACGCTCATAGCGGTTGCGGGAATTTTGCCGTACATCGCTTTACAGCTGCGTGGTATCACTATGGGGCTTGAAATCATTGCTCCAGAGCTGGCTACTGATTTTGGTTATCAAAATGATAGCGTGTCGTGGTTTGTTGTGGTCGCATTGGCGATTTTTACGATGCTATTCGGTACCCGCCACATTGATAACACGGAACACCATCGTGGGATGATGATGGCAATTGCCTTCGAATCCATTATCAAACTGCTGGCTTTTTTAGTGGTCGGTGTCTTCATTGTTTGGTTGGCGATGAACACCGAGAGTTTGAGCTTAATTGATGTTGCCGCACAGACGTATCAGTCACCAAATATCCCGACTATATTGATTCATACTGTACTCACGATGCTGGCGATAGTTTGCCTTCCGCGACAATTCCATACGATGGTCGTGGAAAATGAACGTGCTCAAGATTTGCACGTGGCGCGTTGGTTGTTCCCCATTTATCTGATCTTAATGGGGATTTTTGTCTTACCTATTGCATGGGTAGGGCAAGGTCTCTTGAGTGGCGCTTCGCCTGATACTTATGTCATCAGTGTGCCGATGTCGGTAGGGGCGAGTGAAATCGCCTTACTTGCGTTTCTAGGCGGTACTTCAGCGGCAAGTGGCATGGTTATCGTATCGACGATTGCCTTAGCGATCATGGTCTCGAATGACTTGGTTATGCCATTGCTATTGCGTCGCATGCGACTGACGCAGCGTAACCATCACCATTTTTCTGAATTATTACTGCGGATCCGCCGTGGTTTGATTTTAGTTTTGTTGATTGGCGCGTGGTGTTTCTATCAAGCGTTGGACACCATTCATTCACTGTCTGCTATCGGCTTTCTCTCGTTCGCGGCTATCACGCAATTCGCTCCTGCGCTGGTTGGCGGTATGTATTGGCGTCAAGGGAATAAGAAAGGCGTGTATGTTGGCCTCGCAGTGGGTTTTGCTACCTGGTTGATTACGTTAATGAGCCAAACAGACATGCTTGCCGGAGACGCCAGTAATAACTTCCTGATCTGGTTGATTACGCCACCAGAGGTATTGGCTAGCTTTGATATCGCGATTTCAGATTGGGGGATGATCCTCAGTGTGGTCGCTAATGCAGTGTGTTTTGTTGTGGTTTCTATGGCTACCCGACCAAGCCTAAGTGAGCGCTTACAATCGGCATCATTCGTTGGTACACCGTTGCCTGAAAGCGAAAATATGAGTCTGTACCAGAGCCGCGTTACGGTTGCAGAACTGGAAATGCTAGCGTCCAGATTTGTAGGACGAACGCGAGTTAAAGCGGCGTTTCAAGCCTACTGGAGCCAGCAACGAGAAGAGTTGATGCCGAATCAACAAGCGCCATCTTCTCTGATTCGGCATACGGAGCGTGTGCTAGCAGGGGTATTTGGAGCATCTTCTGCTAAGTTAGTACTTACTTCCGCTCTGCAAGGAAGAAACATGCAGCTTGAAGAGGTGGCGACTATCGTCGATGAAGCCTCTGAACTGTACGATTTTAGTCGGGGTTTACTCCAAGGCGCGATTGAGCATATTGGACAAGGTATTGCGGTCGTCGATAAGCAACTACGCTTGGTAGCGTGGAACCAACGCTATTTAGAACTCTTTGAATTTCCGCCAGGCCTGATTCAAGTAGGTCGACCGATTGCGGATGTGATTCGGCACAATGCAGAGCAGGGGTTGTGTGGCCCTGGTGACCCTGATGACCACGTCCGTCGCCGTGTTTATCACCTTGAGCAAGGGACTCGGCACACCTCTTCTCGGGTTCGTCCCGATGGTCGCGTGATAGAGGTGCAAGGTAACCCAATGCCAGGTGGTGGCTTTGTGATGAGCTTTACCGACATCACCGTATTCCGTGATGCAGAGCAAGCACTGAAAGACGCCAACGAGACATTGGAAGAAAGGGTACGTCTGCGGACTCGAGAATTAGAACAACTTAACAAGCAGCTGGTGGAAGCGACGCAGCGCTCGGATTTGGAATCGAAGTCCAAATCACGGTTCTTGGCGGCAGTAAGCCATGACTTGATGCAACCGCTCAACGCGGCGCGTCTATTTGCATCTTCACTATCGGAAGTCGCCAAAGACAGCGAAGCCAAAAAGCTGTCAGCACACATTGAAAGTGCTTTAGAGGCTGCCGAAGACTTAATTGGAGATTTGCTGGATATCTCGCGTTTGGAATCGGGCAAGTTGGAAGTCAACGTGCACGGCTTTGCGTTAAATGATGTGTTGTCGAATTTGAATGCTGAGTTTAGTGCGTTAGCCAAACAGCAAGGTATAGAGTTCACCATGATTCCGTCCTCACTCATGGTTAAGTCGGATCCCAAACTGCTGCGCCGTGTGGTGCAAAACTTCCTGACCAATGCGTTTCGTTATAACCCGAATGGCAAAGTCGCACTCGGTGTTCGCCGCGTGAAAGGGCGAGTGCGTATAGATGTATGGGATAATGGAGTGGGGATTGAAGAAGAGAAGCAGCAAGAGATTTTTGAAGAGTTTAATCGCGGAACTCAAGTTCGTTCCGACCAAGGTCTCGGACTTGGTTTGGCGATTTCGAAAGGAATTGCTCAGGTACTTGGGCATGAAATTTCGATGCGCTCTTGGGTTGGAAAAGGCAGTGTTTTTTCCATCACCCTAGATAAAGCTGATCATGTTCAGCCTCATCCAGTTCACGTGGCGATGAATAAGCAATCTGAACTTGGTCATCTGAGAATCCTATGTGTCGATAATGAGCCTGACATTCTAGTCGGCATGGAAAACTTACTTTCCCGATGGGGTTGCGATACACGAGTTGCGATTGATTTAGTTGAAAGTCTACAAGCGCTTGAGGATGGTTGGATTCCGGATGTAATTTTCTCCGATTACCGACTTGATGATGGTCGTACTGGTTTAGAAGTGCTACAGCAATGCCGCCTGAGATTAGGCCACAGCTTTGAAGGCGTCATCATCAGTGCAGATCGTACCGATGATATGCTTGATGGCATCAAAGCAAATGGGTTCATCTTTATTGCTAAGCCAGTTAAGCCGCTTAAGCTGCGTTCGGTGCTCAATCGAGTCGCTTAGGATTGGAGTGTTTGAAAAATCGCTATAAAAAGAGACCTCCGAATGGAGGTCTCGATGTTTGTAATCTTAGTTGATAGGCTGAGTTTGCCGCTTATTCTGCGACGCCGCCTTGGGTCAGTTTGGCTGGATTAAGCAATCGCTCTAGTGTGGCTCTATCCAAATCAGTTTCTTCTTCCGCGACATCAATAATCGCGCGTCCCTGTTTGTAGGCTTTTTTCGCGACTTCTGCCGCTTTTAGGTAACCAATGACCGGGTTGAGAGCCGTGACCAAAATTGGGTTTTTGGCGAGTGCTACATCCAAGTTATCTTGGCGAACTTCAAACGTCGCAATGGCTTTGTCAGCTAAAGCGGTTGCGCTGTTAGAGAGTAACTCGATGCTCTCCAATACGTTATGAGCAATAACTGGCAGCATGACGTTAAGCTGGAAGTTGCCCGCTTGGCCTGCGACGGTAATGGTGGTGTCATTACCAATGACTTGCGCTGATGCCATAGCTGCGGCTTCTGGGATCACAGGATTTACTTTGCCAGGCATGATGGAAGAACCCGGTTGCAAGCCTTGTAATTCAATCTCACCTAAACCAGCCAATGGGCCTGAATTCATCCAACGAAGATCGTTTGCGATCTTCATGATCGCAACTGCTGCTGTTTTGAGCTGTCCCGACAGAGCGACGATCGCATCTTGACTGCTTAAATTGAAAAAGAAGTTATCACTGGCCGTGAACTGAATACGAGTTGACTGGGTTAGGTTGCTAGCGAATAAGTCCGCAAAGCGTGGATCGGCATTGATCCCCGTTCCAACTGCCGTACCACCTTGGGCTAAGGCTTTTACAGCAGGAAGTGCTTGTTCAATCGCTTGTTTTGCGTGCTCGATTTGGAACTGCCAACCGCCAAGTTCTTGAGCAAAGGTAATTGGCATCGCATCCATTAAGTGGGTGCGACCGGTTTTTACAACATCTTTCAATGCTTGTTGCTTAGACTCTAGTGTTTGGCTTAGGTGTGACAGGGCCGGGAAGAGCTGTTTTTCAATGGCTAATGCTGCGCTAACTTGAATGGCCGTCGGTACCACATCGTTGCTGCTTTGTCCCATGTTGACGTGATCATTAGGGCTGACAGTGCCGCCTAGATGCTGGGAGGCCAGTGTTGCAATTACTTCATTCGCATTCATATTTGAGCTAGTGCCTGATCCGGTTTGAAATACGTCAATTGGGAATTGCTCAATATGATTGCCTTCGATAATTGCTTGAGCTGCGTCAGCAATCGCGTTGGCAATATCTCCTTCAAGCAGCCCTAGCTGTGCGTTGGTGAGTGCCGCAGTCTGCTTGATGTGTGCTAACGCTTTGATAAAACCAGATGGCATTTTATGTTGACTGAATGAGAAGTTATCGACGGCGCGTTGAGTCTGGGCTTGGTAGAGAGCATCTGCAGGGACCGTTACTTCGCCCATACTGTCAGTTTCTATGCGGAATTCGGTGCTCATGGTAGGGATCCTTTTGGTTAATCGAGTGAGATTTGAATCAGGCGTAATTGTTGTTGTAGTGCGAGAAACTTCACGTCGCCTTGTTCAAACTGGTAGTAATAGCGTTTGAGGCAAAATAATGGCGTATGGATAGAATCGAGACAGACACGACGGAAGATACGACTGCGAGTTGAGTCTTGAATTGCGTCTAGTAAATGGAAATAAACCTGACGTAAAAACAGCTCACACAACAATAGATTTTCTTCATCGGCATCGTGTTCATAACAGGAAGACAACACCATTCCCCAATGAATATAGTCATGAATCACGTCTGGCTCAAAGCCATGTGGTGCGGCGAGAAGGAATCTATCTTGGGCTTTAAAAAATGCGTTAAAGATGTCCCGTTTGTTGTCCATAACCACCTCTTATCAAATGTAATGATAATTATTATCAATTAAGTTGTGAGTTGGCAACCCTTTTTAGAGTAAGAGGTTGTTGAAGAAAGACTTACGGAAACAAAAGCCGACGCAAAGGCGTCGGCTGAGTAGGAATTCATTTATGCTGAGTGAAACTAAGTCACTGTCGTTTGAAGACCGGTGAATTAGCTTGTCGCCGTTATTCAGTAAATAAGGTTTCGTACTTCACAAATGCGGTTTGTGTTTCACCATAATACAGTGTGCCGCCTGATTGAATGACGACTCTTAACCAGCTTTCTGCAGATGCAGGCTTTGGTAAGGTGATATACCAGCTTTGGCCTGCTTGATCGGCGGGCTTCATATCAATCGGTTGAGCGTTTTTCTCTTTGTCACTCACAATAGAAACTTTAACCCCTTCGAGTGGGTAAGCGGCGTTGAGTGACAATTCTAAGTTATTTTTAGTGAGTTTTTCAGAGCGAAATTTCACTTTAAAATCGCCATTTTCCATATCACACAGACCACTGGTGTAACGACAATTAGACTTACTCGCGAGTTTGTAAGTTTCCCCTTCTTGCGCCGCGTGGGGTTTCTCGCTGAGGGCCATATCGGTACCGAAGTAAGCGATCAAAGAGAGAACTGGCGCAATCAGTAGAGCGAGAATAAAGTGCTTGTTTTTGAACATCTTGGCTTCCTTGCAACGACATACTGCGAATATGGTAACTGAAAAGTGAGAATAAAAAAGCCCCGGACGGCTGGTTCCAAACGGGGCTTTTGTGGTTTTGATTAGTTTTTAGTGATCCACTGCACTACCAGCACCTACTGGCACGCGAACGTGTTCGACTAGGTCTTTTACTTCTTGTGGCGTTTCTGCTGTTACTTTGGATACAGCGAATGCGACGATGAAGTTAAATAGTGCGCCAATAGCACCAAACGCGTTTGGCTCAATACCTAGGAACCAGTTTGTTCCCCAGCTTTCTAGATATTTCCAATCAGCAACGAAAAGGATGCCTTTGTGTTGGAATACGTAGAACAGCGTAATACTGATACCCGCAATCATACCGGCGATTGCGCCTTCTTTGTTGATGCTCTTGCTGAAGATGCCCATCATCAATGCAGGGAAGATGGATGAAGCGGCAAGACCAAAGGCGAGTGCTACCGTACCTGCGGCAAATCCAGGCGGATTTAAACCGAGATAGCCTGCGGCTGCTATCGCTACTGCCATTGATATTCGACTAGCAAGTAGCTCTTTTTTCTCGGATATGTTCGGATTGATAACCCCTTTGATTAAGTCATGGGAAATAGCTGAAGAAATGGCGAGTAGTAAACCTGCTGCGGTAGATAGTGCAGCTGCAAGACCACCTGCTGCCACAAGTGCAATCACCCAGTTTGGTAGTTTAGCGATCTCTGGGTTAGCCAATACCATGATGTCGTTATCAACGCGCAGTTCGTTGGTGGACGCATCTGAAGTGTATTGGATATTGCCATCGCCATTTTTATCGTCAAAACCGAGTAGTCCAGTTGTTTCCCAGTTTTTGAACCACGCAGGACGCTCGTCATACGCTAGGTGCTGACCCGGAGCTGGATTTACCGTATTCATTAGGTTGAGACGAGCCATCGCTGATACCGCTGGTGCTGTAGTGTAAAGGATTGCGATGAAGATCAGAGCCCAGCCTGCTGATGTACGTGCGTCGCGAACCTTCGGCACGGTAAAGAAACGGATAATTACGTGTGGTAGACCGGCAGTACCAATCATCAGTGACATGGTGTAGACAAACATATTAAGTGTGTCGCCACGTACTTGGGTCGTGTATTCACTGAATCCGAGTTCGGTCACCACTTGGTCAAGCCGATCGAGTAGATAGACATCGGTACCAGCCATGGTACTCCCTAGACCAATTTGTGGGATTGGGTTACCAGTGAGTTGCAGAGAGATAAAGATTGCAGGGATAGTGTAAGCAAGAATGAGTACGCAATATTGAGCAATCTGCGTGTAAGTGATGCCTTTCATGCCGCCAAGAACCGCGTACATGAAAACGATACACATACCAATTAATAGGCCAGTGGAGTAGTCCACTTCTAAGAAGCGACCAAACGCAACACCTACGCCTTTCATCTGACCGATAACATAAGTCACTGATGCGATGATAAGACAAACAACCGCTACGATACGTGCGGTATTGGAGTAAAAGCGTTCACCAACAAACTCTGGCACCGTAAACTTCCCAAATTTGCGTAGGTAAGGTGCTAGCAACAGCGCAAGCAGAACGTAACCACCAGTCCAACCCATGAGAAATACTGAGCCGCCATAGCCCATGAAGGCAATTAAGCCTGCCATTGAGATAAACGACGCTGCGGACATCCAATCGGCTGCGGTTGCCATACCATTTGCAATCGGGTTTACACCGCCACCAGCAACATAAAACTCTTTGGTTGAGCCGGCGCGAGCCCAAATAGCAATCCCGATGTACAGGATGAACGTGGCGCCAACGACCAGGTAAGTAATAGTTTTCAAATCCATCTGAGTGACTCCTTATTCGTCCACGCCGAATTCACGGTCAATTTGGCGCATCTTCCATGCGTAATAGAAAATAATTCCTAGGAAGGCATAGATGGAGCCTTGTTGAGCAAACCAGAAACCGAGTTTGTAGCCGCCTAGTTGAAATTGATTTAGTACGTCGACAAATAAAATGCCGCAGCCGAAAGACACGACGAACCAGATGACCATTAGGCCGATCATGAGCTTCACGTTTTTGTCCCAATAGGCTTTGGCTCTTTCTTCGCTTTCAAATGCCATTGCCGTCTCCTTACGATTGGTATTGTTGTTAATGAAATGTTTCAATATGTACATTAGCAAGGTGTTGGCAATAACTCTTTTCAACTTTAGTCGGGGTGTTAAAAATGAAGAACCCCCATATTATGGGCTTTTTCAGCGAACAAAGGGGTAAAATGTTATGTTAATAAACTGTTAAGTTAGCCAAAGGTCTAAAGGTTGATTGGATAAACAAGCATGATTAAGACTGGCCATTAATCTTTTCTTCATTGAACTTGGAGATGCTGTGTAAGTATTGGTGGTGATCTTGTGGCTCTTAATGAGAGAAGGCGTAGATAAGAAAGCTCACAAGTAATTTATTTACATAAAGTTTTCGCATCAAATCACCGTTTTAACGCACAATAAAGTAATATAACTGAGTCATTCTCGTACAACCTCGCATTTTGAGACGGTGTAAAGGGGAGGCAGATTAGGGCATTACCTCATTAACGAAGTAGCCTTGCTCATCACAATTATTATCGTTTTTCATTAAGGGAGGGTGAGAATGGACGCAGACACCATTAACAGTTTTTTTCTAATAGGTGCGTTGTTAATCGCACTTAGCGTTCTTTTAAGCCCAGTGTCTTCTAAGTTGGGAATCCCAATTCTTTTGGTATTTTTAGCCGTTGGAATGCTAGCGGGGGAAGACGGCTTAGGCGGCATTTTATTCGATAACTTTTCGATCGCTTATTTGGTTAGTAACCTCGCATTAGCCATCATTTTGCTTGATGGTGGGATGAGAACGCGGGTCGCCAGCTTTAGGGTTGCGTTATGGCCCTCGGTCTCTTTGGCGACATTTGGCGTTGCGATCACCACCATTTTGACCGGGCTGATGGCAACGTGGTTATTCGACTTAGATTTATTGCAAGGCATATTGGTTGGTGCGATTGTTGGCTCCACCGATGCTGCCGCGGTCTTCTCTCTACTCAAAGGTCGTAGCCTGAACGAACGTGTTGGTTCAACGCTGGAAATTGAATCCGGCACCAATGACCCTATGGCGGTGTTTCTGACCGTAACTCTGATTGCTATTTTAGCGAACCCTGGCGCAGATTTAAGTGCGGGCTTTTTGGCGTTCAGTTTTCTTAAGCAGTTTGGTATCGGCGCGTTACTTGGCTTCGCTGGTGGCTGGATCTTATGGAAAGTTATCAATCGCAATCAATTACCAGATGGGCTGTATTCTATTTTAACGGTCAGTGGTGGCTTGCTTATTTTCGCTTTATCTAACACTTTGGGTGGCAGTGGTATTTTGTCGATTTACCTTGTTGGTCTTTTATTAGGTAACCGTCCAACACGCAGCCGCCACTCTATTCTTCATGTTTTAGATGGTATGACGTGGCTAGCTCAAATTGGTATGTTCTTGGTGCTTGGTTTGTTGGTTACACCATCTAATTTACTCTCTATTGCGTTGCCAGGTCTTGCGCTTGCTTTCGGGATGATTTTGTTTGCCCGACCAATCTCAGTTTGGATTGGTTTACTGCCATTCAAGAGTTTCACGCCACGTGAAAAGTGGTTTGTCTCTTGGGTAGGACTGCGTGGTGCTGTACCTATCATCCTCGCGGTATTTCCGATGATGGCAGGGTTGCCAGATGCTCAACTGTACTTCAATTTGGCATTCTTTGTAGTAATGGTGTCTTTGATAGTACAAGGGGGCACGTTGACTAAGGCGATGTCTCTTGCAAAGGTCGAGCTACCTTCTAAGCCTGAGCCAATTTCGCGTACGGGTGTAGAGATTTACCCGACCAGTGAGTGGGAGCTGTTTATCTATAGACTTAAAGCAGATAAATGGTGCATTGGTGAGCCATTACGTAGTCTTTCGATGCCGGAAGGAACGCGTATCGCCGCTGTATTTCGCAGTAAAGAGCTATTGCACCCATCCGGCAGTACGCGTCTTGAGGAAGATGATACCTTGTGTGTATTAGCACAAGAAAAGGATTTAGATGCACTGAGCTTACTGTTTAGTGAAGCCCCAGAGAAAGCGTCGCTAGCGCGATTCTTCGGTGACTTCTTCCTCGATATTGAAGTGAAGCTTGCCGATATTGCCGTGATGTATGGTTTGAATCTGGGGGATGAACCGCTGGATAAAAGTTTGAGAAACCTTGTCGAAGAGCAATTAGGTAGCACGCCAGTATTGGGAGACCATTTCGAGTGGCAAGGTTTGCATTGGATCGTCGCTGATGTTGTTGATCAGCAGGTCACTAAAGTCGGTATCCGATTGCCAAGCGAAAAAAGTAAGTCTGACGATAAGACGTCAATCTAGTCGCTCATTTCCGTCAGCATAATCACGGCTTGCGTGCGGTTCTTTACACCGAGCTTACGGAAAATCGCTGTCATGTGCGCTTTTATGGTGGCTTCTGAAACATTCAATTCGTAAGCGATTTGCTTGTTCAGCAAGCCATCGGACAACATTCCCAACACTTTATATTGCTGCGGTGTTAGCGCAGCAATCTTTTCCGCTAAGTCATTACATGCCGCGTTATTGGTGATCAACCCTTCAGGGAAGTATGGGTCGCCATTCAGCACTTGATTGAGCGCGTTCACTAATTCGCGCATGTCGCTGGACTTGGGAATAAAACCAAATGCACCATGGCTTTTCACCTGCGTCACGATCGCCGGCTCTTCACTCGCTGAAACGACGACGATAGGTAAATCTGGATGCTCTGCTCGCAAATGAATCAAGCCAGACATACCATTTGCTCCTGGCATTTTGAGATCCAATAGCACTAAATCTGGCTCTTCCTCTCGCTCCAACAAAGCCAGAAGTGCGTCGAGTGAGTCCGCTTCCAGCAAATTTGCACCACTAATAGCCATGTGGATAGATTGAAACAAGGCATTCCGGAAGAGTGGGTGATCATCTGCAATAATGATGGTGTAGGTCGAATCCATGACGTTAAACACTTTTGACTATTTAGTTAAATTTATTATTGTCCAGCTTTGAGAGAGTGGACAATATTTATTCGCTAAAAGTCTGAACCAAATCGACTTTTATTAGGAAAATTGCATATAAACGCAATGTTCTTATTCAAATCTGAGCAATAAAAAACGCCAGTGGACATCACTGGCGTTTGAATATCTGGTTATCAGAACTGCTTGATATGCTCTAAGAAAGGCTCGGCTTGCATAAAGCCCGTCAAACGAGCGTTTGAAACGCGTTCACCACTGGCATCCCAAAACTCAATTGTTGGTAAACCAAGCACACTCATGTGCTTCAGTAGTTCGATGTCTTGCACTTGGTTTTTGGTCACGTCCGCTTGCAGAAGAACGAAGTCTTGCAGTTTGGCTTCGACGCTTGGGTCATGGAAGGTGTACTTTTCAAACTCTTTACATGCTACACACCAATCGGCGTAGAAATCGAGCATGACGGGTTTACCTGCCGCTTTCGCAAGTGCCAGTTGTTCTTCAAGCTCCGCCACGTTAGCAATGCGAGTAAAGCTAACAGTGGCTTGCTGAGTTTGTGTTGTGCTGTTGCCAAACCAGTAATTTAAAATAGGTTGTGCTGAGGCTAGCAAACCTAAGACGGCGATTATGCCCACGGCACTTTGTTTCCAGCCACCAAACTCTAGACTGTTTTTGATGTGGTATAGCCAACCAAAAGCAGCAATACCCAGTGCTGACCACAGAATCGTTGACCACATTTCTGGCATGATACGTTCTAGTAAGAAGATAGGTGCGGCAAGCAGAATAAAGCCGAAGAGTGTTTTCACTCGGTCCATCCAACCACCTGCTTTTGGTAGCAGTTTGTTGCCGAAGACCGCAACAAGAATCAGCGGAATACCCATGCCCATCGCCAGCGCGTATAACGCGATACCACCGGTAAGCAAATCGCCGCTTTGTGCAACGTAAAGTAGCGCACCAGACAGAGGTGCCGTGGTACATGGTGAGCACACCAGTCCAGAAATCGCCCCCATGGCGAATACGCCTGCACTGCTGCCGCCTTGCTGTTTGTTGCTGAGGTTGTTTAACCACGTTTGAACGTTGCTTGGTAGCTGTAATGAGTACAGACCAAACATAGACAAAGCGAGTGCGATGAACAGTACGCTCAAACCAATCAGCACATAAGGGTGTTGCATTGCCGCTTGGAACTGCATACCTGCAGATGCCACCACAAGGCCGAGTAGGGTGTAAGTCAGTGCCATGCCTTGCACGTAGACGAATGACAAGCCTAGCGCGCGGCGTTGGCTTAGTTTACCACTGCCAAGCACTATGCTGGTCAGAATTGGGTACATCGGCAGCACACAAGGTGTAAACGCCAAGCCCACACCAAGCGCTAAGAACAGAAGTGGTGTCCACCAGTTATCAGCAAGGTTGGCTGCAAGGCTATCTTGCTGTGTTACTGGCGCCGATGATGTGTCACCAGACGTAGATGATTGCGCCGCTGGTGGCGTTGCTGTTGGTGCCTGTTCTGCTTTTGATGCAGTTGTCGCCGTTGTTGAATCTGAGTTCGACGAAGTAAACGCGCTGATAGGAATCACGCGAGTTTCTGGCGGGTAACAGAAGCCTGCTTTCGCACAACCTTGGTATTGCACGACTACGCGAGCACCGTCTTGCCAATCATGCATTGGTACATTAACGAAGAGAGGTTGAGTATAGATATGCACGTCACCAAAGAATTCATCTTTATGCGGTGTGCCGTCTTCCATTTGCAGCTCGCCTAGCGATACTTTCTCACCAGCTACAGACAAGCGCTCTTGATATAGGTAGTACCCGTCACGTACCTGCCAATCGAGCATCAATTTGTCATCTTGCTGGTAGAAGTTAAATGGAAACGCCTGATCAACAGGAACAAAACTGTCGCTGCTGGTACCAAAACTGTTGTTCTGGCTACTGTTAAACTGGTCTTTGCCAAATAAAGCTAAAGACGGAGTGGAAAAGGTAATGAGCCCTAAGAGTAAAACGGAAAGTAATGCGCGCATAAAAGAGTCAATTCATCTTAGATAATTGCCGTTAGTGTAACTCAATCAGACCCGGAGGCGAGTCAATAAGTTTCATGAAAATGAAGATTTATTGAGCATAAATCAAGACAACAGGCAATAAAAAAGGGAGCCGAAGCTCCCCGAGTAAGACTCTGTTTCTACTAGATCAGTAGACCACCGAATGCGAAGCCAAGTGCTACCGCAGAAGCGATGGTTACCACACCAGGTACAAAGAATGGGTGGTTGAATACGTACTTACCGATACGAGTTGAACCCGTGTCGTCCATCTCAACCGCGGCAAGTAGCGTTGGGTAAGTTGGCAGCACGAATAGCGCACTTACTGCTGCGAAAGATGCAACTGCGGTAAGTGGTGCCACACCGATAGCAAGTGCTGCTGGCATTAGCGCAACCGTGGTTGCACCTTGAGAGTAAAGCAGCATTGAAGCGAAGAATAGAACAAGTGCTAGCATCCATGGGTAGTCTGCTAGTAGCGCACCCGCAACTTCTTTGATGCCGTCAACGTGCGCGTTAACGAACGTAGAACCTAGCCATGCCACACCAAGAACACACACACACGCTGTCATACCAGAGCGGAATGTTGCTGCGGCTGGGATTTTGCCAGCATCGATTTTACAGCTCATTACGATAGCTGCCGCAGCTGCGAGCATTACCGTCATGATAGCTTCGTTACGGCCTAGAGCAGGGTTCTCTATAAGACCCACAGAGCCAGAGATTGCGGCTGCGTAACATACTACGAATGCGATTGCGCCTAGGAAGATGAATGTCGCTTTCTTCGCTGTTGGTAGGATTTCGCGTTTTGCTTCTGTATTTAGCTTGATTAAGCCTTTTTCTAGACGCTCTTGGTATTCAGCATCGTCTTTTAGCTCACAGCCCATGAAGTTCGCCACGAACGCACCGATCATGCACGCGATGAACGTCGTTGGGATACAGATTGCTAGTAGTGTTAGGTAGTCAACGCCAAATGGGTGCAGCATTGCCGCGAACGCTACAACAGCCGCTGAGATTGGTGATGCGGTGATAGCGATTTGCGATGCTACGACCGCGATAGACAGTGGACGAGAAGGGCGCACGCCTTGGCCTTTCGCTACTTCTGCAATCACTGGCAAAGTAGAGAATGCCGTGTGGCCAGTACCCGCCATTAATGTCATTAGGTAAGTTACGATAGGCGCATAAAAGGTGATGCGCTCAGGATGCTTGCGCAAAAAGTTTTCAGCAACTTGCACCATCCAGTCTAAACCACCAGCTACTTGCATTGCTGCGATAGCGGTGATTACAGACATGATGATCAAAATTACGTCAACGGGAATGTAAGCTTGGCTTGTTGGTACGCCCAAGATCAAAGACAACGCAATGACCCCAGCACCACCGGCAAAACCAATGCCGATACCACCGATTCTTGCCCCCAAATAGATGAAGAGCAGAACCACGAAGAGTTCGACCATGACCATATTGATACCTCTTTAGTTTTTTATTTGATTCTGATTTTTTGAACACTCAGGAACAGGAGTAAATGCTCAGAGAATGAGAACCTAGTGGTTTAGCGGCAATAAAAGCATATAAAAAATGTGGTTAACCGTATGAGAGCCTAAAAAAGGGGCCTGAGTGGCCCCCTTCGGATTCGTTATTACTCGTAACGTTTTGCTTTGTAAGTAGGATGCATGAAGTTTTCTACTGACAAGATTTCATCAAGCTCCTCTGCTGTAAGCAGACCGCGCTCTAGCACGACTTCACGAACACTTTTACCAGTTTCCGCACAAATCTTACCTACGATGTCACCTTCGTGGTGGCCGATGTATGGGTTTAGGTAAGTGACGATACCGATAGAGTTGTAAACGTAGTTTTCGCAAACTTCTTTGTTCACAGTGATGCCGTCGATACATTTATCACGTAGGTTCACACACGCGTTGTGTAGTAGAGAGATAGACTCAAACACACTTTGTGCGATAACTGGTTCCATTACATTTAGCTGTAGCTGACCGCCTTCTGCTGCGAAAGAAACCGTGTTGTCGTTACCGAGAACTTTGAAGCAAACTTGGTTTACTACTTCTGGGATAACTGGGTTTACTTTAGCTGGCATGATTGAAGAGCCTGCTTGCATTTCAGGTAGGTTCAATTCATTTAGACCCGCACGAGGACCAGAAGAAAGTAGACGAAGGTCGTTACAGATCTTCGATAGTTTCACTGCTAGGCGTTTTAGCGCGCCGTGAGTCATTACGTATGCACCACAGTCAGACGTTGCTTCGATAAGGTCTTCTGCTGCAACAACGTCAAGGCCTGTTACTTCCGCTAGGTGTTTTACTGCAAGTGCTTGGTAGCCAGTTGGTGTATTTAGACCAGTACCGATTGCGGTTGCGCCTAGGTTGATTTCTAGGAGGAGTTTAGATGTGTAATCTAGAGCACGAATCTCTTCGTTTAGTGTTACCGCCCACGCATGGAACTCTTGACCTACTGTCATTGGTACTGCGTCTTGAAGCTGAGTACGGCCCATTTTCAGTACATCTTTAAACTCAACGGCTTTAAGTTCGAATGCGCCTTTTAGGTACTCAATTGCTTCCATTAGCTTATGTACGCTGTTGTATACCGCAATACGGAAACCTGTTGGGTACGCACAGTTGGTTGATTGGCTCTTGTTTACATGGTCATTTGGGTTAACAAATTCGTATTGGCCTTTCTCTTTACCCATCAACTCAAGCGCAACGTTTGCGATCACTTCGTTCGTGTTCATGTTAACTGAAGTGCCTGCACCGCCTTGGAATACGTCTGATGGGAACTGATCCATACACTTGCCAGTTTCTAGGATCAAATCACACGCTTCGATGATGTAGTTTGCAACGTCTTTTGGAATAGCGCCAAGTTCTTTGTTTGCTAACGCTGCTGCTTTTTTGGTCATTACCATGCCGCGTACAAATTCTGGTACGTCAGAGATGGTCATATTAGAGATGTTGAAGTTCTCGATCGCACGTAGCGTATGAATACCGTAGTACGCATCTGCAGGGACATGACGTTGACCTAATAGATCTTCTTCAATACGAGTGGCTGGGTTTGCTGTTTTTGGAGCATCAGATAGGGTAGCCATAGCAGGATCCTTAGATGATAATTCTGATAATAAAGTTATTTATTAGCCATTTCTGCAATCTAGAATCCATTCATCAGAATTTTTGGCTGGAAAATCCGTCCTGACTTATGTGGCACATGATACTGCACCTAGCGCATAAAAATAGTAACTAGATCACCTTTTTCATTTTTCATGAGTCAATAATTTGCAAAGTATGAACGGGTTATTAATAACCCTTTATAGGTACTCGATTTTCCTCGACAAACATGAGTTTTTAGAGTTCGAAATTAGCACTTTAAAAGCACGAAAAAATCGGTATGCAATTGAATGAAACGTGCTCCTGCTACTTTGCCTAAAAGAGAAGGAGACCAGTATGAACACGCTTTTTTACAACGATTCGTTTGAGCTTAGTCTGCTTTTACCATTACACTGAATTAAACAAAGGAGGGCGTGTGTTTCCTATCTTATTATTAGCGTTTATTTTTGTTCCGATCATTGAAATCGGCTTATTTATTCAGGTGGGCGGCTTTTTAGGTTTATGGCCGACCATTGCACTAGTCTTAATCACGGCATTTGTCGGTGCATCGTTGGTTCGTAGCCAAGGTATCCAAACACTGATGTCAGTACAGGGGCGTCTTGAACAAGGTGAAATTCCAGCCCAGCAAATTTTTGAAGGCGTAATGCTTGCGGTGGCTGGCGTGCTACTGTTAACCCCAGGCTTTATGACCGATGCCCTTGGTATGTTGGTGTTGCTTCCTGCGCCACGCGCCGCGATAGCTAAATACTTGATGAGCAAAATGGTGGTGAAAACCATGCATGGCGGTGGCTTCCAAGGTGGTTTCTCTAACCAGGGGCCATTTGAGCAAGACCCGTTCCGTCGTGACCCATTTGATTCCCAGTCAGATAATGGCAATACCTTCGAAGGGGAATACGAGCGTAAAGACGATGATGATCGCAACAAGCTCAACTGATTGAGTTAGTCAGTAAAGAAAACAAAAGGGCGCACCAAGCGCCCTTTTCTGTATTTGGAATTCGTGCTGCTTACAATGCGCCTTCAAAGCCCATTTGACGCCATGCTTCAAAAGCAATGATCGCAACGGCATTCGAAAGGTTTAGGCTGCGCGCATCTGGCATCATTGGAATGCGAATACGCTGCTCCATTGGCAAGCTATCGATGATTTCAGCAGGCAAACCACGAGTTTCTGGACCAAACATCAAAACATCACCCGTTTGGTATTGTGCATCAACGTGGTGACCTGTGGTTTTGGTGGTGCAGGCAAACAATCGGTAGTTACCTTGCTTCTCTTTCTCTAAATATTCTAAGAACGCTTGATAGTTTTTATGACGCGTTACGCGAGCTAAATCATGGTAATCCAAACCAGCGCGGCGGACTTTTTTCTCTTCAAGATCGAAACCCAGAGGTTCAATTAAGTGAAGGTTTGCACCGCAGTTGGCGCATAGTCGAATGATGTTGCCGGTGTTCGGCGCGATTTCTGGTTCGTATAAAGCGATATCAAACATGGTATTGAAATAGAGTTGGTCAAAGAGAGGGGCAGTATATACCCAAGTCACCGAAATATGCGAGATTCAGCAAGATTGACCTGGGTATGAAAGCAGGCATTAGCGCGGATGTTAATACCGTAAGTAGCGATGCTCTTTATAAGAGAGCGTGAGCATAGTTTTCTTCAACTGCTCGCCAGTTGACGACGTTCCACCACGCATCAATATATTCTGGGCGACGGTTTTGGTAGCTGATGTAATACGCGTGCTCCCACACGTCTAATGCGAGGATTGGTTCACCGCGCACATCCACTACGTCCATCAGAGGGTTATCTTGATTGCTGGTGGACGTAATGTGAATCTCACCATCTTTTACGATCAGCCATGCAAAGCCAGACCCAAAGGTATTGATGGCTGCTTGGGCAAACGCCTCTTTAAATTGCGCAAAGCTACCAAATTTATCGTTAATTGCTTGAGCAAGCGCGCCTTGAGGCTCTCCGCCACCGTTTGGTGACATGCAATTCCAATAAATGATGTGGTTGTAATAGCCGCCACCATTATTACGTACTGCTGGACTGAGCTTAGAGATATTGTCAAAGATCTCGTCTAATGACTGAGTTTCGAGCTCGCTCCCTTCAACGGCATTTACAAACTTATCAAAGTACGTCTTGTGGTGTTTGCTGTAATGCACTTCCATGGTTTTCGCGTCGATGTACGGCTCTAGTGAATCGTACGGGTAAGGCAGAGCGGGAAATGTATGTGACATAGTAAATCCTCCTTAATTGGAAAATTTACTTTAATGCTAACGATAATTATTATCAACTTTGATCTTTGTAAGGGTATTCTAAGAAGCCTCGCCAATTTCTAAAGTGAGGGTGGGGCTGTGAATCACTCACTCTAGAAATATGGTGCGAATTATTGTTAGTTCATCAAATTGAGACTAACAATTGATCGGTAAGGTGATACTCATACGCAATCCGCCTAAAGGACTTCGGCTGGCTGCGATCGTGCCACTGTGCTGGCGAATGGCACTTTCGGTAATGGTTAGGCCGAGACCTGTGCCGCCAGAGTGGCGATCGCGTGCCGTGGAAACGCGATAGAACGGGCGAAAAATCGCGGCCAGTTCCTCTTCTGGTACACCTTCTCCATTATCGTCAACCGTGATACGAAGCGTATCGTCATCGGCTTTGATGTCGATTTGTACCTCATCTTTTCCGTAGTAAATGGCGTTACGAACGATATTTTCCACCGCACTCATCAGCAGTTTAGGGTTACCGGAAATATTGCGCTTAGGTAATTCTGAATAGTGTAGCTGTTTGCCCATTTGCTCTGCTTCAAACTGCGCATCTTTAATGATTTCTTCCCATAAACTTTCTAGTGGCTGTGTTTCGCGAGTCATATGACTGTTCGCCTGCATGCGAGAAAGCTCTAATAGTTCGCTGATCATCTGTTCCAAGCGCTGCGCTTCGGTATCGATACGAGTCAGTTCTGGGCTTTCGCCTTGTTTACGCGTCGCTAATGCGCTTGCCATGCGCAGACGAGTTAAAGGTGAGCGCAGCTCGTGAGAGATATCGGATAGCAAACGTTGTTGTCCTGAAATCATTTGATTAACCGCTTCGACCATCTGGTTGAAGCTGCTACCTGCTTGACGAAACTCCGCCGTGCCTTTTTCTAAATTTGGGTCTGTGACAAATTCACCTTTCGCCACACGTTGAGCAGCGGCTTCAAGACGACGTGCAGGCTGACTCAAAGCCCAAGCAAGCCATAACAGCAATGGTGTACTAACCAACATGACCGCAAGCAAGAGCTGGAATGGGTGATCAAACAGACGCAGGAGTAGAGGTGGTGGCTCATTCCATTTGAAGCCCACGTACATCAAGATATCGGAATCTGCCAAAGTGATAGGAATTGGGCCCGCAATCATGTATCGACCATACAGCTTCTGCTTTGGATTATTGTAATCTTCGATACTGGTGACAAAGTTTTGCATGGCACGCAATTGAAAATTGCTGCGTTTTTCTGTCGTAAGAACATTACCGCTGTAGTCAGAAAAAAACACTCGTGGGCGAGGGTCGTGCTTGCCGTGGCGGTTGCCCTCGATACGAAAAAGTATGCGGCCTAAATCAGTTTGCTGGCTGTATTTTTGTTGGATTGAGTCACGCGTTTCTACCATACGTTTGTAGTGTTCTTCTGGAATATCGCGAGCTTTGCGTGGGTCCAAATGTGGCAGTGATAGCACGGCTATCAATACTAATAACATGGTGAACCAAAAAATGGCAAAGATGCGTCCATACAGGCTATTGATGTTTGGCAGTTTGATGCGTGATAGGCGCATTAATCCTCCTCAAGCAGCATGTAGCCACGACCACGCAGGGTTTTAATTCGCGGCTTGCCATTGCTTTGATCTGGTAATTTTTTACGTAAGTTCGAGACATGCATATCGATAGCGCGATCAAAAGCAGCGAGTCGTTTACCAAGCACATCTAAGCTCAGTGTCTCTTTGGTCAGCACTTGTCCTGGGTTTTGTACGAAGTGGGTGAGTAGCGCAAACTCGGTTGCCGTGAGATCGAGTAGCTGTTGCTCACAGTACGCTTCTTGCTTACCGGGATAGAGGCGGATTTCTTGATACTCAATGCAATCGCTGTTTTTGGTATTTTTTTGTGTGCTGCTAGTGCGGCGTAAAATCGCGCGGATACGCGCTAACAGCTCTCGGTCACTAAAAGGTTTTGGTAAATAATCATCCGCGCCCAGTTCCAAGCCGATCACGCGATCAATTTCTTCCCCTTTAGCGGTCAGCATCAAGACGGGAGTTTCCCAATTTTCACGTAAGCGTTTCAGCGTTTCCATGCCATTGAGTTTTGGCATCATGACATCCAACAAAATCAAATCAATCTTATCATTGATCGCGGCTAAGCCGGCTTCACCGTCATTTGCTTCGCTGACGTCAAACCCTTCGAAACTGAGTACTTCTTTTAATAAGCTGGTTAGCTCGATATCGTCATCGATTAAAAGAATGTTTGCCATGGGGGCACCTATAGTAAGTTACCGATAGCCTAATATTACATTGGAATGATGCGCAACGAAGAGGAGAAAAATCACTCTTTACGATTCTTTACGCTCCCTATACGTCGCTTTACCTAGCGGGTCGTATTCTATACTCAAGCGCTGTGAGAACAGCTCAGAAGAACCACTCACCTGTGTAAGGAATCATATTATGAAGTCTGCAAAAAAACTTGTGTTAGCTGCTGTTGTTCTACCTCTTACTCTTGGCGCCGCAAGCGCATTCGCTTACGGTGGTAAAAACCATCATAAAGGTCCTCGTGACGAATGCGGCATGGGTATGGACCGAGGTGTCATGCGTCAACTAGACCTGACTGATGCACAAAAAGATCAGCTAAAAAAAATGCGTGAAGCAAACAAAGCAGAAATGAAAGCAAAATTCGCTGATGGCAAAGAAGCACGTATGGCTGAGCGTCAAGCGCATCACGCAAAAGTGCAATCGCTTTTGCTGGCGGATAATTTTGATGAAGCTCAAGCTAGCGAATTAGCAAAAGAGATGGTTGAGCGCCAAACGGAACGTCGCGTGCAAATGCTAGAAAGAAAGCACCAAATGCTTAGCGTATTAACACCTGAGCAGAAAGCGAAATTTGTTGAGCTACAAAATGAACGTATGCAAGAGTGTGGCGACAGAATGCACAAGCGCATGGAAAAGTCGCGCAATAATTAAGTCATGAATTGATGTTATATAAAGAGGCAGCCATTGGTTGCCTCTTTTTGATCTGGTTATTTCATGGTCATTCAATATACTCAACGTATGGTTTTAGTTAACTCTTTGATTATGAAACAGCAATACGCACGTTTAGTTACGACCGCCGCTTGGACTGCAACCATTGTGGCGACGCTTCTTCTGATAGTAAAAGTCATCACGTGGTGGGTAACCGGCTCAGTGAGCTTATTGGCGTCATTGATTGACTCCATGTTAGATATCGCGGCTTCGGTTGTGAATCTTGTGGTGGTTCGTTACGCCTTACAACCGGCAGACCGCGAACATACGTTTGGACATGGTAAAGCTGAGTCCTTAGCGGCCCTAGCCCAAGCAATGTTTATTTCGGGCTCGGCAGTATTTTTGATTCTTAACGGGATTGACCGATTTTTCCGCCCACATGCTTTACACGCACCGGAGTTAGGTGTGTATGTATCGCTGTTTGCGATTGTGGTCACACTTGGCTTGGTGATGTTCCAAAAACATGTGGTTCGCGTGACGGGGAGCCAAGCAATAGCGGCGGATTCTCTGCATTATCAGACTGACTTGTATATGAATGCTGCGATCATGGTTGCTCTGGGGCTCAGTTATTTTGGAGTGACTCAAGCGGATGCTGTGTTTGCGATTGGTATTGGTGTCTTCATTCTTTATAGCGCTTTCAAAATGGTCAGCGAAGCGATTCAAACCTTACTTGATAGAAAGTTGCCCGATGAAGAACTTGAGCAAATTAACCAAGCTTGTTTGAGCGTAAAAGGGGTATTGGGCGTGCATCAGTTACGCACGCGAATGTCCGGACCGACGCGCTTTATACAGTTGCATTTAGAGCTAGACGATAACTTACGATTAATTGAGGCGCATTACATCGCTGATAAAGTGGAAGATAATTTATTGGCTCTGTTTCCTGGTGCGGACGTACTGATCCATCAAGATCCATTGTCTGTCGTTTTCGGACCTGAGAAAGAGCAGAAAGCGCAAGATTGGTAGGCTTGAAAAATCCATCAGTGCCCGACGACAAACAGGTACTTATTGACTATCTTTCCATCAATACTTATTAAGATTCGTGATCCTGATATGAATCAACAAAGTTTCATAGAGAAACTGTAATACTCTTACATAAGTAGAAAAGTTACATAAAAAAGTGCGTTTTCATTGGTAATCCTGTAGAGGAAATGTAACATAACGCACAGTTCTGGATTATGCAGGTTGCTTGGTAACAAGGGGCCTAAAAGAAAATTAAATAATTGATTGCCAAAGATCGAGGGTGAGCATGATTAAGAAGATCGGTGTTTTAACAAGTGGCGGTGACGCACCTGGTATGAACGCTGCGATACGCGGCGTAGTACGTACAGCACTATCCGAAGGATTGGAAGTATTCGGTGTGTACGACGGCTACCTAGGCCTATACGAAGGCCGCATCGAGAAGCTAGATCGTTCTAGCGTTTCAGATGTGATCAACAAAGGTGGTACGTTCCTAGGTTCTGCACGTTTCCCTGAATTTAAACAAGTGGAAGTTCGTGAAAAAGCGATTGAGAACCTGAAAAAACATGGTATCGATGCACTAGTGGTAATCGGTGGTGATGGTTCGTACATGGGTGCGAAGAAACTGACTGAAATGGGTTACCCATGTATCGGTCTTCCGGGCACAATCGACAACGATATCGCAGGTACGGATTACACTGTGGGCTACCTAAGTGCACTAAACACCGTTATCGATGCAATCGACCGTCTACGTGATACTTCTTCGTCTCACCAACGCATTTCAATTGTAGAAATCATGGGCCGTCACTGTGGTGATTTGACTCTGATGTCTGCAATTGCGGGCGGTTGTGAATACATCATCACTCCGGAAACTGGTCTAGACAAAGACAAGCTGATCAGCAACATCCAAGATGGTATCGCTAAAGGTAAGAAACACGCGATCATCGCGCTTACTGAGCTAATGATGGATGCTAATGAACTAGCACGTGACATCGAAGCCGCGACAGGTCGTGAAACTCGTGCAACAGTACTTGGTCACATCCAACGTGGTGGTCGTCCAACTGCATTTGACCGCGTACTAGCATCTCGTATGGGTAACTACGCTGTTCACCTATTGATCGAAGGTCATGGTGGTCGTTGTGTAGGTATCGTGAAAGAGCAACTTGTTCACCACGATATCATCGACGCAATCGAAAACATGAAGCGTCCAGTACGCAACGATCTATACAAAGTTGCTGAAGAGTTGTTCTAAGCAAGCTTGAAATAGATAAACAAAACCGCGGCTTTCCGCGGTTTTTTTGTATTTGAGAATCAACAAAAAGAAACTAGTGATAGACGAGTGTTAAGACACGCTGCTCTGCTCTATGAGCGTTAATTTTCGCTCGCGCAGCGCAAACAAGTAGCCCAGTAGCCCACCCAACGTATTCCCAACCGCGATACCGATAAACAAGCCTTCAATGCTGTAGATTTGGCTCCCGACCCACGCCGATGGCAAGGTAAAAATGAACAGCCGCATAAAGCTCCACTGGAATGCACGCAATGGCTTGTGCATCGCATTCAAACCACTGACTAACATCATTACGATGCCTTGGAAGCCATAACTAAATGGCACCACCAGTAAATAATGCCAAAGCAGGTTTTTCACCGCATCTTCCTGAGAAAACAGCGCAGCCAGAGGAATGCTCAGTGGCACCATCATCAAGAAGATAAACCCTTGGAATACCACTGCAAAACGCATGCTAATAAATAAACCGGAAAAGGCTCGTTGCGGTTGTTTGGCTCCTAAATTTTGTGCCATAAACGGTGTGAGGGCAGAGGTCAGCGACATCAATACTAAAATCAATATAGACTCAATACGCTGCGCTGCGCCGTAAGCAGCAACCGCCGCTGTACCGTGGTTGGATAACAGCATCATCAGAATGGCACCGGACAACGGATTCATCGCGTTTGATAGCGCTGCAGGGGTACCAATTTTTAGTGTCTGTTGCCAGTCTTGTTTCAGCAAAGCCCATTGGGGTTGAGCAAGCAATTTTTCCCGTTTAATTAGCACATAGAATGAGCCACACAAAGCACCTAACCAGCTAAAGGCACTTGCTATGGCTGCGCCTTGAATGCCAAGTTCCGGAAAAGGGCCATAACCGAAAATCAACAATGGATCGAGCATGCCATTAATCAAACCAGCCAACATCATGACTTTTGCTGGTGTTTTTGTGTCGCCAGTAGCTCGGATAGCACTGTTGCCCGCCATTGGGATCACTAGCAGAGGAATGGTGAGATACCAGACCTGCATATATTGCTCAATAAGAGGGATGAGATCATCAGACGCACCAAGAAAACGAAACAATGGCGCAATGGTGGTAAAGCCAATAGAAGACGCGATAGCCACAAGTAACACGGCTAACAACAAACCGTGAGTGGTGAACCGAGCAGCTTGTGGTGCATGACCTTGCCCAAGCAAGCGACCAATATTGGTCGCTAGTCCCATCCCAATCCCCATCGTAATGCAGTTAACCGCAAAGGTTACAGGGAAGGTATAGCTGATAGCTGCTAGCGCTTGAGTGCCAAGCAACGAGATAAAAAACGTGTCCACCAAGTTAAACATCAAAATTGCGATCATGCCCATGGTCATGGGTACGGTCATTTTCCGCAGCGTTTCAGGAATGGGTGCGGTCAACAAACCATGCTTATCGGTCGCTTGGGGTTCCAGCTTGTTATTTTCCTGCATGTGTGACAACTATCTGGTGAGCAAACTGCAAGGATACAAGAAAGCGAGATGCCGAGCGAGTGAGCATTTCTAACGCAAACCGTTGCCTAGTTGTTCGTTATTTTAACTAAGTCACAAAAATTTTGTGCCACCCCCTTGGGATCGCTGCTTCGACCCCTTATATAGGGATCACGTGTCTGGGGCTACAGTCCCTAAGGACAATTATCAAATAAACATGGAAATTTTCAGGAGAGACGACCGATGAACATTCGTCCATTACATGACCGAGTTATCGTTGAACGTAAAGAAGTTGAATCTAAGTCTGCTGGTGGCATCGTTCTGACTGGTTCTGCTGCAGAAAAATCGACTCGCGGTGTTGTTCTAGCTGTGGGTAAAGGCCGCATCCTAGAAAACGGCACCGTACTGCCACTAGACGTTAAAGTCGGTGATACCGTTATCTTCGCTGAAGGTTACGGTACAAAAACTGAAAAAATCGACGGTAAAGAAGTGCTTGTCATGTCTGAAAACGACATCATGGCGATCGTTGAATAATAGCAATCATTGAGTAATTTTTTGCTCAGATTCAATTACGAAATTACACACAAAGAATTTTAGAAAGGAAATCAAAGATGGCTGCTAAAGACGTTAAATTTGGTAATGACGCACGAGTTAAAATGCTGGAAGGTGTAAACGTTCTGGCTGACGCAGTAAAAGTAACACTGGGTCCTAAAGGACGTAATGTCGTTCTAGACAAATCTTTTGGTGCACCGACTATCACTAAAGATGGTGTATCAGTAGCGCGTGAAATCGAGCTGGAAGATAAATTCCAGAACATGGGCGCACAAATGGTTAAAGAAGTTGCGTCTAAAGCAAACGACGCAGCGGGTGACGGTACAACAACAGCAACGGTACTAGCACAATCTATCGTTAACGAAGGTCTAAAAGCAGTCGCAGCGGGCATGAACCCAATGGATCTTAAGCGTGGTATCGACAAAGCTGTTGCCGCGGCAGTTGAGCAACTAAAAGAGCTTTCTGTTGAATGTAACGACACAAAAGCGATCGCGCAGGTTGGTACTATCTCTGCAAACTCAGACGCAAGCGTAGGTAATATCATTGCAGAAGCAATGGAGCGTGTGGGTCGTGATGGCGTTATCACGGTTGAAGAAGGTCAGGCGCTACAAGACGAGTTAGACGTAGTAGAAGGTATGCAGTTCGACCGCGGTTACCTGTCTCCTTACTTCATCAACAACCAAGAATCAGGCAGTGTTGATCTAGAAAACCCATTCATTCTTCTAGTAGACAAGAAGATCTCAAACATTCGTGAGCTTCTTCCAACGCTAGAAGCTGTCGCGAAAGCATCTCGTCCACTGCTTATCATTGCAGAAGATGTAGAAGGCGAAGCGCTAGCAACATTGGTTGTGAACAACATGCGTGGCATCGTAAAAGTTGCAGCTGTGAAAGCACCTGGCTTCGGTGACCGTCGTAAAGCAATGCTACAAGACATCGCTATCCTAACTGGCGGTACTGTGATTTCTGAAGAAATCGGTCTAGAGCTAGAAAAAGTTGCACTAGAAGATCTAGGTCAAGCGAAGCGTGTTTCTATCACGAAAGAAAACACGACTATCATCGATGGTATCGGTGAAGAAGAGATGATCTCTGGCCGTGTTGCTCAGATTCGTCAACAAATCGAAGACGCAACTTCAGACTACGACAAAGAGAAACTACAAGAGCGCGTAGCTAAACTGGCTGGCGGTGTTGCAGTAATCAAAGTCGGTGCAGCGACTGAAGTTGAAATGAAAGAGAAGAAAGACCGTGTAGAAGATGCGCTAGCCGCAACTCGCGCAGCGGTTGAAGAAGGTGTTGTTGCTGGTGGTGGTGTTGCACTTATCCGCGCGGCATCTAAGATTGCTCACCTAACGGGTGACAACGAAGAACAAAACGTTGGTATCCGCGTTGCACTACGTGCAATGGAAGCGCCAATCCGTCAAATCACGAAGAACGCAGGTGAGGAAGACTCAGTGGTTGCGAACAACGTGAAAGCGGGTGAAGGTAGCTACGGCTACAACGCGGCAACAGGCGAATACGGCGACATGCTAGAAATGGGTATCCTGGACCCAACTAAAGTTACTCGTTCTGCACTACAATTCGCAGCATCGGTTGCAGGTCTGATGATCACTACTGAAGCGATGGTTACTGACCTACCGCAAAAAGACGCGCCAGCGATGCCTGACATGGGCGGCATGGGTGGCATGGGCGGTATGGGCGGCATGATGTAAGCCAGCTTATCTCATCGCTCTAGGGAAACCTTATAGCGGAAAGATAACCGACCAAACCTTTAAAAGTCGAGGCAGATGCCTCGACTTTTTTATGCGTATCACCTGAGAAACATGACGTTCTGGTGTGGCTTATCATGAAATTTTTGAGCGTAAAAAGCGCCATTTCAGAAGCAAAAAATCGAAGAGGAATATTTTTTCTTTTGAGTCAGATGGTTAAATCTGACCTATTGCTAACACTTTTTGAACGGGGACAGAGCAAAATCTGAACATTACACTATGTTGTAAATTGTTGCTTCCCATCATGGAGATGAAAATGAAAAAGCTTATGACGTCATTGGCGGTTGCAGCCGCTATCGCATCACCTGTTGCTTTTGCCGACAGTACACCTGTGATGTTCTCTACTATCGATAACACAAACGCACCTTCTAATTCTTCAGTTGGTGGCGTTCGTTTAGCTGTGCTGCATGGGCAGGTAAATGAGGTTAAAGGTGTCGACTTTTCACTGCTTGGTATGTCAGAAACGGATCGTACGACAGGTGTGAACTTCGGTCTGTTTTTTGGCGCAGCAAAAGTAAATCAAGAAATGAAAGGCGCGTCTTTAGGCTTAGTTAACTGGAACCAAGGTCAGACGACGGGTGTTAACTTGGGTGCTGTTAACATTACGAACAACGTAAAAGGCTTGAACTGGAGCGCGGTGAACTATTCTGAAGGCTACACCATGGCGGATGTGGGCTTAGCGAGTATCTCTAAGAAGTCTAATTTCCAGTTTGGTTTCTTCAACATGACCGATCAAATCGATGGCGTGCAAATTGGTCTTTTGAACTGTGCGGATAACGGTTTCTTCAAGTGTTTCCCACTCATCAACTTTGCTAAGTAATCCCTGAGAAAGTCAGAATCTTTATATACAGAAAGCCCTCGATGTTCGTCGAGGGCTCTTTAATTACTGATGAGATGAAGTGAGTTTCTCGGAGCGTTAACTATTTAATTAATCGTGATGAAGTTTTGCGTTGTTGAATTCTTTGATGAACACCGCGGCGTAATGCTTTGATGTGGTTTTCTGCTTTATCCACACCTAACAACACGGTTAATGTCAGGAGAGTAATAACCACCGACTGCGTTAAATAACCCAAACCTATCATCAAACCTAAACCTGCTAGTACCCATATTACAGCCGCGGATGTTACGCCATGGATTTTTCCATCAAGTGTCATCATAACGCCAGCGCCTAAGAAGCCGACGCCAGTAATGATCTGACCAAGCACTCGTGCTTGATCAAGTGTATTTGGCGATAACGATACTGCCATCGACATAAACAGGTAGGTGCCTGAAATAATTAATATTGCTGTGCGAATGCCAACCGGTTTACCACGAGTTTGGCGCTCTATACCGATCATGAGCCCATTAATGGCGCAGCATAGTAGGGCAGGCCAACTGAATGGGCCAAGATCGAAAATTTGTTCGAATGCTGTATGCATCTTGACCTCCAAAAGTGCGGAGTATGCATAGACTTACCGTGCAAAGCGAACAAAAATAATCAATCTAGACGACAAATTTAATTGAGCGTCAGAGCTTACTCTAAATGCAAATCCAACGGCGTTTTACTTGGCCTGCCACCAATTTCTCGTGTGAGTTTTGGTACCAGATAACCCGATACACGCGTGATGAGTCCGCGCATAATAGCTTTCGCTTCTTCGTCCGAAATAAAATAGTGCGCTGCGCCTTGCACCTTATCAAGAACGTGGAGGTAATAAGGCAAGATACCCGCGTCAAATAAGGCCTCACTTAACGTCACTTGAGCTTCTACCGAATCATTCACGCCTTTCAGCAGAACGCCTTGGTTTAGAAGCGTAACGCCCGCTCTTTTGAGCTTGAACATCTGTTCAGCAAATTCGTTATTGATTTCGTTGGCATGGTTGATGTGAGTGACGAGGATGATTTGTAACCTTGATGCTTGCAGAAGTTGGCATAGTTCATCAGTGACTCGAGCAGGAATCACCACAGGTAAACGGCTATGAATACGCAGACGTTTGATGTGAGGAATATGAGCAATGTGCTCTAAAAGCCAATGAATCTCATCGTCTTTTGCCATTAATGGATCACCACCTGAGAAGATGACTTCGTTCAACTCTGGTTGTTGTGCCATGTACTCTAAGCACTTGGTCCAGGCTTGTTTCCCGCTTTTGTTCTCTTGATAAGGGAAGTGACGACGAAAGCAGTAACGGCAATTTACCGCGCAGCCACCTTTGACAATCATCAGGGCGCGGTTGCGATACTTGTGTAGCAGGCCAGGGACTTCATTGTCCTGCTCTTCCAATGGATCACTGGAGTAACCCGGATGCACCTCAAATTCGTCGCTCAGTGGTAAAACCTGACGTAGAAGAGGGTCTTTAGGGTTGCCTTTCTCCATCCTATCGACAAAACTTTGCGGTACACGCTGTGCAAACAGCTTGCGCGCGGCAAACCCGTCTTGCCACGGTGAAGGATCAATTTCCAGTATTTCGAGCAATTTTGCAGGATCAGAGATCCCATTCGCCAACTGTTTGAGCCAGTTTTGCTCAACAGATTCGACTTTTCGGGTTATTATGTGCGGCATTGAATTTAGCTCTAAGAATGTAAGAGGAAAAAATGGCTACAGTTAGCACCAATGAATTTAAAGGCGGTCTTAAGTTAATGCTTGATAACGAGCCTTGTGTAATTCTGGAAAACGAATACGTTAAACCAGGTAAAGGCCAAGCGTTCAACCGTGTTAAAATTCGTAAACTTCTTTCTGGTAAAGTGCTAGAGAAAACATTCAAGTCTGGTGACACTTGTGAAGTGGCAGACGTAATGGATATCGACCTAGATTATCTATATTCAGACGGCGAATTCTACCACTTTATGAACAGTGAAACGTTTGAACAGATCGCAGCGGATGCAAAAGCGGTAGGTGAAAACGCTAAGTGGTTGGTAGAAAACAACACTTGTATGATCACTCTTTGGAACGGTAACCCAATTACTGTTACTCCACCAAACTTCGTTGAGCTAGAAGTTGTAGACACAGATCCAGGCCTGAAAGGTGATACTCAAGGTACTGGCGGTAAACCAGCGACGCTATCAACTGGCGCTGTTGTTCGTGTTCCTCTGTTCATCTCAATTGGTGAAGTGATTCGCGTAGATACTCGTACTGCTGAATACGTAGGTCGTGTGAAGTAAGCACTTTATATGATTGTTAGAAAGGTCGCTTCGGCGGCCTTTTTTATTGCCTGTGATTCTTCTCTTTTAATCCCTCTGCGTAAAACATCGATATCCTCCGCAAATTTTTGATGATTTTGTATTATTCGTAAAAATCTTATTTATTCCATGAATCTGTCGATTATTCCTTAATGTAACATTTTGATACATTAGTACTTGTTGCTGAGTTGCATAGCAATCTGATTTTTATCGATTTAACTCAGTAACAATCCAAAAAAGGAGAACAAAATGGAAAGCAGAGGTTTAGGAAGGGGTTTAAAGGTGGAAGAGAGACGTCAGTTACTACATAAAGGATTAAAAGCAGCCGTATTTGGCGTACCGCTGTTGGCAATAGGCTTAACGATTAATAGCTCGGTGCTGATGACCGATGCGGGTTACAGCTACGTGCATCAGAATAATATTACTGGTGAGTTGGATGTGTTTACTGAACCTGGCATTCATTTTCGTATGCCATTTCTGTCCAAAATCACCAAGTATGACCAAGTGATCACCGTGTCATTCGGTAACAGCAAGGGCGAAGATTTTTATCAACGTCTTGATGCGATTCAGGTTCGATTTGCCGACACCTATATTGGTCAGATCCCCGTAACATTCCGCTTTAAGCTCAGTAATGACCCTGAAGCGGTGAAGAAGATGCATAAAGAGTTCCGCAACAACAGTAACTTGATCGATGCGCTGCTTGTAAAGAACGCACGTAACGTAACGGTGATTACCGCAACCCAATACACGGGTGAAGAGTTTTTCCAAGGTGGTTTGAACCAGTTCAAATCGAAACTTGGCGATCAGTTACGAGAGGGGATTTATCTAACAGAGCGACGTCAGGTTGAAGTGGAAGAGTTGGATCTTGCGCCTGTTGGGGCGAATCAAGCTAATCCGAACCAATTACAGCGCACCAATCAACTGGTTTGGAAAACCGTACCTGTCGTAGACAAAACCGGGCAACCGATTCGTCAAGACAATCCGTTACAACAATACGGTATTCAAGTGACGCAGGTGACCATTGGTGACCCGCAGCCAGAAAAGCAATTAGATCAGCTATTGGCAGATAAAAAGCGTTTAGTGGCGGATCGTATTCGCGCGATTCAGGAACAAGAAACGTCGAAAGCACAGGCAGAGACCGAGCAGTTACGCAAAGAGATTCAACGAACACGTGAGGTGCAAGACGCTCAGCGTGGTAAAGAACTCGCAATTATTGCTCAGCAAAAAGAAGTGGAAGTTGCACGTCAGATTGCAGAGCGTGAAATCGTTGAAGTGGAAAAAACCAAACGACTTGCTGAAGTCGAGAAGGAGAAAGAGCTAGCTATCGCAGAGGCTAACTTAGCGATTCAAAAAGCGAACGCACTTTCTGCTGAGTTTGAAGCGAAAGCGATATTAGCGAAAGGTCGCGCAGAATCTGAAGTCCTTAAAGGTAAGTATGCGGCGTTAGGAGCAAACCGTGAAGTTTACTTGGCAGAATTGAATCGAGACGTAGCGAACTCGCTGTACAACAATTTGCAAAACTTCCAAGTTCAGATGCCACAAAATTACATTGGTGGAAGTGACGAAACGGGCTTGAAAACAAACCTAGATGTGATTACTGGCTTTGGTGCTCTGGGTCTTATGGACCAGACAAAGAAGGTCACACAGCAATAAGATCATGGGTGGTCAAAAGCTTAAAAAGCAAAAAGATCATAGGTAACCCAAAGCAATAAAAAAGCTGGCATTTAGCCAGCTTTTTCTTTTTTGGTCAGTCTCTTAAATCATGAAGATAAAGATAACTGCTAGTGCAGTGATGAGGCCTGCAAATGCATAGCATGCAATTTTACCAATCACACCAGTGTGGAACTTAAGGTCGTGCATGCCGTGGTGTACACGGTGCATTGCATGCCACATTGGCAATGCTAGCGTGCCAATGATGAATAGCGCACCGATGATGCTGGTTGCGAATGCGGAGACACGCTCGTAGCTCATCGCTTCTGCATCAATCACGCCTAGTGGGACCAAGATGCCCAGCACCAATACCGTGATTGGCGTGATCATCGCGAACCAAGTACCACCTGCGCCAAACAGACCCCACCAGATTGGCTCATCAGAACGTTTTGGTGATGTGTTTACACTATAATTCGGTTTCATTGCTCAGCTCCTTACACCACGATGAGAACGATCAGTGAGATAAACGCAACAGCGGCCCACTGAGTCAATACGATGATCTTCTTGTCCACTGGTTTGCCTTTCAAACGAATTGGCATTACTTGTGGCATCATGCTGAAGAAAGTTTGAGCGTGGAATAGGCTACCGAGTAGTGCAACGATGTTGATTGCGACTACGATTGGGTTCGCCATGAATGCTAACCAACCTTGCCATGCTTCAGGACCTTTCACCAAGCAACCTAAACCGAAAGTTAGGAACAGAGTGAATAGGATTAACGGAAGCACCGTAGCTTCGCGTAGCATGTAGAAGCGGTAGAAAGGATGGTTCTTCCACCAAGTGCGTTTTACTTCACGAACGTAAGGTTTACGATTGCTCATCCTTATGCCTCCACTTTCTTTGGTGAACCATCAGGTTTCAACATAGCAATCACGAAGTCCATAGAAGACTCCACTTTGCCTTGGTTTACTGCCGCTGCTGGGTCAACGTTCTTCGGACAAACTTCAGAACAGTAACCAACAAACGTACAACCCCAAGCACCGTTTTCACCGTTGATAAGCTTCATGCGCTCATCTTTACCGTTGTCACGGCTGTCTAGGTTGTAGCGGTGGGCTAGCGTTAGTGCAGCAGGACCGATGAACTCTGGGTTAAGACCAAACTGAGGACATGCTGCATAGCACAGACCACAGTTGATACAGCCAGCGAATTGCTTGTATTTCGCCATCTGTTCTGGCGTTTGCAAGTTCGTACCGTCTTCTGGTTTACGATCGTTACCAATGATGTATGGTTTGATTGCTTCTAGGCGCTCGATGAATGGCGTCATATCAACAATCAAGTCTTTCTCGATTGGGAAGTTCGCTAGAGGCTCGATAGTCACACCGTCTGGGTAGTCACGTAGGAAGCTCTTACAAGCAAGTTTCGGTACGTTGTTCACCATGATGCCGCAAGAACCACAGATCGCCATACGGCAAGACCAACGGTAAGACAGATCTTTGTCTAGGTGGTCTTTGATGTAACCAAGTGCGTCAAGTACAGACATGGTTTCATCGAATGGGACTTCGAATGTTTGCTTGTATGGTTCTGCATCTTTCTCTGGGTCGTAACGCAGGATGTCTACTTTTTGAATGCGATTTGCTGACATTATGCTTGCTCCTCTGCGTTCTTCTCTTCAGCCGCTGCTTTTTCTGCTGCTTCACCGTATAGACGAGCTTTTGGCTGTGACTTAGTGATGGTCACATTGCTGTAATCGATACTTGGTGCTGACTCTGGCTTGTAGAAAGCAAGTGAGTGTTTTAGGAAATTCACGTCATCACGTTCTGTACAACCGTCGTCTAGACGTTGGTGCGCGCCGCGCGACTCTTTACGTAGAATCGCAGAGTGAACCATCGCTTCTGCGACTTCTAGGCCGTAACCCACTTCGATTGCGTATAGAAGGTCTGTGTTGAACACTTTACCTTTGTCTTTGATGCTGATGCGTTTGTAGCGTTCTTTCAACTCAGTGATTTTGTCGATAGTCGCTTGCATCAAATCTTCTTGGCGGTATATACCACAGCCCGCTTCCATGGTGTGGCCCATTTCTGTGCGTATTTCTGCCCAGTTTTCGTCGCCTTCTTGGTTCATCAGTTTCGCGATGCGCTCTTCTACGGCTTTGACTTGCGCGTCAATTGCCGCGTCGTTCCAACCTTTGAATTCTGCTGCGCGTTTCACTGCGTTTTCACCCGCTACGCGGCCAAATACCACGAACTCAGCCAGTGAGTTAGACCCTAAACGGTTTGCACCGTGAAGACCAACAGACGCACATTCACCCACCGCGAATAGGCCTTTAATGCGAGTTTCACATCCGCCGTCCGTTTCAATACCACCCATGGTGTAGTGAACGGTTGGACGAATTGGAATTGGCTCTTTTGCAGGGTCCACGTTTACGTAAGCTTTTGCTAGCTCACAGATGAACGGTAGACGCTCTTGTAGGTACTCTTCACCAAGATGGCGAAGGTCTAGGTGCACCACGTCACCCAGTGGGTGTTTGATGGTGTTGCCTTTCTGTTGTTCGTGCCAGAAAGCTTGAGAAACTTTGTCACGAGGACCCAGTTCCATGTATTTGTTCTTCGGTTGGCCAACTGGAGTTTCAGGACCCATGCCGTAATCTTGTAGGTAACGGTAGCCATTCTTGTTAACGATGATACCGCCTTCACCACGACAACCTTCCGTCATCAGGATACCTGTACCAGGAAGACCGGTTGGGTGGTATTGAACGAATTCCATATCACGTAGAGGAACGCCGTGACGGTAAGCCATTGCCATACCATCGCCCGTTACGATACCGCCGTTGGTGTTACAGTGGTAAACACGGCCCGCGCCACCTGTTGCTAGAACAACCGATTTTGCTTTGATAGTAACAAGCTCGCCTTCAGACATGTGAATAGCAATCAGACCTTGAACTTCGCCTTCATCAACAAGCAGATCCACCACAAAGTACTCATCAAAACGTTTGATGTTGCTGTACTTCATTGATGTCTGGAATAGCGTATGAAGCATGTGGAAGCCAGTTTTGTCTGCAGCGAACCAAGTACGTTCAACCTTCATACCACCAAAGCGGCGTACGTTGACTTCACCGTTCTCTTTACGACTCCATGGGCAACCCCATTGCTCCATTTGGATCATTTCGCGAGTCGCGTTCTCTACAAAGTATTCAACAACATCCTGTTCACATAGCCAGTCACCACCGCCAACAGTGTCGTTGAAGTGGTTGTCTAAGCTATCTTCATCCTTGATAACTGCTGCTGAGCCACCCTCTGCAGCGACCGTGTGGGAGCGCATTGGATAAACTTTAGAAATCAGAGCGACTTCTAAGTCTGGGTTTGCTTCAGCCGCTGCAATAGCAGTACGAAGACCAGCGCCGCCTGCGCCGATGACTGCGATATCTGTGGTGATAATTTGCACAGTTATCCTCCAGTGTGTGATTGCGGAAATCCGCTTGTTATTGTCATTACGAGGCGCTCTTTAAAAAGAACTCCCCAAAAGTAGTAGGGTTAGTGTAGATGAGCCACATGGCAGAAAAATTGATGTAATTGGGTTTTTGCTTCGGTAATGCACTTAAGGGCATAGAATTTATAGGTTATGTGACTGCTATCACGGCATCGAGGTTTTGGCCCTCAAGCATTAACATTAGGGATGTTAAGCCTGTGTTGCGTGACATTAACCGCATGGATAATAGGATTTTAACTGAGTGTTTTTTGTTCTGCGGCACGAGTAATGCTTGCCTCAAATTGGCGAGCTCATTAGTAAAAAGAAGAAGGGATATTCCTCTCTTCTTGAAGAGTAAAAAGCATGTAGAATGAGACTTTCCTCGCTGAATTAAAGTTTGAGAGATTTGTTATGCAAACCAACTGGCAACCTACTGCTTCCATTGACCAACTTCGTCAACGTGCGACGTTAGTCGCGTCGATTCGACAATTCTTCGCTGACCGACAGGTGATGGAAGTCGATACGCCAGCCATGAGTCACGCAACCGTGACTGACATCCATTTGCATACTTTCCAAACCGAGTTTGTTGGCCCAGGCTATGCCGATGGCAGTAAGCTGTTTTTTATGACCAGCCCAGAATTCCATATGAAGCGCCTTTTGGCTGCGGGTAGCGGTTGTATTTATCAAATCAACAAAGCATTTCGTAATGAAGAGAATGGTCGCTACCACAACCCTGAATTCACGATGTTGGAGTGGTATCGCGTTGGCTTTGACCATCATAAATTGATAGATGAAATGGATGACCTGTTGCAGCTGGTATTGAAGTGTGGCGCAGCGCAGCGCATGACGTATCAGCAAGCCTTCATTGATGTGTTGGGTGTGTGTCCACTGGAAGGCTCGATGACTGAGCTGAAAGCGGCGGCAAGCAAGCTGGGTTTGAGTGACATTGCTGAGCCAGAAGAAGAGCGCGATACGCTGCTGCAACTACTATTTAGCGTGGGAGTAGAAAACAAAATTGGTCAGGACGTGCCGGCTTTTGTGTACGACTTCCCTGCATCACAGGCGGCGCTTGCGAAAATCAATCCTCAAGATCATCGCGTCGCGGATCGTTTTGAAGTGTACTTTAAGGGGATAGAGCTGGCGAACGGATTTCATGAACTGGATAACCCGAAAGAGCAATTAGCGCGCTTTGAACAAGATAACGCAAAGCGTATCGAAATGGGTTTAAAACCACAGCCGATCGATTATCATCTGATCTCTGCACTGGAAGCAGGGTTGCCAGATTGTGCAGGGGTCGCGTTGGGTATCGATCGTTTGATCATGCTGGCGCTAGGCTGTGACCACATTGATCAAGTGACGGCCTTTCCATTTCCAATTGCATAAGGACGTCCAATGAACCTGACGGCTGCACGTTTCGTCATCTTTAGCTACGCCATATTGATCGCTTTTTTATCTCTGAGTTCAGGTGAACTGCAAGACTGGGGCAATATCGCGTATCTCGACAAAATGCAGCACGCTATGGCGTATAGCGGCTTTGCGTTTTTAGGTTGTTTTTGTGTGTGGCGTTGGCGTCAACGTTGGGCGGTGGCGATTAGTATTTTGCTATTCAGCGCCGTTATTGAGTGGTTGCAAGGGTATGTAGGGCGACAAACTTCTTGGTTAGACCTTGTCGCCAACTCAACTGGCATCTTAACTGGTCTGTTATGTTACCGTATTTGGAGCCTCTATCGACCTAGGTTGGTGAAGTCGCTATACTCGATTCGTTAATGAAGAGGGAACACGATAACAATGAAAACGCGCGACAAAATCGTCTACGCGGCACTGGAGTTGTTCAACCAACATGGTGAGCGCAACATCACCACCAATCACATTGCCGATCACATCGAAATTAGCCCTGGTAATCTGTATTACCACTTCCGCAATAAGCAAGAAATCGTTCGTGAGATCTTTGCGCTTTATTCAGCAGAACTTTTAGAAAGATTTACCCCTATTCAAGGTTCGCAAGAGAGCCTGACTATGCTGAAGAGCTACCTAGACTCTATTTTTACCTTGATGTGGAAATACCGCTTTTTCTACGCAAACCTACCAGAAATCTTGTCACGAGATGAACAGCTACACGAGCAGTACATCGATGTGCAAGAGAAGCTGCAAGCGAATCTCATTGCTATTATGCAAGAGTTCGTAACGATGAAGCTGTTGAATGTCGATCAACTACAGTTGAAGTCACTGGTATGTACATTGCACTTGATTGCGTGTAGTTGGTTGGCGTATCAATCTGCGATGGCTTCAAAAACCAACATTACTGAGCAAATGGTGAAGCAAGGGATGTTGCAGATGCTTAATGTCGTTAAGCCATTAGCAACTGAGCAGGGCTTAGAGCAGCTACTGTTATTAGAAGATGCGGTTAGCAATCTACACAGTTAAACGTCAAGCTGCTTAATATTTCGAGAGTCACTCTCATTTTCGAGTCGTGGCTCGAGTTGACTTGTCAAATATGCCACGCACAATAGTCCCATACGCTAAAAACCCTTGCAGGGATAAGATTCTCGATAAAGGAACTATCGCCCCATGAATTACGACATTTTTAATGGTGATGCTGATGGCATCATTGCTCTTCTACAATTACGTTTGGCTGATCCTGTCGATGCCCAGTTAATAACCGGTGTAAAGCGCGACATCAAGCTGGTGGAAAAAGTAGACGTGCAAGCGGGTGATGAGCTGACTGTGTTAGACATTTCGATGGAAAAGAACATGGCAGGTCTAGAGCAAGCTTTGGCTCAAGGCGCGCACGTCTTTTACGCCGATCATCACAAAGCGGGCGACATTCCTCAGCATGGTAATTTGGATGCGCACATCGATCTCGATGCCAACATGTGCACGGCGTTGATTGTCGATAAGTTGCTCGATGGACGTTTTCATGACTGGGCGATTACGGCGGCTTATGGCGATAACATGATTGCTAAAGCCGATGAGTTAGCGAATAACGCGGGCTTGTCGCAGCAACAGAAAGAGCAGCTAAAAGAGCTGGGTACTTTAATTAACTACAACGGCTACGGCTCGAAAGTTGAAGATTTACACTTTCATCCTGCAGAGCTGTACCGAGCTTTGCTGAAGTACACGTCACCATTTGAAGCTATTGAAGATACGGCCTCGCCATACTACCAATTGCAATCGGCTTACCAACAAGACATGGAGGCGGCTCTCGCAGTGCCTGCCATGCATGAGAGCGGTAAGCTGAAGTTGTTTGAGTTACCAAACACGGCGGCATCACGCCGAATCAGTGGTGTTTATGGCAACTGGCTGGCAAACCAAAACCCTGACTCTGCGCATGCGGTACTTACTGAAAATGCAGATGGGACTTATACGGTTTCACTCCGTGCCCCGTTAAACAATAAACAAGGTGCCGTGGCCGTGTGTGGTCAGTTCCCGACAGGTGGGGGGCGAGAGGCGGCGGCAGGAATCAACGCGTTAAGCAAAGATGATGTGAATGCTTTTATTGATGCGGTAGAAACCTACTACGCATAGTATTTTCCAAAATATGAATACAAAAAAGGAGCCGAGTGGCTCCTTTTTTATGACAAGTCAATAAGTCAGATAATTAGCGCTTTAACCAAGATTTCGGATTCTGCGCTTCACTATTACGACGAATTTCGAAGTACAGCGATGGCCTGTCTTGACCGCCCGTATCACCCGCGAGAGCAATCACTTCGCCGGCGGTGACTCGGTCGCCTTCTTTTTTAGTTAAGGCTTGGTTGTAACCATAGAGGGTCATGTCACCTTTGCCGTGGTCGAGCAGTACCACTAAACCGTATCCGCGCAGATACTCCGCAAATACGACAGTACCAGGATAAACGGCTTTCACTTGTTGACCATAGTTGGCAGACAGCACCATGCCCTTCCAGTTTACCTGCCCGGTTTGTCGCGTACCAAAGTTGTGTAACACACTGCCTTTTAGTGGCCAAGGCAACTTACCGCGCTGTTTGCCGAGTCCGTCCATTGGCACCGCATTACGCTTCGCTGCTTTGGCGATCTCTGCTTTTAAACGGGTTTCGTTGCGTTGCAGCTCTGCTAAGTAGCGTTTGTCATTCTTGATACTGCTCTGAATTTTATTCAGGGTTTGCTTACGCTTGGATTGTGTACTCGCTAGCGCTGTACGTTTTTCGGATTGCTGCTTGAGCAGAGTCTCGATTTGCTCTTTTTCTAGCTCGAGCTGGTTTTTGTTGTGCGCTAATTCTTGGGTTATTTTGGTGATCGCATCAATCACTTCAGCACGTGCTTTAGCTAAATGCTGGAAGTATTGGCTCATGCGGTCTTCTTCCACACCTTGATTTAACAAGTGACCATTGGCCTTCGCTCGCTCGGTTACGTAATACGTTTGCAGCAGCTGTTTGAGTTCTTCTTCTTGCTCTTGACGCTGTGCTTCTTGCAAGGCAATTTTCTCTTCCAGGTTTTCTATGTTTTTGTCTGCTTGTGCGAGGTTAGACTTGGTTTGTCGTATTTCACGCTCAAGCTTAGAAATACCAAGCTCTTGATCTTTTAGTGATTTCTGTAACTCATTGAGCTGCTTTTCTTGGGAAGAGAGCGATTTGCGCTGACGGCTTATCTCACTGGATACGCCTTTGAGCTCTTGCTGACTCACAGCAGAGGAGGTAATGGGATAAGTGGCAGATAAAGCACAAGTTAATAAAATAGCCGAGCGTAGAACAGGGTGATTTTGTTTTCGCACTTGAGAGTTACCTACCACGTTGTTGTCAAAAAGGTTTGTTGACGATTAAATACCATCTCCATGGATAAAGCTTTGCGACTTGCCGTTAAAGCCTTGATCCATATCGAGAGAGGGTTTGTCCGTTTTTGGACGTCCGACGATTTTTGCAGGCACGCCAGCCACCGTTGTGTGAGGAGGCACGGCTTGCAATACCACAGAGCAAGATCCGATTTTCGCGCCTTCACCGACTTCGATATTGCCAAGAATCTTTGCACCAGCTCCGATCATCACACCCTCACGAATTTTCGGGTGACGATCACCGCATTCTTTACCAGTACCACCAAGGGTGACATCTTGCAGTATAGACACGTCGTTTTCGACCACGGCAGTTTCACCAATCACGATGCCTGTTGCATGGTCGAGCATGATGCCACTACCAATGCGCGCTGCAGGGTGGATATCGACCTGACATGCTACCGAAATCTGATTTTGTAGGTAAGTCGCAAGAGCGTGACGACCTTGCTTCCACAGCCAGTTTGCTACTCGGTAGCCTTGCAGTGCGTGATAGCCTTTTAGGTACAGCAATGGCATTGAGTACATTGAAACAGCAGGGTCGCGATTGACCGTGGCACAAATATCACAAGCCGCACCGTCAGTGATGGTTGGATCAGCCGCAAAGGCTTCTTCAACCACTTCACGCACAGCCATCGCTGGCATGGAAGCGGTGTTCAATTTGTTAGCCAGAATATAACTCAGAGCGGCACACAAACTTTCATGCTTGATAATGGTGGCATGATAGAAGCTTGCCAGCATAGGCTCTTGTTCTGACATTTCACGGGCTTCTGAGACAATTTTGTTCCAGACTTTTTGTTTTTCGCAGTGTTTCATTCTCAATATCCAGAGTGGTTCTTCCGTGACCCGACAACTTCAATTTTTCTCAGATGAGCTGCAAAGGGCGGTAGATTGCTACTTTCCTTCGGCTTTTTTGTCACGAGCAAGTAAATCTTGCGCTGCTAAGCGCGCATCTTTTCCTTGATACAATACTTGATAAATTTGATCAACTATCGGCATCTCAACACCCATACGTTGAGAAAGTAGCCATACTTCTTTTGTATTGCGGTAACCTTCAACCACTTGACCAATTTCTTCTTGAGCCGTATCAACGTCTTTACCTTGGCCTAATGCCAAGCCAAAGCGTCGGTTACGTGATTGGTTATCGGTACATGTCAGGACAAGATCGCCTAAACCCGCCATGCCCATAAAGGTTTCTGGCTGTGCACCCAGCGCAGCACCAAGGCGACTCATTTCAGCCAAGCCTCGAGTAATTAATGCAGTACGGGCATTGGCGCCAAAACCGATACCATCAGACATACCCGCACCAATCGCAATAACGTTTTTCACAGCGCCACCCAATTGCATACCAATAAAGTCACTATTGGCATATACGCGGAAGGTTTTGCTACAGTGGATTTTTTCTTGTAGATCCGCAACAAATTCAGAATCTGGAGACGCAACTGAAATTGCAGTCGGCATACCCATTGCGAGCTCTTTCGCAAACGTTGGGCCAGACAATACTGCTAGTGAGTAGTTTTCACCGATAATGTCATAAGCAACGTCTTTCAGTAGGCGCCCCGTTTCAGGTTCAAGCCCTTTGGTTGCCCAACAGATGCGAGAGTCTTCGCGCAAGAATGGTTTACAGCTGTTTAGCACGATGCCAAAGACATGGCTTGGAACCACAACCAACAAATCTCGGCTTGCTTGAACGGCTTTTTCTAAATCCGATTCAATGATCAAGCTTTCAGGGAAATCAACACCTGGTAAGAAGGCATGGTTAGCTCGGTCTGCTTCTAGGCGAGCCATGTGCTCTGGCTCGTGTCCCCAAAGGACAACGTTCGCGCCGTTACGAGCGAGTGAGATTGCCAAAGAGGTGCCGTATGAGCCTGCGCCAATCACAGTCATTGCGATGTCTTTACCGTAAGCATTGTTTGTATTTGCTTGTGTCATGCTACCGCCTAATTGTCTTGCTACTAGTAGAATCTAGTTCCTAATCGTCAAATTTTACGCCTTCTGGCGATTAGGAACTAGGAACTTTTGTCAGAAATAAAAAATGCACATTGCATCGAATGGTAGACGCTCTGTGCATTTTATTTGAGTCGGTGACGTCAGCACTGTGGCTATTCGTCACTTATAAAACGTGAATTACGCTTCAGCTTCGCCTTGTTGAGCTTGCTGTTGTAGGTAGTTCATGAATAGCGCGTCAAAGTTTACTGGCGCTAGGTTCAGTTGAGGGAACGTACCTTTAACGACTAGGCTTGAGATAGTTTCACGAGCGTATGGGAATAGGATGTTCGGGCAGAATGCGCCTAGGCAATGTGCAAGTTGACCAGCTTCCATTTGTTCAGCAGTGAAGATACCACCTTGTTGAACTTCACATAGGAACGCAGTCTCTTCTTCGTTCTTCACAGTAACGGTTAGGCGCAGAACAACTTCGTAAACGCCTTCACCAAGCTCACGGCTTTGAGTGTCTAGGTCTAGTTTAACGTCTGGGTTCCACTCTTTCTGGAAAATTACTGGAGAGTTCGGCGCTTCAAAAGAAACGTCTTTTAGGAAGATGCGTTGAATTGCGAAGTTTTGTTGTGCGTCTTGAGGTGCTGCTTCAGCCATTTTTTAATCCTTAAATCAATATTTGTTGAGCCTAGAAACGTCTAAGCTCAGAAAACTGGTATGTCCTGAGACTAACTGAGCCAATCTACCTTGACTAGATGAAGCGTGTATTACGTGCAAAGCGTCACAACTTAGTGCTCCAACTGCTTTCAATTTGCTCAGTTTTTTGTCCGCGAGGCTTGGTAAAAGCGCGTTTAAACGCGAACTTTCGTTCTTGCCACGTTCCTACTTCTTACCGCGAACTAACGGCAGGTTCGCTTCGTTCCACGCAATCAAACCATTTTTTAGTAGGCTCACGTTTTCGAAGCCAGCTTTTACTAGTAGGTTTGCGCTTTCTTGAGCGGTCTGTCCTGTCTTACATACAACAATGATTGGGTCTGATTTGTGGTTTTCAAGGCTACCCAAGTTACCCGCTTTGATGTCTGACGGTAAAATGTGAAGTGAGTCGGTGATATGACCTTTTTTGAACTCGTCTTTGGTACGGATATCCACTACAACGCCGTTTTCACGGTTCATAAGATGAGTCAGTTGGTTTACGTTGATTTCTTTGTATGCGGCTGTCGCTGATTTCACGATGTTCATGATAAAGGCGACAAGAAGACCTACCCAAACCAAAGATAGAATCATGTTCTGTTGGAAAAATTCAATGTACTCTTGCATGTCTTGAGCTCTTACGCTGTTGGCGGAAAAATAAAGCAGGAGTATAGCGAGGTTACGGCTCTTAGGCGAGAGGGTTAAAATTTTCTAACGAATAATTGAGATCTCTATAAACCCTTTATGCCCTTACTATCCGTACATTTTGCTCTGGTAGCTTGATTGCTTTTGCCTATTGGACTTATCGGTTTAAGTGACTTCTGTTTTACTGAGAAAAGAGAACAATAGGTATTAACCCATCTTGTTTGATGTTGCTTTAAATTAGCGCTGTTTCAAGTGCAAAAATAAGAATGAGAAGCGTAAGAAAACCGAACTTAGACTGGGGTGTACAAAGCGTATTAGAAATGACTATGCTTGTGGAACACGATTGTCGGCACTGACTCGTTGTTCGCTTAACTTGTAAGATAGCAACAATAAATCGCAAACATTATTTGATCTTAACCTACAGTTTTGGTTAAAAAGTGTAGTAAAATTACGCTAGTTTTGTTTCAAGGTTAGATAGGGCAGCGAGGCCCTACGCCAAAAGTTACTTAAATTTGATGAGGTCATCACTATGTCAGCTAAGAAGCCACTGGCTCTAGTTATCCTTGACGGTTACGGTTACCGTGAAGACACAGCAAGTAACGCAATTGCGAATGCGAAAACACCAGTAATGGATGCTCTGATTGCGAATAACCCACACACATTAATCTCTGCTTCAGGCATGGATGTTGGCCTTCCTGATGGTCAAATGGGTAACTCTGAAGTTGGTCACACTAACATTGGTGCAGGCCGCGTTGTATACCAAGACCTGACTCGTATCACTAAATCAATTGCGGATGGTGAGTTCGAACAAACGCCTGCGCTAGTTGAAGCAATCGACTCTGCTGTGAAAGCTGAAAAAGCAGTACACATCATGGGCCTGATGTCTCCAGGCGGTGTTCACTCTCACGAAGACCACATTTACGCTGCAGTTGAAATGGCAGCGGCTCGTGGCGCAGAGAAAATCTACCTACATTGCTTCCTAGACGGCCGTGACACACCACCACGTAGTGCTGAAAACTCACTACAACGTTTCCAAGACCTATTTGCGAAACTAGGTAAAGGCCGCGTTGCTTCTCTAGTAGGTCGTTACTACGCAATGGACCGTGACAACAATTGGGATCGCGTCCAAGTTGCTTACGATCTTCTAACTCAAGCTAAAGCTGAGTTCACAGCAGAAACGGCAGTTGCAGGTCTAGAAGCGGCTTACGCTCGTGAAGAAAACGACGAATTCGTTAAAGCAACAGCTATCAAAGCAGAAGGTCAAGAAGACGCAATCATGCAAGATGGTGATGCGGTTATCTTCATGAACTACCGTGCTGACCGTGCACGTCAAATCACTCGTGCATTCGTTCCTGCATTTGACGGCTTTGAGCGTGCAGTATTCCCAACAATCAACTTTGTGATGCTGACTCAATACGCGGCTGATATCCCTCTAGCTATCGCATTCCCACCTGCGTCTCTAGAAAACACTTACGGTGAGTGGCTATCTAAACAAGGTCAAACTCAGCTACGTATCTCTGAAACAGAGAAATACGCACACGTGACTTTCTTCTTCAACGGTGGTGTTGAGAACGAATTCGAAGGCGAAGAGCGTCAATTGGTTGCTTCACCAAAAGTTGCAACGTACGACATGCAGCCTGAAATGAGCTCTCCAGAACTAACAGATAAGATGGTTGCGGCTATCAAGTCTGGTAAGTTCGATACCATCATCTGTAACTACCCGAACGCAGATATGGTTGGTCACACTGGCGTTTATGAAGCGGCTGAGAAAGCAATCGAAGCTCTAGATGAAAGTGTGGGTAAAGTGGTTGAAGCAATCAAAGAAGTTGGCGGTCAACTATTGATCACTGCGGACCACGGTAATGCAGAAATGATGATCGACCCTGAAACTGGCGGCATCCACACTGCTCATACTAACCTACCAGTACCTCTAATCTATGTAGGTGACAAAGCGGTTGAATTCAAAGAAGGCGGTAAACTGTCTGACCTTGCACCAACCATGCTTTCTCTAGCTGGTCTAGAAATCCCAGCAGAAATGACGGGTGAAGTACTAGTTAAATAATTAACTAACGGCTCCGAATGACAAAAGCCCGAGTTTAAACTCGGGCTTTTTTGTATCTGGCAGTAAGGGCTGGTCTGTAAGGTTACTGAACCAAAATGCCAGCACCAATCACAGCTAGGGCTGCGCCCAACCATGCAAATCGGTTTGGTCGGCGTTTCGTGTAAATCCAGAGCAGTGGTAGCAACATAATTGGCGTGGTTGAAGATAGAAGTGCAACCATACCTACATTTCCTTCTTGGAGTGCGTATAAGATTAGCGTCATGCCGACGGCCATCGCCAAGAAACCATTAAGGGCAGTAATACCAAATACGCGCCAAGTAATGTGTTGCGTCGAGCGAGCGACTTTGACTCCTAGAACTAACAACATGCTGTGGGCGAAAAAGGCACTGATCATTCGAATAGCAGAAGCCGCAACTGGGTCAATACTGGTTTGCATTACTGGCTTGGCGATAATGCCTCCCAATGCTTGGCACATTGCTGCGGTTAAGCCAAGTCCAATACCTACCCAGATGTTACCTTTAATGTCTTCCAAGACGTTATTCACTTGACCTCTTCGGCCAAAGAATATCGCCATCACCACGCCGCTAAATACCAATGATGCGCCCAGTAGTTCTATTGTGGTCATGACTTCGCTAAATAAGAAGTAGCCCAAGATGGCAGAGAACACGGCGTGGCAAGAGAAGAGTAACCCGGCTTGTCTTGGCCCCATACGATTCAAACACGCGAATAGAGCGGTATCGCCAATAAAAATACCAATCAGTCCTGAGGCCATCATTGGCGTTACATGTTCCCAAGAAACCGTTAACCAGCCGCCAGTTATCCAGGCCATTGTTGATAAGATCACGGCCGTACAGCCCATGCGCCAGCGGCTGTAAGAAAAAGCGCCTAGGTGTTGTGCAGGAATGACAGAAATAAGGCTAGAAACTGCCCACAGAAAAGCGGCACATAAAGCAAGCCATTCGTAACCCATGATGTGTCGACGTCCTTGTAGAGTAGAGGAGTCTTAATATGCACGAAATTTATGGGATGTAAAAGCCGCTCTGTGAGGGCAGTAGCTGGAGAGCAGCTCCATGACAACACGCTTTTTCATGGAGCTCTTCGATTAAAACAGTACCAAAACTGCGCCATACACGATAAGTAGACCAATCAAACCGAGAATCAGGCCTACTTTCGCCATGTCTTTGCTCTCTATGAGGCCGGTTGAATAAGCCAAAGAGTTTGGTGGTGTGGAAACCGGTAAGATCATGCCAAGTGATGCGGAGAAGGCGACGACAACCAGTAAACCTTGTAGGCCACCAACCGCAATAAGGCTTGGCATGGATGTACCAATAGCGGCAGCAATAGGCATCAATAAGTTTGCCGTTGCGGTATTAGACATAAAGTTCGCCATTAACCAGCACACTACCGATAGGGCTAAAACAACGGCAAATGGTGATAGCAGGCTGTAATCAATAGCGTGCGCTAATGCTTCGGCTAAGCCTGTTTTGTCTAAGGCAATACCAATTGCTATACCACCGGCAACCAGCCATAAAACATCCCAGTTAATTAGCTTGAGCTCTTCTTTTCCCATAATGCCCGTTAACGTGAACACTGCTAGTGGGATAATCGCGACAACATATGTATTCATGCCATGCACTTTCGTTGTCATCCAAAGCAAAATGGTTAGTGCAAAAGTGATGTAGACGACGATCGCACGCCAGCTCCTTTTGAATGTACCATCTAGCTTTAGTTTCATTTCTGGTTCGCTAGACGGAAACAGCTTTTGCAACAAGAACCAAGCTACAGTAAGTTGTACCAACACAAAGGGTAGACCCATTGTCATCCACGATAGGAAGTCTATCGCGTTTTCTCCAGTGAGATATTGAAGCGCTATCGCATTAGGTGGCGTGCCTATCGGAGTCGCAATGCCGCCTGTATTCGCTGCAATTGGAATACACAACACCAGTGCTTTAATGCCTAAATCCCCTTTAGGTGCTGAAGCGACGATGGGGCCAAGCAGGGCTAGCATCATCACGGTCGTGGCAGTATTGGACATAAACATTGAAAAAACGGCGGTAATTAACATCAAGCCCAGCATGATGAACTTAGGTTGTGTGCCGAATGGTTTTAATAGAACTCGGGCGAGGTTGTTGTCGAGCTCGTATTTGGAAGCCGCAATCGCGAGAGCAAAACCACCCATAAAAAGAATAATGATCGGTGAAGAGAAAGCCGAGAAAATATCGGTGTAAGCAATTAACTCTCCTAAATCATGCCCCGCTGGTGGATTGCGAAATAGATGCAAACCTTTATCCGATATCATGATCAGTTCAAGAGCGATAATAAGAATGGACGTAGCAAAAACGGGAACCGGCTCGAGAACCCAAAGTAGGGCAGCAAGAAGAAAAATAGCCAACAGGCGATGCTGAATTAAAGTGAGATCGTCAATAGGAATAGCATCAATCGGCATCATCAAAACACCGAGCGGAATTAAAAAGCACACCAGCAATTTCGCCAACGTGTTTACACTCATCTTTGGCATTGGCTGCCCCTCTAAATATTCATTCTAAGCGCAGGATAATTGATTGTGGAATGAGGGTCTTAGAGGCAGGTATGAGTTTGAGAAATAGAGGCTAAATTTCGAACGGAGTTTTGCTTTTTATCAATAAAAAGAGCCCTTAATAAAGGGCTCTTTAACGGTGTTTTACTTATTTTTTCAAGGCGTAAGGTGTGCCCATAACGGTTGGCTTACCGTTTTCCATGCTTGCGTCAAACTCAATCGCGTCTTTGGCAAACAGGTTAATAACAGTAGAACCCAGTTTGAAGCGGCCCATCTCTTCGCCTTTTTTCAAGATCACGGCCTTGTCACCCTCTGCTGGGTAATCCCATTTGTAGACAGTGTTTCCACGAGGCGGAGTGATCGTGCCAGCCCATACTTGCTCAATGCTACCAACAATTGTCGCACCAACAAGCACCTGTGCCATTGGACCAAACTCAGTATCGAAGATACACACCACACGCTCGTTACGTGCAAATAGGTTCGGTACGTTTTCTGCTGTCAGAGGGTTTACTGAGAACAGGTCACCTGGTACGTAAATCATTTGGCGCAGAGTGCCGTCACATGGCATGTGTACACGGTGGTAATCGCGCGGAGATAGGTACAATGTTGCAAAAGAACCATCTTTAAATTCGTCAGCTAAATTCGCGTCACCGCCCAGCAATTCTTGTGCTGAGAAGTGATGACCTTTTGCTTGGATAAGTTGACCATCTTCAATAGGGCCAAACTGGCTAACACAAGCGTCGGCTGGATGAGTGATGACGTTTTCGCCTTCAGAAATTGGGCGTGCGCCTTCTTTTAGCTCACGAACGAAAAACTCGTTGAACGTTTTAAAATGTTTAGGATCTGAGTGCTTTGCCTCATCCATATTCACATTGTATTGTTTGATAAACCAACGAATAACTGCTGTTGTTAGACCGCCAGCTTTTGCTGAAGCCAGTTTACCCATTAGGCGAGTGAGGCCGTGTTGTGGGATCCAGTACTGCAGTCCAACTTTAAACTTGTCCATCTTTAATTCCGATACTTCTGTTAGATTCGCGCTTTAGGGCGCGTGATGTTACTGAAATTTAATTTGCTTGTCAGTATTAGGTGAAGACTTTTTACACAGTTACAGCCTTAACTCAATTACAGATCGGCTTTTTTATTACGTGAATACTGACGATTTGCTTTGTTTTCAACCATGCTTTCCAAAATGCGATGATAGTTTTCAAAGCGAGTTTCGTTAATTTCCCCGTTCTCGACAGCTTCGCGTAGAAGGCAGCCTGGGTCATCATTGTGTTTACAATCTCGGAACTTGCAACCGCCTAAATATGGTCGAAATTCAACGAATGCTTTTGTTACTTCTTCTGCTTCCAAATGCCAAAGACCAAATTCACGTACTCCAGGTGAGTCGATCAAATCGCCACCCGTTGGAATGTGGTATAAACGTGCAGCCGTCGTGGTGTGTTGGCCCAAGCCAGAGTTCTCAGAGACTTCGCCTTCTTCCACTTCGCTCTCTAGTTCCGGCATTAACGCGTTGACTAAGCTGGATTTCCCTACGCCTGATTGACCAACAAAGATATTAATTCGGTCACGCAGCAGGGTTTCTAGTTCAGCAATGCCTTCTCCAGACTTCTTGCTGACCAGAAGCACTTTATAGCCAATGCGTTCATATTCTTTGAGCCATTCTTCATACATTGCACGATCATCGGCTTCTAGAAGGTCGACTTTATTTAAGACCAACAATGGCGCAATATTCAGTGTTTCTGATGCAACGAGATAGCGGTCAATAATATTTAGCGATAGCTCTGGTAATACCGAAGAGACAATGACCATTTGATCAATATTGGCTGCAACGGGTTTTAGGCCATCGTAATAATCTGGACGAGTGAGCACTGAAGAGCGAGGTTCTACCGCTTCAACAACACCAGAGATGCCCGCCATAGACTCCAATCCTTCGCGCCATAAAACACGATCGCCAGATACTAGAGACTCAATACCACGGCGGAGGTTACAGCGTTGAATTTCGCCTGTTTCAAGGTCTTCAATGTCCGCGTGCTGACCAAAACGAGTGATCACGAGACCTTGCTTGCTGGCGCCTAGCATGTTTTCATCCCACTGGATGGACTCTTCTTGCTTCTTCAAACGCTTTTGTTGGTTGCTACGTACGCGTCGCACCTGACCTTTGGTTAACTTTTTCTTCTTTGCCACAATTCTGTACTTTATGTGAATTTACTCAAATGGTTGAGCCGTACTCTTGGCTCCGTGTATGAGTATCGTGTTTCTCGTATTTTGAGGTATAGTACCTCTTTTATCGATAAACAAATAGGCGGCGTAACCATGTCCTTTAGCGATCAAAACCTAATTTGGGTTGATTTAGAGATGACAGGGCTTGATCCTGAAACGCACAAAATCATCGAAATTGCTTCTATTGTCACGGATAGCGAACTAAATATTTTGGCTGAAGGTCCAGTGTTAGCGATTCATCAGCCGGAAGAAGAACTAGCGAAAATGGACGACTGGTGTACTAATACGCATACGGCAAGCGGTTTGGTTGAGCGCGTTCGAAACAGTCAAATCTCAGAACAAGACGCAGTCGCACAAACCATTGAATTTTTAGAAAAATGGGTACCGAAAGGGGCGTCGCCAATATGTGGTAACAGCATTGGGCAGGATCGTCGCTTTTTATACAAGCATATGCCTGAGTTGGAAGAGTTCTTCCATTACCGATATGTTGACGTTAGTACTCTTAAAGAACTAGCACGTCGCTGGCAACCTGAGGTGCTAAATGGGTTCACAAAACAGGGAACACATTTGGCCTTGGACGACATTCGTGAGTCCATCGCAGAACTTAAGTACTATCGAGGTACTATTTTCAAGATTTAACTGTTAAGGTTGCGATCCAAATTGTTGTAATTTATATCGCTTTTGATTGCTTTTTCGTCGTTCAGTAAAAAAATAAAGTTTTTTTGAAGGAAGGACTTGCATCACAAAAAAATGCTCTTATAATTCGCAGCCCTAAACAGCGGAAACGTTGTTGATGCGACACTAGCTCAGTTGGTAGAGCGCAACCTTGCCAAGGTTGAGGTCACGAGTTCGAACCTCGTGTGTCGCTCC
>NZ_JAWOQR010000190.1:0-1015 GCF_033337445.1 Vibrio sp. YT-15
GCTTTGAGGGGGATAAAGTCTGGGTCATCGAAGCGACGGCTAAACCTGATGCGCCTGTTGTTTGGAACAAAGTTACGTTGTGGATTTCTCAGTCGACGTATTTGCAACGCAAAGTGGAATTTTATGATGAGTTCGATGAACGAGTGAATGTGTTGACGACTTACGACGTTAAAGAGTTAGGCGGTAGAAAGATAGCGACGCGAATGGAGATGAAACCCGTCGATAAACCGGGGAATAAAACCATTTTTACCACGCATCAGGCACAGTTTGACTTCGATATAAATGATGACTTTTTCTCGCAGCAGCAAATGAAATCCCTGCGTGATTAACTTGCGGTAGAGACGAACAAAAGAGAGGGGTGAGAAGCGGATGCTCATCAAACTTGCATGGCGCAATTTATGGCGGCAAAAAAGGCGGACGTTACTGACGGCCACTGCTCTCGCGCTAGTGCTTTTTCTTTCCTTACTCACCAGAGCCTTCCAAGAAGGTAGCTACAGTTCCAACATCAAAAACGCAGCAAAGTTTTATACTGGGCTTATTCAATTGCAAAACCCTGAGTTTGGCGACTCATCTAGTATTGATGATGTGCTTCCTCAAACCGATGCCTTTATTTCAGCATCTAAAGCAAACTCGAATATCGATGTCATTCTTCCGCGTGTTGAATCTTTTGCCTTAGCGGCGAAAGGGGAGCGTTCGAAAGGTGTCATGGTTCTAGGCGTTGATCCTGAATCGGAAAATGCGTACTCCCACATTAGTGACAAACTGGTTCGAGGTGAGTTTATCGCCTCTGGGCAAAATGCGGTTTTGGTCGGTGGCGGTTTAGCGCAGTATCTTCGTTTGAAGATTGGCGATGAGTTGGTGTTGTATGGGGCTGGGTATCGTGGTCAGACGGCTGCGGGGTTGTATCGTGTCGCTGGAATTTTGCATTTTCCGTTACAGCAGTTGGATTCCCAATTGGTTTATATGCCTCTCGATACTGCTCAGACATTGTATTCACTTGATAAACAAGTGACGG
>NZ_JAWOQR010000191.1:0-1014 GCF_033337445.1 Vibrio sp. YT-15
CGACGCTAATTATGGGATGAACTATGAACCAGTTATCAGAGAGTTACAAGGCGAGATTGAGCAATCTACTGCCAAGTTGCGTCGCGTTTTTTAAGTATCTTCTTAAGCGTTTGACGCATGATCGCGTTAATGTAAATGCTGGCTACCTTGCCTATATTACCTTGCTATCCATCGTGCCAATGTTAACGGTACTGTTATCAATATTGTCGAAGTTCCCTGTTTTCGCGAACGTTGGCGAAGTGCTGCAAGGCTACATCATCGAAAACTTTGTACCGGCATCTGGTGAGGCGGTGCACACTGCACTGCAAGAGTTTGTGGCGAACACTGGCAAAATGAGTGCCGTCGGTGGTGGCTTCTTGTTTATTGCTGCGCTGATGCTGATCTCCAACATCGATAAAAATCTAAACTACATCTGGCGAGTCAAAGACAAGCGCCGTTTGGTGTTCTCATTTTCGATGTATTGGATGGTATTAACGCTGGGGCCGATTTTAGTCGGCGCGAGTATCGCAGCAACGTCTTATGTCACGTCGTTACATTTCGTAGAAAATGAAACGCTGTCTGGCGCCTTCAATTTGTTCTTACGCTGGTTGCCGCTCTTGCTGTCATTTTTTGCATTTTTAGGTTTGTACATTCTGGTGCCAAACAAAAAAGTGCATTTAGCGCATGGTGCTGTAGGCGCCGCCGTTGCGGCGATACTGTTTGAATTAAGTAAGAAAGGCTTTGCCCTCTATATCACTCAGTTCCCGTCTTACCAGCTGATTTACGGCGCTTTAGCCGCAATTCCTATCTTGTTTGTCTGGGTTTACTTGTGCTGGATGATCGTCTTGCTGGGGGCAGAAGTCACCGCAGCATTGGGTGAGCAAGAGCACTGGAGTGAAGATCTAGACATGATACACTCGTCGGCTGAATCTCAGTTAACAGATGAAGGAAGCGAGAGTAGTGATAGCGCTAATTCAACGAGTCAGTGAAGCAGCCGTTCGTGTAGACGGTGAAGTAGTTGGGGAAATCAATACA
>NZ_JAWOQR010000192.1:0-1013 GCF_033337445.1 Vibrio sp. YT-15
CGATTTGTGAATGGTCAGGCAAAGAAAGTGAAAGGGCTGTACTTCCTTAAATACTGAGTTTTAAAAGCCCTGCAATACTAGGCGTTGTTGTATGAAAAATTATACTGAAAGGCATGTTAAGTGCCCGCATTGTGGGCACTCAATAGGCATAACATTGGATGCCAGTAATGGGGATCAAGAGTTTTATGATGATTGCCCGGCTTGTTGCCATGCGATTCATTTAAATATGCGCGTGGACGAACTTCAAGACAAAGTCGAGTTGTTTATTGATGACAACTACGAGTAGCCACCCTCGGTATTGTTGTAAATCCATTTAAAATAGAAAAAGGAGCCTCTTTGCTCCTTTTTCTTCATCTATATGAGGCCAATATATAAGGTCAAATCTGCGTTCCAGCTACAACTGTTTAGCCGCCAGTACGCGCTCAACAGTATCAACGATCGCTTGAGTTTGAGGATCGAATTCAATGTTCACTTTGTCACCCACCTGTCGACTGCCAAACAAGGTTCTTTGTAAAGTTTCAGGAATCAAATGTACAGAGAAACGGTTTGCTTCAACTTCTCCAATGGTTAGCGAGCAACCGTCGATACCGATGTAACCTTTCGCAAGAACATATTTCATCGACTCTTGTGGTAACTCAAACCAAATTGTGCGGTTGTTCGGCGCATCAATCACATACACAATGTTTGCCATTAAGCTAATGTGACCAGACATACTGTGCCCACCGATTTCGTCACCAAATTTAGCAGCGCGCTCAACGTTAACGGCGCTTCCTTCTTCGATAAGCCCCAAGTTGGTCAACGCAAGCGTGGCTTGCATCAAGTCAAAGCTGACTCGATTTCCATCGATGTTCGTCACAGTTAAACAGCAGCCATTGTGCGCAACAGACGCACCAATTTCTAACCCTTCGATTAACGCGCCATCGAGTTCAATGACGTGAGTTTGAAAACGCTCTTTCTTATCAATCTGAACAACCTTCGCTGTTCCTTGCACTATTCCTGTAAACATGTCTTTT
>NZ_JAWOQR010000193.1:0-1012 GCF_033337445.1 Vibrio sp. YT-15
TCATGGTTGCTACTGACTTTTTAAATTGCCCTTCGGCTAAGTAAAGCTGCGCCAAGCTATAACGAACTTGCTGGGCTACAGGCACTGGAAGTGCGTTTAAACTTAACGCATCAGCAAAATACTTTGCTGCTTTCGGGTAGTCATCTTGCAGAGAGTACAAAAAGCCCATCTGTTGCAGTAAGACTGCACGGTCATATTGTTTTTTGCTTGTACTACTTAATGCTGGGTTAAATTTAGAAAGGGCATCAGCGTACTTTTCTGTAGCAATGAGTTCCTGAACTTTGTTTACCGTTCGAAACGTTTTGTCTGACAACTCCGGAGTGTTGGCAAAACCAGGCGCGCCATACGCGCCTGACAATAACACTAGAGAAGCCAACAGTTTGGTATATGCTTTCATACGTATGACTCCTTAGTTTGTAGAGAACTCAATTTCTTGAGAAAGGCGAGAGCTAACCGCTTTACCATCAACCATTTTGGGTTTGAAGGTCCACTTAGATACGGTTTTCTTCGCGGCTTGTCCCAAGCCCAACTTGCGTGGTGTCTCTTTTAAAACTTTGACGTCCTCGACGCTACCACGTTCGTTAACAGTAAACTCTACAAGTACGATACCTTTCTCAAGTCCAGAACGAGCGGCCTTACGAGGCATCTGAGGTTGGAATGTTGCTAAAGGCACAGGGCCTCCGCTACCTGCCAGTCTCGCTCCGCCACCTTGGCTGTAATGACCGAGCACTGAGCCACCAGTGACGTTAACTGGTAGATCGAGTTTTGGCATATCCATTGGAACTTGGTCCATCACCGGTTTTACTGTCGACGTCACCTTCATTTCTGGTGGCGGCGGCGGACGCTTAGGTGGTGGCGGTTTCGGGAGTTCGCGTTTTTTCTCCTGTACTTTTTCGTCCGGTTTAATGCGAATGAAATCGACCATACGCTGATCATCATTCGACACTAGCTCGTGGCGCTCTTTGTTTACCAGCTTGTCCATCCCCCAGAACAATCCGAGGGAGACAATGAG
>NZ_JAWOQR010000194.1:0-1012 GCF_033337445.1 Vibrio sp. YT-15
CTTATTGTTACCAATCTAGTGAAAAACTTTGTTGGTTTCGCACCGTTAGGCACGGTATTGGTTGCGATGCTTGGTGTTGCAATTGCGGAATACTCGGGCCTACTTTCAGCAGCAATGCGTGGCCTAGTAATGGGCGCGTCACAACGTATGGTGACGGTTACGGTTGTTTTTGCTGGTATCATTTCAAACACCGCTTCTGAGCTTGGCTACGTGGTTCTTATCCCACTTGCTGCAATGCTTTTCCATTCCCTTGGTCGTCATCCTCTTGCTGGTCTTGCGGCAGCATTTGCTGGTGTATCGGGCGGTTACTCAGCAAACCTTCTAATTGGTACGGTTGACCCACTGCTTTCAGGTATTACTGAGACAGCAGCTCAAATGATTGACCCGACTTACACTGTTGGACCAGAAGTAAACTGGTACTTCATGTTTGTGTCGACGTTCTTCATCGCGGGTATGGGTGCATTCGTTACAGAGAAAATCGTTGAGCCGAAACTTGGCAAGTACAACGAAGAAGAAGCGGCTGAAGATTTGTCTAACGACAAAATGGGCAACCTAACTGACCTTGAGAAGAAAGGTCTGAAAGTTGCTGGTCTTGCTGTGTTGGTTGTGTCTGCTTTGTTGGCTTGGACGATTGTTCCAGAAGACGGCATCCTACGTTCAGACGCTGGCACTGTTGCAGGATCCCCATTCCTGAAAAGTATCGTCGCTTTCATATTCGTATTCTTTGCTATCCCTGGCTTTGTATACGGTAAAGTCGTTGGCACGATGAAAACCGACCGTGATGTTATCGATGCGATGTCTAAATCAATGTCTTCGATGGGCATGTACATCGTGTTGGTGTTCTTCGCTGCGCAGTTTGTTGCTTTCTTTAAGTGGACGAACTTTGGGCAAGTATTTGCCGTTGCAGGTGCTGACTTCCTGCAAAGCATCGGTCTGACCGGCCCTATGTTGTTCTTCGCATTCATTCTGATGTGTGGCTTCATTAACCTGATGATCGGTTCTGCATCGGCGC
>NZ_JAWOQR010000195.1:0-1010 GCF_033337445.1 Vibrio sp. YT-15
CGTGAACCCTCACATCGATATGGGTCAACGCTCTCCTCAGGTTCTGGGTGAAGAGCTCCTGGATTATCGTAACTATCTAGAGTTAAGTGTGGAAGTTAACCGTGGTTCTGATGGTTGGCTGCAAGCGGAATCTGGGGCGCTATCAACGGGTGAGGCAATCGGTACTGGTCAGTCTATCCTATTGATGGTTGTTCAGAGCTGGGAAGAAGAATCCCGTCGTCTACGCAGCAAAGACATCATCCCATGTCGTTTGTTGTTCCTCGATGAGGCGGCACGTCTGGATGCGAAGTCGATTTCAACTCTATTCGAACTGTGTGACCGTCTGGATATGCAGCTGTTGATTGCTGCGCCAGAAAACATTAGCCCAGAGAAAGGTACAACCTACAAGCTGGTACGTAAGGTGTTTAAAGATCACGAACACGTACACGTTGTTGGTCTGCGTGGCTTTGGTCAAACAGATAAACCGAAGAGTGAAGTTCAAGAAATGATTGAAGAGTTTGAATCATAAGCTTGGAAGCATAAAAAACGCCCGCAATTAAAGCGGGCGTTTTTGTATCTGATTAACAGGGAGATGCAGGTAACGGGCATAAAATAAGCCGAGGCTGTAGGACGACAGTCTCGGCTTTTTCGTGAGCACTTAGACCAATAGCAGGGAGTATTGGAAATAATCTAAGCGCTATTCCTCTGAAATATCGGTTCCAGCTTCGATAATTTCAGCAAGCTCTTCAAGTGCTTGAACCGAAAGCTCAGACAAACGCTGTAAGTGTTGGTCAAAAGTTTCCTGGTCTACAAGCTGTGGTTCATTATTATTTGTTTCTTTTGTTAGCATCGCCCAACCTCTTTAAGTTGAGTAAGGGGAGTAAACATCATACTCAATGGGCTCAGTGGAAAAGAAACGATCTATGTTGATTTTGTTAGCTCGATCATTGATTCAAATGATGAAACCGGCGAAATGAGATAGGAAGGGGAGTGAAAACGATGGCAGAAAGAAAAAAGCTAGCAACCATGTG
>NZ_JAWOQR010000196.1:0-1010 GCF_033337445.1 Vibrio sp. YT-15
CCAGTTTGGAGAAAAACGGTATTCAAAATTCAGACGATTGTGCAGCAGATGATCGAACGAGTTACTTTGATCATCTGGCATGCTGTATGTCGCCATATACTTAATATAACCATCAAAATCCCAAGATTTTTGAGGTTGTAAACCAGGGATATTGGCAACAGCACAAAAGCTGAAAAAGCCAAGCAAGGAAAGGCTTGATGCCTGACTAACCACCACCATCCATGGCGGAGAAAAACGAATGTGTAAGCCGCTACGCATGAAACTTCTCTGCCGTGCTACCGATGTTGGCGAAATCTCTCGCGAGGCGTCCGTCTTCAAACACAATAATACGATGGGCTCGTTTGATGACCCTCGGGTCGTGAGTCGAGAAAATAAATGTCGTGCCCTCTTGTTCGCTCAGTTGCTCCATGATGTCGAGTAACTCCGAAGTACTCTTTGCGTCTAAGTTGGCGGTCGGTTCATCTGCCATGACAAAGCGAGGCTTAGGTGCAAGTGCCCGTGCGACAGCGACTCTTTGCTGCTGGCCACCCGACATTTTGCTCGGACGTTTGTGCATCTGCTGAGCTAAACCAACTTGCTCAAGGAGAGACATGGCACGCTCTCGGCATTCTCGTTCCGTTTTGCCTTGTAACTGCATCACAAACTCGACGTTTTCCAACGCGGTCAAAACAGGAAGAAGACTGTAGTCTTGGAAGATAAAACCAATCTTCGAGCCACGTACCTTACGCATCGCTTCTGGTGTTAAGCCAGCGATTTTTTCACCATCCAAAAAGACATCGCCACTGGCAACGCGTCCCGGAGGGCTCAGCAAATCGATAACGGCGTTACCAACGGTGGACTTACCCGCACCGGATTCGCCAACAACACCCACGATTTCACCTCGTTCAATATTAAACGAAAGTGATTTCACGGCCGCGTGAACGCCGTGTCGGGATGGATACTCAATACGAAGGTTTTTCACTTCTAATAGTGACATTTCAGACCTCTACTGCCTTGTCTGTGGTATCGAA
>NZ_JAWOQR010000197.1:0-1006 GCF_033337445.1 Vibrio sp. YT-15
CCAACTGTTTAATCAGGTATTCGAGGAGGAAAAGACCAGCTAGCGCAGCGATAACGAAGATCACCAAAGTGGTCACGCTCATTTCGATGGTCTTGTTTGCTATTGAGATCAGTACATATCCTTGTTGACCAGAAAACTGAGTACCGACAAATAGACCTGCACCTAGAACGACAAATAGGAAAATAAGGCGAATCATTATTTATCCCCCGTACCTGTCATTGTTGTGACTTCACGACGTAGTCGCTCACGAATCACATCCGATAGCTGAGATTGGCTTTCCAGTTTTGCAGGGTACTCAACTTGAATATTTTGCTGGCTTAATTGGTTGAGTGCTTTGTTGAATTCTTTCACCGCATTGTCGTCTTGATTGAAGAAAGCCATCGCCCACTTGTCAGCTGTCGTTAACGAAGTGGTGTAGATTTCGCCTTGTTCTTGGTAAACCGCTTTGATTGCTGTTTCCAGTTTGGCCTTGATGTTTTCTTTTAAATAGAAATGCTGCTCTGGAGACAATAATGGGATGACGTTGCCATCGCGAGTACGGAAAGTAATAAAGTTCTCAGAGAAGTCTTTCAGAGAGGTCATCAAATTATCTTGCCAGTTTGAAATGTCTTCTGATACTTCATGTTGAGCAACGACTTGGGCTTCCGGCAGTAGTGCATTTGCTAGAGGCAACTTATCTACTTGCTGCTGTAGAGCGGTCAAACGCAGAACAAGACCGTCACGGTCAATCAATGGGACAGTGCGCAGTTTGGTGATGTCGTTTGCCATCGCTTTACGCAGTTTAACTAAGCTTGGATCGTTTAGCGCGGCAATACGTTGGTCTGCGCTTTCCATTAGTTGAGTTGCGCTTTCTACGTCATGCTCTAAGAACAGTTTACGACCAGCCAACTTCACAAGGTAATCGGCCTCTGCCAATAGCCAGTCGTTTGGACGTCGGCCTTTCACATCTGCGACGGCGAGTTGTAAACTTTCAATGCTCTTTTGTTGTTGACCAAGCACCACTTCT
>NZ_JAWOQR010000198.1:0-1003 GCF_033337445.1 Vibrio sp. YT-15
GTTTCAGAGGCACCGGTATGAGGACCGCACATACTGAGAAACGCGTAAATCACATGTGTCAGTTTATCGGCGGGAATATCTTTCACCGTGTATGGGTTTTCTGCATTCGCGTACTGCCAATCCGCAAAGTAACCCGCTACGACTTTTTGCTCGGCGTGCGCCGCACCAGTTATCCCGATAATCAGTGCAGCAAGAAGTGTCTTTTTCATTGTTTTCTCCAGAGTAGGTGTACAAATTTAAAGCTACTCCTAGAGAATATTTTTAACTTGAAAACGAAATCAGGCTGCGAGTCATTTATAAATCCTCGCAGCCTGATTACATAAGTTGCATATTATTTGTGCTAACTCTCAGATGCCGCGTTGCCGTGCATCTGCTCATCCAAGTTCAATACTGTCAAAGCGTTGCTTACACTGGTAGCAATCACGTCGATTGCACCGGTACGTAACGCACCAAGTAATGCAAGCGGTTTACTGTTTTCAGCAGCGATAGCAATCACTTCTGCGATTGGCCGAAACTCTGCAATTCCAAGGCCAATGACACGGTCACTCATTACGGTGTTGGCAACGTTACCGTGAATATCAAAGAAGTCATAACCCGCAAAGTCTCCTACTACGCCTTGTTTTAGTCGGGATTGAACCACTTCATCTGGTGTAAACCACCCTAGATCGACCATGTAGCTGTTTTCGCTCATATCACCAATACCGACTAAAGCGACATCGGCTTTACGTGCCAAATCGAGCGTTTGTTTGACGGTCGCATTCTGCATGAACGCCATTTTTTGCTCGCGGTTTTCTGCATAAGCCGGCGCGTAAAGCGTTTCGGACGTTCCGCCGTACTTTTTAGCTAACTGACGACAAATGTGGTCAGCATTGTACATACCACCACGCGGGTGAATACCGCCGATACCACACACAAATTTGCAGTCTCGTGGGGTGATCACCCCAATATGATGAGCAACAGAAGAGACGTTACGCCCTTGTCCAACGGTCACCACCATGCCGTT
>NZ_JAWOQR010000199.1:0-1002 GCF_033337445.1 Vibrio sp. YT-15
CCCTCGCATTGTAAGTGGCAAATCGTGGAACTAGAAGACATCTATCGCCGAGATCTGAATTTATTAGTCGCGTTGCGTGTACTGATTGAAGAAAGCAGCGTCAGTAAGGCGGCAACTCGCCTTAATTTAAGCCAATCGGCGATGAGTCGTGTGTTAGGGCGATTACGCGATCTGCTTGGCGATCCGCTGTTTACGCGCCAAGGTCAGCACTTGATCCCAACCCAAAAAGCGCTAGAAATTGATCGCTCTTTAGGTGAACCGTTGGAATCGCTGCGCCAATTGTTGTCGCCCGTCGAGTTCGATCCTCAGCAGTGCGATCAGACGTTCACTATCGCGACCACGGACTACGCTATGCAAACTATCCTGCCGTTTGCTTTACCGCGCATTTATCAAGAAGCGCCGAATGTGTCGTTTAACTTTTTGCCTTTGCAGCATGACCGTTTATCCGATCAGTTGACTTATGAAGGGGCCGATCTCGCCATTTGTCGCCCAACTGGCCCCGTAGAGCCGCTGCGTAGCGAGATTCTTGGTCGCGTTGGCGTGTTGTGTTTACTGTCCAAACAGCATCCTTTGGCGAATCAAGAGATGAGTTTGGACGACTATTTGAGCCACCCTCACGCGATGATTGCCATCAGTGACGGAGTGAAAGCGTTGATTGAGCAAGCTTTGATCGACAAGCCGCAACGCAAAATGGTGCTGCGTGCGTACCATTTAGAAGCTGCGCTGGCGATTGTGGATACACTACCTATCATCATTACCGTTCCGGCAGATTTGGCGTATCTGGTTGCTGAGCGCTATGACCTAGTCGTAAAACCGTTGCCATTCCAATTTACGCCTTTTGATTATTCGATGATTTGGCATGCGCGCTGTGAGCATTCTCCTGCTCAAGAATGGCTGCGCTCCGTTGTGCGTGAAGAGTGCAGCAGGCTGATTGCGAAGCGAATCGAAGACATGGGATTGAACTGATAATAAAAGAGCCAGCAACGCTGGCTCTTTTTACGT
>NZ_JAWOQR010000019.1:0-54863 GCF_033337445.1 Vibrio sp. YT-15
GCGGGGTGGAGCAGCTTGGTAGCTCGTCGGGCTCATAACCCGAAGGTCGTCGGTTCAAATCCGGCCCCCGCAACCAAATACAAGACGATAGATTGAGTACTTATTTAGTATACAATTGTTAAGTCGTCTACGGATGCGCCGCTTGATTCAACGCCTGCTTCTCGCAACCAATCACATCGCTCTTTTCATAATGCTGCGAAGCATGAATCCCCAAAAGCTAAACTTTTATCCGCATCATATGATGTCGGACGATTTCGTTTGTGTTTAAAACACGATATGAATCGGCTGACGTACAAGTATGATGAGGCTTCGCGTGTTTTATCTACTTTAATTAACAGAGTTATCCACATACGTCGTTCTGTGGATAAGTTGGTTGATAAAGTGTTTTTAGCTTGACTTTTTATGATGGGGAAGAAAGATCTTTTCTCTAAAGTGAAGTGGAAACAACAAAGAAATATCAATTAAATCTTTGTTATATAAAGAAAAAATAAGTTTTTTGTCGGATCGAGTACGTTAAAATACGATCATTAACTGGTGTTTTTTTGATCCTAGTCATTTCTCCGAACTGTGTTTAACTTTTTTCTGCTAGCTTGTTTTTCTTGAATCTCAAATTTTTTTCCACATTACAAAATTGAGAACAAGGTCATGAATTGAACATGCAAAAGTACTTTCAATCTCTTGCATATAGACTACGCTCTATGCGTCTCTCGGCAGTCCCTTCTCGACTGTCCTTATTAAGCGTTGCTTTTTCGTCTCTATAGATGAATTACTCTCAGTGGGGAGTTGATTCAGTTGCTCTGTCAAAGCCCATTTAATGTGCTCATCAAGTAATTTATTTTCACCTTGCCGACTTTCCAGCGCATCTATGATTCGCTGACTATATTCTGCATTACCAAGTGCGACAGCGATGTTACGTAGCCACTGTATATGACCAATACGACGGATAGCGGAGCCTTCCATATTTTTTAGAAAAGTCGCTTCATCCCAGTTAAACATGTCGACGAGGTCAGGGTTTTTGAAACTGTCACGACGGTGGAAATCATCTTGTTCCGTTATGTCGGCGTAGCGGTTCCATGGGCAAACCAATTGACAGTCGTCACAACCATAAATGCGGTTACCCATTGGCTTTCGAAACTCTTCAGGAATCACGCCATCGAACTCGATGGTGAGATAAGAGATACAACGCCGGGCATCGACAACTTTGTCTTCAATGATGGCTTGTGTTGGGCATGATGTAATGCATGCTTTGCATTTACCGCACTGATCAACGCTTGGCTCATCAACGGGTAGTGGTAAGTCGATAAGTAGTTCACCTAAAAAGAACCACGATCCACAGTCTTGATCTAAAATCAGGGAATGTTTCCCGGTCCAACCTAAGCCCGCTTTTTGGGCGAGAGGTCGCTCTAATATTGGTGCGGAATCAACGAAAGGTCGGTAACCATATTGACCAACCTCTTGTTCAATAAGTTTGCCGAGCTTATTTAGCTGCTTTCTGACGAGCTTGTGATAATCGCGCCCTAGTGCGTAGCGGCTAATATAGGCATGACTTTTATTCGCGAGGTTCGAAGCGAATTGAGCCTCTGGTGGCAGATAGTCCATCCGGACGCTGATAACACGAACGGTTCCCGGGAGTAGCTCATGGGGTCTAGCACGCATCATACCGTGACGAGCCATCCAATCCATTGAGCCGTGATAGCCTGCATCAAGCCATTTTTGTAGTGCTGCTTCATGTTCACTCAGATCAACGTCGCAGATCCCAACTTTTTGGAAGCCGAGTTCTTTTCCCCAAACTTTGATTTGTTGTGCGAGTTGTTCGTAGTTCATATTAACCACCGGAATAAAGGGGGGCGGATCTTAACGGATCTCTGGCTTTGGTGCTACCCAGTTAGGTACGTTTTTGATGTTGTGAATACTGCTTATTGAAGTCATTTGCATATATTCTAAATCTAGGTCGATACTAAGATGATTAAGATACCGTTTATTGGATACTTTTTTCGCACATATGACATTTGAAAGCTTGTCTCTCAAAACCAACACGGTTTACTATTCCTGTTCTTTTGATTTTTATATAGTCAACGATCATTAGTTAGAGAAGCATCAATGAGCACGAAACAATTCAATTTAAAAGATGAGCATGAAACGGTTGCACTAGGCACCGCTTTGGCTCAGCTTTGTTCCCAGCAAACCACAATTTATCTGCATGGTGATTTGGGTGCAGGTAAAACAACCTTTAGTCGTGGTTTTGTCCGTGCTCTTGGTCATCAAGGTAACGTGAAAAGTCCAACTTATACTCTAGTCGAACCGTACCAGTTGGATCAGTGGCAAGTATATCACTTCGACCTTTATCGTCTTGCGGATCCTGAAGAGCTTGAGTTTATGGGGATTCGAGACTATTTCACAGACGATGCGATTTGCTTGGTTGAATGGCCTGAAAAAGGGCATGGCTTACTGCCACAACCGGATCTTGATGTAAACATTCGCTACCAAGGTGAGCAACGTGTAGCCGAACTAACAGCTAATAATGATTATGGTGTGCAGTTACTCAGTCGATTGGAGCTATGTTGAGTTTTTCTAATTTTAGAGTAGTGGCGACGTTTGTCGCCACTTTTCTCCTTCTCATCCCCAATTTAGCATTTGCTAACGTCGTTAAGAGTTTTCGAGTTTGGCCTTCACCTGATGAAACACGTGTTGTCATCGATTTAGGCTCGGAAGCTGACTATTCCTATTTCTCTTTATCAGGGCCGGATCGCCTTGTCGTGGATTTAAAAAGCACGACGATGCAGGCCAAACTGCCTGTTACTGTTACGGATAGCCCTGTTTTAAAACTGGTACGAAAAAGCTCGCCTCCAGAGAAGGGCACTTATCGTTTGGTGTTTGAACTAAAAAAGAGCGTTCAAGCGGAATTATTTAAATTAAGCCCAACACCAGGTGGGCAGTATGGTCACCGCTTGGTGATTGATTTACCGCACGGTAAGAAGGCATCGACCTCTAAACCGAGTAAGCCAGCGGCGGCCAGCAAAGACATGAGTTCAGTTCAACGAGCTCAAGAAGTGTTAATTGTTATCGACCCTGGTCACGGTGGGGAAGACCCTGGCTCTATTGGCCCTTCACGTCGTAAGTACGAGAAAGATGCGGTATTGAGTATCTCAAGAAAAATTGCTGCTCAGCTCGATGCGACTCCTGGTATTAAAACGCGCATGACTCGTACGGGAGATTATTTTGTAAACTTAAACCGTCGTGTCGCGATTGCTCGTGAAAATGATGCGCACTTGCTGATCTCCATTCACGCAGATGCGTTTACTTCACCGAAGCCTCGCGGTGGATCGGTCTTCGTACTAAATACTCGTCGTGCAAATACCGAAATTGCTCGTTGGGTCGAGAACCATGAGAAACAGTCTGAGTTATTGGGCGGCTCGGGTAATGCGTTCTTCACGAAGACAAAAGATCGTAACGTGAACCAAACTTTGTTGGACTTGCAGTTTAGTCATTCACAAAAAGAAGGTTATAAGCTGGCAACAGAAATCCTAGGTGAGATGGGACGTGTTGCGCACCTGCATAACACCAAACCGATCAACACCAGCCTTGCGGTTTTACGCTCTCCACAGATTCCGTCTGTGCTAGTGGAAACGGGCTTTATTTCTAACCCAACAGAAGAGCGTTTACTGTTTCAACGAGCGCACCAAGATAAGTTAGCTCAGGCTATCACTAAGGCGGTCGTCAAGTACTTAAAAGATAACCCACCAGAGGGTACGGTGTTCTCGCCTTCAGCGAAGCCAATGGTACATATTGTAAAGCGTGGCGAGTCATTATCGGTGATCGCGAACAAATATGGGCTTAGCTCTAAAGCGCTGATGTCGGCAAACAACTTGAAGTCGACAGGCTTGGCAATTGGTCAGAAGCTCAACATTCCTTCTGCTGGTACGATTAAAGTGCCAAGTAAACCGATTACTGTTGAGACAGAAACCATTACGCACAAGGTTAAGTCTGGTGAGTTCTTAGGTAAGATTGCGAATCACTATAAAGTGAAGGTTTCAGATATCCGCCGAGAGAATAACTTGAAGTCAGATACCTTGTGGGTAGGGCAAAAGTTGAAGATAACGGTCGCGGTAAAAGATAAACCGATTCGTAAGCACAAGGTTTCTCGGGGTGAGTTCCTTGGCAAAATAGCGTCCAAATACGGCGTTAGCGTATCGAGCATTCGTAAAGCGAATAACTTACGCTCTGATCAGCTAGCGGTTGGGCAAGTCCTGATCATTCCAAACAAGTAGGTGAGCTTCTAACTCATTATGACGATTAAAATTTTGCCAGCCAGACTTGCAAACCAAATCGCCGCAGGGGAAGTGGTCGAAAGACCTGCTTCTGTGATTAAAGAACTGGTTGAAAATAGTCTTGATTCTGGCGCAACTCGAATCGATATCGATATCGAGAAAGGAGGCGCAAAGCTGATTCGTGTTCGTGATAACGGAAAAGGTATCGCGAAAGATGAACTTGGCTTAGCGCTCAGTCGTCATGCGACATCTAAGATACATACCTTAGATGATCTCGAAGCCATTATGAGTCTAGGTTTTCGCGGTGAAGCGTTAGCCAGTATTAGCTCAGTCTCGCGTTTGACGCTCACGTCGCGTCCTGCGGCACAAGAAGAAGCCTGGAGTGCCTACTCCGAAGGGCGTGATATGCAGGTGAAGCTTAAGCCAGCAGCGCACCCGATTGGCACGACTGTTGAGGTGTTGGACTTATTTTTTAATACTCCAGCGCGTCGCAAGTTTCTTCGTACGGAGAAAACCGAATTTGCTCATATTGATGAGTTATTGAAACGTATTGCGTTAAGTCGCTTTGATGTCACCATCAATGTGCGTCATAACGGCAAGATCATCCGTCAATATCGCGCGGCGAAAAATCAGCTTCAAACCGAAAAGCGTATTGCTGCTGTCTGCGGTAATGCGTTTGTGCGGCATATGCTCAGAATCGAGCTTGAGCATCAAGGGTTAAAGCTACATGGGTGGATTACCACGCCAGAGGGAGCAAGGCAGCAAAGCGATTTACAATATTGCTATGTGAATGGCCGAATGATGCGTGACAAATTAATCAATCACGCGATTCGTCAAAGCTATGAAATGAGCTTAAAGCCAGATCAGTTTGCTGCGTATGTGCTCTTTATTGAGCTGGATCCGCACCAAGTAGATGTGAATGTTCACCCTGCTAAGCATGAAGTGCGTTTCCACCAAGCTCGTTTGGTGCATGATTTCATCTATCAAGCTTTGACGGATGCACTTGCGCAAAGCGCCGTGATTGATAAACCACAGGTGAATGAATCGGCATTTCATCGCGTGGAACCGACTGAGTCCGAAGAGATTGAGCATTCGCCAGAGCCTGAAAATGTACAAGAGCCAGCATCTTCACCAGTACCAGAGCGGGTTTATCAAGCGATAGAGAGTACACCGGCTTATCCTGGACGCAGTGATTATGAAGTGAAGCCTCGTAATAGCGGTCCTAGTGAAACCTCCGTGCGAGAGGCGCGCGTAGTGGAGTCATTCAAACGTAATGATTGGGTGGAATCCAAACCTGCACCAAAGCCAAGTCACAGTAAAGAGCGCCACGTAGAACCAGCGCCAACTAAACAAGAAGTACGCGCTTATCACGAGCTGTTGAAAACGCCAGAGTTTGAGGCTCAGGCAGTCACTCCAATAGCGCCCCAAACGATAACTTCGCACACATCAATGCCATCGATTACTGCATTAGGCAAAGCGCTGATGGTGGTCGATGAACAATTTGTTTTGATGAGCAGTGACAGTGGGGCGGCGTTAGTCTCGTTACCTAGAGCAGAATTTTATCGTGTAAAAGGCCAGCTTTCTCCAAGCGATGGTGCACTCAAGGCACAACCTCTGCTTGTTCCTCTATCTATTAAGTTAGAGGCCGAATTAGTGAGACTGGCCCAAGATTATCAACAAGATTTGGCATTGCTTGGTATTCAATTGAAAGCGAGAAACGAGCACGCCTTAATGGTGATGGGCGTCCCAGCTCCGCTGCGTCAACAAAACTTACAAAATTTAGTACCAGATCTGTTATCTTACGCGCAATCTTGTGTGAACGAAGGTATAGCAGCGGCTCAGATGCTGTCTGAGTTGATAGATTGGCTCGCATTACAGGTCACGACAGTGAAGAGTCACTATACTTTTTCTGAAGCCATTCAAATTATTGCGGAACTTGAACAGCTAAGACATGGTCAATTGCCATTAGAAGATACAAAATTCGTATCCGCTGTTGATTTCTCTGCCACGATAGCCAAATTAAAACCATGACAGATAAACTACCTTTGGCGCTATTTTTAATGGGGCCAACTGCATCAGGCAAAACTGAGCTGGCGATTCGTCTTCGTCAAAAATTTCCGATTGAGATCATCAGTGTTGATTCTGCTTTGATCTACAAAGGGATGGATATCGGTACGGCGAAACCGGATGAAAAAGAGTTAAGTTTGGCGCCTCATCGCTTGATAGATATTTTGGATCCAAGTGAATCTTACTCTGTCGCCGACTTTCGTCGAGATGCATTGAAAGCGATGGATGATATTGTTGCAGAAGGAAAAATTCCACTTCTTGTGGGTGGAACAATGCTGTATTACAAGGCGTTACTTGAAGGTTTATCACCACTTCCTGCTGCAAATCCTGAAATTCGTCAGCAAATTGAACAAGAGGCATTGACTAAAGGTTGGTCAGTGTTGCACGATGAACTCAAAGAGGTTGATCCTGTGTCAGCCGCGAGAATCCATCCCAATGATCCCCAACGTTTATCTCGGGCATTGGAAGTTTTTCGCATTTCAGGTAAAACTTTGACTGAATTGACTCAAACGAAAGGTGAAAGCCTACCATACCGAGTCAAGCAGTTTGCAATAGCTCCCAAGGATAGGGCAGAACTTCACCGTCGGATTGAACTCCGTTTCGAGAAGATGATGGAAGCGGGCTTTGAAGAAGAAATGAAAGCGTTACATTCGCGAAAAGATCTTCACCCCGATCTTCCTTCCATACGATGCGTCGGTTACCGACAGATGTGGGAGTATTTAGATGGGGAGTGTACACGTGACGAAGCGGTATTTCGTGGCGTATGCGCGACTCGTCAATTGGCCAAGCGTCAAATCACCTGGTTACGCAGCTGGGATGATTTAACTTGGTTGGATAGCGAGAACATTGAACAGGCATTAGAAACGATGTCGGAAGCAATAGCATCTGATTGACATAGCTGTGTATAATGTGATCGTTTTTGCGTGAACGCACTCTCAAAGGATCTGTTGTTGGCAGTTTTTATACTATGCTGCTAATTACTTAGAGTGCATTTTTGATTCGTTTAGCTCAGATGCAAAAGCCGTATCTTTTGCATTGCACCACTAGCTAAATAATTACAACTACAAATTAAATAAGGAAAATAAAAATGGCTAAGGGGCAATCTCTACAAGACCCATTTCTAAACGCGCTACGTCGTGAGCGTATCCCGGTATCTATCTACCTTGTGAATGGTATTAAACTACAAGGTCAGATCGAATCATTCGATCAATTTGTGATCCTGCTGAAGAATACTGTTAACCAAATGGTGTACAAGCACGCGATCTCAACAGTTGTGCCGGCTCGTCCAGTGAGCCATCACAGCGGTGAACGTCCACAAGGTGAGCGTCCACAAGAGAAATCAGAAGATTAATTCTTCATCGAGTATTTTTAAAATAAGGAGTTGATTGCTTGTTTGACCGTTATGAATCCGGTGAGCGAGCCGTACTTGTTCATATCAACTTCACGCAAGAAGGTGAATGGGAAGATCTGGCTGAGTTCGAAATGCTGGTTTCTTCTGCTGGGGTAGAGGCGCTACAAGTGGTAACTGGTAGTCGTCAATCCCCACACCCGAAATACTATGTCGGAGAGGGTAAGGCCCAAGAGATTGCTACAGCGGTACAATCAACGGGTGCCGAAATTGTGATTTTTAATCACGCCCTCTCTCCTGCCCAAGAACGTAACCTCGAAGCACTGTGCCAATGTCGAGTTCTCGACCGCACTGGTCTTATTCTCGATATCTTTGCTCAACGAGCTCGAACACACGAAGGTAAGCTACAGGTAGAGCTGGCTCAACTTCGTCATATCTCTACTCGTTTGATTCGTGGTTGGACGCACCTTGAAAGGCAGAAAGGTGGTATCGGTTTACGTGGCCCGGGTGAAACCCAGCTGGAAACCGACCGTCGCTTATTGCGTGACAGAATCAAAGCCATCCTGCGACGCTTAGACAAAGTAGCGAAGCAGCGTGAACAAGGGCGCCGCGCCCGAAATCGAGCTGAAATCCCAACGGTTTCACTTGTTGGTTACACCAACGCGGGTAAGTCGACACTCTTCAACCGTATTACAGAAGCTGGCGTGTACGCGGCTGATCAATTATTTGCTACTTTGGACCCGACTTTACGTAAGATAGAGTTAGCAGATGTTGGCCCTGCCATCTTGGCAGACACGGTTGGTTTTATTCGACATTTGCCACACGACTTGGTTGCGGCCTTCAAGGCAACCTTGCAGGAAACGCAAGAAGCTGACATTTTGTTACATGTTGTTGATGCCAGTGATGAGCGTTTTCGTGAGAATATTCAAGCTGTTCATGAAGTACTAGAAGAGATCGACGCGCATGAAGTGCCGACTCTGGTTGTCATGAACAAAATCGACAATCTAGATTCGCAGAAACCACGTATAGAACGAGACGAGGAAGGCGTACCTCGCGCAGTTTGGGTTTCAGCAATGGATGGGTTGGGCATTGATGTCCTGTTTGAGGCTCTGACGGAACGTCTGGCGTCACAAATGGTCGAGCATCAGTTGCGAATTCCTCCACAGTATCAAGGACGATTCCGTAGTACCTTCTTCCAAATGAAGTGTATTCAACGTGAGGAATATGACCAGGATGGTAACTTGTTGATCGATATTCGAATGCAGCAAGTAGATTGGTCTAGACTTGAAAAAAGAGAAGGGGCAGTTTTGACTGGCTTTATAGTCACTTAAAGGACTGCTACAGTATAACGTCATATCAAATGATGGAGCTTTCTAATGGCGTGGAATGAGCCTGGAAATAACAACGGCAACAATGGCCGCGATAATGACCCTTGGGGTAATAATAATCGTGGTGGCCAGCGTCCTGGTGGCCGAGATCAAGGTCCGCCAGATTTAGATGAAGTGTTCAACAAACTGAGTCAAAAGCTGGGCGGCAAGTTTGGTAAAAAAGGCGGCGGTGGTTCTCCAATCGGCGGCGGTGGTGGTAGTGCAATTGGCTTTGGCGTGATTGCTCTGATTGCTGTTGCAGTTTGGTTCTTCGCTGGTTTTTACACCATCGGTGAAGCAGAGCGTGGTGTTGTACTGCGTTTAGGTAAATACGATCGCATCGTAGACCCAGGTCTTAACTGGCGTCCTCGCTTTATTGATGAGTACGAAGCGGTAAACGTACAAGCGATTCGTTCACTACGTGCATCTGGTCTAATGCTGACTAAAGATGAAAACGTTGTAACAGTTGCGATGGATGTTCAGTACCGAGTGACTGACCCATACAAATACTTGTACCGTGTAACCAATGCAGACGACAGCTTGCGTCAAGCAACGGATTCTGCACTACGTGCAGTAATTGGTGACTCATTGATGGATAGCATTCTAACCAGTGGTCGTCAGCAAATTCGTCAAACTACGCAAGAAACACTGAACCAAATCATTGATAGCTATGATATGGGTCTGGTACTTGTTGATGTGAACTTCCAGTCTGCTCGTCCACCAGAGCAAGTGAAAGATGCGTTTGATGATGCAATCGCAGCACGTGAGGATGAAGAGCGTTTCATTCGTGAAGCTGAAGCATACAAGAACGAAATCTTGCCTAAGGCAACGGGTCGAGCAGAGCGTTTGAAGAAAGAAGCACAAGGTTACAATGAGCGTGTCACTAACGAGGCTCTTGGTCAGGTAGCACAGTTCGAAAAACTATTACCAGAATACCAAGCAGCGCCTGGTGTAACGCGTGATCGTCTGTACATTGACGCAATGGAAGAGGTGTACTCAAGCACTTCGAAAGTGTTGATTGACTCGGAATCAAGCGGCAATCTTCTTTACCTTCCAATCGATAAGTTGGCGGGACAAGAGGGCAAAGCAGATACCAAACGTAAATCGAAGTCATCTTCAACCTATGATCAAATTCAACTTGAGTCTGATCGTACACAAGAAGACACTTCGAACTCGCAGTCTCGTTCAACAGGTTCACGTCAAGGGAGATACTAAGAATGCGTAAGTTAATGATCCCTGTACTGGTAATCGCACTGGCATTAATGTTGATGTCTTTGTTTGTGATTCCTGAAGGTGAGCGCGGTATCGTGGTTCGATTTGGTCGTGTCTTGAAAGACAATAACGACATCACTCGAATTTACGAGCCTGGTCTGCATTTCAAGATGCCTTTGTTTGACCGTGTGAAACAACTTGATGCACGTATCCAAACAATGGATGGTCGTGCAGACCGTTTCGTAACGTCTGAGAAAAAAGACGTTATCATTGATACCTACGTGAAGTGGCGTATTGAAGATTTTGGTCGCTACTACCTCGCGACAGGCGGTGGTAACTCGCTAACGGCAGAGGCACTACTTGAGCGTAAAGTGACGGACGTGCTTCGTTCTGAAATCGGTGCTCGTGAAATCAAACAGATCGTATCTGGTCCACGTAACGATGATGTGCTACCAGAAGACGCAAGTGCCGATGTTGTCGCAACTGAAGCGGCTCGTGAGGCGCTTGAGATTGATGGTGAACGCGACCTAATCATGTCTGAAGTATTGAAAGACACGCGTGAAAGCGCAATGAAAGACTTGGGTGTTCGTGTCGTTGATTTCCGAATGAAGAAAATCAACCTGCCTGATGAAATCAGTGAGTCTATCTACCGTCGTATGCGTGCGGAGCGTGAGTCCGTTGCTCGTAAGCACCGTTCTCAAGGTCGTGAAAAAGCGGAAGTTATTCGTGCTCAAGCAGAACTAGAAGTAGCAACTATTCTAGCTGAAGCTGATAAAACTGCGCGTGTGACACGAGGTGAGGCGGATGCTGAAGCTGCGAAGATTTATGCTGAAGCATACAACAAAGACCCTGAGTTCTTTAGCTTCCTACGTTCGCTACGTGCGTATGAGAAGTCCTTCAGCTCTAAGAGCGATATTCTGGTGCTTGATCCGAAGAGTGAGTTCTTCCAATACATGAACCAGTCGAAGGGCAGCATGGAGAAATAATCTCCGCGTCTCATTGAAATAAAAGGCTCCTTAGGGAGCCTTTTTTGTATCTGATGCTAAGTGCTAGCTCATCATGATGGCGATGACGGCTCCAGCAACTACTAGGCAGCCACCGATGCGTCGTAGCTGATTGTTGGGTTGTTCACTTAATTGAGCCACCATATTCCGCCAACCGTTAGGAGCAATCAGTGGCCCAATGCCTTCCACGATCAAGACGAGCCCAATCGCCAACCATATGGATTCAGACATAGCGCTTTCCAGTCGAATAGAGAAAGCTAAATACTATCAGTGATATGCTGATTTCAAAATGAACAAAGCGGCAAGATGACATTCTGGTAGCAACTCTGTGAACAAAAAATGACTGCAAGAAGCGTGATTCGGTGCTAGAATCCATTTTTAACTAGCAATCAGACTTGGAAAGATGGGAAATAACGTAGTCGTTCTAGGCACCCAATGGGGTGACGAAGGTAAAGGTAAAATCGTAGACCTTTTAACTGAAGATGCAAAATACGTGGTACGCTACCAAGGCGGTCACAACGCAGGTCACACTCTCGTAATTGACGGTGAAAAAACCGTTCTTCACTTAATTCCATCAGGTATCCTTCGCGATAACGTAAAATGTGTTATCGGTAACGGTGTTGTACTATCACCTGAAGCTCTACTTAAAGAAATGAAGCCTCTTGAAGAGCGCGGTATTCCAGTACGCGAGCGTCTTTTCATTTCTGAAGCATGTCCGCTAATTCTTCCTTACCACGTTGCAATGGACCAAGCTCGCGAAATCGCTCGCGGTAAAAAAGCTATCGGTACTACTGGTCGTGGTATCGGTCCAGCATACGAAGATAAAGTTGCTCGTCGTGGTCTACGCGTTGGCGACCTATTCGATATGGCGACTTTCGCAGAGAAGCTAAAAGAAGTCATGGAGTTCCATAACTTCCAACTAGTTAACTTCTACAAAGCGGAGCCAGTAAGCTACGAAGAAGTACTTGAGCAAGCGAAAGGCTACGCTGAGCTACTAACTTCAATGGTTATCGACGTAACTGACGAACTAGACGCAGCACGTAAGCGCGGCGACAAGATCATGTTCGAAGGCGCACAAGGTACACTACTTGATATCGACCACGGTACTTACCCGTACGTAACGTCTTCTAACACGACAGCTGGTGGTGTTGCTGCAGGTTCTGGTTTTGGTCCTCGTCACATCGGTTACATCTTGGGTATCGCGAAAGCGTACTGTACTCGCGTTGGTGCTGGTCCATTCCCGACTGAACTATACGACGGTTTAGATAAGCAAGATCCAATTGGTAAGCACTTAGGTGAAGTTGGCCACGAGTTCGGTGCGACAACTGGTCGTCTACGTCGTACAGGTTGGTTCGATGCTGTTGCTATGCGTCGTGCAATCCAAATCAACTCTGTATCTGGTTTCTGTCTAACTAAACTAGACGTACTAGATGGTCTAGAAGAGCTAAAAATCTGTACTGGTTACAAGATGGAAGATGGCTCTGTGCTAGAAGTTTCTCCGATGGCTGCTGAAGCATTCGAAAAAGCAACGCCAATCTACGAAACAATGCCAGGTTGGTCTGAGAATACATTTGGTGCTAAGTCACTAGATGCTCTACCACAAGCAGCTCTTGACTACATCAAGCGTATTGAAGAGCTAACTGGCGTTCCAGTAGACATCATCTCTACAGGTCCTGACCGTAACGAAACTATCATCAAAGTTCACCCATTCGAAGCTTAATTGATAGCCGTTAAAGATTGCAAAAGCCGACCTTCTGGTCGGCTTTTTTGTATCTGAACAAAAACAGCGTGACTCTCATATGGCAAGTTTTTGCCGCTTAGCCTAAATCAGAGGCAAAAATTGTCTAAAGCTTAGCTGTTTTTTGCCGATAAGGTTATCAAGCAGAGGAGATCCTTCACCGATCTTTGGTTTCTTAGACACCTTAAGGGTACGTTTATGAAGTTACGAACAGTGGCTGCTTCACTGTTGTTGACCTTGGTTGCTACCACAGTGAAAGCCAATGTTGCTGATGTGGGGGCACCAGTTCCGATCTATACCGAAGCAGAGCTGATAAAGCTTATTGAGCAAAATAAGCACTTACAACGTGTGCGCGCTGATAACTGCCAGCTGGTGGAGGATATCGTAGCTCGTGCGACTCGAATTAACTTACCCGCTTATGAATTTCTGTACGGAGATATGTTGGCTTGGGGTGTGTGTGTCGAGCAAGATGTCGAACTGGGTCTTTACTACATCGAAAATGCAGCGCATCAGGGGTTACCAGCTGCACTAGAGCAGATTGGCCGATACTATTCGCGTGGCACTTTAGTACAGCAAGATAAAGAACGTGCAATTCCATATTTGCGAGAAGCTGCGTCAATGGGAAACCTAAACGCGCGTATTCATCTGGCCGAGTTGCTTTTACGTGATTATGGCAGTCCACTCGATTACGAAGATGCGTATCGTTGGTTATATAACTCTGTCACAGCAGATAAGCGGCAGCATAAGCGCATAACTGTATTGAGAAACGGCCTTGAACAGCGCATGCCACAAAACGTTATTGCTCGAGCTAAACGGCGAGACACCTTTTGGTAACGCTTCAATATTGCAAACAACTTCATACAACAAAGCCCACGTCACGTGGGCTTTGTTGTTTTCCCGATAGTTGGTAGCGCTTAAACCACTTTGTGTGGACCGAAGCATTCGTAATGGAATTGCTCTTCTGGTACGCCAAGTTCTAATAGCTGTTTCGCTACGTGCTGCATAAATCCTACAGGACCACAGAAGTATACCTGCACTTTATCTTGCTTTAATGCAGCTTCAATTTCATACAGATTGACAAAGCCCGTGAAGTGGAAGTCTTCACCTAGCTTGTCTTCTGCCGTTGGTTGGTTATACCAAACGAGCGCGTTCATATTTTCTTTTTCTGCAACGAGTTGGTTTACGTGTTGCTTGAAAGCATGCTGTTGGCCATTTTCTGTTGCATGAACCCAAGTTACAGGTGCTTGATGTGCTGAGAGACTTTCTAGCATTGACAGCGTTGGAGTAAGTCCCACACCAGCAGAAATTAGAACAACGGGTGTTTGTGGTTCGGCATCCATAAAGAAATCACCGGCAGGGGCCGCAAGCTGCACTTTTTCGCCAATGTTCAGGCTATCGTGCAGGTAGTTCGACACTTTTCCGCCTTCTTCACGTTTTACTGAGATACGGTAGGTGTTCTCTTGGACCGCAGAAGACAGGCTATATTGGCGAATTTCTTGGTTTTCTAACTGGTCACTGTTGATGTAGATGCCAAGGTATTGTCCCGGTTTATACGGCGCCACTTTTTGGCCATCGGTTGGCTTGAACACAAAGCTGCAAATGTGTTCGCTCTCAATCTTTTTATCGACTAATTCAAATTCGCGTAGACCGCGCCAGCCGCCTTCCAAAGCTTCATTTTGTTGGTAAATTTGTTCTTCGCGCTGAATAAATACATTCGCAAGTACGCCGTAAGCCTCAGCCCAAGCATCCAACACTTCTTGACCTGGATTAAAAAGCTCATCGATTGTCGCAAGTAAATGCTTACCAACGATTTGGTACTGATCTTCTGTGATCAAAAAGCTCGTGTGCTTATGCGCAATTTTCTCTACTGCGCCAAGCAGAGCTGGCAAATTTTCAATATTGGCAGCATAGGCACAGATAGCGTTGAATAATGCTTCACGCTGATCGCCGTTACGTTGGTTACTCATGTTAAAAATATCTTTCAACTCAGGGTTATGAGTAAACATACGCTCGTAAAAGTGCGCGGTCAGTTTTGGTCCTGTTTCGGCGATGAGTGGTGCAGTCGCTTTGACGATCTCGATAGTTTGATTGCTGAGCATAAGGGCTTCCTACTTTAAGTTGTATTTATAATGCATGTTTAAAGTTGTATCTCAAATGTATCTTTCGATCAAGAAAAGATTTACACTTTTATCGATAGCTCAAGTTTGGGGGTTTAGCATCACCAGCGGGTTATTGAGTCGCACTTTGGGAGAGAATATGCAGTTAACTAGTTTCACTGATTATGCGTTGAGAACCTTAATTTTCTTGGCTTCGTTGCCGGAAGATGAGTTAACCAGCATTACCGAAGTGACGGATTTATTTGGTGTGTCGCGCAACCATATGGTTAAAGTTATCAATCGGTTAGGACAGTTGGGTTATGTCCATACCGTGCGCGGAAAAAACGGTGGTATCCGGCTGATGAAGCCAGCATCTGAAATCACAGTCGGTGGTGTTGTGCGCGATTTAGAGCCGTTAGATTTAGTCAACTGTGGTGTGGATTTTTGCCATATTACCCCTGCTTGCCGCCTCAAAGATAAATTGGCGAAAGCAAAAAGTGCCTTTCTGGCGGAGTTGGATAACTGCACGATTGAATCCTTGCTCAGTGACAATTCTGAACTTTTGATCTTGCTGGCTCGTCCTTAACTCATTTGCATGCCTAGAGTCGATCTCGATCATTCTTTTTTCAAAGCAATTCTGTAGCTTATCGAGAGACTCAGATATACTAGCCATATACCTTCCTTGCTAGATAGGCGTGCCTATGTCAGACAATATTCCAAACGATCCTTTTGCAGATCGTGAATCCAAAAATTACGAAAATCCAATTCCAAGCCGAGAGTTTATCATCGAGTTTCTAGAGCAAGCGGGCGTTCCAATGAATCGTAACGACTTGTTTGAGGCACTAAAGCTTGAGGGCGAAGAGCAATACGAAGGGTTGCGTCGTCGGCTACGTGCGATGGAGCGAGATGGCCAACTGGTGTTTACCCGCCGTCAGTGCTATGCATTGCCTGAAAAACTTGAAATGGTGAAAGGTTACGTGATTGGTCATCGTGATGGCCATGGTTGGGTACGTCCAGAAGGCAGCGTCGGCAAGGATGATGATATTCTGTTACCGCACCATCAGATGAAGAACATCATCCACGGTGATTTTGTCTTAGTGCAACCTACAGACAACAGCAAGCGCGGCCGCCGTGAAGGACGTTTGGTGCGTGTGCTAGAGGAGCGTAATGATCAAATCGTCGGTCGTTTCTTCCTTGAATATGGATACTCCTACGTTGTCCCAGATGACTCGCGTATCAGCCAAGATATCCTGATCCCAAATGAGCACAAAGCGGGTGCACGCATGGGTAACGTAGTCGTAATTGAAATTACTGATCGTGGCTCACGCTCACGCGGCATGATGGGTAAAGTGGTTGAAGTCCTTGGTGAAAATATGGCACCAGGTATGGAAACACAAATTGCGATTCGTACACACCAAATCCCTCACGAATGGCCAGAAGCCGTCGATAAACAAATCGAAAACTTAGGCGAAGAAGTACCAGAAGAAGCGAAAGTTGGTCGTGTGGATCTACGTGATTTGCCACTAGTGACCATTGACGGCGAAGACGCACGAGACTTTGATGATGCGGTTTACTGTGAAAAGAACAAAGAAGGTGGTTGGCGTTTATGGGTAGCGATTGCTGACGTCAGTTACTACGTTCGTCCTGACTCTGCGTTGGACAAAGAAGCGATCAATCGTGGTAACTCAGTATACTTCCCGTCGCAAGTTGTGCCGATGTTGCCAGAAGTACTATCGAACGGCCTATGTTCGCTCAACCCGCAAGTAGATCGCTTGTGTATGGTGTGCGAAATGACCATTTCCGATACAGGTAAGCTGTCTGGTTACAAGCATTACGAGGCGGTGATGAACTCGCACGCTCGTCTCACATATAGCAAAGTGAGCGCGATTCTAGAAGGGGATGAAGAACTACGTGAGCGCTACCAGCCACTTGTTTCTCATCTAGAAGAGTTGCACAAGATGTACAAAGTGCTGAAAGAAGCACGCGATCAACGCGGTGCAATCGAATTTGAAACCGTTGAAACCAAATTTATTTTCAATGCGGAACGTAAAATCGAAAGCATTGAGCCAGTAATTCGTAATGACGCGCATAAGATCATCGAAGAATGTATGATTTTAGCCAACATTGCTTCGGCATCGCTGGTAGAAAAAGCGAAAGAGCCCGCGCTTTATCGTATCCACGAATCTCCAGGTGAATTACGCCTGCAAGGTTTCCGTGACTTCTTAAGTGAACTTGGTCTTGAGCTAAAAGGTGGTTTAGAGCCTTCACCAACGGACTATGCTGATCTCGCACGTCAAATCTCCGGGCGTCAAGATCAAGAGTTGATTCAGACCATGCTGCTACGCTCAATGAAGCAAGCGGTATACAACGCAGATAACGCGGGGCACTTTGGGTTGGCATTGAAACGCTATGCGCACTTTACGTCGCCAATTCGTCGTTACCCTGACTTGTTACTTCACCGTGCAATCAAGTATCTGATTGCTAAAGAAGAAGGTCGTAATCAAGATCGCTGGACACCAACAGGTGGCTATCATTACTCGTTTGACGACATGGATTTTTACGGCGAACAATGTTCGATGACAGAGCGCCGTGCTGATGATGCAACACGTGATGTTGCGGATTGGCTGAAGTGTGAATATATGCAAGACCACGTCGGTGACGAACTAGACGGTGTTATTGCTAATGTCACTAGCTTTGGCTTCTTTGTACGTTTAACGGATTTGCACATCGATGGTTTGGTACATATTTCTACCCTTGCGAACGACTACTATCAATTTGACCCGATTGGTCAACGACTTATTGGTGAAAGTTTCGGTAACATCTACCGCTTAGGTGATGCAGTAAAAGTAAAAGTACTGGCTGTTAACCTCGATGATAAGCAAATTGACTTTGAATTGGTCGAAACAAGTCGTAAGCTACGCGGCGAAGGTAAGACTGCGAAGAAACGCGCAGCGGAAGCAAAACGCAAAGCGAAAGATAAAAAACGCGCTGCGACTCGCTCTTCATCGAAGGAAGGTGGCGCGGCTCGTGCAGTTCCTGCGATAGAGCCAACTAAACGCCCAGAAGAAACGGGCGCAACGAGTAAGCGTAATGGCCCAAAACGTGGTGACGCCGAAGGCAACGAGAAGCCTAAAGTGAAAAAAGCACGTAAAAAGAAGCCGCACAGTAAGCCGAAGAAAACCAAGCGCACTAAAAAAGAAGCGCAGTAGTAGGTTGAAGCGCCAACTTAGTTCAAACTTGGTTGGCGCAGGCAATACGACCAGAACAACAGGTTAAACAATGAGTAACGAATTTATCTACGGCATTCACGCAGTGAAGGCGGTATTGGAGCGCGAACCAGAGCGTTTTATCGAGGCGTACGTTTTAAAAGGTCGTCAAGATGATCGCCTAATGCCAATCCTAAATGATCTTCAGGTTTGTGGTGTTTCTATTCAGCAGATGACACGTAAAACCTTGGATGACAAAGCGCGCGGTGCAAATCACCAAGGCATCATCGCTCGTGTGAAACCAGCGAAGCAGCTGAATGAGAACGATATAGATGACATCCTGGCGCAGCACGAATCACCACTGCTATTAGTGTTAGACGGCGTGACCGATCCACACAATCTTGGTGCGTGTTTACGTAACGCAGATGCGGCAGGTGCTGCGGCGATCATCGTACCGAAAGATCGTTCTGCACCGATGAACGCAACCGTAAGCAAAGTGGCTTGTGGTGCAGCTGAAGTCGTGCCATTGATCCGAGTGACTAACTTGGCTCGTACTATGCGTACACTGCAAGAGCAAGGTATCTGGTTTGTTGGTACGGCGGGCGAAGCAACGCACGACATCTACCAAGCAAAACTGACTGGACCCCTTGCTATCGTAATGGGGGCAGAAGGTGACGGTATGCGTCGTCTGACTCGTGAAACCTGCGACGATTTGATTAAGATCCCAATGGCTGGTAGCGTTTCAAGCTTGAACGTATCTGTGGCATCCGGCATCTGTTTGTTTGAGGCAGTTCGTCAGCGTATTGCTGCAAAGTAACGACGAAACAAACAGTTACTGTCGAATCAGACATAATGATAAAAACAAAGGATGGGGTGCCATCCTTTGTCGTTTTCACCGATTTATAAATAAAAATCCTCAGGGAAGTTATGACTCAACAAGACATTAAATTCATCGCCTTCGATCTAGATGGCACTTTGCTTGATAGCGTGCCAGATCTAGCTGTCGCGGCAGACCAAGCAGTACAGGCGCTTGGCTTTCCATCGGTTTCAGAAGAACAAGTTCGTGATTACGTGGGTAACGGCGCAGACGTGCTTATTGGTCGCTCATTAAGCCAAAGCCTGACCATCAACCCGGAGCTGAGTGAAGAGCTTCGTGCTAAAGCGCGTGTATTGTTTGATGATTACTACGAGCAAAGCGGTCACAAGCTAAGTCATCTTTACCCAACGGTAAAAGAGACACTAGCAGAGCTGCACAAAGCGGGCTTTGTTATGGCGTTGGTGACCAACAAACCTTCAAAGTTTGTGCCTGACGTTTTGGAAAAGCACGACATCGCAAAATACTTCGTTGATGTCCTTGGCGGTGATGCATTCCCAGAGAAAAAACCAAACCCAGTAGCATTGAACTGGCTAATGGAAAAGCACCAAATCCAACCAAGTGAAATGCTGATGGTTGGCGACTCGAAAAACGATATTCTCGCAGCAAAGAATGCAGGCTGTGCCTCATTTGGTCTGACATATGGTTACAACCACGGTGAACCTATTTCAGCATCAAATCCAGATTTCGTCGCTGACAGTTTGGCAGAATTATTGGACGTTGTAGCGGTTTCTGCATAACGGCTACAAAAGAGCTTCCAAAATACTCGTTAATGAGTACACTGAGTAAACCGTGCACCTATTACTGCACGGTTTTTTTCATTTAATTAGATTAAGAAGTCAAAGGAATCATTCTAATGAGCAAACCCATTGTATTGAGTGGTGTTCAACCTTCAGGTGAACTAAGTATCGGTAACTACTTGGGTGCTCTACGTCAATGGCAGCAGATGCAAGACGATTATGATTGCCAATATTGTGTGGTAGATCTTCACGCGATTACGGTTCGTCAGGACCCTAAAGCGCTGCATGAAGCAACTCTAGACGCACTGGCAATTTGTCTGGCAGTTGGTGTTGACCCGAAGAAGAGCACGCTATTTGTTCAGTCACATGTACCAGAGCATGCTCAATTAGGTTGGCTTCTTAACTGCTACACTCAAATGGGTGAGCTGAGCCGTATGACTCAGTTTAAAGACAAATCGGCACGTTACGCGAATGACGTAAACGTCGGTCTATTTGACTACCCGGTGTTGATGGCGGCTGACATTTTGCTTTACGGTGCACACCAAGTACCTGTAGGCAGTGACCAGAAGCAACATCTAGAATTAGCGCGCGATATCGCAACGCGTTTCAACAATATTTACTCGCCAGAGCAGCCAATCTTCCAAGTTCCAGAGCCTTACATTCCGACAGTAAATGCGCGTGTAATGAGCCTTCAAGATGCAACGAAGAAGATGTCTAAATCTGATGACAACCGTAAGAACGTTATCACGCTGCTGGAAGAGCCTAAGTCGATCCTTAAGAAGATCAACAAAGCGCAAACCGATACCGAAACGCCACCAAGTATCCGTCATGATATCGAGAACAAGGCGGGCATTGCTAACCTAATGGGTCTGTACTCCGCGGCGACAGGCATGAGCTTCGAAGAGATTGAAGCGAAGTACCAAGGCGTAGAAATGTATGGCCCATTTAAGAAAGATGTTGGTGAGGCAGTTGTAGCAATGCTTGAGCCAATTCAAGCAGAATATCACCGTATTCGCGCTGATCGTGCTTACATGGACGAGGTAATGCAGCAAGGCGCTGAGAAAGCCTCGGCACGAGCGGCTGAAACGCTTAAGAAAGCATACGAAGCAGTAGGTTTTGTAGCTCGCCCATAGTTGCTAAGAACGAATACGAAAAAGCTCCACTTTGGTGGAGCTTTTTTTATGCCTGTATTACTGAAATGGTGTGTCTTTCATACAGCGTTCCATGTCGTAATATTCAACACGTCCTCGAGCCCCTAGAAAGGCAGACTTCACAACCATGCCTCTATCAATGAAGTAACTAAGCTGTACGCATGATATATCGTAGCTGAGTTCTTTAATTCTCGCTGGAATCCAGTAGGTTCCTGGCGTTCTTAGACGCTGAGTAAAGGTAATAACACCCTCGTCACTGACTTCTAGCTCTTCAATACCATCCAGTTCATTTTTGGCTGATTCGATGATGTCTTGATTCGCCGTAGGTTGAAGTGGCTCACTGGCGGTCAACTGACACCCCGCTATCAAGCCAAGTAGGGAGAGAGCTAGCACACTGCGTTGAATTTTTTTCATTTGTCGTTCCTGGGTTTACAGCTAATGAGATCTTATTGTCTCGCGCAGGTGTTATATCTTTTGTGTATGTTTTTGGCTAGTGAGTAATGAAAAGTTATTGAATAAATCATGAAAACTTTGAAGTATGAGGGGCCTGTATAAGAGAGAACGAAGCGAGTAATAGATTCTTGGGCTTGAACAGTGATACAAGTGAAAATTAAAGCATTCTAAATTAGTGACTAATTATATTTTTTATTTGTAACGGAACGGTTGGGTTAATAAGCAACTCAACAAGTGATGTATTTTCTACTCCTTAACATGAAGTGAAAAAGTAAACTGAGTAATCAATCTAAATTCTGACTTGTTTATCAATAGCGCTCTGTATTTATTACAAAAAATGTTTGAATGGGATGCTCTGGCATATTTTCTTATATTCACATGTGATTCATTTCACGGCTTTAATTACTTATTCTTATTTATTTCATAAATAAACCTGATAGTAGACGCAAATGGCAGGCTCTAACCAGAGCTAAGTTTGCATTTACATAAATATCAGGTATGACAATGGACACGTTAATCAAACCCTCAATACTCGCATTAACCATCGCCAGTGCACTTAGTGCAAACGCGAACGCAGAGATTATTATTTCCCAATACGTAGAAGGCGGCGCTTATAATAAAGCGGTAGAGATCGCTAATACGGGTGATACTGCGGTGACACTCACTGGCTACGAGTTGGCGAAATCATCAAACGGTGGTGGTACTTGGGGCAGCACATTCGACCTTAGCCAAGTGACGATACAAGCTAACCAAGTGTATGTACTGGCGCATGGTGACGCGAGCGATGCCATCAAAGCTGTCGCCGATATCACAGATAAAAGCGTTGCGAACTTTAACGGTGACGACCCGATCGCACTGCTTAAAGATGGTGAAGTGCACGACATCATCGGTATGATGGGTGACGTAGATTTTGGTAAAGACACCACATTAGTTCGTAACAGTGATGCACTAACCCCTTCTGCTACTTATGATGCATCTCAGTGGACGGCATTTGAGAAAGACAACATTGACGGCCTTGGTGAGCTAAATGCGACTGAGCCACCAGCACCATTCGCTTGTGAAGTCGACGGTCAGCAACCTAACTTCACTACCATCCAAGATATTCAAGGTGAAGGCGATACGTCTCCATTCATTGATGGTTACCCATACATTACTGACGAAGATCATTTCGTAACGGGTGTCGTGACTGCTGTTACCACTGGCCTAACCAAAGGTTTCTACCTACAAGCATTAGAAAGCGACAACAACGACAAGACCTCAGAAGGCTTGTTCATTCATACTGACGCGGCAGACACGGCGCTGAAAGCTGGTGACGTTGTTTGTGTGAAAGGTAAAGTTCAAGAGTATTACAGCAATACTCAGCTTGCTTCTGATGCTAACAGCTATGTGAAAACAGGCACCTCTGAAACCTCTCGAGTTACCGATCTTGTTATCAAAGAAGGTGAGACACTACGTGATGCGCTAGAGCGTCATGAAGGGATGCAAGTTGAGTTGACCTCGGCAAGTGACTTGTTTGTAACTCGCAACTTCTCTTACGACTACGATTCACGTCGTAACAATATGATGCTCTCTCATGAAGCGCCATTGTTAAAGCCGACTCAATTACACGCGGCAGAGAGCGATGCAGCCGTTGAGCTAGCAAAAGACAACGCAGCAAACCGCGTATACCTAGAATCAGATGGCAAAGCACCAAACGGCCAAATCCCATACTACCCAGATTTTGCTAAAGATGCAGACCAAGATGGCTCTTCAGAGCAGCACATTCGCCTTGGTTCTCGAGTAGAAGGTCTTCAGGGTGTCGTGGCTTACAGCTACAACGAATACCGCCTGATTGCGACCAATGAAGTCGATAACACCAACTTTGTGACTTCAGGTGAAGGCTTCGATGTGGCTCGTAAAGATGCCCCAGCGATTGCGGACTCAGATTTGCGTATTGCAAGCTTCAACGTACTGAACTACTTCAACTCCGTGGCTGACAGTGGCCATGAAAACCCAACCGGACAAAACCGTGGTGCGACTAACCTAGATGAGTTCCTGATCCAACAAGCGAAAATCGTTGCGGCGATGAACAAGATGGACGCTGACATCATTGGTTTGATGGAAGTGGAAAACAACGGCTTTGGTGATGGCAGTGCTATCCAAAACTTAGTTGATGCCCTAAATGCTGAGATTGATGACGCTGAAGATCATTACACGTATGTCGAAATCGAAGAGCAAGACAAATACCAAGACGAATACTTTGGCAGTGATGCGATCATGGTGGCGATTTTATATCGTGCTAACGCAGTAACGCCAAAAGACGCTGCAAAAGTGATCATCACGCCAGAGCAGCACATTGCAGAAAACACAATTACTCGTAAAGAGGGCACAGAAAGTAACCCTGCTTACGATAAGTACCAACGCCACAGTCTACTTCAGACCTTTACGGTGAAAGAGACGGGTGAAGATTTGTCTATTGTCGTAAACCACTTTAAGTCGAAAGGCTCTGAGTGTATTGAAGAGTGGATTGCTGGTGTAGAAGATTCTGAGCCAGCGGATCTGCAAGGCAACTGTAACAACTTCCGCGTTTCTGCTGCGCACGCAGTGGGTGAAGCGTTGAAAGAGGTGAAAGGCGATGTATTGCTCATGGGCGACCTCAATGCTTATGGCATGGAAGACCCACTTCTGACACTGACTGATTACTCGAAAGAGAAATACGGCCGTGACATTTATACTGCTGCTTACACAACCATTGGTGATGGTGAACTTCAAGTAGAGAAGACCAAAATTGAAAAAGGTTACGGTCTGCACAACTTAAACACGTTGCTGCACGGCACTGATACGTTTTCTTACACCTATTCGGGCGAGCTGGGTAATTTGGACCACGCATTGGCAAGCAGCAGCCTAGCGCAAAAAGTGGTAGCAATTGAAGATTGGCACATCAACTCACTAGAGAGTAACTTGTTCGAATACAGCAGCAAGTACACAGGTGATATGCCGAAGTACAAAGATGCGTTCTCTGCCTCTGACCACGATCCAGTGATCATCGCGATTGATTTACCAGATGATGACATCGATTTACCTAAAGCAGGTGACAACTTAGCCGTCGATGTCCGTTTACCACCAACGGCGGTTGTGGGCGATATTGTTACGGTGAACTTAACGCCATCCACACAAGCGGCTGCGGCAAGCAGCGATACGAAAGCTTACTCGGCTAGCCAAACTTTAGTTCAAGCTGATATTGATGCGCGTAGCGTGAATATTGAGTTTGAACAAACGCCAGAGCAAGGTAATTATCAGTTAGAAGAGAAAGTGACTGACTCGACAGGTAATATCGTGAAGTTTAGCTCTGTTCGTGATGTTTCAATGACGCAAACTGAAGCTGGAACAGAAGGGTCGAAGGATTCAGATGGTGGTTCGTTTGGTTTTGGTGCTCTATTTGCGCTGCTAGGTCTCGGCTTATTCCGCCGTCGCCGCTAAGCGAATTTACTTCCTGACAAACAGTTCCTAAATAACTGTAAAGACCAAAGGCCAGCCTATGCTGGCCTTTATGTTCAGAAAAAATATAGAAATGGATAATCATATTGACGTATTAGTTACCAAGTTTGGGTATACTTTTTCAGCAGAGCAAAGGGTGAGACTACTAAATGGACATCAGCTATCGTCAGCTCAAAGCTTTTATCGCCTTAGCCGAGGAACAAAATTTTACTTACGCCGCTGAAAAGGTGCACATCACCCAGTCTGCGTTGAGCCAGATGATGAAAAAGCTGCCCCAGCAACTTGCCAGCGAACTCTATCAACGCCAAGGCAGAAAAATCATCCTCACTGAAGCGGGCGAGCAGTTGTATCAGGAAGCGCGATTTATCGTCAATCGCTTGGATAAACTGGTGCAGCAGAACAAAGACCGTCAGCACGGCTACAACAAATCGCTGGTGGTATCGTCGCTCTACACACTGTGTGCATCCTTAGCGCCGAAAACCCTCAATGACCTGAAAAAGCGCCATCCAGATTTTACTTTTCGCTTAATTGAAGAACGGGTTGATGACATTACCCACTCAGTACTGCAAGGGCAGGCAGACATCGGCATCAACACCAATCCGAATCATCCAGAATTGAACTTTGATTTGCTGTTTCGCGATTACCTGTGCTTTGTTTGCCGACAAGATCATCCGCTCGCCGAGCATAAGCAAGTCAGCTGGGAACAAGCGCATCAATACGCGTCAATTGGTGTCAGCCCCGGGAACAGTTTACGCACCCTTGCCGACGAAGCGTTTCAACGCATTGGTTTAACCTATGATCCGGAGTTGAGCGCCTCGCATACCTCAACGTTATTAGGGATGATTTCCAGCGGACTAGGTTCGACGATTCTGTCGTCCACCATCGGCGAGTTGAACAACAACGCGGAAGTTCGCTTTATCCCGATTATTCAGCCGGTTCAGTACCGCTCGGTAGGGCTCATTACACGTAAAGAAACTCATCGAGAGTTAGTCGATGAGTTCAGTTTGATTTTGAAAAAGCATGTCAGCGACTGGGGCTTTGCTGAGTTCATCCCCAGTCGTTAAGAGACGTTACATTGGTCCGACGGGTAAACCTGTCAGCATGTAAATCAGGAATAGCCCGCCCCAAACACTAAATAGCACCAGAGCGTATGGCACCATCATCGCGAGGAAAGTACCAAATTTCACTTGCGGGTTATATTTGGCGATCAGCGCCAGTACCATCGGAATATATGGGTTGGTCGGTGAAATGATGTTGGTGGTGGAGTCGGCAATACGGTAGCCCATTTGCGTAACTTGCGGGTCTACGCCAAGCAACATAAACAGTGGGATAAATACCGGTGCCATGATCGCCCATTGCGCCGAGCCACTAAACACAATCATGTTCATCAGGCCAGCAAGAATCATAAACAGCGCCATCATCGCCAGCTTTGGCATTTCGACAGACGAAATCCACTCCGCACCATTGACCGCAATAAAGATGGCTAAGTTAGACCACTTAAACCAAGCAATGAACTGGGCAATCACAAATACCAAAACAATGTAGCCGCCAACGCCCTTGAGCGCTTTGGACATCAAATCAGGAATATCACTGGCTTGTTTGATCGTGCCTGCTTTGACGCCGTAAACCACCGCATTCATAAAGAAGAACGCCATAATGATCGGGATAATCCCTTTTAGGAAAGGAGATGGCACCAAACCGCCGTCTGCATTACGCAGCGGTGAATCGGCTGGCAGCAGGACGGCCAAAAGCAAAGCGATAAACACCAAAGACGCCGCCCCGGCCCATTTCAACGCACTCTTTTGCTGAGCGGTAATTTCAAAGGACTGTTCAGTATCGGCGTGGTTGGTCGCCATTTTATGCGCGAATTTAGGCTCGATGTATTTGTCGGTGATGAGCGTCCCTGTGACGACTAAAATCGGAACGGAAAGCAACATAAAGTACCAGTTTGCTGCCGGGCTGACTTCGACATGCTCGACGATGGCAGACGCTTCGGTTGAAATACCGGAAAGTAATACATCGGTGCCAGCAATAAATAGGTTGGCGGTAAACCCAGCCGCGACCGCGACAAAACCTGTGGCGATGCCGACGATTGGGTTGCGGTTGGTTGCCGCAAAAATCAGACCTGCGAGAGGGGGAACCAAAATGAACGCAGCGTCTGAGGCAAGGTTACCGATGATACCAGTGACAAAAATCGATGCGGTGACAAACTGACGCGGCGCGTTGAGCAATGATTGCTTGATTGCGCTGTCGGCCAAGCCTACTTCTTGCAATAGCCCCACCGCTAGCATCATACATAAGACCAATCCGAGTGGTTTAAACGAGACGAAGTTATTCACCGTCGATTGCAGGATGTAAACCAGACCTTCACCACTGATTAGGCTCTTAACGTGCACTACTTCACCCGTAGATGGATGGGTCACGCCGCCGCCAATAAACGAGAATAGCCAAGAGAGCAGCATGACGCCGAGGCACAGGAAGATAAACAGATAAAAGGGATGAGGGACTTTATCGCCCAGTTGCTCAATGCGGTCGATCATTGACGCGCCTGAACTCGATTTTTGCGTAATTGCAGTCGACATTGTTAGAACACTCCTTTGTGTAAAGAGGGGAGTCACTTCCCCTCATTTGTTGTTATTGCTGTTCAATCAAATTGATAAAGTAAGCGGCGCCAATCGGCAGCAGCCGGTCGTTAAAGTCGTAGGCTTTGTTGTGCAGGCCAACGCTGCATCCTTGCTCCTCAGTGCCGTTGCCGATAAAGCCGTAGCAACCTGGTACTTTGTTGAGGAAAAAGGCGAAGTCTTCGCTGGTCAGCATCGCTTCGCAGCTTGGGTTAACGTGCTCAGCACCAACGGTTTGAGCCGCTGCGCTGATCGCCCGTTGAGTTTCGTTTTCGGTGTTGACCGTTGGTGGGTGAGAAATGGGTCCGAGTTTAAATTCCGCTTGCATCCCGTGCGCTTTGGCGCTGTGAATCACCAGTTGCTCGAGTCGTTCAACCAAGCTGTCTCGTGTTTGTTGCGACAAAGTACGGAACGTACCGCTCATATGAGCTTGGTCGGCGATGGCGTTGGTGGTTTCTCCACAATGCAACTGTGTGACCGAGACCACCAGTGGGTCAAACGGGTCGTAGCTGCGGCTGACCATGCCTTGAATACCTTGGTAAATATGGGTTGCGACCAGTAATGGGTCTTGGGTTGTGTGGGGCAAGCCAGCATGACCACTTTTTCCGTCGACAGTGACAAACAGACGGTCAGAGCTCGCCATTATTGGGCCCGTCTTAAACGCGAAATGCCCTTCAGGGATGCCCGGCATATTGTGCAGTGCGTAGCATTCGTTGATCGGGAAGCGCTCTAACACGCCGTCGGCGATCATGGTCTCGGCGCCACCGCGACCTTCTTCTGCTGGTTGGAATATCAGCACCGCTTTGCCAGCAAAGTTACGCGACTGGGCCAAGTAACGCGCCGCGAGTAGCAACATAGTGGTGTGACCGTCATGGCCACAAGCGTGCATTTTACCGTCGTGGCACGAACGGTGGGCAAATGTGTTGGCTTCATGGATGGGGAGCGCGTCCATGTCGGCGCGCAGACCGATGTTTTTTCCGTCCCCGAGCGAGCCGTGAATCACACCCACCACGCCCGTTTTGGCGAAATCAGTACAGATCTCATCGACGCCGTACTTTTCGAGCTCGGCAACCACTAAAGCTTGGGTGTTATTTTCTTCAAAACCTAATTCTGGTTGTTTATGAATGGCATGACGGATACTAATCGCGTCGGCTAACCAAGGTTCTAAGACTTCAATAATGTTCATACATCTCCCCTTTAATTGAGAGTGATTTAACACTATTGAAACAATTCAAACAAACCGGATTACTACTGAAACTATTAGCGTTGCTAATAGTTGCTTGGCGAGAGGTTAAACTAAAAGCCGCCCAATACTGAGCGGCTTGAATGACGATTACATCCCATAGGTAAATGGTTTACCGAGCGGCAGCATGTCCTGATGCACTGGTGCTAATGCGCTCGCGTAACAGCTGAGCAGTTTCAAGGTGTATTGGCTGCGAGCGACAAAGTCATTGTCATCGCTTTGTGCTTCTTGATCGATGAGCTTATCGCTGTTGCGCACAATGAGGTGGTCAGACAAAAAGCACACGTGGTTATTTTTGCTGCCGGTCATGCGCAATTCGCTGATCGGGTAAACACCGTTGATGCTCACGCTGACACTCACCAATAGTGCTGGTTTATGTGCCAGTTCGTTTGCGGTCGTCAGTAATAGGAAGTTTTTCAGCGCTGGGGTTGCCATCCCGTGCCATTCCGGTGTGATAAAGACAAACGCGTCAGACTCTCTCAGTTTTTGCGCGATTGGTGTCCAAACATCCCACTCTTGGCTACCTTGCCAAACGCCTTCATTCCAAAATGGCAGGTTCAGCTCATGCAGGTCGAGGATCTCCACTTGGTCGAACTCTTGCAAACCGTGCTGTTTGAGAAAACGAGCCACGTTGAGACTCTGTGAATTTGCCCTTTGGCTGCCAGAGACAATCGTTAGTTTCATAATCATTTCCTTTTGAATTTAATCTCTTGTTTATTGGTGTTATGCATTTGCAGTTTTAGGACTATGGGAGGCCAAAAAGATCGAAATCAGTATTGCTCCTGCACCTAACAATTGCAGTGGTGTGAGTATTTCATCTAAAAATACGTAGCCCAACACGCTCGCCGAAACGCTACTCAGAAATCCTAGAAACGCGACGTTTGTTGCAGGAAGACGCTCGATTCCTTTAAACCACAGTGCGTAAGCGAGTACTGCGCCCACTATGGTTAGGTAGCTGTATCCGGCCAAGTTTTTCAGTGAAATGGTCTCTGGTAGACCTTCAAACCATAGCGCTGCAGGTAATAAAAGGATGCCTCCGACGAGGAGTTGCCAGCCAGTGAACGCCAATGTCGACATATTCTCCGGACGTCCCCAGTATTTGGTGAGCACCACACCACTTGCCATGCTTAATGTGCCTAGTACCGCCAGGACAATCCCTTGCGCGCTGATCTGCACTGTTTCGTTGATGACGATAAGCGCCACTCCAAGCACACCGAAGATTGCTGCGATGCAGTGGCTCAAAGCAATCTTACTTTTTAATACCAACCCACTGAGCAACATCACTATGATCGGCTGGCTCGACATGACCAGTGCCGCGGTTCCTCCAGGTAGGTAGCTCGCCGCAAAAAACAGGCAGTAAAAGAACAGTCCAATGTTGAGCACTCCAAGGCAAGCGAGTTTTCCCCACCACTGCTGGTTTGGAAAGCAACGCGTATAAGCGATGAGCAACAATCCCGCCGGCAGTGCGCGTATCGCAGAAGCGAGCAGGGGACTGTCTGCGGGTAGCAACTCAGTAGTGACGATGTAGGTGCTGCCCCAAACGATGGGAGCAATCGCGGTGAGCAGTATTGCTTGAATCCTTTCTGCGCTGGTCATAATGACTCCTGTAAAAGTATCTTTTGTGAAAGATTGTTTTTTAAAAGTAATGGTGTTTTTTCTTTTGGTCAAGTATCTTTTTGAAAAGATTTTAGTTAGTGATGATCGTGAGGATGATGTAATGGACGGTGTAGATAAGATTCTTCAGCAGTGGCAGCAAGCACGACCTGACTTAGATTGTTCTTCGATGGGCGTGGTTGGGCGAATTCGTCGCGCGGCAAACTTCTGGGAACAGGTCCATGGCCAAGTGTGCGGTGATGCTGGGATCAGCGCAATTGAGTTCGATATTCTGGCCACGCTAAGACGTAGCATCGAACCCGTCACGCCGACAACGCTGTACAAAACGTTGATGATTTCGTCTGGTGCGGTAAGTACCCGATTAGAAGGCTTGGTACAAAAAGGTTGGGTGCACCGTGTAGCGAGCGAAAGCGACCGCAGAAGTAATCGAGTGACATTGACGGAAGACGGTGTTGCCTTTTTAGATCAGGTGCTTGAAGCGCATGTCGCGAGCATGGAACAGCACTTAACTTGTCTCGACTCTGAAGAAAGAAATGCGTTGGAAAGCCTGCTGAGTAAGTTCCTGCAAGCCGAGGTGGAATAGCTGATCGTACTTGCGTTTAGATAAAAAGGCGGCACAATACTCGCTTTCAGGTTTCCACGATGTAGTCCCATGCTGTTAATTATCGATAATTATGATTCGTTTACCTACAACCTTTACCAATACTTCTGCGAGCTTGGTGCAGACGTAAAGGTGGTGCGTAACGATGAAATCGATATCCAAGGCATTGAGGCGATCAACCCAACTCATTTGGTGATCTCGCCAGGGCCATGTACGCCGAACGAAGCAGGTATTTCACTGAAAGCGATAGAACACTTCGCTGGTAAGCTTCCAATATTGGGTGTTTGCCTTGGCCATCAAGCGATAGCGCAAGTGTTTGGGGGCGAAGTGGTACGTGCACGACAAGTGATGCACGGTAAGACCTCACCGATTCGTCATAACGGTCGTAGTGTGTTTAAAAATCTGAATAACCCACTCACGGTAACTCGTTATCACTCTCTTGTGGTGAAAAACGGTACTTTACCCGACGTGTTTGAACTGACTGCATGGACAGAACTGCCTGACGGAAGCATGGATGAAATAATGGGTTACCAACATAAAACCTTGCCAATTGATGCGGTGCAGTTCCACCCAGAATCAATCAAAACTGAGCAAGGTCACGAGTTGCTTGCGAACTTTTTAGCGCGCAAAGCGATCTGATCGCGATCACTTTTCTTAACAAATCATTCATCTTTTTGCTGAGGTGAGCGGATTGCAAAACTATGCGGTTCTCTCGAGTCTCTTTGTCTATTCATGTCTTTTTAAACCTTCTATCCCCTGTATTACATAACATTTATAAAAAATCACTTCTCTATTTTACTTTCTTGATGCATAAATAGTCATAAGCAGTGATTAATGGAAGTTGCTTTCGAGAACGAAAAGAATAAATCACTATTGAAATGGTTAATTAAATGTAAATACAATGCCGCAATAGCTTAAATGCAAAACATTATTTGCTGGCAAAGAGAGCCGGTTAAATTCGCTTATCTGCTACGCATGCGGTATCAAGAAGGAATGTGCAATGACAACGGAAATTAAAGTAGAGCGCGGTTTATTCGATGAGGTAATGGTACCTTGCTATAACCCGATGGAAATGATCCCTGTTAAAGGTGAAGGTTCACGTGTTTGGGATCAGGAAGGTAATGAATACATCGACTTTGCTGGTGGTATTGCAGTGAGCTGTCTTGGCCATTGTCATCCAGTAATGGTAAACGCACTAACAGAGCAAGCTAACAAGCTTTGGCACTTAAGTAACGTTATGACGAACGAACCAGCCCTTCGTCTGGCGAAAAAGCTAACAGAAGTGAGTTTTGCTGAGCGTGTGTTCTTTGCTAACTCTGGCGCAGAAGCAAACGAAGCCGCTTTGAAGCTGGCACGTCGTTATGCAGCAGACGTTCATGGCACTGAGAAATCTGAAATCATTGCATTCAAACAAGGTTTCCACGGTCGTACATTCTTTACCGTAACGGTTGGTGGCCAAGCGGCATACTCTGACGGCTTCGGTCCTAAGCCAGGCGACGTGACACACCTTCCTTACAACGATATCGAAGCTTTACAAGCGCACATGTCTGATCGTACTTGTGCGGTCATGATGGAGCCACTACAAGGTGAAGGCGGCATCGTGCCACCAACGCCTGAGTTCGCTCAAGCGGTTCGCGAGCTGTGTGACAAACACAACGCCTTACTGATCTTCGATGAAGTGCAAACTGGTAATGGCCGTACAGGTAACTTCTACGCTTACCAAGGTTTAGGTATCACGCCAGATATTCTAAGTACTGCGAAATCACTTGGTGGCGGTTTCCCAATCGGTGCAATGCTAACGACAGCAAAATTGGCAGAGCACATGAAAGTGGGCACTCACGGTTCTACATATGGCGGTAACCCACTAGCGTGTGCGGTTGCAGAAGCGGTTGTAAATGAAGTTACTAAGCCAGAGGTGTTGGCTGGTGTACTAGAACGCGAAGCAATGTTCCGTGAAGGTCTAGAGAAGATCAACGCGAAGTACAACATCTTCTCAGAAGTGCGCGGTCAAGGCCTATTACTTGGCGCTGCACTAAATGAAGAATGGCAAGGCCGTGCGCGTGACGTGCTAGTTGCTGCAGGTAAACAAGGTCTCATGGTATTGGTTGCGGGTGCCAATGTCGTACGTTTCACACCATCACTCGTTATCACACAACAAGAAATTGAAGAAGGCTTGGCGAAACTGGATAAAGCGATCGCGACTTTAGTTTAAGCGCGATATCAGTTTAAACGTCAACGCAGACACCCCCGTCAAGGATCTCTGATGGGGGAATTGTTCCTACAATATAGTTAGGATCTTCTTGCATCTGGAGGGAGTATTGATGCTAGTAGTTCGCCCTATCGCGATGTCGGATTACGACGCACTGCACACTTGTGCGGTGGAGTCTGGTCACGGATTTACATCTCTACCGGTTAACGAAGAACTGTTAACCAATCGAATCAAACATTCAGAGTACAGCTTTGGTAAGCCAGATGTGGCAGAACCAGGCGATGAAGGCTACCTGATGGTTGGCTTTGACTCTGAAACGGGTGAGGTTGCGGGTACCACCGGAATCGAAGCATCTATCGGCTGGGATGTCCCATTTTACTCATATCACATTAGTAAAGTTGTGCACTCGTCGCCAAAGCTTGGCGTTAACAACGTCGTTAAACTGCTTACTTTTGGTAATAACTACACGGGTAACAGCGAAATTTGTACCTTGTTCTTGCGTGAGAAATTCCGCCAAGGTCTGAATGGTCGTCTAATGTCGAAGTGTCGTTTCCTAATGATGGCAGAGCACCCAGAGCGTTTCTCTGAAACGATCTTTGCGGAGATGCGTGGCGTTTCAGACGACGAGGGTAATTCACCATTCTGGCAATGGCTCCAAGAGCATTTCTTCTCTATCGATTTCACGCTTGCAGATTACCTAACAGGTATCGGCAAGAAAGGCTTTATCGCCGACTTGATGCCGAAACTGCCTATTTACATCAATCTGCTCAGCCCAGAAGCGCAAGCCGTGATTGGTCAAGTACATGACAACACGCGTCCAGCGCTGAAGCTGCTTGAGCGTGAAGGTTTTACCAACCGAGGCTACGTCGACATCTTCGACGGTGGTCCAACGGTTGAGTGTGATCTGCGTAATATTGAGTCGGTACGTCATTCATTCCGTGCGCAAGTCAAAACCTCTGAACATTCCAGCACACAAGACTTCTTGATGTGTAATTCATCTTTCGAGAACTTCCGTGCGACAGTCACTAAAGCGGCGTATGACGCAGAAACACAAAGCGTGATGATTGCACCAGACGTTGCGGATGCACTTTCGGTTGAAGAAGGGGATTTCGTTCGCCTTCTTCCGCAGTAACAGACGACAGAATTTAAGGATAGAAACAATGACACATTGGATTGCAGGTGAATGGGTACAAGGTCAGGGTGAAGCATTTACGTCTCTGTCGCCGTACAACCAAGAAGTGATCTGGCAAGGCAAAGGTGCAACGGCAGAGCAGGTGAACCAGGCGGTATCTGCAGCGCGTGAAGCGTTTATTGACTGGAAAAAGCGCCCATTTTCAGAGCGTGAGGCAATCGTGTTGGCTTTTGCGGAGAAAGTAAAAGAGAACAGCGAAAAAATCGCCGAAGTCATTGCCAAAGAAACTGGTAAGCCAATTTGGGAAACGCGCACTGAAGCTGCAGCCATGGCAGGTAAAATTGCCATTTCGATTCGCGCTTATCATGACCGCACTGGTGAGGCGAGCCGTGAAGCAGCAGGCAACCAAATCGTATTGCGCCACCGCCCATTGGGCGTGATGGCGGTGTTTGGTCCTTACAACTTCCCAGGCCACCTACCAAATGGTCACATTGTGCCTGCGCTACTGGCTGGTAACACGGTAGTCTTCAAACCGTCTGAGCAAACGCCATGGACGGGTGAATTGGCAATGAAGCTATGGGAAGAAGCCGGTCTACCGAAAGGCGTGATTAACCTTGTTCAAGGCGCGAAAGAAACTGGTATCGCGCTCGCTGACGCAAAAGGCATCGATGGCGTACTGTTTACGGGTAGCGCAAATACGGGGCATGTATTACACCGTCAATTTGCGGGTCAACCGGGCAAGATGCTCGCACTAGAAATGGGTGGTAATAACCCGATGGTGATCTCTGATAAATATGGTGATTTGGATGCCACGGTTTATACCATCATCCAGTCAGCGTTTATCAGTGCTGGGCAGCGTTGTACGTGTGCTCGTCGTTTGTATGTGCCATTGGGTGAAAAAGGCGATGCGCTTATCACCAAGCTCGTTGAAGCGACACGCAATATTCGCGTAGACCAACCATTTGCAGAACCTGCGCCATTTATGGGACCGCAAATTTCGGTCGCGGCAGCCAAGTTTATTCTTGATGCACAAGCTAATCTACAGTCTCTTGGCGGTGAAAGCTTGATTGAAGCGAAAGCAGGAGAGGCGGCGTTTGTTTCTCCTGGCATCATTGATGTAACGAACATTGCTGAGTTACCAGATGAAGAATACTTCGGCCCACTTCTGCAAGTGGTGCGTTACGAAGGGTTAGACAAAGCCGTGGCGCTAGCAAACGATACGCGCTTTGGCTTATCTGCTGGTTTGGTCTCAACCGACGACCAAGAATGGGAATACTTCGTTGACCACATTCGTGCAGGTATCGTGAACCGTAACCGCCAGCTCACTGGTGCAAGCGGTGATGCGCCATTTGGTGGTCCGGGGGCGTCGGGTAACTTGCGCCCAAGCGCTTACTACGCAGCAGATTACTGTGCGTACCCAATGGCATCAATGGAAGGTCAAGAGACTGTCTTGCCTGCAACATTGAGTCCAGGTGTAGCGCTATAAGTTTTAATAATAGAGTCGCAACTATGCATTGCGGCTCACCTTGCCGGCGCATCATTTAGGTATGGGTTGTAGTGATCGTTGGCAGAACACGAAAAGTGAGCAAAGACTCGGAAAAGCGTGTTGACTGACTGGCATTTACCGTCACAGGTTGATGGTTGCTCGTTCATTATTCTGGACAACTTTTGTTGTGAACGAGCAGCCAACTTCCGCTTACCTTTAAACTCTACATCTCGTAACAAGGAGTCGTTATGACGCCCGATGTGTTATTTGAATCGCTATGGCAAGATTACATTCAACGTCTTTGCCCTTCGGCTGCTAAAGTGCATCAGCTGCTTCAAGAAGATGAGCCTCTGATTAATGATCATATAGCTTTACGTACCTTCAATATCGCGCCTCTTGGTATTGAAACTCTAGCTAAGCCATTTGTAGCTATTGGTTACAAGGCGTGTGGTGATTACGTTTTCGAAAGCAAAAAGCTGGTTGCTAAGCACTATGAGCACCCAGATCCGAAGCAACCTAAAGTATTTATTAGTGAGCTAAAAGTTGAAGAGTGCTCGTCTGAGCTACAAGAGATTGTGAAAAATTTGGTGGCACAAGTCGATGCTGACAAGCTGAACGATAGCGCATTCTTACATGGTGGACGCTTGTGGGATTTAAGCTTTGCTGATTACCAAACGTTGGCTAAAGAAAGTGAGTACGCATCTTGGCTTGCGGCGCATGGTTACGGAGCAAACCACTTCACGGTGAGCGTTAACCAGCTCAATGAATATGAAGAAGTGAAGCAGGTAAACGATCATCTGCGTACCGCTGGGTTTACCATTAATGAAAATGGTGGTGAAGTGAAGGGCACTCCTGAGGTGTTGCTAGAGCAGTCATCGACCATGGCAGATAAAGTAGCGGTTCGTTTTAGCGAAGGCACTGAAATTATCCCTGGCGGGTTTTATGAATTTGCTAAGCGCTATCCGATGGAAAATGGTGATTTGTACCCAGGTTTCGTGGCCGCTTCAGCTGACAAAATCTTTGAAAGTACGAATGGCTAAGTTTTAGGGTTAACCTGTTAAGCTTACTCATTAGTGTTCGCTGCACCCTATCTCATTTGGTCATGAGTAAATAAAAAGCCACCAATGTTGCCATTGGTGGCTTTTATAATTTTGTTCGTGTCACTCTAGTTCGAGATTAACGAGTACCGTAAACCACGATGGTTTTACCGTGAGCAGAGATTAGGTTCTGCTCTTCTAGCATCTTCAAGATACGACCTACTGTCTCACGAGAACAGCCAACAATTTGACCGATTTCTTGACGAGTGATCTTGATTTGCATGCCGTCTGGGTGAGTCATTGCGTCTGGTTGTTTTGCAAGGTTCAGAAGCGTCTGAGCGATACGACCAGTTACGTCTAGGAACGCCAGGTCACCCACTTTTTGGCTAGTTACTTGAAGACGACGAGCCATCTGCGCAGAAAGACGCATTAGGATGTCTGGGTTTACTTGGATAAGCTGACGGAACTTCTTGAAAGAAATTTCAGCAACTTCACAAGGAGATTTAGCACGAACCCAAGCTGTGCGCTCTTGGTCTTCCTCGAATAGACCAAGTTCACCAATAAAGTCTCCTTGGTTTAGGTAAGAAAGGATCATCTCCTTACCTTCTTCGTCTTTGATAAGAACCGCAACAGAACCTTTAACGATGTAGTACAAAGTTTCTGCCTTTTCGCCCGCGTGAATTAGCGTGCTCTTTGAAGGGTACTTATGAATATGACAGTGTGAAAGAAACCACTCTAATGTTGGGTCGGTTTGAGGTTTACCTAGAACCATAATATCTCACTTCCTCTGCAGGGTACGCTTGCGCTATCCATATTTTAGCTAAGCCTGAATTAGGCCTACTAGAATAAGAGCACTTTTTATATGCTGCAAGCTCTCTTGTGTTTCGGTAAGAAATAGTATCCTTTTTCGAAAACGATTTCTTGATTTTAATCGTGCCATGATTGAGATTTTGTAAGCAAAACTGTGCACATGATCACGGTATGAAAAGTAAACATCTTCGCAGGCAGGTTTTTAGCCAATTTTCCCTGTTTCGATGAGCTGTTGTAGGATAGGCCGAACTATGAGCTCCATTGCAAAGCTCATCTTACCGCCGGGTACGACAATCGTGTTGTGGCGTGACATGAATGAGCCATCAATCATGGCCAGCAGATATGGGAAGTCGACATTCTTGATACCGCGTAGGCGAATCACCACAAAACTCTCATCCAAACTAGGGATGCCTTTTGCATTAAGTGGGTTGGAAGTATCAACGGTCGGTACGCGCTGGAAGTTGATGTGAGTACGAGAAAACTGCGGAGTGATATAGTTGAGGTAATCGTCCATGGATCGCACGATTGAGTCCATTACCGCTTCACGCGAATGGCCGCGATCGCGAGTGTCACGTACGAATTTTTGTATCCACTCTAAGTTCACAATCGGCACCATGCCGATTAAGAAATCCACATGTTGAGCAACATTAACATCGCCATCGACCACGCCACCATGTAACCCTTCATAAAACAGCACGTCGCTGTTTTCGGGTAAGTCTTGCCACGGTGTAAACGTGCCTGGCATTTGATTGTAGGGAACCGCTTCGTCAAACGTGTGCAGATAACGGCGCACGCTGCCAGTGCCGTCATGCCCGAACTTACGGAAAAACTCTTCTAATCCCGGGAAGTCATTAGCTTGTGGGCCAAAGTAGCTAATGTGTCGACCTTGCTCGCGGGCTTTGCGAATTTCGATGTCCATTTCTGGGCGAGTAAAGCGATGGAAGCTATCGCCTTCAACCCATGCGGGTTTAACGTTCATCATATTGAACATTTTACGGAAGGCTTCAGATGTAGTGGTCGTGCCGGCACCGGACGAACCAGTAACCGCAATAATTGGGTGTTTAGCTGACATGACAAACCTTGTCGAAAATTACTTACCTGTAATGTGCAGTAGAGTTACTACTGCACGGTCGATATCCCACTATAGCACGTAACAATACCTTGTCATCGAGTGGGATACGGTAAAATGTGAAGGGTCTAAAATTTTGTTTTATGCTGAATATCGACGGTTTCGTGTAGCTCAGAGAACACGATAACCGCTTCACCTTTTTCCAATTGAGCTTTAACTTGATCAATTTTGTCTTGCAAAGAAACCTCGACGGTTCCGTAATCCGTTCCTTCGCGTAAGACGAATTCACGAATTAAGTTTTCCAATGTTTCCGGCGCAATGTCTTGCCATGGAATGATCATAAATACCTCTAACTTTTATGATGAGCGGCTAGTTTACTGCGTTCGTTGCTTGGATACAGCAGAAAGGTAATCTGCGGCGATACTTTCGTAATACGCGGGCAGCGCTTCCTCCAACCAAAACTTAGGTTTTAACGCCGTTCCTGTCAGGAAACCAACATGGCCACCGTGTTCAAAGAGACGGTAATCAATGTTATCTGGCAGAACAAATTTCGGGATCACATCGTCGGTCATGAATGGATCGTCTTTGGCGTGAATGATCAGTGTCGGTAGCGTGATCTGTTGTAATTTACTTAAGCCAGAACATTGATCGTAATAATCTTGTGCGTCTTTAAAACCGTGCAGTGGTGCCGTGATCAAATCATCGAATTCATACAGCCGTGTGACACGTTTTATTGAGTTGTAGGACAGCGCAAGCTCACCATGCAGTAGATGATGCTTTTGTAACGCGTTACGTTTCAGTGAAGAAAGCAGGTAACGGCGATACACTTTTGAAAAGCCTTGTTCTATACGGTTCGCACACGCCGCTAGGTCTAAAGGCGCTGAGATAATAGTCGCTGCATTCAAAATAGGGTGGTCTTTATATTGGGCTAAATAATTCGCCAACATGTTACCGCCAAGAGAAATACCAACTGCAACTTTGGGATTATCAGGAAAACGTTGTTCAAGGTGCTCTAGGAAGTAACGAGCATCCGTCACTTCTCCCGAGTGATAAGCTCGTGCTTTTTTGTTTGGTTTACCGCTGCAGCCACGAAAATGCATCATCACCGACAGCCATCCAGATTGAGCAAATGCATTCATTAGCCCATTGGCATAAGGGCTATAGAAGCACCCCTCTAACCCATGAAATAAAACAAAAATCGGCTTTTTTTGTGCAGGCTGCTCTTGGGTTGGGTCCTCGCTCCACGCGAGATCGAGAAAGTCGCCATCGGATGTATCGAGGGTTTGCCAAATCGGCGTAAATAACGCTTTTTTGCGAATAAAACGCGGCAAAAGCGTTTGGAGATGCGGGTTTTTGATCCCGGCGGCTGCGAAAAATTGTGTCATACCTAACTGCTCTTATGCGGTCCTTCGGTGTCCGTTGAAGAACTTATTAATATAATCCTTTATAAAGATTATAGGTATTCTACAGATTTATGGGCGTTTTGGTGGTTGAATGTTTGGCACCGGAATAGCAAAGGCTTGCTGCAAATGCTCCCCACCGAGTTGACGACAGTATCTCAACGTCAGTGGGTCACCATCATTTTTGAGTAGTGCAAGTGAGTTAATGCAGTCCACCAAATCCGCTTGTTGCTGCTTTTCTAGTTGCAGCTCAAACTGCAAGGTCTCACGATACAAAGCGTCATTGACTTGAGACTTAAGGTGGCGACGAAGGTCGCGAAAGGAGTGAAGTAAAGTTTCGCTCCTACCTAGACAGTCTTGCACCAAGGGCCAGTCTTTTTCTTGGAAAATGAGTTGCTGCTCATCGAGCCATCTGAGCAGCAGGAGTAGGTTCACGTTACCGTGATAATTGTTCTGTAATGATAAACACGCCTCTTTCACTTCTCGCACACCATAAAATTGCAGACTAAACTGCCAAAGGTGTTCTAGGGTGAGTGTGTATTCAGCGTGTTGATTACTCATTGATTAAACTCTAGCTCCATCTGCTCCAACGTTTCTTGAGCAGACATCCATTCCATTTCAATTTCTTCGAGCTCAGCTTTACTGGAAGCTTGAAGTGCCAGCACTTGGTTAAGTTTAGCTTTATTTTCGGCCGCATACAGTGAGTTGTCCGCCAATTGTTCTTCAGCTTCGGCCAGTGCAGCACCTAACTTATCCATTTTATTTTCTAGTTGTGTCAGCGTTTTGCGAATTGGCGCTGTCTGTTTTCGAAACTCTGCATCGCGACGTTTTTGCTCTTTCTTCGCAGCTGCGCTGTTGGCCGTATCTTTGCTTGGCTGCGCAGCCTGCGCTTCTTTGCGTTCCGCTCTTTGTTGTTCGGTTAACCATTTGTAATAGTCATTTAAGTCACCGTCGAACGGAGCAACTTGTCTATCATGCACTAAATACAAGTCATCGGTCGTAGCGCGCAGTAAATAGCGGTCGTGCGAAACAATCACCATCGCACCTTCGAATGTTTGCAGTGCCATCGTCAATGCTTGGCGCATGTCCAAGTCTAAGTGGTTGGTCGGTTCATCAAGTAGCAACAGGTTTGGCTTTTGCCACACAATTAAAGCCAATACCAAACGGGCTTTTTCGCCACCAGAAAACGGCGCAACTTTTTCTAGTGCTTTGTCACCTTGGAAGCCAAAGCTACCTAGGTAATCACGTAGCTGCTGTTCGGTTTGATCGGGTGCGATTTGCATCATGTGTTGCAGCGGCGTTTCTTCAGGATGAAGCGTTTCTAACTGGTGCTGAGCGAAGTAACCAATTTTCACGCCTTGTGAGTAAGTTAGGTCACCACCTTGCGCGTTAAGTTCACCAGAGAGCAGCTTGATTAAGGTCGATTTACCCGCACCATTACGGCCGAGTAAACCAATACGACTGCCAGGAACCAAGTTCAAGCGGATCTTCTCTAAGATGAGGTTGTCACCGTAACCTGCAGCTACTTCATCCATCATCATGATTGGGTTTGGCAGCGCAGCTGGCTCACGGAATTGGAAGCTAAATGGGTTATCGAATTGAGCTGGCAGTACTTTTTCCATGCGCTCCAAAGCTTTGATACGGCTTTGGGCTTGGCGTGCTTTTGATGCTTTGTAACGGAAGCGGTCGATGTAGCTTTGCATGTGCGACATCTGCTTCTGTTGCTTTTCAAACATCGCTTGTTGTAACACCATCTTTTGTGCGCGTTGGTTTTCGAATGACGAGTAGTTACCCGTGTATTCGTTCAGCTGCTGATTCTCGATGTGAATGATGCGACCAACGATTGGATCAAGGAAGTCTCGGTCGTGCGAGATCAGAATCAGCGTGCCAGGGTAGTTTTGTAGCCAACGCTCTAACCACATTACCGCGTCCAAATCCAAGTGGTTGGTTGGCTCATCGAGTAGCAATAAGTCAGAACGGCACAATAGCGCTTGAGCCAAGTTAAGACGCATACGCCAACCACCCGAGAATTGGGTCAAACTCCAACTCATTTGCTCTTGGCTGAACCCTAAACCATCGAGCAGTTCTGCCGCGCGAGCGCGAATGCTGTAACCACCAATGGTTTCAATTTTACCGTGTATCTCGGCAACTAGGGTTCCGTTGTCTTGTGTTTCTGCTTCAGCTAACTGCTTTTCGAGAGCGCGGTATTCGCGATCACCATCAATGACGTATTCCAGTGCAGTGCGCTCTAGCGCAGGCGTTTCCTGTGCGACCCAGGCCAACTCCCAATGTTGAGGTTGGCTAAATGAGCCTGCATCAATTGACAGTTCATCTTTCAGTAGGGCAAACAGCGTTGATTTACCGCAGCCGTTTTTGCCCACAAGACCGACTTTATCGCCAGGGTGAATAGTCGCAGAAGCTTGGTCTAAAAGAGGTTTACCGCCACGCAGTAACTGAATATCAGAGAAGGTAATCATAAAGTTTTCATTCACTTTGCGCAGTGCGCGTTGCTTGGTTACATAGCGAAGTGGTTTCAATCGTTTTTAAAGCCACTTGGGTATATATCTAGCGGTGAATAGTAGGGGTATTGACCGGAAAAGTCGATTGATTCGCTTTAATTGCATTATGCTGTACAAAAAAGTATAACAATTTGATAACGGATAAAAATAACCACAAGGACGACCATTTGGCTGTTGCACCGTCTATTCTCCCAAAAGTTCTGGTCATTTATGCTCATCCAGAGCCACATAACTCGATTGCCAATCAAGTGATGATAAAAAAAGCTCAGTCGCTTGATCACGTCACTGTGCACGATCTTTACGGTGTTTACCCCGATTTCTTTATTGATGTGAATTATGAACATGAGTTGTTGCTCGCTCACGATGTGATCGTATTTCACCACCCACTTTATATGTATTCATGTCCAGCCCTATTAAAAGAGTGGCTAGACCGAGTGTTAGGTAAAGGCTTTGCGTTTGGCGGAGGTGCGGCGCTAGAAGGAAAATACTGGCGCAGTGTCATTACAACAGGTGGTAAAGAAGAAGCCTTCAGCGCGAAGGGGTACAACAAATACCCACTTGAGCAAATCTTGCAACCGTTTGAACTGACGGCAGCCCTATGCCAGATGCACTGGATTGAACCACTGGTGTTGTATTGGTCAAGAAATGTTTCAGATATTGAACGCTACGAACATGCCGAGTTATACCGTGGATGGCTGAGTAACCCACTTGAAAACTGGCAAGCGGCAGATCGAGGAGGTCAGTATGGCGATCACCAGTGAGTTTCTTCAAAGCAGTGTGGTCTTTCTTTCGGCTGCGGTTATTGCGGTGCCGATTGCTCAGCGCCTTGGGCTTGGCTCGGTTTTAGGTTATTTACTCGCTGGTGTGTTGATTGGCCCATGGGGGCTTGGCTTAATTAGCGACGTTGATGCCATTTTGCATTTTGCCGAGCTTGGGGTTGTGTTGTTACTGTTTTTGATAGGGCTGGAATTAAACCCTAAAAAATTGTGGCAGATGCGAGGGCCGATTTTAGGTTTAGGCGGTGCGCAGGTTGTGGTCACGACCGCCGTGATTGGTAGTGTCGTCAGTATGTTTGGCGTAAGCATGCAAGTGAGTTTAGTGATCGGGATGGGGTTGGCGCTGTCCTCGACGGCGATTGCGCTTAAAGTCATTGAAGAGCAAGGGCTTAATGGTACCGAAACGGGGCAATCTGGTTTTGCGGTGCTGCTCTTTCAAGATATTGCAGTGATCCCGATGCTGGCGATGTTGCCCTTGCTAGCAGGCGGGCATAGTGGTGGAAGTTGGTTGGATGTCTTCACTATTTTAGGCAGTGTGGTAGCACTGTTGATTGGTGGTCACTTTTTACTACGTCCGCTATTTCGTTTTGTCGTGATGAGCGGCGTTCGTGAACTCTTTACCGTTGCTGCACTTTTAGTCGTGCTTGGCATTTCGGTCGTGATGCAAAAGCTCGGCCTTTCGATGGCATTGGGGACTTTTTTAGCAGGCGTTTTGCTGGCAGAGAGTGAGTATCGCCATGAGTTGGAAATCGCTATCGAGCCATTTAAAGGTCTGTTGTTGGGGTTATTCTTTATTGCGGTGGGCATGGCGGTAAACTTGGGGTTATTGGCATTACATCCTTTAGAGATTCTCGGTGCGGTGGTGGCTTTGGTCGTGGTTAAGGGTTTGGTTTTGTATGCATTGGCGAGAGCTGCCCGTGTCGGAGCCAAAGCGAGAAGCCGTATGGCTGCAATTTTGAGCCAAGGCGGTGAGTTTGCCTTTGTTATATTTACCGCGGCGAGCCAAGAGGGCATTTTGTCCAAAGAGCAAGTGGCGTTTCTGTTGGTGGTGGTCAGTCTATCCATGGTGACGACTCCTCTTTTGCTGATGGGACAAAAGAAGTGGTTTGCTCATACCCTGAATCAAGAAGAAGAGGGCATGACCACGAAAGTCGTGGATCGCCGACCACGCGTTATCATTGCAGGCTTTGGACGTTTCGGTCAGATCGTCGGACGTTTAATGTATGCCAATAAAATCAAAGTGACAGTATTAGAAAGTGATGCCAGCCAAATCCACCTATTACGTAAGTATGGTTACAAAGTGTTTTATGGCGATGCTACACAAATTGACCTATTGAGGGCTGCTGGCGCTGATAAAGCGGAAGCATTGATTATTTGTACTGATTCACCTGATGAGGTGATGGCTATCGTGGACATTTGTCGCGTGCACTTCCCGAAACTTAAGTTGTTAGCCCGAGCAAGAAGCCGTGTCGAGGCTTACCAGTTAATGAGTCATGGTGTAGAGAATTACTCTCGTGAAACATTTTTAGGGGCGCTAGATCTCGGTCGCCAAGCGCTCGTAGAACTGGGTATGCATCCTTATCAAGCAAAGCGGGCAGAAGCACATTTTCGCAAGTTGGATAATGCTATGCTTAAGGACTTATTGCCTCAACACAATGAAGATAAGAAATTAGCTCAAAGGGCGAAAGAGGCACGCAAAGAGCTAGAAGAAATATTTGGTCGTGAAATGGAGAGCGACCATCAGTCACCTAATCATTGGAAGTAGTACTTGAGCCAAGACTCAAGCTAAGGAAATAGCGTGAAAATCAAGAAACGTTTTATTGCCGGCGCTAGCTGCCCAAATTGCAGCCAGCAAGATACCCTGCGCTGGTGGATTGAAAATAACATCGAGTTAGTTGAGTGTGTCGAGTGTGAGTTTACAGAGCAGCGTAAACCACAATCTGTAGAGAAAAATAAACACTCAGATCAGGAAATGATCGGAATTTTTAAGCCGGAGTAATTGAACTTCGATAATTGATCCCCATAATACACCCAGATATCTCAGTACTTAACCCCATTCAGGTTAAGTCAATTAATCTCCCTGGAGTTAGTATGAAAATTGAAAAGAACGTTGTTGCAAGCCTTGCATACAAAGTAATGATGGAAGACGGTGTCGTTGTTGATCAATCAACAGCAGAAGCACCTCTAGATTACCTTCACGGTCACAACAACCTAATCACAGGTCTTGAAAAAGAACTTGAAGGTAAAGTGGCTGGCGACAAGTTCTCAGTAACGGTAGCTCCTGAAGAAGCTTACGGTGAGCACAACGATGCGCTAGTACAGCGCGTTCCTGCGGACGTGTTCCAAGGCGTTGAGCAAATCGAAGTGGGCATGCGCTTCCTAGCTGACACTGACCAAGGTCCAATCCCTGTTGAAGTAACAGAAGTTGACGGCAACGAAGTGGTTGTTGACGGTAACCATATGTTAGCTGGTCAAACACTAACTTTCGAAGTAGAAGTTATGTCTACACGTGAAGCAACAGCAGAAGAGATCGAACACGGTCACATCCATCAAGGTGGTGGCTGTTGTGGTGGTCACGATCATGACCACGATCACGAAGAAGAAGGCGGCTGCTGTGGCGGCGGTAGCTGTGGTTCTCACTAATCATAAGCGCCTTCACTAGATAATCTTATCTAGCAAAGCTTTGAAAAGCGCAAGTTGAGTTTTCAACTTGCGCTTTTTGTTTATCTAAGGTGTAGTGCCAACCATACAAGGAATAACAGTTGGACAAAGCGATGACGAAACCTTTCTCGATTGCCATTCATGGCGGTGCAGGCACCATCTTGCGTGAACAGATGAGCGATGAGCTGCAACAATCCATCTTGGCGGATTTAGAAGCTGCGGTAAAAGCGGGAGATCAAATTCTAGAAACGGGCGGTGAAGCCTTAGATGCCGTCGTAGCGGCAGTGAAAGTATTGGAAGACTCTCCTAACTTTAATGCGGGTAAAGGCTCAGTGCTGACCAACAACGAAATGGTAGAAATGGACGCTTCTGTGATGGATGGGCGAAACCTTGCAGCAGGTGCGGTCGCTGGGGTTCGTCATATCAGAAACCCAATTGAGCTCGCTCGTGACGTGATGCGAAACAGCAATCATGTGTTGTTGGTGGGTGAGGGCGCAGAGAAGTTTGCTTTTGAGCAAGGTCATGAGTATACCGAGCAAGATTACTTCTTTACTGATCGCCGTTATGAGCAGTTACTGTCTATGCGTGAGAAAGGACTGTTTGCTTTGTCGGAATCTCGTTACCCAGATGACCGTAAGCACGGTACGGTTGGTGCGGTGGCATTGGACCAACAAGGCAACTTAGCCGCTGCCACCAGTACGGGTGGCGTGACGAATAAGAAATACAACCGAGTCGGAGATTCTGCTCTTATTGGTTGTGGTACGGTGGCCGAAAATGGCGTCGTGGCAGTTTCCACTACGGGTGTCGGCGAGTTCTTTATTCGTAAACGTGTTGCGGAAGACGTTGCAGCACGTATGCGTTACTTACAAGAAGATATTCATACGGCTTGTGAACACATTATCCAAGGTGATCTCAAACAGATGGGCGGAGAGGGCGGTTTGATTGCCATTGATGCTAAAGGTGAGATGCACTTTGCGATGAACAGTTCTGGCATGTACCGAGCAGGCATTAATACGCAAGGCGAGCTGAGCGTTAAAATCTACGCCGACGAATAGCTTCCTCTTGAGTACCTTCTTAAGTAATTAATACAACAAAGCCCAGAACATGTTCTGGGCTTTATGCTATTTGAGCCTGCATTTTAATAATGCGGTGGTGGGGTTTCTTCTGACGGATCGGCTAAATTCGACGAGTCCATATTTTTTACTTTACCTACCACATATTTCATCTGATCGAGCATCTTGGTAATTTGCAGTTGTTGCTGCGATAAAGCTCCGTTCAGATCTTCAATAGTCTGTTCTTGGAACGCAAGCTGACATTCTAAGTCATTAATGCGTGCTTCCAATTGCTGAATGATTTTTTCTGTCATGATCCGTTCTCTAACTGCCAAGCTTGGGCAATACCTGCTGAAGTAGCAGTAATTACGCGTTGTTTTGAATCAAAGGCTGCATCATACACGACCGCACGGGGAGGGCGAGTGTCTTTTTTGGGCTCCACTTCAAATCCACTCATTCGTTTTCCGGTTTGAGTATCCCATATCGACACACGGCCAGAAGGGCTTCCTGTGACTAGTTGAGTCCCGTCGTCAGAAAATCGTGCGGTAGAGAAAATTAATTGGCGTGACCAACTGCTCAACTGTGTGACTTCTTGTCCAGTTTTTAAATTCCAAACAATCGCTTGGTTTCCGCCATCAGATGTCATTGCTAATTTTCCATCTCTTTGCAGGGCCACGCGAACAATTCGTTGTTCATGTTCGAAGGTTCGTAGTACTTGTCCGGTTTCGGTATCCCACAGATACGCTTTATAGTCATTACCTCCGGTTAGGGCGAAGCGACCATTAGGAGAAATGGCCACGGAATTGACTTTTTCACGATGCGCAAGGAACTCCATGCGACGCCCGGTGACTAAGTTGACATAAATTGCTTTACCGTTGGATAACCCAAGCAGAACTTGTTCACCATTACTGGTGATATCAACGTCGCGAATGAGCGCATCAGAGATAGACCAAAGGCCTTCGGATTGCGTCCAGCCTAGGTCCCAAACTGCGAAGTTCATTTGGCTTGCTGTAATTGCGTAGCGACCATTGTCAGATATGCGGATATGGGAAACCACATTGGCATCGGCATCGAGTTCACCCAGGTTGGCTAGTTGTTCATTTTGCTCTAGGTCCCACAACATCAAATGACGTTGTTGAGAATAGAGCAGAGCAAACCGTCCATCTCTGCTAAGTGCGAAGCTCGTCGCACCTTGAGGTTCTATCGGCCAACGCTGCACTTCACGCTCGGCGAAAAAGCAACCATTTAACGTGGTGATGACAATTAAATATAGGAATAAATGAAAAATTCTTTGCATCACATCTAATAATCCGGTTTGTGTCTTAAGACATATAGCTAGTATATTGGTATAACGATTGTCTTCACTAGTCTCATAGAAGATTTGTGCACAACAACCAATGGCAGAGCCATTATTGGGAGAATTTAATGAAATCAGTTTTAAAAGTGTCGCTACTTGCTGCAACAGTTATGCTAGCGGTAGGTTGTCAGAAAGAAGAAACTAAAACAGAAACCGCACCTCAAGCAGAACAAGTTCAAGCAGAAACCGGTAAAGCGGTTCACTTTAAAACCGACGACGACAAAGCGGCATACGCAATCGGTGTTTCATTTGCTAACTACCTAAGCACAAGCATCGACAAGCCAAGCGAAATCGGCATTAATCTTAACAAAGATTTGGTACTAAAAGGTATCGAAGACGTCTTCAAAGGCAATGCTGAATTGAATGAAGAAGAAACACGTGCAGCACTAGAATCTCTAGACAAGCGTGTTGCAGAAAAGATGCAAGCACAAGCGGCTGAGAAAGCAGCTGAAGCGAAAAAAGCTGGCGATGATTTCCGAGCTGAGTTTGAGAAGCAAGAAGGCGTAGTGAAGACAGATACAGGTCTTCTATACCAAGTAATGACACCAGCTGAAGGTGAGAAGCCAAAAGACACTGATACGGTTCAAGTACACTACAAAGGTACTCTGATCGACGGTACTCAGTTCGACAGCTCATACGATCGTGGTGAACCTGCAACGTTCCCACTTAACCGTGTAATCCCAGGTTGGACAGAGGGTGTTCAGCTAATGCCTGTGGGTTCTAAATTCAAATTCGTTATCCCGCCAGAGCTAGCATACGGTGACCAAGACACACCAAGCATTCCTGCTAACTCAACGCTAGTATTTGAAGTTGAGCTGCTAAAAGTTGAGAACGACAACGCAGAGCAATAACAATAAGCTGCGATAAGTTATTGAAAAAGGTCCGTTTAACGGGCCTTTTTTGTTCTAGGTCACTAGTTGGTGAGTTTGCTAGGTTGCTTTTCAAATTTTCTGATAAACTTACACCAATTTGTTGATTTTTCGCTCGAAGGCTTATGACAACTACAGAAACAATAAACGCGGAGATGTTGCTCGAAATGGAATCCGTTAACGTGATGCCGTTTACCGAGCACGACAAAATCATTTTAAGATCTTATGAGGCGGTCGTGGATGGTATCGCCAGCCTGATAGGTCCATTTTGTGAAATCGTTCTTCACTCTCTAGAAGACTTAAATACCTCTGCAATTAAAATCGCTAACGGTGAAAACACGGGGCGCCAAGTCGGCTCACCAATCACTGATTTAGCGCTTAAGATGCTAAAAGACATCGAAGGCTCGGAGCGCAACTTCTCACGTTCGTACTTTACCCGTGCAAAAGGTGGCGTGTTGATGAAGTCGATTACTGTCGCCATTCGTAATGGCGAAAATCGCGTGATTGGTTTGTTGTGTATCAACGTCAACTTGGATGCGCCTTTCTCGCAAGTTCTTCAGTCTTTCATGCCGACGCAAGAAGCGAAAGAAGCGGCTTCCTCGGTCAACTTTGCTAGTGACGTAGAAGAGCTGGTGGACCAAACTGTTGAACGCACCATCGAAGAGATCAATGCGGATAAATCCGTGTCTAACAACACCAAAAATCGCCAGATCGTGATGGAGTTGTACGACAAAGGTATCTTCGATATTAAAGATGCCATCAACCGTGTCGCGGATCGCCTTAATATTTCAAAACACACCGTTTACTTGTACATTCGTCAACGTAAAACCGAGGATGATGAAAGGTGAGTAAACTGACTTACACGTTAGTGGTGAATGGTCCCGTTTATGGCAGCCAGTCAGCGCGCAGTGCTTATCAGTTCGCCAAAGCGGTGATAGAGCAAGGCCATCAGCTAGTGAGCGTCTTCTTTTATCAAGATGGTGTGACTAATGGTACTGCTTTGAGTGTGCCAGCCAACGATGAATTTGATCTCAATAAGGCGTGGCAGTCTTTGGCTAAAGAGCATGGTGTTCGCCTAGAAACTTGTGTCGCGGCCGCTTTGCGTCGCGGGATTGTAAGTGAAGAAGAAGCGAATCAACATGGTTTGGTTCAGAACAATCTAGCCGATGGTTTTGAACAAGCAGGCTTAGGTAGCCTAGCTGAAGCGATGTTAACCCAAGACAGAGTGGTACAGTTTTGAGTCAGTTAACTTATCTATTTCGTAGTGCGCCACATGGCTGTGCAGCTGGTCGTGAAGGTGTGGATGCACTGTTAGCCGCGTCGGCTTACTGTGAAGATATCAGCGTCATTTTCATGGGTGACGGGGTATACCAGCTTCTACTCGGGCAAGACCCCAACAATATTTTGAGTAAAGATTACGCGCCGATGTTAAAGCTTTTCGATTTATACGACATCGAACAAGTCTTTGTGTGTTCAGAGTCGTTAACCCAGCGAGGTTTGGCGCAAGCGGATTTAGTCATTGAAGCCCAAGCGTTAAGCTCAGAACAGCTCAAAGATAAGTTACAACACGCTGGCAAGCTACTGTCTTTTTGAGGAAGTTATGTTACACATCATAAAAACAGTCTCTGCTCTAGAAGACGCCATGCCCTTATGCAGTGAACAGGATAACATCTTACTTATAGAAGATGCAGTGTACGCTGCTAACTCGCAACATAAAGCATTTTCCCATCTAAAAAACCGCAGCGTATTTGTGTTAGAGAGCGATGCGCAAGCTCGCGGTATTGCAAATCGTATCAGTCCATCGCTGACGATTGTGAATTACTCAGGCTTCGTTGAACTAACAGCAAAACAGGATAAATCCCTAACTTGGGATTGAACAAGATTTGCTGTCGACAAAGCTTTACGGATGAATTGTTCTAATTGAACAAAAAAGATCCGTATATTTCTTGACACACCTCTCACTGCTGCATAGAATTTTGCGTCCCTAACTGCATTGGCAGTTGGGGATAGATTTTTCACAAAGCTTACTTTCAAGTAAATCAGGAGCTAGTTAATGGCAACTATTAACCAGTTGGTACGTAAGCCACGTGCAAAGCAAGTTGTTAAAAGCAACGTGCCTGCACTAGAAGCGTGCCCACAAAAACGTGGTGTATGTACTCGTGTTTACACTACTACACCTAAAAAACCTAACTCAGCACTTCGTAAAGTTTGTCGTGTACGTCTGACAAACGGCTTCGAAGTTACATCGTACATCGGCGGTGAAGGTCACAACCTTCAAGAGCACTCAGTTGTTCTAATCCGTGGTGGTCGTGTTAAAGACCTTCCAGGTGTGCGTTACCACACTGTTCGCGGCGCACTAGACTGTGCTGGCGTAAATGACCGTAAACAAGGTCGTTCTAAGTACGGTGTGAAGCGTCCTAAGTCTTAATGGATTCCGTTAAGTAAGGCCAAACACTAAATTATTTTTAATTTTTTGAAAAAACTGAAAAGTTTTGGATAAAACCTGAAGAAGACAACGGAGATAAATCCATGCCACGTCGTCGCGTCATTGGTCAGCGTAAGATCCTTCCAGATCCAAAATTCAAATCTGAATTGCTGGCAAAATTCGTTAACATCCTAATGGTTGACGGTAAAAAATCTACTGCAGAGAAAATCGTTTACACTGCACTAGATGCTATGGCTGAAAAGTCTGGTAAAGACCACTTAGCTATTTTTGAAGAAGCTCTTGAAAACGTTCGCCCAGCGGTAGAGGTTAAATCTCGCCGTGTTGGTGGTTCAACTTACCAAGTACCTGTAGAAGTACGTCCGGTTCGCCGTAACGCACTTGCTATGCGTTGGTTGGTTGAAGCTGCGCGCAAGCGTGGTGAAAAATCTATGGCTCAACGCCTAGCTGCTGAAATGCTAGACGCGTCTGAGAACAAAGGTACTGCGGTTAAGAAACGTGAAGACGTTCACCGCATGGCTGACGCAAACAAAGCGTTCGCTCATTACCGTTGGTAATACCTTCTGTGCTGCGAGGTTCTCTCGCAGCACTTTTCTATACTCTAAGGTACACCTTAGTAAGAGGATACAATCGTGGCTCGTAAAACTCCTATTGAGCTATACCGTAATATCGGTATCTGTGCTCACGTAGATGCAGGAAAAACAACCACAACTGAGCGTATTCTGTTCTACACTGGCCTTTCTCACAAAATCGGCGAAGTTCACGATGGTGCAGCAACCATGGACTGGATGGAGCAGGAGCAGGAGCGTGGTATCACTATCACATCCGCTGCGACTACTACATTCTGGCGTGGTATGGAAGCACAGTTCCCTGAGCATCGCGTAAACATCATTGATACCCCTGGACACGTTGACTTTACTATCGAAGTAGAGCGTTCTCTTCGTGTACTTGATGGTGCTGTGGTTGTGTTCTGTGGCTCATCTGGTGTTGAACCTCAGTCTGAAACTGTATGGCGTCAAGCAGACAAATACCACGTTCCACGTTTGGTATTTGTAAACAAGATGGACCGTGCGGGCGCAGACTTCCTACGCGTTGTGAACCAAATTAAGAATCGTCTTGGTGCGACTCCTGTTCCAATCCAGCTGAACGTTGGTGCGGAAGATGAGTTCAGAGGTGTCATCGACCTTATCAAGATGAAAATGATCAACTGGAATGATGCCGATCAAGGCACTTCGTTTACTTACGAAGACATCCCAGCTGACATGATTGAACTTGCTGAAGAGTGGCGCAACCACATGGTTGAATCCGCTGCTGAAGCTAGCGAAGAGCTGATGGACAAGTACCTTGAAGAAGGTGAATTGACTGAAGCTGAGCTCAAACAAGCTTTACGTACTCGCACACTAAATAACGAAATCGTACTGGCTACTTGTGGTAGTGCGTTTAAGAACAAAGGTGTTCAAGCGGTACTGGATGCAGTAGTTGAGTTCTTGCCATCGCCAGTTGACGTACCTGCAATTAAAGGTGTCGACGAAAGAGAAAATGAAGTTGAGCGTCATGCTGACGACAACGAACCTTTCTCTGCGCTAGCGTTTAAGATTGCGACTGACCCATTCGTGGGCACGTTAACTTTCATGCGTGTTTACTCCGGTGTTGTAAACTCGGGTGACGCTGTTTACAACTCAGTAAAAGAGAAGAAAGAGCGTTTCGGTCGTATCGTTCAGATGCATGCGAATAAGCGTGAAGAAGTGAAAGAAGTTCGCGCTGGTGATATTGCAGCTGCTATCGGTCTGAAAGATGTAACAACAGGTGACACACTGTGTGATCAGAACCACAAAGTGATTCTAGAACGCATGGAGTTCCCTGAACCAGTTATTCAGATTGCTGTAGAGCCTCGTTCTAAGGCAGACCAAGAGAAAATGGCTATCGCGCTAGGTAAACTAGCAGCGGAAGATCCATCATTCCGCGTGGAAACGGACGACGAATCAGGTCAGACTCTGATCTCAGGTATGGGTGAACTTCACCTAGACATTATCGTTGATCGTATGAAGCGTGAATTCAGCGTTGATTGTAACGTTGGTAAACCTCAGGTTGCTTACCGTGAAACCATTCGTGGTAAAGCGGAAGTTGAAGGTAAGTTTGTTCGTCAATCAGGTGGTCGTGGTCAATACGGTCATGTTTGGGTCAAACTTGAGCCTTCTGAGCCTGGTGAAGGTTTCGTATTCGTAGACGAAATCGTGGGCGGTGTGATTCCTAAGGAATACATCAGTTCGGTATCGAAAGGTATCGAAGAGCAAATGAATAGTGGTGTTCTAGCGGGTTACCCTGTACTAGATATTAAAGCTACACTATTTGATGGTTCTTACCACGATGTAGACTCAAGCGAGATGGCGTTTAAGATCGCTGGCTCGATGGCATTCAAGAAAGGTGCACTAGAAGCACAACCTGTGATTCTAGAACCTATGATGAATGTCGAAGTAACCACTCCGGAAGACTGGATGGGTGACGTTGTTGGTGACCTAAACCGTCGTCGCGGTATCATTGAAGGCATGGACGAAGGTGTGGCTGGTCTTAAGATCATCCGTGCTCAAGTACCACTATCCGAAATGTTCGGTTACGCAACTGATCTACGTTCTGCAACTCAAGGCCGTGCGTCTTACTCTATGGAGTTTCACGAGTACGCTGAAGTGCCGAAAAACTTCGCAGATAAAATTATTGCAGAGCGTGGTTACTAATTGACGATTGAACTGCAAAAAGTTTACGACTTTTTGCGAGATCAGGGCGTCCAAATATTGCGCTAACGGGCGTTGGCGCATAAAATAACAATTTCTGGCGCGTCGTCGATCAATAATGATCACGACGAATCATAACTAGGAAGGAACACGATCGTGTCTAAAGAAAAATTTGAACGTACGAAACCGCACGTTAACGTTGGTACTATCGGCCACGTTGACCACGGTAAAACA